>JAFWMN010000025.1 GCA_017513865.1 Bacilli bacterium | reverse complement strand
GCAGAATTTGCAAGCGTAATAGATAATTACGAAGATAAGAATATCGACGGATATAAGTTAGATAGAACAGAAAATAAACCAATGACAATCACATCAAATACAGCAAACAACGTAATGAAGGTTTACTATATAAAAGATAACTTCGGATATTCAATTGAGTACTACTACGACAACGTAAAAGATGCTGAAAAGACTGTAACAGGAACAGCAGAATTTGCAAGCGTAATAGATAATTACGAAGATAAGAATATCGACGGATACAAGTTAGACAGAACAGAAAATAAACCAATGACAATCACATCAAATGCAGCAAATAACGTAATGAAAGTTTACTATGTAAAAGATACATTTGCATACGAAATTCATTACTATTATGAAGGTGTAGAGGATACTACAAAAGCTGAAACAGGATTAAGTGCTGTATTTGGAACATCAATTTCAGATTATACAGACAAAAACATTCCTGGATATAAGCTAGAAAAAACTAGAGCATTAGATGAAAATGGTGATGAAGGTCCACTACCATTGATTATAAAATCTGATGTAAGCAATAATAGAATAAATGTATATTACATCAAAGATGCTCTTGGATATGAAGTACATTACTTCTATGATGGAGTAGAGAATGCTTCACTAAGAGAATCTGCTAACTCAACAATTGGTGAGCAAATTGAAAACTATGTTGAAAAATCAATAGATGGATATAAATTTGAAAAAGCAAGAGCCTTAGATAATAATGGTGACGAAGGTCCATTACCATTAGTAATTAAAGCGGATACAACTAAAAACATAATTAATGTATATTACGTAAAAGACAACTTTGGATATAGCATTGAGTACTATTACGACAACGTAAAAGATGATGAGAAGACAGTAACTGGAACAGCAGAATTTGCAAGTGTAATAGATAGCTATGAAGATAAGAATATTGATGGATATAAGTTTGATAAAACAGAAAATAAACCAATGACAATTACATCGAATGTAGCAAACAACGTAATGAAAGTTTACTATGTAAAAGATAACTTTGGATATTCAATTGAGTACTACTATGACAATGTAAAAGATGCTGAAAAGACTGTAACAGGAACAGCTGAATTTGGTTCAGTTATAGATAGTTATTCAGATAAGAATATCGATGGATATAAGTTTGATAAAACAGAAAATAAACCAATGACAATAACATCAAATGCAGCAAATAACGTAATGAAGGTTTACTATGTAAAAGATAACTTTGAATATTCAATCGAGTACTACTATGACAATGTAAAAGATGCTGAAAAGACTGTAACAGGAACAGCAGAATTTGGTTCAGTTATAGATAGTTACGCAGATAAGAATATTGATGGATACAGATTTGATAAGACAGAGAATAAGCCATTAACAATAACTTCAATTGCTGAAGATAATGTAATGAAGGTTTACTATGTAAAAGATAACTTTAGTTATTCAATAGAATACTACTATGATAATGTTAAAGATGCTGAGAAAACAGTAAGCGGACGTGCAACGTTCGGAAGCGTAATAGAAGATTACGAAGATAAAGTAATAGATGGATACAAGTTTGATAAGACAGAGAATAAGCCATTAACAGTAACATCAAACGCTGCAAACAATGTAATGAAAGTTTACTATGTAAAGGATGACTTTGCATATTCAGTAGAATACTATTATGGTGGAGTAATAGATGATTCTAAAACAGAGACTGGAACAGCTAAATTTGGAAGCACAGTAAGTGATTATGAAGCTAAGCCAATTGATGGATACAAATTTAGTACAGCAAAAGCTTTAGATGAAAATGGAGTTGAGGGAGAATTACCATTAACAATTAAATCTGATGTAAACAAGAATAAGATAAGAGTATACTACATTAAAGATAATTTTGGATATTCAATCGAGTATTACTATGATAACGTAAAAGATGCTGACAAGACAGTAACAGGAACGGCTGAATTCGGAAGCACAATAAATAATTACGATGATAAGAATATCGATGGATATAAGTTTGAAAAGACAGAAAATAAACCAATGACAATAACATCAAATGCAGCAAATAACGTAATGAAGGTTTACTATGTAAAAGATACATTCGGATATAGCATTGAATACTACTATGACAATGTAAAGAATGAAGATAAGACTGTTACAGATACAGCTTTACTTGGAACAGTAATTGATGAATATGAAGATAAGAATATTGATGGTTATGAGCTAGATAAAACAGAAAATAAACCAATGACAATCACATCAACAGTAGCAAATAACGTAATGAAAGTATTCTACAAGAAAGCATCATTTAATTATGAAGTTCATTACTTCTATGAGAATGGTGAAAACTCATATGCTGAAGATGAATCAAAAGCAGAGCTTACAAATAGTGCAGTATTTGGTTCAGAAATCACAACATATACTGGAAAAGTAAAACCTGGATTCAAGTTTGAAAAAGCAAAAGCTTTAAAAGCAGACGGATCTGAAGGTGAAATGCCACTTGTAATTAAATCTGATGAAACAAAGAACAAGATAAATGTATACTACATCAAAGATGAACTTGGATATGAAATTCACTACTTCTATGAGAATTTAAATGGAGAATTCCAAGAAGATACTGCTAAGAAAGAGAATAAGAATTCAACAATAGGTGAGGAAATTTCAACATATCCAGAAAAAGCAGTTGAAGGATTTGAATTAGATAGGGCAAAAGCAATTGATGATAATGGTGATGAAGCAGAATTACCATTAATCATAAAAGCTGATGAAACAAAGAATATAATAAATGTATACTACAAGAGATCAAACTTTAATTATACAGTTCATTACTTTATTGATGGTGTAGAAAACACATCGCTTAAAGAAACATCAAGCGCTAAATTTGGAAGAAGCATAAGCTCATATACAGATAAATGTCCAGGTGGATATGAGTTAATTAAGGCTAGAGCTTTAAATGATAATGGCGAAGAAGAAGAATTACCATTAATCATTAAGGCTGATGAGAGCAAGAACGTAATTAACGTATACTACGAGAAAATCATAATTCCAATTGGAAAAGTATATGTAGAATATGTAGATAATTTAACAGGCGAGGAAATTAATCCAAGCACATTGCTTGAGGGTGAAATAGGAACAAACTATGGAGTTGATAGAGTAGTAATACCTGGATACAGATTAGATGAGGATAATTTACCTGATAATGAAACTGGAATATTTAAAGCAGACGATCAAACAGTAACATATACATACATTGAGCTTAGACCATATGAGCTAGAGGTTAGATATACAGCTGGTGAAGATGAAATTGAGGAAGCTAAGCTAGCAGTTGAGTATGGTGGAGTAGATGGCGAAGGACAACCAGTTCATAGAATTGAAAACTACACAACAAACGGAATCTTAAAGATTTCTGATATTGAGTTAACAGATTTAGGAACAGAAACATATACAGTTTATGAAACTGAAACTCCAGAATATTGCAAGACAGTAGTAAGCAAAGAAAATCCAGGAGTAGTTGAGCTAAGAAGAATATTAAATACAGAAAAGAATAAATATGAATTTGTACCAGTATATGAAGAAAAAGACGGATTTAAAGTAGTTATAGATGAAGTAAATAAGAAGGTTATAATTGATATCACAACGAAGAAAGAAGAAAAATATGACTTAGCTATTAAGAAATTCATAAGCAACATTAATGGAACAGCAATAACAGATAGAGAGCCAGAAGTAACAGTTTCAGAAGATGGAAAAGTTTCTTACAAAACAAACGATACAATAGAGAAAACTGCAAATAAACAAAACATTACATATACAATTCGTATGTATAATGAAAGTGAAGTTAGAGCAAAAGGTAAGAGAGTAATTGAATATATACCAGATGGATTAGTATTTGTACCAGATAATGAGATAAATACAAAGTACGGATGGAATATGTTTAAAGCAACAGAAAATGGAAATCTAGTTGTAACTAATAACCCTGAAGAGGCTAATGTAGTTGCTACAGATTACCTAGTAGGAAAGAATATAGATGCACTTCACATTGCAGATGAGAATAATCCAGAAGATGAATCAAGAGTAAGTAGCTTAGATGTCGAAGTACTATTTAGAGTAGACGAAAGTAGAATAACATCAACTGATAGAATCATAGAAAATAAAGTTCAAATAATGCCAAATAAAAACGATGACAACACAGAGAATGATGAAACATCAGAGAAAGTTTATGTACAATTCTTCGACTTAGACATAGAAAAATATATAGAGACAGTTAAGATTGAAAACAAAGAAGGAACAGAAGAAAGAAACTATGGATATGATAGAAGAGGAGAACTTGTAAAGATCGATGTTAAGAAGAGCCTAGTAAATAGTACAAAGATTACTGTAACATACGGATTACTAGTTAAGAACGTTGGCGAAATACCAGGATATGCTACAGAAATTGAAGACATCATGCCAGAAGGATTCAAGCTAGTTGAAAATGATGCTTGGACTATGGATGGTGAAAGAGCTGTAACAACAAGCTTATCAGAAGTAAAACTTGAGCCAGGTGAAAGCACAGTAGTAAATGTAACGTTTGAGTGGAAGCTATCAGAAAGCACAATCGGATTAAAATCAAATGAAGCTCACATTGCTAAGTATGAAAATGAGTTTGATGCTAAAGACTTAACAGAAGATAACAGAGGAAAACAAGATATGTTAGTATCAATCAAGACAGGTTCAGAGGTAATAATCTATGTAACTATAGCATTAGGATTTACAATGATACTTGCTGCTGGAACAGCTGTAGTAAGAAGAAAAACTAAATAAATGATATCATCTTAAGTTTAAAGCGATAATGTAAATAAAAACCCAGTCATGGAGATAACTCCTGACTGGGTTTTTTATAGTATAGGAAATTCTTATGAATTTCTTATTTTTTGTTATTTTCTCTTTTTAAATTATCTTTTGCTACTGTCATTAATAGTTTTAATCTATTAGTTTGGTTTGCTTCACTTGCTCCTGGGTCATAATCAATTGGTGCGATGTTTGCATTTGGATATTTGCTACGAATTGTTTTTATAACACCTTTACCAACAACGTGGTTTGGTAAACATGCAAAAGGTTGAACACAAACTATATTTGAAATTCCATGTTCGATATATTCTACCATTTCAGCTGTTAAGAACCATCCTTCACCAGTTTGATTTCCAATTGATAAAATTCCTTTTACCTTTTCTTCTAATTCCCATATGTTGCATGGTAATAAATATCCCTTTCTAGACTTCGACAATGCCTCTACAGAGCTTTTTTCAAGTATGTCGATTAATTTTATGGCATATTTAAATACGCTCGCTTTTAGGGCTCCTGTTTTGATTAATTGATTAAATGTAATTTTATGTGTTGCTATAAATTTTATGAATCCCATGAAGTCCGGTAATATAACTTCCGCGCCTTCTTGCTCTAATTTATTTGCTACAAAGTTATTTCCGAAAGGATGATATTTTATTAATACTTCTCCAACTATTCCGACTTTTGGCTTTTTAACAGAAGTGTCTAATTCAATCTTTTCAAATTCTTCAACCATTTCGAAGATGAATTTTTTCATCTGTTTTAATGATGATTTTGTAACTATTTGCTTACATTTTTCTAGCCATAAGTCATATAGTTCTTGAGTTTCACCTTTATGTATTTCGTATGCTCTATTTTTTGTTAATAATTTTTGTATTAAATCTCCAAGAATTACAGCTTTAAATAATCTTTCGATAAATCCAAGTGTTATTTTAAATCCTGGATTTTTTTCCATTCCTACAACATTGAATGATATAACTGGAACCTGTGGAAATCCTGCATCTTTTAGTGCTTTTCTTATGAATCCAATGTAGTTTGTTGCTCTACATCCACCACCAGTTTGCGACATTATTATAGCTGTTTTATTTACATCATATTTTCCAGATTGAAGTGCTTCAATGAATTGTCCTGTTGTTAATATTGATGGATAACATGCATCATTATTTACGTATTTTAGACCTGTTTCAACGGTGTGATTTGTACATTCTCTAAGTAATTCAATATTATATCCGGATGCTCTTGCAGCTGTTTCTATCAATTCAAAATGAATTGGAGCCATTTGAGGACATAGAATTGTATATTTCTCATTCATCTGTTTTGTGAATGGAATTTTCTTTATTCCATAGTCGCCAATATTATCTTCTTCTTTTTGTTTAATACGTTTATTCATACTTGCAAGTAGTGAACGAATACGTATTCTAACGGCACCTAGGTTATTAATTTCATCTATTTTTATTAGAGTATACATTTTTCCAAAGCTTGATAATATTTCTTCAACTTGATCGGTTGTTACAGCGTCAACTCCACAACCAAATGAATTAAGTTGTACCAGCTCTAAGAAGTCTTTCTTTCCAACTAAGTCTGCAGCTGCATATAATCTTGCGTGGAATGTCCATTGATCAACAACTCTTAGTGGTCGTTTTGCCTTGGTTAGATGGCAAACGCTATCTTCAGTTAAAACACTTAGCCCAAGGCTTGTTATTAATGTATCAATTCCGTGATTAACTTCAGGGTCAGTGTGGTAAGGTCTTCCGGCTATAACAATTCCTTTTAAATTATTTTCTTCTAAGTATTTTAAAGTTTCTTCACCCTTTTTACGAATATCTTTTTTAAAGTTTTGATATTCAAGTTCAGCCATTTTAGCAGCGATTAATAGCTCTTTTTTAGTAAAGTTGTATTTTTTAAATTCAGGTAATTCATACATTGTTTTAGCTAGTTTTTCTGGCTCAAATGGTAAGAATGGATTTAAAAATTCAATATCTCCAGATTTTAGCTCTTCAACATTATTTTTTAATACTTCAGAATATGAAATAACTATTGGGCAGTTGTAGTGGTTATCTGAATCCTCATATTCTTTTCTTGAATAAGGTACGCATGGATAAAAGATTGTCTTAATACCATTATTTATTAAGCTTACAATGTGTCCATGTGATAATTTCGCAGGGAAACATACAGATTCAGAAGGCATAGATTCAATACCTTTTTCGTATGTTTTTCTGTTACTTTTTTCTGATAATATTACTCTGAATCCTAGGTTGGTTAAGAATGTGAACCAGAATGGATAATCTTCGTACATATTTAAAACTCTAGGAATTCCAATTGTTCCACGTTTTGCATAGTCTTCAGTTAATGGTATGTAATTAAATAATCTCTCATATTTATATTTTATTAAGTTTGGTAAATCGGTGTTTTTATTTGTTATACCAGCACCTTTTTCACATCTGTTTCCAGAAATATATCTGCTTCCATCATTGAATTTATTAATAGTTAATAAGCAGTGATTTTCACAATTTTGACAACGTACATGTGTTGTTGTTACTTCTAATTTATCAATTTCATCAGATTTTAAAATAGAAGAATGATATTCCATATCTAAGTTTGATTCATATTGTTGCTTTGCAAGTAATGCTGCACCGTATGCTCCCATTAATCCAGCTATATCAGGACGTATTACATTTTTTCCAACAATTAATTCAAATGCTCTTAAAACTGCATCATTATAGAATGTTCCACCTTGCACAACAATTGAGTTTCCTAGTGTGTTTACATCTCTTATTTTCATAACTTTTTGGATAGCATTTTTTATTACTGAATAAGATAATCCAGCAGATATATCTCCAACCGAATATCCTTCTTTTTGTGCTTGCTTGATTTTTGAATTCATAAATACTGTACATCTTGAACCTAAATCAACAGGTTTTCTTGATTCTATTGCAGCACCAACGAATTCTTCAATTGATAGATTCAAGCTTTTTGCAAATGTTTCTATGAATGAGCCACATCCTGAAGAGCATGCTTCATTTAGCATTATATTATCGATAGAGCCTTTCTTTATTTTTATATATTTCATATCTTGTCCACCGATATCAACAATACTTGTAACTCCTGGCATAAACTCTTTTGCAGCTGTGTAATGCGCGATTGTTTCTATTTCATTTAAATCTATTTTTAATGCTGTTTTTATTAGTTGTTCACCATATCCAGTAACACCACTAAAGCGAATATCAGCTTTTTCTGGAAGAACTGAATATAATTTTTTTAACATTCCCATGACACTTTTTAATGGGTTTCCTTCATTATTTCCATATAGAGAATATAATAGTTTTCCTTCATTATCGATTAATACCAATTTTGTGGTTGTTGAACCAGCATCTATACCAACAAAGCAATCGCCTTCAAAGCCTTCAAGTTTTCCTTTTTTTACGGTATCTTTGGCATGTCTTTGTTTAAATTCTTCGTAGTCTGCATCTATTGAAAATAGTGGGTCTAGTGGTATTGTAGTGGAATCGTGAGATTCTTTTAATACATTTATTTTGCTTTTTAACATTTCATTTGTTATTGGTTTATTTTCGATAGATGTTATTGCTGCGCCCTTTGCAACAAATAAGTGTGCTTCTTCTGGAAGAATTATTTCATCGTCTTTTAACTTTAATGTTTCAATAAATCTTTGTCTTAATTCAGATAAATAGTTTAATGGACCACCTAAAAATGCAACATTTCCTCTGATTGGTCTACCACAAGCTAAACCGCTAATAGTTTGATTTACAACTGCTTGGAATATTGAAACGGCAATATCTTCTTTAGCAGCACCTTCATTTAATAATGGTTGAATATCTGTTTTTGCAAAAACTCCACAACGAGAAGCAATTGGATAAATTGTTGAATATTTTTTTGCAAGCTCGTTTAAACCGCCAGCATCTGTATGTAGTAAAGAGGCCATTTGGTCAATAAAAGCACCTGTACCACCGGCACAAGTTCCGTTCATACGTTGCTCAATAAATTGATCAAAATATATTATTTTTGCATCCTCTCCACCAAGTTCAATAACAACATCTGTTTCTGGAATATATTTTTCTACAGCCTTTTTACAAGATACAACTTCCTGAATAAAAGGTAGGTTTAAAAAATTGGCTGCAGACATTGCACCAGATCCTGTTAAAGATATTGTAAATTCTGAGTTTGGATAACTTTTTTCTAATTTTTCTAATACATTGCAAACGGTGTTTTTTGTATCAGAGAAATGTCTTTCGTAATTTTGGTATATAACGTTTAGATTAGAGTCTAGCACGACTATTTTTACAGTTGTTGATCCTACGTCTAAACCAACATGCAAGATATTCTCCATAATAATCTCCTTCTTGTATAAATAATTCATAATGTATTGTATATTGAAACTCGGATTTTGTCAAATAAAAACGCTTGTAATTATTGGGATTGGAGGTTATATTTGGAACTTGTCTGTAATAATATTGAAAATATAAAATTGAATGTAAAAATTTTATATGAGGAGGTAGATTATGGATAAGAAAAAAAAGAAAATAATTATAATCGTTGTGTCTATTGTTGTAACAATTTTGATAGGAATTATTATTTATTTTAATATAAGTATTGATGCTAATAATGATGGAATTATTGATGAAGAAATTGTGCCTGAGGAAGAAATATCTGATGAACAATTTAGAGAAACAATTATTAATTTATTTTTTGTTAATGAAAATAATGAAATAGTGGAAGATATAAGGAAAATTGATTCAAAAATATTAATAAATAATCCATATAATGAGGTTTTAAATTTATTAATTGCTGGACCAAAATCGGATAATTTAAAAAGCTATATTCCAAATGGTACTAGGGTAAATAATATAAAAAAAGATGGTGAATGTTTAATAATAGATTTTTCAAAAGAATTTATAGAGAATGCAGATGAAAACGTCGAAAAACAAGGCCTAATAATAGGGCAGATTGTAAATACAATGACGCAATTTACAGAAATAAATTGTGTAAAAATATTAATAGATGGAGAAGAAAATAAATCGTTTAAAAATAGTAATATTAAGTTTGAGCAATTATTTATAGATGAGGATTAAATAATTAAAAATAAATAATAAATAAATTAAATTATAAAAAAATTAAAGATTTTTATAAAAAAGGCAGATTGAATTTTATTTTTTAGTTATTTTTCTCGCTAGAGAATAAAGGCTTTTCACGTTTGATAGTTTATTTAAAAATTGTTCAACTTGGAATAAAGAATTTAAGGTATTATTTTTTTTATTTATTTTTTTACATGTTAAATATTTAGAATTAATGATAATCACCGCTTTCTTTTAAATAACTCTTTAAAAAATTGTATTTTTATTATATAATATAGGATATTTATAAAAATTGTTAACAGGAAGAGGATTATCTGTGGAAAACATAAAAGAAAATGAAAGAATTGATGATTTGGAAATAAATAACCTAAAAATAATTCAAAAGAACGACGGATTTTGTTATGGAATAGATAGTGTTTTATTATCTGATTTTTCAAAAAATATTAGGAAAAATAGTAATGTTTTGGATTTAGGTACAGGTACCGGAATTTTAGGCTTTTTATTAATTGCAAAAACAGAAATTAAAAAAGTTTTTGGTATTGAAATTCAGCCAGATATTGCTGATATGGCAAATAGAAGTATTAAGCTAAATAATTTAGAAGATAAATTCGAAATAATTAATTGTAATATTAAAGATTTAGAAAATAAATTAAAAATTGATTATTTTGATGCAATAGTTACAAATCCGCCATATAAAAAATCTAATTCTGGTGGGATAAATGAAAATAAAACAAAATTAATTTCAAGACATGAAGTTGAAGCAAATTTGGAAGATTTTATTAAGGTTAGCTTTAAAATGTTAAAAGACAAGGGGTCTTTATACATGGTTCATAGAGCAGAACGACTTGTTGATATTCTTTCAGAAATGAGAAAAAATAAAATGGAACCTAAAAAAATAAGAATGGTTTATTCTAATAAAAACAGTGACTGTAAGCTGGTTTTGATTGAAGCAGTAAAAAATGGAAAATCATTTTTGAAAGTGGAAAAGCCTTTATATGTTTATGAGGAGAATGGAGAATATACTGAAGAAATTTTAAAAATATATAACAAATTATAAGATAATATTTATAAGTATTAAAAAAAGAAGGGAGAACAGGTAGTAAAACCGAAAAAAATGAGTGGAAAATTATATTTAGTTGCAACACCAATTGGAAATCTTGAAGATATTACTTTGAGGGCTATTAGAGTCTTAAAAGAAGTTGATATTATTGCTGCAGAAGATACAAGACATAGTTTAAAATTGCTAAATCATTTAGAAATATCTAAGCCTCTTATTAGTTATCATAGGCATAATGAAGAAATAAAAACGGATGGATTAATTGAAAAATTAATAGATGGACAGAATATTGCATTAATTACTGATGCAGGGACTCCAGCAATTTCAGACCCTGGAGAATTTATAGTAAAAAAAGCAATAGAAAATAATATTGAAATTATTCCAGTGCCAGGTGCATGTGCATTAGTAAATGCGTTAATTTGCTCAGGACTAGATACAAAAGAATTTGCCTTTTATGGATTTTTACCAATTAATAAAAAATTAAGAAATAATAAATTTGAAGAGCTAAAAAAAGAAAATAAAACGATTATTTTATATGAGGCACCACATAAAATTGTTGCAACGCTAAACGATATTTATAAATATTTAGGTGATGTAAATATTGTTCTTGCAAGGGAATTAACTAAAATACATGAAAGTTTTATTAGAGGAAATGTTTCAAAAATAATAAATGAAATTGATCAAATAAAAGGAGAAATGATTATTTTAATTGAGGGAAATGCTATTGAAGAAGTTAATGAAAATGCTGAATTATCAATAGAAGAGCAATATGAATTATATGAAAAGCAAGGATTATCAAAAAATGAAATAATTAAAAAAATTGCAAAAAATAATGGAGTAAAAAAGAATGATATTTATATGCAATTTTTGGATAAATAATTTTGGGGACGGAAAAAAAAAGGAACAAAAAAGGGACGGACTCATTTTTAAAGCATGTACTTAAAAAATGAGTCCGTCCCTTTTTTTATTTTGAATAATATTTTTTTTGATGAATACATTTTTATTAATTGGAGGAAAAATGTTAAATAAAATATGGCCACTTTTTATTATTTTTTCAATTTTTTATGCAGTATTATTTGGAAATATTCAAGAAATAAATAGTGCAATTTTTGATTCTACTGAAAATGCAATAACAATTACAATTTCGCTTGTTGGAACAATGTGTTTGTGGAGTGGAATTATGAAAATTGCTTGTAGTACATCATTAATTAATAAATTGTGCAGAATATTAAATCCTATTTTAAATTTTTTATTTCCAGATATTAAAAATTCAAAAAAAATAAAAAAAGAAATTTCTATGAATATTATTTCAAATTTTTTAGGTCTTGGAAATGCTGCAACACCAATAGGAATAAAGGCAATGCAGAGCATGAATAATGAAAATAATAAAATAAAAAATGCCGAAAAAAATAAATATAATAAATTAAGTAATTCGATGAAAATGTTTATTTTAATTAATACAGCTTCTATACAGCTAATACCAACGACAATTTTTTCTATTAGAAAATCGCTTGGCTCTAAAAATCCAACACAAATAATAGTGCCGGTGTGGCTGGCTACAATTTGTGCAGCTTTAAGTGGGATTTTTTGCTTAAAATTATTAATTAAAAGGGAAAAATAAATATGATTTCGTATATTTCACTAATGGCTATGCCATTAGTAATACTTATAATAATAATATTTGCTGTTAAAGAAAAGAAAGATACATTTGATTTATTTATTGATGGGGCAAAAGAGGGGATTGAAATTACAATAAAAATATTTCCTACATTAATAGGAATATTTTTTTCAATTGGCCTACTCAGAAATTCAGGAATAATGGATATGGTAATAAAAATAATTAATCCAATAACTAGAATAATAAATTTTCCGACAGAAATAATTCCACTTGCTTTGATAAGACCTATATCTGGTAGTGGCGCAATAGGAATAGCAACGGATATAATGAAAAATAATGGGGTAGATAGTTATATTGGAAAAGTTGCTTCTGTAATAATGGGATCAACTGAGACTACAATATATACAATTGCTGTATATACAGCTGGTTTAAAGGTGAAAATAAATAAAGATGTTTTAATTGCTGCGCTATTTGCTGACGCAGTTGGAATAATATGCTCTGTGATTTTTTGTCGAATTATGTCATGAAGTTTTCCTTGACATTTCAAGGGTTTGAGAGTATCATTGAAAATGTGAAATTTAGAATTCAAATTATTTTTTTCAAAGATTTAATTCAAAAGAATTTATTCTATAATTTTTTAGAATTTTATTATTCGTTTTTAATTTTGTAGAGGAAAATACATTATACATATGAAAAGCCCCCTTTTCAATTTTTATATAATCCCTTTTACGTACCCCTATAACAAAAATGTAAAATATTTAGGATAATTTTCCTCTACATTCAATTTATAAATTTATTATCTATGATAAGTTTCGTTATTAGATATTTTAAAAGCTCTAAATAATTGTTCAAGTAAAAATACTCTAATTAATTGATGTGGAAATGTCATTTTTGAAAAACATATTAATTCATTCGAGACTAGTAATAATTTATCTGATAATCCTAACGTACCACCAATGATAAATGTAATAGTGCTTGAACTATTTGTAGAAATATTCATTATTTTTTCTGAAAATTCTTCAGATGAAAATTGTTTTCCATGTAAATCAAGAGCAATAATATAAGAATTCTTTTCAGTATGAGACATTATATTATCAGACTCTTTTTCCTTAATAATATTAATTAATGAATCACTTAAATTATTTGGTAATTTTTCATCTGGTAATTCAGTAATAGATAAAGAGCAATATTTTGTTAATCTTTTTGAGTACTCAGATATTGCATCTTGTAAATATTTTTCTTTTAATTTTCCAACACAAACAATATTTATATGTAACATTTATTTCTCCTTATCATATTTTTATTATTTTAGATCTTTTATCTCTTGCAGCGACGTTTAGCTCTATTTTTGATAAATCGCAATTTTGATTTATTAGTTCATCTGCTACAGTTTTATAGGCAAGCTCAGGAAAATTATTTTCTTTGCTAAGATGTCCGAGCATTACAGATTTTAAATTCTTTTTTGATAAATTAGATATTAACTTGCCAGCTTCAATATTTGATAAATGGCCATATTCTCCAGAAATTCTTTTTTTCAAATAGTATGGGTATTTAGAAAATTTTAATATTTCAGGATCATAGTTTGATTCTAGTAAAATAAAAGAGCTTGGCTCTAGTTTCTCAAGAATTTCGTTTGTAACGTGTCCTAGGTCAGTAGCAATACTTATTTGTTTATTATCGTATTTTATATTAAAACCACAAGGATTTGTTGCGTCATGCGGAATTGAAAATGGATCAATTATTAGTTTCCCAATATTTAATTCTGTTGATGGCGTTATTATATGTTTTAAACTATCGTCAATTTTTTGAGATTGATCTTGCATAGAAGCCCAAGTTCCATCGGTTGCATAAACAGGAATATTATATTTTTTTGATAATGTTCCTAAACTTTTTACATGATCAATGTGTTCATGTGTAATAATTATTGCGTCAATTTTTTCTGCTGAAACATCAATAGAAGAAAGTGCATTTTCTATTTTTCTTGCACTTTCTCCTGTATCAACTAATATATTTGTATTATCGCTTTGAACTAATAAACTGTTACCACTACTTCCACTATATAAACTACAAAAATTAAACATTTTATTACTCTCTTATTCTAATGATATTTGCTCCAAGTTTTCTGAATTTTTCTTCAATATTTTCATATCCTCTATCGATATGTTGCAAGTTATAAAGTTCTGTTGTACCTTCAGCTGCAATTCCAGCAACTATAAGTGCAGCACCTGCTCTTAAATCTGTTGCAGATACTGGAGCACCAGATAAAGATTCTACACCTTCAAAAAATGCAGTTTTTCCTTGAGATGTTATTTTAGCTCCCATTTTAATTAATTCATATGTGTATTGAAATCTTGATTCCCAAATGTTTTCTGAAATTACACTTGTTCCTTCTGCAAGAGCTAATACAACGCCCATTTGAGCTTGTAAATCTGTAGGAAATCCAGGGTATGGTGCGGTTTTTATATTTGTTTTTTTAGGTCTTTTATCGCAAGTAACTCTGATTTCATCACCTGACTCAATTACTTTACCGCCCATCTCTATTATTTTTGCTGTAAGACAATCTAAATGCTCACTTATACAATTCTTTAAGACTATATCTCCTTGAGTAGCCATAGCTGCAAGCATAAATGTTCCAGCCTCAATTTGATCTGGTACAACTGAATATGTTGAATTACTTTTTAGTTTTTCAACACCATTAATTTTTATGATATCTGTACCAGCACCACGTATGTCTGCACCTATAGAGTTTAAAAAGTTAGCCACATCAACGATATGAGGTTCTTTAGCAGCATTATCTATTGTAGTTGTTCCTTTTGCGAAAACTGATGCTAGCATAATATTTATTGTAGCACCTACAGAGACTGTATCCATATATATTGATGCACCAACTAATTCATCAGCATGTGCAACAACTTTTCCTGTAGCGACATCAACTGTAGCACCTAACGCTTCAAAACCTTTTACGTGTTGGTCTATAGGACGAGCACCTAAATTGCATCCTCCAGGTAAGCCAACTTCAACGTTATGGCATCTACTTAAAAGAGCTCCTATCAAATAATATGATGCTCTAAATTTACTTGTTTTATCTAATGGTGCTTTATGGCTAGTTATGTTTGTTGTATCTATTCTAGCTGTATTAGGATCTAACCATTCAACTGTAGCACCTAAATCTTTTAATATTTCACATTGGATTTGTACGTCGCTTATATTTGGTAAATTCTCTAATGTACAAACACCTTTTATTAATAATGTGGCAGGAATTAATGCAACTGCAGCATTCTTTGCTCCACTTATTGTAACTTCTCCTTCTAATCTTGTTCTACCTTGAATAACTAATTTTTCCAATTTAATACCTCCACCAAAGTAATCTCTCTATATATAACATAAAATTGTTTTTTTGACAATAAAAACTATAGATTTTCAATTAATTCAATAAGCTTAAATTTAAATTTTATATCTGGAGAAGAATCATTTTTTGTTACAATAGACAATTCCTCTTGATTTAAACAGTTATTTAGTACATCTATAGATGAATTTGAAGAGAAGATATTGTTTGAATCAATTAAGCATAGAGATGGAAACATTACGCACCACCAATTTTGCCCAGAAGAGCTACCAAGTTCGATTTTTAATGCATCATAATTACCTTCAGGTAATGTAAAATTTGAATAATCTTTTGTTGGAAATTTAAAATTACCAACAGATATTTTTATAGGATAATTTAAGTTGTTTTCTTTTAAAATTTTTTCTGAAATTTTGTAAAATTCGTCAATATTATTATTTAATGTATTAATTGCGTCTTGCTTATTTTTAGCATTTTTTAAATATGGCGAAATATAATTTAAAATAGAATCTCTAATTTGATATTTCACAAGTTGATCTCCAGTAGAATCGCTATTTGCGACAATGTGTAATCTTAAAAAATTATTAGAAATATTTGAAAAAATAAAATCAGAATATGATTTAGCTAATGTAAAAATAAATAAAAAAAATAATGAAAATAATAGAATATTTTTAAAAAAAGAATATTTTGAAATTTTCATAAAGGCCTCCAAACAATGTTTATTAAATTATTCACAAATACAAATTATTTATACAGGCATAATATGTCGAAAAAACGGGGGCGATTTAAATTGACACCATATTTTTAGGGTGTTAAAATCTTGAACTATGAGGGAGGCTTCGTTATGAAGTTTAATAAGTGTATAGATAAGGTTTGTTGCTTTTATGCAAGTGATTGGCATTTAACAGTTATGCTAATGCCATACATAAATAGAAATGTAAAAGAAAACAAAATATACATGGAATTTGAAAATAGTATAGAAGATAAATTTAAAACATTATTAGAAAAATTAGATTTAAAAAGTAAAAATGAAATAAAAAATATAAAGTGGAATTATACAGTTGAAGAAGATGAATATTGCGATAAAGAAAAGATTTTTATTGTTTCTGGAAAAGAAAATTTTATTAATGAAAAAAATAAAAGTATAGAAAATTTTTATAAAAATAAAAATGAAAAAATAAAAATAGTGAACTGCTATCAAATTAATGAAAATGAGGCATTGAGCACTATAATTAATAGAGAAAATTATAAAAAAATGTTAAATACAAGAGGAGAATTTTCAATAAAAAAAATTATATAGATAATAAAATATTGACTAATAAAATAAAATGTTATAGTATTATGGAATAATATTTTATGGAGGAGTCAATATGGATTACAATGAGATGAAATCAAAGCTTGAAGAATACAATCAAATGCAAATACTTAAGGCATATGATCGAGCAGATGAAAAAACAAAAAAAGAGCTTGAATGTCAAATAGAAAGAATTGATTTTAAACAAGTTGCAGATTTATTTGAAACAACAAAAAATGAAATTAATTTCAATAATGATGTAATAGAATCAATAGCATATGTTGACAAAGAAAAATTAAATGAAGAAGACTATAAAAAGTATCTTGAAATTGGTGAAAAGGCTATAAAAGATGGCAAATATTCAGTTGTTACTATGGCTGGAGGTCAAGGTACAAGACTTGGTCATAGCGGACCAAAGGGAACTTTTGATATAGGTCTTGATTCACACAAATCAATTTTTGAAATATTAATTGATACTTTAAAGGAAAACAATGAAAAATATGGAGTTATAATTCCATGGTATGTAATGACTGGAAAAGAAAATCATGAAGATACTGTAAAATTCTTTGAAGATAATAATTATTTTGGATATGATAAGAATTCTATTAAATTTTTCCAACAAGGAAAATTACCAATGTGTGATGAAAGTGGAAAAATATTAATTAATGAGCAGGGTGTTATTAAAGAAGCTGCTGATGGTCATGGTGGAATATTCCAATCAATGAAGAAAAATGGAATAACAGAAGACATGGAAAAAAGAGGCGTTGAGTGGGCTTTTGTTGGACCAGTGGATAATGTTTTAGTTAAAATGGTAGATCCAATTCTATTAGGAATAATGATAGATAAGAAGGTATTAGCTGGTGGAAAGAGCACTGTTAAAGCTAATCCAAGCGAAAAAGTTGGTGTATTCTGTAGAAGAAATGGAAAACCAGGAGTTGTAGAGTATACAGAAATAACTCAAGAAATGGCAGAAAGAGTTGATGAAAACGGTGAGCTTGTTTTTGGAGAATCACATATCAACTGTAATATGTTTAATGTAAAAGTAATAGAGGAAGTAGCAAATAAAAATCTACCTTATCATATAGCTCATAAAAAGGCTAGCTTCATCGATGAAAATGGAAATCTAGTTGTTCCAGAAAAGCCAAATGCATATAAATTTGAATCATTTATTTTTGATGCATTTGATATGTTAGATGATATGGCAATACTAAGAGTAAAGAGAGAAGAAGAATTTGCTCCAGTAAAAAATGCTGCAGGAACAGATAGCCCTGAAACAGCTAAAAAACTTTATTTAGATTATTATAATAATTTAAAAAAATAAAATGATGAGGTAATCCTAATTAAATTAGGATGCCTCTTTTCGTTTAAAGGAGGTAAAAAATGGATTATTTAGAAACGTACAAACAGTGGTGTACAAGTAAAATTTTTGATGAAGAGACTAAGGCTGAATTAAAAGCTTTGACTGATGACAATGAAATAAAGGATAGATTTTATAAAAATCTAGAATTTGGAACAGCTGGATTAAGAGGTGTAATTGGTGCTGGAACTAACAGAATGAACAAATATACAGTTACTCAGGCTACACAAGGTCTTGCTAATTATATTAATAAAAAAGCAACAGATAAAAAGGCTGTTGCTATAGCATATGATTCAAGAAATATGTCTGTTGAATTTAGTATTTGGACTGCACTATGCTTAAATGCAAATGGAATTAAAACATATAGATTTGAGTCTTTAAGACCAACTCCAGAGCTTTCTTTTGCAGTTAGACATTTAAAATGTACTGCTGGAATTGTTATAACAGCAAGCCATAACCCATCAGAATACAACGGATATAAGGTTTATTGGGAAGATGGAGCACAAATTGTTGCTCCAACAGACAAAGAAATAATGGATGAAGTTAAAGCAGTTACAGATTTTTCAACTATTAAAAGCATAAGCCTTGATGAAGCTAAAGAAAAAGGTTTGTACAATGAAATAGGTGAAGATGTAGACAAAGTATACATAGAAGAGCTTAAAAAATTAGTTCTAAATAAAGATGTAATTGAAAAAGTTCAGAAAGATTTAAAAATTGTATATACTCCACTTCATGGCACAGGTAACGTTCCAGTTCAACGCGTTTTAAAAGAGCTTGGATTTGAAAATGTATATGTAGTTCCAGAGCAAGAAAAGCCAGATGGTAATTTCCCAACTGTTACTTATCCAAATCCGGAAGATAAAAAAGCTTTTGCTCTTGCTTTAAATTTGGCAAATAAGGTTGATGCTGATATTGTTCTTGCTACAGACCCTGATGCAGATAGATTAGGTGTTTATGCTAAGGACTCTAAAACTGGAGAATATATGCCATTTACAGGAAATATGTCTGGTTTATTAATAGCTGAATATGAGTTATCTCAAAAGAAAGAAAAAGGTATTTTACCAAGTAATGGTGCTCTTATTAAAACTATTGTTTCTTCAAATATGGCAGATGCTATAACGAAAGAATACAATGTAAAATTAATTGAAGTATTAACAGGATTTAAATATATTGGAGAACAAATTAAATTATTTGAACAAAATCATAAATATGAATATTTATTTGGTTATGAAGAGAGCTATGGATGCTTAATTGGAACACATGCAAGAGATAAAGATGCTATTGTTGCAGTTATGGCACTATGTGAAGCCGCTGCATACTACAAAAATAAAGGAATAACTTTATGGGACCAAATGATTAATATTTACGAAAAATATGGATATTATAAAGAAGGTCAAACTGCAATTACAATGAAGGGAATCGATGGAGCTGAAAAAATAAAAGCAATATTAGAAAAGATGAGAGCAAATCCTCCAAAGAAAATTGGCGATTACGATGTAATTGAGTACAGAGACTATAAAGAAAAAATTGTTGAAAATTATAAAAATAATACAAAAGGAGTTACTGAACTTCCTATATCAAATGTATTATATTTCGAACTAGAAAATGATGCTTGGTGCTGTGTTAGACCATCTGGTACAGAGCCAAAAATCAAATTCTATATTGGAGTAAAGGGAATTAGTCTTGAAGATTCTGAAGAAAAATTAAACAAATTATCTGATGCAATGAAAGCCTTTGAATAATGAAAATAACAGCTAGATAAGTGGATTTATCTGGCTGTTTATTTTTTTCTTTTTTGTGGAATTTTTTTTTTGCTTGTGATAAAATCATGTTAATATTAAAATAGGAGCAAAAGATAAATGGGAAATAATAGAACTATAATGCAGTATTTTGAGTGGTATTATCCTGATAATTGTACTTTATGGTTTAAACTTAAAAAGGATGCTCAGAATTTAAGAAATTTAGGAATTAACATGGTTTGGCTTCCACCAGCGTATAAAGGAGCAGGTGGAATTCATGATGTTGGATACGGTGTTTACGATTTATATGATTTAGGTGAATTCGACCAAAAAGGAACTGTGCCAACAAAATATGGATTAAAGGATCAGTATCTTGAGGCTATTGATACCTTACATAGAAATGATATAAGTGTTCTTGCAGATGTAGTGTTTAACCAAAAAATGGGAGCAGATGAAACTGAGGAAGTTATTGCACAGGAAGCCTATATGGATAACAGAAATATTTGTGCAAGTGATCCATATCCAATTGTTGCTTGGTCTAAATTTAATTTCTATGGTAGAGGTAATAAATATTCTGATTTTAAATGGAATTGGACGCATTTTCATGGAATTGATTGGGACGAAAGACAAAGAAAAAAAGCAATTTATAAATTTTATGGAAAAAATTGGGATAAAGACGTTGATACAGAAAATGGAAATTTTGATTATCTAATGGGTGCAGATGTAGACCTAAATAATGTAGATGTAGTTGAAGAGCTTGAAAGATGGGGAAAATGGTATCTTGATTATTGTCAGTTAGATGGTTTTAGGCTTGATGCTATAAAGCATATGCGTGAAGGTTTCTTCAAAAATTGGATTGACAAGATGGAAAATAGCACAGAAAAGGATTTGTATTTTATTGGTGAATATTGGAATGGAAATAGAGATGTTTTGCAAAATTATATAAATAATTGCGAAAAAAACATAAGCTTGTTTGATGTTCCATTACACTATAATTTATTCTATGCATCTAATAGTAATGGTAACTACGATATGAGAAAAATATTTGATGGTACATTAGTTCAAATATCTCCTGAAAATGCAGTCACATTTGTTGATAATCATGATACGCAATATGGTCAATCACTTCAATCAGAGATTCAAGAGTGGTTTAAACCGCTTGCATATGCCTTAATTTTACTAAGAAAAGATGGTGTTCCTTGTGTATTTTTTGGTGATTATTATGGCAGAAATGGTGAAAACGAATCAACAATAAGAGGAAAACTTACAAACTTGATGCAGGCAAGAAAACTATATGCATATGGAGAACAAGTAGATTATTTTGATGACGAGCATGTAATTGCATGGGTTAGACAAGGGGACAAGGAACATAAAGATTCAGGATTAGTTGCTATTATGAGCGATAATGCTGGTGGATCTAAAGAAATAAATGTTGGACCAAATCTTGCAAATTGCGTTTTAAAAGATATTACTGGAAATATGACAGAAAATGTATATGTAGACAAAGATGGAAATGGTATTTTCTATTGCGATGGTGGTAGTGTTTCTGTTTGGGTTAGAATATAATTTTTTAGAAGTTTTTGGGAAAATACCCCAAAAACTTCTATGTATGTTAGTAAAGAAAGGAAGTAAAATAATGGATATTTTTCAAATTATAGCTGACGAATTAAATGTAAAATATAGTCAGGTTGAAAGTGCAGTAAAATTAATAGATGAAGGAAATACAATACCTTTTATTGCAAGATATAGAAAAGAGGTAACAGGTGGTCTTAGCGATGAAAATTTAAGAGATTTATTTGATAGATTAAATTATCTTAGAAATTTGCAAGAGCGTAAAGAGGAAGTTAAAAATTCAATTGAGGAACAAGGAAAACTAACAGATGAAATTGTGAAAGCATTGGAAAATGCTAAGATTTTAGCTGAAGTTGAAGATATATATAGACCATATAAACAAAAGAAAAGAACTAGAGCAACAATTGCTAAAGAAAAAGGTTTAGAGCCATTATCTGAAGCTATATTAAATCAAGACAAAAATCAATCAATTGAAGAGCTTGCAAAACAATTTATTGATCCAGAAAAAGGTGTTGAAACAATTGAAGATGCTATTGCTGGAGCAAAAGATATTATTGCTGAAAATATTTCAGATAATCCACTTTATAGAAAAGAAATAAAAAAATATTGTTACAGAGATGGAGTTATTTCAACAGAATCAAATGCTAAAACTGAAGAAGAGCAAAATAAAACTTATCAGATGTATTTTGATTTTAATGAAAGAGTTAATAAAATTCCAAGTCACAGAATTTTAGCAATTAATAGAGCAGAGAAAGAAGATGCAATTAAATTAAAAATTCAAAAACCTGAAGAAAATATTATAGATTTTATTGAAAGAGATATTATAAAAGATAAAAATAGCAATTACACAGAAATTTTAGATGATACTGTAAAAGATAGTTTTAAGAGATTAATTGAACCTTCCGTAGAGCGTGAAATTAGATCTGACTTAACAGAAAAAGCTGAAGAAAAAGCTATAAAAGTTTTTGGTCAAAATGCAAAACAATTATTGATGGGAGCACCTCTAAAAGGATTAACTGTTATGGGATTTGATCCGGCATATAGAACAGGTTGCAAAATTGCTGTAATTGATGAAACAGGAAAATTATTAGCAACAACTACAGTATATCCTACAGAGCCACAAAACAAAGTTGAAGAGGCAAAAAAAGAATTAAAAAATTTAATAAAAAAATATAATGTTAATATGATTGCAATTGGAAATGGAACAGCTTCAAGAGAGTCTGAAAAATTTTGTGCAGATATGATTTCTGAAATTGATAGTGAAGTTTATTATACAATAGTAAGTGAAGCAGGTGCTTCAGTATATTCGGCATCAAAGCTTGCAACTGAAGAATATCCAGATATAAATGTTTCTTTAAGAGGCGCGATTTCTATAGCAAGAAGATTGCAAGATCCACTTGCAGAGCTTGTTAAAATTGATCCAAAGGCTATAGGGGTTGGACAATATCAACATGATGTTAATCAGAAAAGATTAGCAGAAAGCTTAACTGGAGTTGTTGAGGATGCAGTTAACAATGTTGGTGTTGATGTTAACACTGCAACACCATCACTACTATCATATGTTTCAGGTATAAACAAAACTATTGCAAATAATATTGTAAAATATAGAGATGAAAATGGAAAAATATTAGAAAGAAAAGAGCTATTAAAGGTACCAAAACTAGGTAAGGTTGCATATGAGCAATGCGCAGGATTTATTAGAATTATGGATGGAAAAAATCCGCTTGAAATTACGGCAGTTCATCCTGAAAGTTATGAAAAGGCAGAGGCACTATTAGGTACAATAGGATACAAAAAAGAAGATTTAAAAGATGCAGATAAATTAAAAGATATTAAAGCAAAATTATCTAGTTTAAATATAAAGAAAACTGCAGAAACATTGGATATTGGAGAGATGACTCTTAAAGATATTATTGATGAATTATCAAAGCCAGGAAGAGATCCAAGAGATGAAATGCCAAAACCAATATTAAGATCAGACGTTTTAAAATTTGAAGATTTAAAAGAAGGTATGGTTTTAAATGGTACCGTTAGAAATGTCATAGATTTTGGTGCATTTGTAGATATTGGAGTAAAGCATGATGGACTTGTACATATTTCTGAATTAAGTGATAAATTTGTTAAGAATCCTTCAGAAATAGTTTCAATAGGAGATGTTGTAAAAGTAAAAGTAATTAAAATAGATAATGAAAGACAAAAAGTAAGTTTAAGTATGAAGGTTTAAAATGATAAAACAAAGAAGTCCCCCGGTAAAGCTACTTTGAGTAGCGATACACGGGGGACTCCTTTTCTACCGTATTAGATTACAACGAGATAACAGTGTTAGGACTAAAAACAAGATGATTGTCAAGGCAGATAAACTCGTTCTTACGGCTGTCGGGTTGAATAACTGTAGCAGCGACACCACCTTCGCATTTTCGTATAGTTGCACTACCGTAGCAAAGCTGGAAATAGCGGGGCTTATAAAGCTTGTGTACAGGCAAAAAGTCTCGAGCTCTTTTTCCAGTGAGGAACCTAGGTGACAGCTGAACAAGATGATAAGAGCCATAAACGTTACTAAAATTCAGGACATTGTTCGAGTATAAATACTTGGCCAAATCCTTCAGGCTGCGGTTGATACCATCATAGCTCTTGTAGAAGACAACAATAGATTTTGCTGTTGCTTCATCCATGTAGTGCTGCACATAGTATTCCTCGGGTGTCATGCCATCGTTAGACATCATAAATCCGACACGATCACCATAGTAATCATATGCATGTTCTGCTTCTTCAGCAGGCATATATCCAATGTGTGAAACGTACTCGAATTTTTCGGTAAATCTGTCAACGATGTTTTCTGCTGTGGTGTCTTTGTTTTGCGTGAACATTTCGTCCACTTTGTCTTTGAGCCACTGGCTCAGGTTAATATAGGCTCTCATAGTAACCTCCTTATAGTTGCGACAAGACTTTCTGGAATTAAAAGTTTTGTCTGGGCCTTGTTAGTATGTTAGTATCAAATAAATGAACACACACATGACTAACTCTTACATCTATATCAGTTATCCAACTGAACCACCAGCACTTGGCTGGATTATTTTAATAGAACTATTTTAACATAATTTTATGTAAATTGCAAATATAATAAAAGAAGATATGTTTTACATATCTTCTAAAAATTATTCGTCTTCACTTCTTAATTTATCAGCATTAGCAGCTGCAGCTAAATTATCAATCAATTCATCGATATCACCATTTAGAAAATTATCCATTTGGAAGATACTCATTCCAATTCTATGGTCAGTGATACGTCCTTGAGGATAATTATATGTTCTAATTTTTTCACTTCGATCACCTGAACCAACTTGACTTCTTCTGCTGTCTTCAAGCTCTTTATTTTGCTTTTCTTTTTCAATTTCATATAATCTTGATTTTAGTAATTTCATCGCATATTCTCTATTTTGGAATTGTGATCTTTCTGTTTGACACTCGGCAATAATTCCAGTTGGAATATGTGTTAGTCTTACAGCAGATGAAGTTTTGTTGATATGTTGTCCACCAGCACCAGAAGCTCTAAACACATCCATCTTTATATCTGCTGGATTAATATCTATTTCAACATCTTCAACAACAGGAAGAACAGCAACAGTAGCAGCTGATGTATGAATTCTACCACTACTTTCTGTGTCTGGAACTCTTTGAACCCTATGTGTTCCGCTTTCATACTTTAATCTACTATATGCACCTTTACCTGTAATCATAAAAGAAATTTCTTTGTATCCACCAAGACCAGTTTCGTTTTCATTAAGGATTTCAAGCTTCCAGTGTTTTCTCTCTGAATACATTGAATACATTCTGAATAATGTACCAGCAAATAATGCAGCTTCATCTCCACCTGTACCTGCTCTAATTTCACATATGATATCTTTATCATCGTCAGGATCCTTAGGGATTAACAATATTTTTAATTCTTCTTCTAACTTTGGAAGTTTTTCTTTTGCTTCTAACATTTCCATTTCAGCTAAATCCTTTAATTCAGGGTCAGAAAGCATTTCCTTAGCTTCTTCCAATTGAGCTTGAACTTTTTTATATTCTCTGTACTTTATTACGATAGGTTCTAAATCCGCATGCTCTTTCATATAATTTTTCCATTCTGTTTGAGCAGCGATTACATCTGGATCACTTATTTTTTGAGTTAAATCTTCATATTTTTTCTCAACATCTTCAAGTTTCTGAAACATGATAAATATCTCTCCTTTTTAATTTCAATATTAGTATTATATAACAAAATTGTTAATTTGCCAATACCCGTAGTGAAAATCGATTATATTAGAAATAAAAAGCGAACCTAATATTTTTTTTAGGTTCGTTTTTATATTATTATTTAAGCTAAAGCCTACGCATTAAGCTCTTTTACTAATTCATCAACATCAATTCCATGAACTTCACATGCTTCAGCTAATGTCTCAGCTTGTGATGCTGGGCATCCTAAGCAATGCATACCTGCTGATAATAGAATGTCTGCCTTTTCTGGATATTCTTGTAGTAATTCTCCGATTTTTGTATCTTTATTAATCATTTTTTTTCACACCTTTCTATATTTTCTACATATAGTATTTTTATTTACTGAACATTTATGTAACAAGAATATTCTATCATAATATTTCTCAAAAGTATAGACAAATTGGCAAATTTGTTGTATTATAACAAAAGTTGGTTACGAATTATTTTAATCAAATTTATTTTATTCTAAAAAATTTCCAAAAAATTAAAAAATTAAATAAAAAGGCGGGTGA
The DNA here is from genome assembly GCA_017513865.1 of Bacilli bacterium. GTDB lineage: Bacteria > Bacillota_I > Bacilli_A > RF39 > UBA660 > Coprosoma. Next base: position 7,813 of record JAFWMN010000025.1, on the reverse strand, counting down.
TTTAATATTGATTTATTAGATTTATTTTTCATTATTTTTTTTCTAAATTTATTTTTTGTTTTTTTTATTATTTATGAATTTTTTGAAAAAATAATATTAAAAAATAATCAAGGAAAAAAACTAGAAATAAAGCAAAAAATAATAAAAAACAACAAATAAAAAATAATAAAAAATAGTGAATAAAAATAAATAAAAAATTAAAAATTAAATTAAAATTAAATAATGATAAATTAAAAAAAATATAAATTTATTGAAAAATAAATTTATAAAAAATAAAAAAGAAAAATCGAAAAAAGAGGTGAAAAAATTAAATAAATAAATTATTTAAAAAAATAAAAATTAAAAATATTATAATTATTTTATTATTAAATTTTTTGGAATTTATTTTATTTTATAAAATATTTTTTTCTAAAAAAATAATAATTAAATATGCAGTTAATCCATTTAACATTGTTGAAAAAGAGCCTAATATTTGGCTAGCAATAAAAATAATATTTATTATAAATTATTTTTTTATTTCAATTTTTATTATTTATTTTATAGAAAATAAATATAAAAAAAATAGTAAAAAAATTAATAATTTAATTATTAAAAATAGTCAAGAAATAATTATGGAAAATAATTTAAAAATTACAATAGGATATAATGACTATGGAGAAAAAATAAGTGTACCTGAGAAAGGTTTATATCAAAATTTTTTAATTACGGGCACAATTGGTTCTGGTAAAACATCTAGTGCTATGTATCCAATCACGCAGCAATTAATTGAATATAACTGCGGAAATAATAGTAAAAAAATTGGTATGTTGGTTTTAGATGTAAAAGGAAATTATTATAAAAAAGTACAGGAATATGCAAAAAAATATAATAGATTAAATGATATAGTAGTAATAGAGCTTGGAGGAAAATATAAATATAATCCGCTAGATAAACCAAATGTTAAAGCAAGTGTTTTAGCAAATAGATTAAAAATAATATTAGAGCTTTTTTCAGGAAATACAAGTGAGTCTTATTGGATTGATAAATCCGAAGAAATAATTTGTGAGTGTATTAAACTATGTAGATTGTATAATGATAATTATGTGTCATTTGAAGAACTTCACAAATTAATAACTAATAAAAAATATTATGAAGAAAAAATAAAAATAATAAAAAATTATTTTAAAAATAATAAATATAATCAAGAGCAATGTTATGATTTATTATCATCAATTAATTTTTTCGAAAAGGAATTTTATTCTTTGGATGCTAGATCTATAGCTATTTTAAAATCTCAAATTACAAGAATTACAAATTGTTTTAATTCTGATTATCAGGTAATGAAAACATTTAATCCCCAAAAAAATGAATCTAATTTTTCTGGTTTAAAAGATATAATTAAGGATGGAAAAATTGTTATTTTAAATATGAACATTGCAGAATATAAAAATTTATCTAAAATTATTGCAACATATTTAAAGTTAGATTTTCAATCAGAAGTAATGGCAAGATTATCAGATGAATCAGATAATGGAAGAATAGTGGCTTTTATTTCAGATGAATATCATGAGTATATTACTGAAACAGATGCAGATTTTTACGGGCAAAGTAGGGAAGCAAAGTGTATTAATATTGTTGCAACTCAGAGTTATAAATCAATGTTAAAAACATTAAATAATGAAACTGCATTAAGTGTTGTTTTGCAGAATTTAATAAATAAAATATGGTTTAGAACAGATGATATTTTTACAATAGAAGAAGCTCAAAAACAAATTGGAAAAGAAGAAAAGGAAAAAATAACAACTTCAATTTCGGAAAATGCAAAAGAAACAAAATATTCATATATAACGAAAAGTTTTAAATCGAAGGATTCAAATATATCGGAGAGCATTAATTCAAGTTATGAAAAAGACTTTATATATGATACAAAATTTTTTACACAGGAATTAGAAACATTTACGGCATTGGCCTTTTTATCAGATGGAAGTAAAGCATTAAAACCACAGAAAATAAAATTAATACCATGGTTTATGAAGGAGAGTGATGTCAAATAAAAAAATATATCAGATATATTTCTTTTATAGTATTGTTTATTTTAGTATTTTTTAATAAATATTCTTACGCTGCTTATCCAACATTAGTTTCCAAATTACAAAAAGCTTTTGATAGTATTCAGTCGTGGTTATTAGCACTTGCTACTCCTGCGGCAGGTATTTCAATAGCTACTGGAGCTTTTATGAAAAAATTTAGTTTTGGTGATGATGAAAAAATAAGAACCGGAAAAAAGTTAATTAGAACAGCACTTTTTTCTTACGTTTTTGTTTTATTGCTTAAATTAATTTTAACAACAATTTCAAATTTATTATCATAGTTAGGAAGTGAGAGTCTGGATAGTACATCTATTATTGAAATAATTACAAAAACAATAAATTCATTATTTCAGAATTTATTTTCATCTATAGATAATAACATATATTCTACTTTGGATGATATTGTTTTCGTTAATAAAGATATAATTAATGATGAAATAATTGGAAAAATAATTGGGATGAATACTTATAGTGGAATTGTGCTAATAGCCAATTCCCTAGTAATTGGAATGGCAATATATTATGCAATTAGATATGTTTTTTCAATATATACGAATAATCAAGTAGAAAGACCATATCAGTTTATTTTTAAATTAATTGTTGTTACATTATTTATTAATTCTTCTAAATTTATTTGTGAACAAATATTAGATTTAAATTTTTATATTTCAGGTTCGATTAGATCTATTGGAGAAAATATATTAAATACTAATATTAGTTTTGAACAATTAATTATAAAAATTAATAATATTTATTATACTGGAACAACTTTAAATGTTTTTTCTTTTGATGGAATAATAAAAAGCTTTACATCTTTTGGATTATTAAATTTATTATTTTCATATGCTCTTAGATATATTATTTTAAAAGTATTTATTTTAATGACACCTCTTGTATTAGTGACATTATTAAACTCATCAACTTCGTGGATATTTAAATCTTGGATAAAATCTGTTATTTCTATTTTGATAGTTCAATCAATTATTTCCCTAATTTTACTAATTATTTTCTCAACAAATTATATAGAAAATAATGTTTTTTCTAAGTTAATTTATGTAGGTTCAATATTAGCATTAATGAAAGCAAATGTTTTTACTAGTCAAATATTTGGTGGAATATCTACAGATGTTGGAGCAAATATTAATTCGTTAAAAAAATTAATTAATAAATAAGAAATAATTAGCAAAAAAATTTTTTTATAATAAAAAATAATTAAATAAAAAATTTTAAATAATTAAAAAATAAATAATTAAAATTAAATAATAAATAATTAATTATAAATAAAATAATAAGTATTTTAAATTAATTATTAGTTAAAAAAAAGGAATAAAAAAATGAAATTTATTTTCCCACAAAATTATAAATTTAAAAATAAAATATTTGGAACTATTGATTATAGTACGCTTATAATTAATTTGTTAATCTATATTTTTACATATTTTATTATTAATTTAATATTTAAAAAAATACAAATAAAAATATTTGTATTTATAATTATTTGTTTTCCAATTTTTTTATTTAGTGTTGTTGGATTTAGTCATGAAAATATTTTTTTATTTTTTAAATATTTTTTCTGTTATATTAAAAATAAAAAAATATATTTATATATGTAAAAATAATTAAATAAAAAAATAATAATTAAATATTAAATAAAAATAATAAAATAGTATTATCTAAAAATAAAAAACATATATTACTTTAATAAAAAAACTTTAAAGTAATATATGCTTTTATTTTATTATTTCAAATTTTGATTTTTTTTGTCTTTTTCTGAATAAAGTGATTTTATTTCCAATAACTTGTACAACTGCGGAATTAGTACTTTGAGCAATTTCTAATGAAAGAGATTTTGCACTATCAGGTGCTGTTTCAAGTACTGAAATTTTTATTAATTCTCTAGCTTCTAAGGCGTCATCTAATTGCTTTACAAGGTTATCAGAAATACCTGTTTTTCCAATTTGAAAAATTGGTTCCATAGTATTTGCAAGTCCACGTAGATATGCTCTTTCTTTACTTGTCATAGTATCATCCTTTCTATAATAATATATAGATTTTACAACATTTACATAAAAAAATCAATAATTTTATTGTAAGAGCAAAAAAAACATAGATTTTTATTCAAGAAAATGGTATATTTATGTTAGTATTTTTAAGGAGGGATTTACTTTGATTGAACTTAAAAATGTTTCTAAAAAATTTGGAAACCATACGGCTGTCAATGATGTAAGTTTTAAAATAGAAAAGGGAGAAGTTGTTGGATTCTTAGGGCAGAACGGCGCGGGAAAAACAACTATAATGAAATTGATTACAGGAATTTTAGCTCCAAATGAAGGTGAGATTATTATTAATGATGAAAAAATTAGTAATAAATCAAAAAAATTAATTGGATATATGCCTGAAAATATTCCTTTATATGATACGCTTACTGTTAAAGAATTTATTACTTTTATGGCTGAATTAAAAGAAATAAAAAGAGCAGAAAGAAAAATTGAAGTTGATAAAATAATTTCAGATTTAAATTTAAAAAGTGTAGAAAATATTTTAATAAAAAATATTTCCAGAGGATTTAAACAAAGAGTTAGTCTTGCAGGAGCACTTATTGGAAATCCAGAAATAATTTTATTGGATGAACCAACGGTCGGATTAGACCCTAAGCAAATAATTGAAATTAGAAATCTCATTAAATCATTAAAGGGAAAACATACGGTTCTCTTAAGTTCACACATATTATCTGAAGTAAATCAGATTTGTGAAAAGGTTATTATAATAAATAATGGAAAAATTGTTGCTGTAGATACACCAAGTAATTTAGAAAATAAAATGAGTAATAATATCATTACAATTATTGTAGAAGATCCTCAAAATAAAATGAATGATGCGTGTAAAAAAATAAAAGAAATAATAGATATAAAATTATTAAATAGTGACAAAAAAGAGCAAAAATATGAACTAAGTGTTAAAGATGATACAGATGTTAGAAAAGAATTATTTAAAGAATTACCTAAATATGATATTACAATTAATGAATTAAGTAAAACTGAATCTACATTGGAAGATGTGTTTATGAGTTTTATAAAAGAGGAGGGTGAGGCATAATATGTGGTCAATTGCAAAAAAAGATTTAAAAATTTTATTTTATTCACCTATAGGATATATTGTTGTTTCAATTTTTTTATTAATATTTGGAGTTGCAATATATATTCAAGCGGTAACTAATCATAGTATAGATTTTAATACTGCATATAGCACTGTAGCGTGGTATGGTATGCCAATAATTGTTGCGGTTCTTACAATGAAATCATTTTCAGAAGAAAAAAGTAAGGATACTGAAAATTTATTATTTGTAAATAAGAAAAATATTTTTTCTGTAGTAGGAGGAAAAATATTAGCTGTATTTATTGTAATACTAATTTCAATATTAATTTCATTGATAGACTGTTTTGTTTTATTACAATATGGAAATATTAATTTTGGAGTATTAATGACATCAATATTTGGCTTTTTATTATTATCACTTGCATATATTTCATTTGGAGTTTTAATATCAAGCCTAACAGAAAGTCAAGTAATTTCTGCAATTATAACTTTAGTATTTTTATTTTTACCTATTTTCTTTTCTTTTGGACAAGGATTTTTCTCATATTTATCTCTTGTTGATTTTTATACTTCATTTTCAATTGGAGTAATATCATTACAATCAATATTCGTATATATTTCATTTACGGCAGCTTGTGTAATTTTAGCTATACTTGAAATAGATAGAAAAAGAAAATTGAATTAGGAGGCTGGTTATGAAATCATTAAAAGATAAAAATAAAAAACAAGCTCTATTATCAGTTTTGTTGTTTGTAGTAATAATAGTTTTATATATGGAATTAAATGTAATTATTAATAAAGCAAATATAGAAAAGATAGATATAACTGAAAATAAAACATATTCTTTAAGTAATGATACAATATCACGAATTTCAAAAATTGACAAAGATGTTCAAATAAAATTAATTGATTTTGAGAATTATACTAATTATTCAGCTATAAATGACATTGTTGAAATCGCAGATAAATATCCAAGAATTAATTCTAAAATTTCTGTAACAATGTCTTCGTCGGAAACCGCAGATGAAAATGGTGCCTTATATCCACACTTAATTATTAAAACAGCAGAAAATGAACAAGAGCTTACTGTTGACGAATTATTTTTATATAAATACTATACAATGTGGAGCTATAATGATGAATATTATATTTCTGAAGAAGTTCTAACAAACTGTATATTAAATGTGGCAAATAATGAAGCAAAAAAGGTTTATCTACTTAAAGATAAAATGATATATAGTGAAAAATATATATTATCATTAGCTACAAGAATTAAAAACTTAGGAAATAACTACGGATATTTGGATTTTACTAAAAATACAGATATTCCAAATGATTGTGCGTTAATTATTTTACCTCCTGTAAAAGAGGATTTATCAGACACTGAAAAAGTTGCAATTGAAAAATATATAAACAATGGTGGAAATATCTTATTTTTGGAAGAATCTAAATCGTTAACTCAAATTGAAACACCAAATTATGATTATATTATGAGTTTATATGGATTTACAATTTCTGATGGAATTATTTTAGAAAAAAATAATAGAGTTGTTGAAGATAATCCTGGATTAATATATACAAATATAAACCAAGATAATGAAATATTTAATAACATGAAAAATCATCCTGCCATGAGTGTTATGGATTCGGGTGTTATAAATATTGCTGATACAGATAAAATGAATGAGCTTGGAGTAACATATAAGACGCTAGCCACATCGAGCCAAGAATCGTATATGCGTAAGGATTTAACGGATTCAAACTTGGATAAATCTGAAAATGATGTAGATACTCCAAATGCAGTTTTAGGCGCATATTTTACAAAAAAGATTGGAGATAAAACATCAAAAGCTATAGTATTTTCAAGTTCTTTATTTGCTTCAGATAGACCAGTATATGTTAAAGATTTTGTTACTGGAAAAAATGTTGCTGTATCATTAATATATATGAATGATAATGAAGAAATAATTACAAATAGTATAAAATATTTAACAGAAAATGAAAATACAATTTTAGCTAGAAAAAAACATTACGATACTGTTCCAGGAATTGGATTAATTAAAGATGGTATTACATTAAAAATAGTATTTTTTATTCCAGTTTTAATAGTATTTATTGGTATTATGGTTTGGAGACATAGAAAAAATAAAAAATAAAAGAATAAAAAAATTCCTCTTTCATATTTTTATGAAGGGGGATTTTTTTGTCTGATTTATTTAAAATAATTTGCACAATTATTGCAACGTTTGTTGGTGCTGGATTTGCCTCTGGAAAAGAAATTTATTTGTATTTTTTTCGCTATGGAAAATATGGTTTTTTGGGAATTTTTTTATCAAGTATTTTTTTAGGATTTATTATTTATAAGAGCATGTTAATAATTAAAAAAAATAATATAAATAATTATAATGATTTTTTAGAAATAATAATTAAAAATAAAATAATAAAAAAGATATTTAAAAAATTAATTAATTATTATTTATTATTATCTTTTTGTATAATGATAAATGGTTTTTGTAATTTAATAAAACAAGAATTTAATATAAATATTTATTTTAGTTATATTTATATTTTTTTTATTTGTTTATATTGTTATTTTAAAAATATTAAAATATATTTAAAAATAAATACATTTTTAATTCCAATTATAT
>JAFWMN010000024.1 GCA_017513865.1 Bacilli bacterium | reverse complement strand
TCAATTAAAACTTGTTAAATAACAGGTAGTTTTGTTATGTATAAAAAATAAGATTGAATATTCTTTTCATTTACTTGATACAAAATGTGTCATTTATTTTTAACAATTTTCTTTTAAAAATCGTACAAAGGAAAAAATACTATAAATAAAAATATTTATTTTATTTATAAATATGATATACTTTTTATAAGGATAAGGTGATTGTATGTCGACTAGAGTTAAAATGTTTATTGCGTTTATTGTTTTTTCTTTAGGAATTACTGTTTTAATTTTTTCTTTAAATAATAGAAATAACAGTAATAATAAAGTTGCACTTAATAGTAATAATAATACGGAGACATTAAAATTAATTGATAATCAAAAGGATACTGTCGAAGAAAATAAATATAGTAATTGTGTTTTTGCAGATAGTGTTTCTTTGAGTGAACATAATAATGCTTCTACTGCTTCTAAATTAACTATATCTAAGGCTGATACTTTAACTAGTAAAGTTATTTTAGGAAAAAGTAAAGATTCTTTTATTTCTTTTTTGATTACTTTTAAAAATGATACTTCTTCTAATCAAACTTTTTTAGGAGTTGATACTTCTAATATTAATAGTAACATTAGTTATCAGATTGAAGGGTTAGAAGTTAATGATATGATTTTAAAGGGTGAACAGAAAGATGTTACTTTAAAAATTTTTTATACTGGTGATGATATTAGTAATAGAAGTTATGATAATTATTTTAGATTTAGATTTGAAGATATTGCGAGAGTTGTTTTACATACTAATGGAAATAATAATAAAGAAAAAACTTATACTGTGAGAACTGGATCTAAGTTAAATACTGTTCCTAGTGCGACTAGAACAGGATATACTTTCTTAGGTTGGTATATGGAAGATGACAGTATGTTAACTGCTGATACAATAATTGATACTAATCGTGATTATTATGCTAGATGGGAAGCTAATAAACATACTATTAGTTTTGATTCTAATGGTGGTAGTCAAGTTAATTCTATAGTAAAAAGTTATGGTGAAGCTATAGGAGAACTTCCTGTTAGTAGTCTTGATGGTTATAGCTTTTTAGGATGGTTTACTTCTAAGGATGGAGGTAAATTATTAGTTAATGATTCAATAGTTACAGGAGATGCAACATATTTTGCTCATTGGGAATTGAATATATTTTTAGTTCAATTTGATAGTATGGGTGGAAATGATTTTGGTAATAGAAATGTTAGAAAAGGTGAAAGGGTAGGAACATTATCGATTCCTGTTAGAGATGGATATGAATTCTTAGGATGGTTTACTGATCCAACTAATGGAGAACAGATTAGTGAAAATACTGTTGTCAACGGACATGCTGTTTATTATGCTCATTGGAAAGTAAAAAATGGTTGGGAAGGTAATAAGTATTATCAAAATGGTGTATTAGTAAAAGGTAGTGTAAAAGTAGATAAAGATTATTACTATTTTGATAAAGATAATAATTATGTTACAGGATTTAAAGATTTAAAAAAAGGATATACTGTTTACTATGATGAAAAAGGTAAACTAGTAATGGGAGAAAAGAAGATAGGTAATTACTGGTATTTCTTTGATTTAAAGAATGGAGCTATGGTTAAGAATGATTGGCGAGTAGTAAATGGATATTGGCATTATTATGATAAAGATGGACATCGTGTATATGGTCAAAAGAAGATAGGTAAGTACTGGTATTATTTGGCAGAAGGAACAGGAAATATGATTACAGGATTTAAAGAAATAAAAAGCCAAAATAAGATAGTATATTATAATAGTTCAGGACATATGGTTTATGGGCAACAAAAGATAGATGGAAACTGGTATTATTTTGATGAGAAAACAGGAGCATTATTTAGAAATAATTGGAAATGGATAAGTGATCAAAGCAAGCTAGTTTATTATAAAGAAGATGGACAAATGGCAAAAGGAAGTTATAATTTAAAAGGAGTAAATTATAATTTTGATACATCAAGTGGAGCGGTAAAACCAAGAGAAGTATCAAGCGGTTTTAATAGTAAGGAGACTAATGCGATTGTTTCTGCACATAGATATGATTTTAATGTTGATAATTTTAAAGAGATACTCGGAAACTATGGAGGATATGAAAAATATGTTCAATCATTAGGAGGAATATTTACAAAATATGCCAATAAAGATCGAGTTAAAATCACAACAGTAAAAGAATTTCAAGAAATAGTGGATTATGTATGGGGAATGATGACAATGTATGGATTCGACTATTCCAATTCTGATCCTAGTCATTATGGATATTGGGGTGGTACGCATAGTTATGCCTCAGATAGTTTTTATCATTCAGGACATAAACCAAATTATTCTATTAGTAATCAACATGGTGATTATACTTATAATTCGGCTGATTTTGTTTTTGCGGGTGGAGGAGCTGGTATGACTAATATGTGTACTGGTGGAATCACTTGGGCATTTAAGAAAGCCGGATTGATTGATCAAGATGCCCCAACAATGGAATCTGAATTTTATGGTGGTGGATATCATTACTTTAGAGATCGCGGTGCTTATTTTTTTAGAGATCAGCATAAAGTTCAGCCAGGAGACGTTATTGGATTTTACTTTAATGGTCGAGGGTATTTTCATGTGGCTTTAGTAGTTAGAGTTACGAATGATAGTTATACATGTTATGATTCTGGTCATTATTTTACAAATAATCGAAAACATTACTGGACTGTTCCAATAAATAAAACTCCTATACAAGGTTATGGTGCTGGCGATTATTATGATATTATGAGATTACCTTTAAACTTAAAATAAAAGATTTTAAATCTTTTATTTTTTTTGTTATTATTAATGAGTGTTTTTTGACAAATTCCTTATTTTATGGTATAATTATAGCCGTTAAATGGGGTTGGGTATGAAAAAGTATATTATTTGTATATTATTTACCGTTATTGGGATAATATTAGTTGGATTTGGATTATTTTCAAGTAAAACATTAAAAGAGACTGGAACATATTCTAAAGTTACTAAAGAGGCTGATTCTGCTGTAGAAGAAGTTGTGAATGAGGTTAAAGAAGAGCCTGTAGTAGAAAATACAGAAGTTAATGATGTTGTTGTTTCAAATAATGAAGCTGTATCTGAAATTAGTGAAACTAAAGTTGAAGAAACATATCAAAATACAGGTGCTACCATATCTGGTAACTATATTAAAATAGGTGATATTTTATATAATAATTTAATGCAAGATGATGGTAGTAACTTTTATTTAAATCACAATATAAATGGTGTATATGATGGTATTGGTGTTCCATACGTTGACTTTAGAAATGACTTTACTGATAGAAAGACAATTATTTATTCACATAGTTCTATGAGAGGTAATGGACCTTTCCAAGCTTTACAACAATATGATGGTAATAAATGGTTCTATGATAATAATAAGTATATTACTATTTCTTATAATGGTAATACTTATAATTATTTGATATTCTCAGTATATATTTCAGTGGCTGATAGCGAAGAAAGTCCTGGACTTGAGTATTTTCACCGTATGGATTATACCGATAGTGATTGGAATGAAACTATAAATAATTATAAAAATAACTCAATGTATGATACTGGAGTTAGTGTTGATGGAAATGATAAGATTGTAATATTACAAACTTGTTCAATGAATCCAAATTATTATCAGAAATCATATAGATATAATTTACTTGTAATGGGTAAATTAGTATAACTGAAGAATAATTCTTCAGTTTTTTTTAAATTGTATTATTTAAAGATTTGTAGTAAAATGATAATGGATGTGATTATATGTTATTAGAAGCAGTCGAAACAATTAAATGTGATGATGCAAGTTTAGCTGGAATACTCGGAATAGTAAAAAATATTATGTTGCTAATTCAAATTATTGTTCCGATTGTCCTTTTTATTTCTGGTGTAATATCATTTACTCAGTTAATGATGAATCCAGATGAAAAAAATGGTTTAAAAAAGGTTTTTAATAAATTCTTAGCAGCAGCGATTGTTTTTATAATTCCTATGGTTGTTAATGTTGTTATGGGAATATTTGGTAATAATTATGAATTCAGTAGTTGTTGGGTAAACGCTAGTGATTTTAGTTATAATTCTGATTATAATTCTTCTCAGGATGAATCTGAAAAAGATAAGACAAAGATTAACAATAATGATTTCGAAGGTTATGAAAAAAGTAAATAATTAAATTATATAATTATAAAAAGTAGTCTTATGACTACTTTTAATTTGCTTCTTTACCAGTAATTATTGTTATTGTATATTTGCTGTTACCTCGATATTCATTGTTTTCAAAGTCATCTTCTGTATCATATGTGAATACTGTTAAATAAATATTGGAAGTTATTTCACTACAGCTATAACTACTCTGAAGTTTTATAGCGGTAAAAAGTGTATTTTCATTATATTCATTGTTTTCTATATGTGAGTAGAAGCTTTTATTTCTATTAGCATAATCATCATATAAATAAGTCATTAGATGTTCCCATTTATCCATCGTATTACTTGGTGATAAAATATTATAACTAATTTCTTGGTCATTTATTTTGAATTTTATATTAAAACCAACTTTTAAATTATTTTGATTATATACTTGCCATTGTTTAAAGTAATCTTCTGCAAAGTTTGTTATTGGTATTTGTTCTTCTTGACTTGGAAATATTTGAAATAGACCAATATCATCTTCAATTACTAATTCTTTATTGATTGAAGATATTTTTTGTAATGAATTTCCTTTTATTGAATAGAAGGCTATTGGAGTATTGTTTAAATCTTCGTATTTTGGTGTTTCTTCTATTATTTCTATTTTTTCTTCTTTTTCTTTCTTTTTAATTTTTTCTTGTTTTTTACAGCCTGAAGTTGTTGCTATTACAATAAATAATGCGATTATTATTTTTTTCATATTACACTCCTTTATACAATTATATTATATAAATAATGTTTTGTGTATAAAAATGTCATTTACATGTAAACGCTTTTTTTTAATAATCATTTTAAAAATGTTTTTTTATAAGAGTTTTTTAAAACTTGACTATTTTTGTTCGATAAAAAAATAAAAAAATAGATAAAAAAAATATTTACAATTAGATTATTATAAAGTATGATGTTATTAGATTTAAGGATGAGGTGAATTTATGGACAGAGATTTTTTTAATGATATTGTTGTTGTGAAAAGAAGTGGACAAAGAGTTAATTTTAATCCTACTAAAGTAGCAATTGCAGTTAAAAAGGGTTTTGATAGTGTTTATGAAGATTATGATGAAAAGAATGTTAATAAAGTAAAAGAAAAAGTTTTGGACACTATTGAAAAGGAATATAAAGATCGTAAAACTATTGGTGTTGAAAATATTCAAGATATTATCGAAGATGTTTTGAAGAAATTAAAATATGATGAAGTTTATGAGTCATATAAAGGATATCGTGAAAGAAGAAGTGCATCACGTGAGGCTTTTGTTGAGAAACAACAACATAAGTTTGTTAAGGCTATTGAATCTTTAGGATTAAAGAGTGCAGCCGAGGAAAATTCAAAACGTGAAAATGCTAATGTTGATGGTGATGGACCAATGGGTACAATGCTTCATTTTGGTTCAACTGTATCAAAAGAGTTTGCTAAAGCATATCTTATGGATAGTAAATATGCACGTGCTCATGATGAAGGATTTATTCATATTCATGATTTAGACTTCTGGGCAATGGGAACTACTACTTGTACACAAATTGATTTGAATAAACTATTTAAAAATGGTTTTTCTACTGGGCATGGTTATTTAAGAACTCCTAATTCAATTGCTTCTTATTCATCACTTGCTGCTATTGCGATACAATCTAATCAAAATGAACAACATGGTGGACAAAGTATACCGGCATTTGATTATTATTTAGCTCCTGGAGTTTTAAAGACTTTTAAAAAAGAATTTAAGCAAGAGCTATATGAATTACTTGAAGTTTTCGGATTTGATGATTTTGTAAATTTTGATAAAGTAGTTGAACTAATTGATAAACAAACTAGTATTGAAGTTGATTTAAATATATTCGATGAATTATTTAATGATAGTAAAAAAGTAAAAGAATTAGTAAAAACTGCCTATGATAATGCAATTAATAAAACTGATCGTAGTACTTATCAAGCTATGGAAGCATTTATTCATAATTTAAATACTATGCATTCTAGAGCAGGAGCTCAAGTTCCATTTAGTTCAGTTAATTTTGGTACAGATACTTCTCCTGAAGGAAGAATGGTTATAAAGAATTATTTACTTGCGACTGAAGCTGGTTTAGGTCATGGAGAAACGCCAATTTTCCCAATATCTATATTTAAAGTTAAGGAAGGAGTAAATTATAATAAAGAAGATCCAAATTATGATTTATTTAGATTATCTTGTCGTGTTTCTGCAAAAAGATTATTTCCTAATTTCTCATTTATAGATTCAAGCTTTAATAAACCATTCTATGTTCCTGGGGATTATTCTACTGAAGTTGGATATATGGGATGTAGAACAAGAGTTTTAGCAAATGTATGTGGACCACAAGTTACTCCTGGTAGAGGAAATTTAAGTTTTACTTCAATAAATCTTCCACGTTTAGGAATTAAGTATGGAATTTGTCTAGGTGAAAGAGACAAAGCTGATATGAAAGGTTTCTATAATGAATTGGATGAATTGATGGATTTAGTTAAGGGACAATTATTACAAAGATTTGAATGTCAATGTTCTAAATCAAAAAATAATTTTAAATTCTTACTTGGTTCTCATGTATGGTTAAACAGTGAAAAATTAGATAATAATTCTAAGATTAGAACTGTTTTAAAACATGGAACATTATCTATTGGATTTATTGGACTTGCAGAAACATTAAAAGCTTTAATTGGTGAACATCATGGTGAGAGTGATAAAGCTCAAAAATTAGGATTAGAGATAATTAAACACATGAGAGAAAAATGTGATGAATATACTAAAGAATATAATTTAAACTTTACTTGTTTAGCAACTCCTGCTGAAGGATTATCAGGAAGATTTGTTGCTATTGATCGTTCAATCTATGGAAAAATTAAGGGAGTTACTGATAGAGATTATTATACTAATTCTTTCCATGTTCCAGTTTATTATAAGACTACTGTTAAACATAAAATGGAAATTGAAGGAAAATATCATAAATATACTAATGCTGGTCATATATCTTATGTAGAGTTAGATGGTGATACTGTTAATAATGTTGATGCTTTTGAAAAAGTTGTTCGTATAATGCATGATAGTGATATTGGTTATGGAGCGATTAATCATCCAGTTGATCGTGATCCAGTTTGTGGATATGTTGGAGTTATTAAAGATGTTTGTCCTAGATGTGGACGTCGTGAAGGTGAAGGCGTTAGTTATGAAAAAATAAGTTGTATAGAAGGCTGCGGCCGTTAATATAGAAAGAGAGGGATTAAAATGGAAAAAGAAAAGAGAACTAAAGTTGTTGGTGAGGGTGTTAAATTTGATCGTATTAGAAGAATTACTGGATATTTAGTTGGAACATTAGATAGATTTAATAACGCTAAAAAACAAGAAGTTAATGATCGCGTAACTCATGGAACAAAATAGTAAATATATAAGATTAGCTGCCGATTTACAAAGTGATAGTATTGTAGATGGACCAGGTCTTAGAACGGTAATTTGGACTCAAGGATGTTCTCATCACTGTAAGGGATGTCAAAACCCTCAAACATGGGATTATAATGGAGGAGGGTTAGTTCCTATTGAAATGGTGAAAGAAGCAATAGATGAGCTTGAAAACCAAGACGGAATAACTTTTAGTGGGGGAGATCCAATGTTTCAAGTAGATGCTTGTTTAGAACTTGCTAAATATTGTAAAGAAAAAGGTTATAATATTTGGGTTTATACGGGATTTACTTATGAAGAATTAATGAAAATGTCATTAAATAATCCAAATTACAAAGAGATTTTATCTTATATAGATATATTAGTAGATGGAAGATTTATATTAAAAGAAAGAGATCTTAGCTTACTTTTTAGAGGATCAAGAAATCAAAGATTAATTGATGTGAAAAAAACTTTAGAAAAAAATGAAGTTGTATTATTAGATGAAGATGAATATTTTGAAAAGTCTGCATTTAAGAAAAAGCAAATATATGTGTAAAAGTAGATTGAAAAATCTACTTTTTTTGTTATACTTAGTATAGGTGGTAATTATGAATAATACTTTAAATAATTTGCAACATTTATTTGTTGCGGATAATAGAATTAAAAATGAAATGATAAGATATTCTCTTCCTAAGAATTTAACTTTAACGAATGAAGAACTTATTAGATTTAGTGATAGTTTATATAATTCGGTTATTTATATGTATGAAGAATTAATAAAGATTAGTTCTGATTTTTTGAATGATTCTAAGTTACTTGAAAAAATAAATAAAAAGAAAGATAGTTTTATTGGTGAATTAAAAAGATGTGATGATACTGTAAAACTTAGAAATATTTATAAAAACTATGTTACAGATATTGATCCTAGTTTTATTTCTGATTTAAAAAATGAGTGTGTTGGTTATACTTTCCGTTATCCTACAAACTCAATTGAAAAAGCTTCTACAGTTAATGAACTTTTACATTTAATACATTTTTATGTTATGAATAATAATGATATTTTACAGTCTTGTGATAAAGTGGCTTCTAAAAAAAATGATTCTTTAAAAGAAATAAGATTATTTGGTGATAAATATAATTTGGGTGAAGTAATTTTTAATAGTTTTCCTAGTTCTTTAGACGTTGGACAAACTGATATAGTTTCTATATTTCCTAATTTAGTTATTATGATGATTCGTGATAGAGGACATGCTCTTACTTTAGAAATAAGAAAAGAAGATGATATTATATCAGTTAATTACTTTATTCCAAAAATATGTAGTGTTTCTATGGTTAATAAATTACCTGGAGTAGAAAAGGTTAATGAGGATTCTTTTGCGACTGTTGGTTCTTTTCAATCTAAGAGTGAAGATTTTTTAATAAATTTATATGAATTTATTGATATGGTTCCAACTGATTTAGATATGATTAATGAAAGAAAGAATAAGAAATAATTATTTTGATTTAAAGTTGGAGGTTTATATGAGGGTTAAATTAACAGTAGTTGAAAGTAAATGTAGGAGTGGCTATCATAAAGTGGGAGATGTTTATTATGTTGATGATAAATGTCCTAATATGTGTATGGAATTGTTTTATAATGCTTATCCCTATATATTTGCCTTAAAAAACGATGGAGTTTTAGATTGTGGTAATACTAAGAAAAAAGAATTTGATGTATATTGTCCTGATTCTTGTTTAGTTAAAATACATGGTGAGATTGTAGAAGACTGATTGTAGTCTTTTTCTTTTTTTGTTATAATTTTTGTATGAGGAGTAATGATTGTTGTGAATGGATTAACTAAGGAAAAGGTAATGTCTCTTACAGAAGAGGGAAAAACAAATTATATTAAAAATAAAACAAATAAAAGTACTTTTGAAATAGTTTTTTTTAACATATTTACTTATTTTAATGGAATATTTTTAATTATAAGTTTATTACTTATATTTATTGGTGCGATTAAAAATTTAACATTTTTACCTGTAATAGTTACTAATGTTTTGATAGGAATTTTCCAACAATTAAAAGCCAAAAAAATTCTTGATGATTTAGCTTTATTAGATGTCTGTGATTATACTGTTATTAGAGATGGTAAGGAAGAGGTTGTTTATTCTAATGATTTAGTTTTAGGTGATTTAGTTTTTTCTAAGAAAAAGAAAAAGGTTCGTGTATCTTGAAGATAAAAAAAAGTTAATAAATATGATTAGGATGGTGATATTATGGATAAAGATAATTTTATTTTTTATTTGAAAATGTTGAATGAATTTCAAGCAAAACAGGCAAAAAATGAGGGATTTAATTTTACTGATGAACAGTTAAAATTGATTGCGACTGTTAATGAAATGGTTAAAAACGATGCTGAGTTGAAGAAAATTGTTGATATGCCTTTGGATAAAAGAATTAAATATGTTGAAGATTATCAAAAACAACAAGAAAAAAGTTTAGGTGTTGATGAAGATACTAAGACTATACAAGAAGCATATGGATTTGATATATCTAAAATTGAAAATAAGAAATTAGATAGTGGAATAGAGATATTTAAGTTTTATTCACCTAAGTTAGAACGAATAGTTATTTTAGAAAATAGAAAAGATATGTCTTTAACAGAACAATTAAAAGAAAAACAAGCATTTAATGAAGAGTTTCAAACTAGTGATGATAAGAGTAATACTAATGAAATGTTGGAACAAGAAAGATTAAATAATGATATTGAATTAAAAATGATTTATGTAGATGATATAGATAAATATAGTCATTTAATAAGTTCTATGAGTGATGAAAAAAAGAAAAAGTTAGATTATTTAGTTAATCATGCTAATGAGTTGGGTGTTCAAAAAATAAATATTGAAAATTTATTCTATCTAGATCAAGATGACAATATAAGAGAAATTGTTTATGATAAGGAAAAAGATGTTTTTATTGATCAAGAACCTAATTCTTTAGAAGCTAATGTAAATGATATAAATATTTCTGAAAGGGTTAATCCATCTTATAGTGAAATTGATCAAAATGATGCATTAGCAAATGATTTTGAAGATAATTCTTTAGAAAAAGAAAGTGTTGACTTTAACGAATTAGATGAAGATACTATCAGTAAAATAGAGACTTTTATTGAATATCCTGAATTACTTGAAAATTTAGATGAAGTTGATCGTGAAAAATGGAATAATTATATTGATATTTATAAGAACAATAAAATGTCTAAAGAGAATGAAAAAGCTAAACAATATGTAAAAACATTAGATGATAATAGATATAGTGGAGCAGTTGAAGGAATGTTTTTAGGTATAATTAGTTTATTTATAGCAGGGGCACTACTTGCAATAATTAGTTTATTAAAATAAGGGTTCTTTGTCAAATAGTGTTGGTAACAATAAATTTGATAAATGAATTGTTTATAGAGAGTGATTTTTAATCACTCTTTTATAATGCTTTTAATTAAAAATATTCTGGCAATAAAATGATCATATTTCCTATAGCCAAAAGCAATTCGTTTTAGACATTTAATTAAATTATTTGTTCCTTCAATAATTCCGTTATTTATATCATATTTAAATGAGTTTTCTATATATTTTAAATTATCATTATATAACTTTAAAGCTTGTTTCATCTTATTAGAAACGTTTGTATTTGAATGTAATACTATTGATTTAAATTTATTAAAATCTTTATTTTTTAAAGAGTTAATTAATCCCTGATAACATTCATAAGTAGCTTTCAATTCTAAATTTGTATTAATTAAGTATTGTACAATTTCTTTTTGAGATAGTTCTTTTTTAAAATGTTTGGAATATCTTTTTTTATCAGATAACTCATTTTCATTTTTAACAATTAATTTCCAATAATCTTTTAACTTATTATAATTAGGATTAGACTTATAACAAAGTTTAACTCTAGTAGTATTTAAAGCATTATATGCTTGAATAACTATGTGAAATCTATCTATTGATATTTCAGCGTTTTTAAATAATTTTTTAGCCAAGAATATATAACCGGAATAAAAATCAATAGATATATGCTTAACTTTGTCTCTTTCATTTTTAGAATATCTTCTAAAATATTTATCTAAATCAATAGATTTTCTAGAATCTTGAATATCAAAAATATTTCCATTATCGTTATCTGTGATAATAAAAGCCATTTTTCCTTTAGTATCACGAGTCGCTTTAAACTCATCCCAGTTCATAGATTTTGGAAGAGTGGAATGTCTTAAAACAGTATGAGAAGAAATTTCAGTTAGTTTTCTGTCAATTTTAGAAGTAGAAACATCTAATCTTTTAGCAATATCTTTTTCACTTTGTTTTGTCATCAATTCAAGATTTATTTGAAGTTCAGTATTATTAGAAATATTTTTATTTCTATCAATTAAACTAGTTTCAGCAATAAAAGAT
>JAFWMN010000023.1 GCA_017513865.1 Bacilli bacterium | reverse complement strand
TTCTAAAATAAGTCCAAAATATAAATCAATAAATAACTATTTAGACAATAAAGAAATTAAAAGAGACTATTTAATTGTAGATAATGAAAGTGA
Source organism: Bacilli bacterium (assembly GCA_017513865.1). GTDB lineage: Bacteria > Bacillota_I > Bacilli_A > RF39 > UBA660 > Coprosoma. The sequence continues at coordinate 2,798 of JAFWMN010000023.1, read as the reverse complement.
TTTAAGTCAACTTAAAGTGTTTCTTGAATGTAATAAAACTGATTTACTTTATAGTTATCATTATCCTCAAGAGAATAAAGAGATGCTTGTTGAGACTGCTAAAAAATATTATGATGAAAAAATTCCTATATATGAATTTGTTGATAATTCTTCAATTAATACTTATTTTAATGATCATGGAACAAATGATGTATATGAAGTAAAAAACAAAGTATTTATAAAAAAATAACTCAGATAATAATATCTGGGTTATTTTAATGGTGATGGTGTTCATGTTCTTCAAGTTTAATATCACAGGTACTTTCTTTACATTCTTCATCTTCTATTTCAATTGTAGTATGAACGATATCATATTCTAATAATTTTTTTCTAATTTTATCTTTAATTTTCTTAGTATCTTGTTCTTTAGTTACTACATGTAGAGTTGAATAATTATTAAAACCATCTATGCTCCAAACATGAATATGATGAACATTTTCTATTCCTTTTATAGTTAATAGCTCTTTTTCTATTATTTCTATATCAATATTTTTGGGTGTTTTTTCTAAAAATAAGTCTAGTATTTTATGCAGATTAGTAATTGAACTTATTAGTATAAATAAAGCTAATCCAATACTCATTAAAGGATCAATGATACTAATATCTGTGTAGTTCATGATAATTGCTCCTATTAAAACAATACACCAACCAAGAGTATCTTCTAACATATGGAGATTAACTGATTGTTGGTTTAGAGAAGATCCTTCTTTTGTTTTATATGCAGCAATAAAATTTATTATTACCCCAAATATAGATAAGATAATCATTCCTTTGTAATTAATTTCTTCTGGAGTGATTATTCTACCAATTGATTTTATTATTACTAAAAGTGATCCAGCAAAGAGAATTGCCGTTGTTATTACACTACCTAATACTGAATAACGAATATATCCAAAAGTATGTTTTTTATCTGCTTTTTTCTTACTTTTATTTTCTAAGTAGAATGATACTCCTATTGATAGGGCATCTCCAAAATCATGAATTGAATCTGAAATAATAGCAACAGAATTTGTTATCATTCCACCAATTAGTTCAATTAATGAGAAAATTAAGTTTAGAGTAAAAGCTGTTAATATGTTTTTTTCTGTTTTTTTCATTTATTTCTCCTTATTTTATTTTCTTTGTTTCTTTTTTTTCTGTATTGTTTTCATCGTCAATTTCTTTTATTCTTCTTTGAGCAATTTCTTTAATTATTAATCTATATTCTTTTTTTGCTTGTTCTATTTCTTGCTCCTGTGTTAACTTTTTAATAGAAACTAGTTTTTTTATTGATTCTTCCTTTAATTCATCAGTGGATAGATTATTTAATAATTGTTTATATATTAGAGTTTTATTCTCTTCCGTACTTTCTGTATTTTTATTTTTTACTATTTTTTCTTGTAATCTTTTGCTATTTAGTTCTTTTTCTAGTTCAGCTTTGTTTTCTATAAAAAAAGTTTGTTTGGTAAATTGAGTGCATTTTTCATCAAATACATTAGAATTCATTAATGTTTTGCAGTAATAATGTATTCTTTTGAATACTTTTTCATCAAATAGAATACTAATATTCTTAATTATGGCTGAATGTTTTAAATAGATGCTTAAATTACTATAGACCTTTCTATAAATCATTTTAGCTTCATTATTTAAGTTGCTATCAGAATTAATAACGTTCATTTCATTTAAAAAACATCTAAATTCATTTGGAGTGAATTCGTTTTGTATGTAATAGTTTGAAATACAATCCAGATTTAACAATGTGTTTTTTATGCTTCGTGCTACGTGGAGCTCATTAAATTTAATGCCTAAATCGTATTCAAGTTTAAAGTCATTTTGGTCTGAATACCATGACGGATAATATGTTGTCATTACGTTCTCTAATCCTGATGATAATTGTGATAAAAAATTATACTTTTTTGTAGCTGTTTCTGGACTATTATCTTCAAGCGTTGAAGAATATCTATATTCTTGATATGCGTTTTTATTCTCGTTTAATGAATTTAATAATTTTTTAGACATTTCTTTGCCTATCGTTCCAATTTCAGTGAATATATTATCTTTTGTGAGTATAGCATATAAAACCCAGTCATTATTGTTTTCTCCATCTTTTGTTAGATATTCATGATTAATTAGTGAGGACATTATTGGATTTTGCAGTTGATAATAAGCAAACAAATCATGCCCAGTTATTTTTTGATTATCGTTTTCCCCTAATACTAATTTCTTTGTTTTTCTAGCATCATTACTCATAATAATTGAACTTTGAATTTTTTTGGGATTTGATAGAAACTTTTCTATTTGTTTGTTTCTTTCTTTTGGTGCTAAGCTACTTATTCCTTTATTGTTTTTTAAGTCATTATATATTATTGGTGCTTTAAAAAAATGTTCACAAGCAAATGCAGATTCTGAAATTGCTTTATTTTTTTTTGTTGATACTGTTTTGTTATCATAATTATTTGATGCATCAGCTTGTAGACGTATTGCAGTTATACGTGATTCAATCCCATCTAATACTTCCTTTTCTGCCTTTATTCTAAACTCTTTTTCTAAATCATCTGAATCCATGCTATCACTCCTATCTTTGTCTTTTATAATATAACACAATTATTGTTTTTTGTATAGCTATCGTTTCTTATTATTTATCTATACTACAATTAGTAAGAACATCATTTATTAATTTTTCTTTTTCTATTTTATTATCTATTTCATTTATTGCAAAACATTTCTTTCCTAAATCTTTAAATGATGCTCCAGAGTGGAATACAATTTTTCTATCTATA
>JAFWMN010000022.1 GCA_017513865.1 Bacilli bacterium | reverse complement strand
TTATTTGAACTTAATAAATGTTTTTATTTAATTTAAACAGCATTTTAACTTGTTCATGAACATGTTCATCATTATGGAAATTGTGATCATGTAATGAAATAACAAATAATCCAATAGCTATACCAATTATAAAAATCAACATTGTAATATATCATTCTTTTCCACTAATTTTTATATCATGTAAAAATTCAGGTAAAAATTCAATAATTGATATAAATAATAAAAATGAAGCAGCAATTAATTGGATTATGTGAATAGCTAATTCATTTTCTAAAGAAAATCAACTTATAACAGCACCAATAATTATTAAAGGAATAATGCAAATTACTGCTAACAAACTATTTAATGTAGCTTTTTTTCTACTAATACCCATTTCAATTTGTCTATAGTATATAATCAATTCCTCTGGGATAATATGCATAATAAATGAACATAAAAATATTATGCTAACAGGATCTACTCCTTCTCTTGCTATTTGAGAACACAAAAGTCCTATAATGATTCCATCTGGAATCCTGTGTGATAGTAGAAAAAAAATTGCAATTGTTTTGGATTTTGGATTGTAATCATTAATATTAAATATCATTTCATCATGATTATGATTATCTACAAAAACATCATTTAAATTTTTGCTTTTTCTTGTTTTTACAAAAAAATACTTAGCACCTAAAGAAATTAATAGTCCAAAAAAAACAATTCCTGCAACAATTGAACCAACTATAAATTTAGCAGCTACTTTATTGTTTTTAGTTGTTTCAATAAAAAATTCTTCAAGATGTGTTTTGGATTCGCCTATAAATAAAACAGTTGCCACCATTAGAAAAAAACCTGAAGAAAAAGCATATAAATATTTATATGAATTCTTACTTATTGTTGGTTTTATTATTGGTAATAAACTTCCATATAGAAGGGGTACTCCAATAACAAATAATGAAATTGAAGATATTATTATTATTAGTGTATGTAAATTAGACATTACATATACCTACTTTCTACATTGATTTTTAAGACAAATCAATAAAACTTTAAATATTTTATATCATTTCATCAAATCTACGAATAAATTTTTTTGATATTTTCAATAGATTCATTTCAAAAACCTGCTTTGTTTTTCTCGGCTTTATCTTGCAAATTATATAAATTATCAATATATTCATGATCATAGTAATAAAATGGATTAGATTTGTTTTTTGATATATATCTAACAATGCCATAACCATTTTCAATCATATATGAAGCAAAATCTTGTCCATTATCTAGAGTGATTTTAACAATTTTTCTATCATATTTATCATTTTTAAAATGTTCATAAACAACAAAGCGATTTTGTAATAATTTAATCGCTTTTTCTTTTGCTATTTGTGCATAAAAATATTGTATATTTGAATCTTCATTTAATTCTGGTGTATCAATGCCTAAAATTCTATATTTTTCATTATTTGTTTCAAAAGTATCTCCATCAATTACTTTATCAACACTAATTTGTATTGAATAATTAGAAATCAAAGAACATGAAGAAGTTAAAGAAAAAATAAAAAACAAAAAATTAATTAATACTATGAAATTTTGCTTAAGCTTTATTTCTAGAACCTAATTCATCAATTTTTTCTAAAACTGTTTCTCTCATTGCTTTAATTCCTGGAGCCAACAATTTTCTTGGATCAAAATTTTTCCCTTTTTTAGCTTCTCCAGATTCAACATATTCTCATATTGCTTTCGCATTTGCTTGTTGTAATTCTGTATTAATGTTTATTTTTGAAATTCCTAATGAAATAGCTTTTTGAATTTGATCTTTTGGTATACCTGAACCACCATGTAATACCATACCAATACCACAACTTTTTGAAATATTATCTAAAGCTTCAAATTGTAATCCTTTTCAATTTGAAGGGTAAGGTCCATGGATGTTTCCAATTCCTGCTGCTAAAAAATCAATACCAAGTTCTGCCATTTGTTTTGCTTGTTCTGGATCAGCAATTTCACCATCACCTATTATTCCATCTTCTTCTCCACCAATAGAACCTACTTCTACTTCAACAGATGCATTATATTTTTTTGCTAGTTTTACAATATCCATAGAATTTTGATAATTAGTTGCAAAATCTTCATGTGAACCATCATACATAACAGATGTATAACCATTTTCTAAAGCTTTTTTTGCCCCTTCTAAAGAACCATGATCTAAATGTAAAACAACAGGAATAGTAATATTTAAATCTTCCATTAAACCAACTACCATACCATATATTGTTTTAAATCCACCCATATACTTAACAGCACCTTCTGAAGTACCTAAAATAACAGGTGATTTTGCTTCTTCTGCAGCTAATAAAACAGTTTTTGTTCATTCTAAATTATTTATATTTATATGAGGAACTGCATATTTTTCTTTATAAGCTTTCTTAATAATTTCTTTTGCATTTACTAAGTTT
>JAFWMN010000021.1 GCA_017513865.1 Bacilli bacterium | reverse complement strand
TCACGTATAATCTAATTATGTGATTTTTTCACATATATTAGATACTCCTTTCTGTATAATTTTTTAATTATAACTGAATCGAGTTATAATATCTAAGCACTGTGGATTTGTTTCTATAAATATACAGCTTTGACTGGTTAGAGGTGACGACTACCACAGGCTTTTATTTTTATTGGTAATTAGTTAGTTAACGCTTTGACGTTTTATATCCTACGTGAATACATAAATAGAAGTCTTGTGTAAAACATACAGTGCATTAATACTAATTAGGAGGTGTTTTATGTATTTTGTTGGAATTGATATTTCAAAATACAAACATGATTGTTTCATTTGTACTGAAACAGGTGAAGTAATTAAAGAAAATTTATCTTTCACAAACACCAATGAAGGATTTATTCAATTACTTAATTTATTAAAATCTTTAGATAATAGTCAAGAAATAAGGATAGGATTTGAAGCTACTGGTCATTATGGAATGAACCTAAAGCTATTCCTTGAAAAGAATAATTATTCTTTTATGGAATTTAATCCTGCTCTTGTTAAAAGATTTATTTCAACTCAAACTCTTAGAAGAACTAAAACAGATAAGAAAGATGCCACGCTCATTACTAAGTATCTTATATCTGTGGATTACAAACCCCATCCAAAACAATTTTATCACAAATATTCATTAAAGTCTTTATCTAGAATGAGAGAAAAGCTAGTTAAGCAACGTTCTTATTATGAAATTCAAATTACTAATGTATTAGATATTATTTTTCCTGAATATAAGCCTTTCTTTAATAATGATTTTTCTAAAACTAGTTTATATATTTTAAATAAATATAAAACTCCAGACAAAATCAAAAATATGAAGGATTTTGATTCTATTAGAAAAATATCTCGTGGTAAATTTACTTCTGCTAATTTTATTAAGCTTAAAGAACTTGCTAAAAATTCTATTGGTATTTCAAATGATATATTTGAAACTGAATTCGAATCATTACTAACTCTTCATTCTCATATCGAAGTTGAAATAACTAAACTTGAAAATAAAATTGAATCTATTATCAAAGAACTTAATTCACCAATTTTATCCATTAAAGGAATTGGTACTATTTCTTGTGCAGGAATCATTTCCGAATTTGGTGATTTATCTAGATTTAAATCAGCTGATGCATGTGTTGCTTTTGCTGGTATTGAACCAAGTATTTCACAATCTGGAACTGAATCTCACACTGGTCACATGGTTAAACATGGATCTGGTCATCTAAGATATTTTCTTATGAATGCTGCAGACTATGTTTTCATGCATGAACCTATATTCACAGAATTCTATTATAAAAAACGTTCTGAAGGTAAGCCTCATAGAGTCGCCTTAACTCATGTTGCTAAAAAACTTGTCAGAATTATTTATAAATTAGAATCTGAAAATATTACTTTTAATTCAAATATAAATTAGTTGATGCTAATCTATATTTATATACCGCGACATAAAATTTTAAAAATTAATATTTTTAAAATCTTTTTGGCGTGGAACAAAAATCTTTTAAGATTTTTAAAGAAAATGACTTGACTGATTATAGTTAGTCACC
>JAFWMN010000020.1 GCA_017513865.1 Bacilli bacterium | reverse complement strand
TAGGGCGGTCTACCACCATGAGATTTGTTTTTTAAATCATACTTAAAAATCCGGTTAAGAGTTGGGCGAAAACACTCGAAATCAACCACTTTTTCTAGCCGCTCAAGAGGGTCTCCTTTTGAACTTAATTTTTCAAGATAATCGCTATCTCCAAATAAATTCGTCTTCAATACCTCGTTAGCTTATTTCTAATCTATTATACCTCTTTTCATACGTTTTTAGAGGTGCCCTTTATTATTATATGGCTGATGACTGGGATGATCACATGCCCGATGAACAAGATAGTTTATCTGATTTTGTTAAATTTGCGACTACATTTACGCTTGAGAGTTTATAAAAAATTTAAAAAATATATCGAAACTATTTAGCAAAATGTTATAATAAAGTTAATAAATATGGTATAAGATATGCGTATATTTGTTATTGTTTTTTATTATCTAAGAATTATTGTTAGCAAAAGGATATAAAAACAGAAATTCATATTATAGAGTTTCTGTTTTTTAATAATATTATATTGTGAATCTTTTTTCAAACGTTGATGTTGTATCATTTTTAGATTATATTCAGATAAGTTAAAGGAGTAGAATATGACAAAAAATTTTATTGGTGACGAAACTAAATTTGATGTAGGTATCTTTTTTAAAGAGATAAGGCAGACTCGTGGTTATACACAAAAAGATGCCGGTGGTAACTACATCTCTAAATCTCAGTTATCTCGATTTGAAAATGGGGATACAATCTTGACGGCTGAAAAACTTTATTATGCCATTACACAAATATCTATGACACCAAATGAATTTTTCAATGCTTTTAACGGCTACAAACTTGATAGGATGCAAAAACTTTACTATACGCTTGATAATATCCAGTTATCATTACAAGAAGGTATTGAAAAATCAGAAGAGTTGATCACTAAACATCCAAATAGTAAATTTGAAAAATTATCAAACATTATGATAAAAAGTGTTTTACAAGACATAACAGGTAAGCATTACATCACAAAAGAAGAATATTTGTTAGTTGGAGATTATCTTAGTGCAATTGACTATTGGTCGGAATTTGAGTTAAAGTTATTGTATTATACTTGTTTGATTTTGGATGAGGGAGATATTTGTTGGTTTTGGCAATTGGTAACGGATAGAGCTTGTCATTTTAATAAAGGGAATAATCAGAAACTGTTTTTAGCAACATTACTTAATATTTATGAGTTAACAGTTTTAGATCGTCAAAATATAAGTAATGCTAACGTTTTTAGAGTGAGTCTTCAAAATTTTATCGTAAATAAAGAGCCTACTATTTTGATTGTGTTTACTATTGTGACTTATTTTCATGATTATTTACTGGAAAAGACATCAGAAAATCGCAAAAAGATAGAAAATTATCTAAATGCGACAGAAACGATTGGTGTTAAATATATGGCAGATTATTATCGTAGCCGTCTAGTTGATTTAGACGAGAAGTAGTAAAATCCATAGCAAGAACAAATTACCAAGTAGATTACTAACTGTTTCGTTTTTAGAGGTGCCCTAAATAATATTGTAAATTGTTCGAACTACTTTACGAACATATTCTATCATGAAAAAAATCTATTAAGAAAAGGTTGCATATCTGCGTACTCATTTATGTGCGCACATATGCAACTTTTTAAGATTGGTGATTTTTAAGGTTAAAATATAAATCTATAAAGGAGAACAGAATGAAATTAAAAGATGATTGGTTATTTGCTAATACAAATAGCTTTAAATGGTATAATATGCCTATCAATATCGACTTGATGAGTTTTTTATAGAATTATATACTCTACTGTTTAATAATATGTAAGTATAATATATGCAGAGGTATACAAAGAAAATCGAGGTTTTAAGATTAGTAAAATGATTGAATTGAAACATGTAACAAAAAAATTTAATGGTAAAGTAGCGTTATCAGATATTAGTTTTTCAGTATCTGAAGGAGAAATATTTGGTTTTCTTGGACCATCTGGTGCTGGAAAGACAACGACGATCAATATTTTAACAGGGCAATTGGTTCAGGATAGTGGACAAGCTTTTATTTTGGGTAAAGATGCAAAGGATATTTCTGCTGACGATCTTTTAAATATTGGGTTTATGAGTGATACCGTTGGCTTTTATGAAAAAATGTCTCTTTATAAAAACCTAGAATTTTTTGCTAAATTCCATAATGTATCAACTGAGGTTCTGGATCACTTATTAAGAGAACTAGATTTATATCAGGATAAGGATAAAAAAGCTGAGAATTTATCAACAGGTATGAAACAAAGGTTATTCTTAATTCGTGCCATTCTACATACGCCGAAAATCTTATTTCTTGATGAACCAACTTCTGGATTAGATCCAACCTTATCGCAAAAAGTGCATCGCATTTTATTTTCTCTGAAAGAAAAAGGAGTTACGATATTCTTAACAACGCATGATATGAATGAGGCGACTAAAATATGTGATAATATTGCCTTATTATATCAAGGAAATATTATTGAGTATGGGGCACCACAATCTATTATTGATAAATATAGTGACGAAAATAAAGTTGTGATTAGATTCCAAAATGGTAAAGAAATTACGGTTCCTAAAGAGGAGGTAGCAAACTATCTTGGACAATATGTTGTCAGTATTCATACCATGGAATCATCTTTGGAATCTATTTTTGTACAATTAACAGGAAAGGCATTTAAAAATGAATAGAATAGATAGATTGAAAAGTTTGATCTGGCTTAGAACACAATATTTGAAAAGCAATAAAGCTTTAGTGTATATATGTGTTGGTACACCTATTGGTGACTTTGCTCTCTTGTCTCTTATACCTAAATTTCACGGAAGCATACTTCTTTTAAGTTTTGCTTTAAATTTTGTATATAGTATGACATCAGGTTCTTTTGTATCGATGATGATTGGGGAAGAAAAGGAAAAGAAAAATTTAAGAACATTGATTCTAAGTGGCGTCAAGATGCAGGAATATATTTTTTCTATTCTTTTCTATCCTTTTCTATTCTCTATTTTTACTTGTATATTTTTCCCAATATTTTTTGGAGTAAGCATACCAAGTTGGCCTATTTATCTTATCATTGCAATCTCAACGTCTTTAATATTCATCCTAGCAAATTTATCAATTGGTTTATTAGCTAAAAGTCAAATGCATGCATCTTTATTTACTTTTGGTATTGTCATGGTTGCTACATTTTTACCCATGTTAACAGATTTTTCGAATATTAAACTAGTAAAATACATAATAGATTGGTCATTTATTGGCGCCAATACAGAATATTTTATTAAATTGGAACATTTCAAAATAACAGATAGTAGTATTCTAAGCATGCTGCTATGGCTTATAGGATTATTCATTTTAACTAAATTTGCTTTTGCTTGGAATAGAAAAGAACATAATTGAGAAATAACTTTTTGTCAATTATAGAGAAATTATTTTTGCCAATTTTTTGCCAAAAATAAAAAAATGTAGTAGAGTTAGTTCAAATAAAAGAACCTAAATACCCTTATAATGCGTAAGTTTTCAGTATAACAGTGTTGAATACTATGCTTTATATCTGCAGGGGGCATCAAGAAAAGGCTCTGCACGTCGGTGTAGAGCTTTTTTTTTATTTATTTTGTAAAAGTTTTTAAAATTTAGCCATAATTTGTTTTATTGCTTGTCATTATGAGCATAATTTACGTTAAATTACAATTTATGCCGATATTAAAAAGAAGCTTTACCAGCATAGATAGTTAGATCAGGATAACTTTCCATTTTAGACATATCCAAAATAGGCATAGCTGAAGTAATCAATTTTTTTACAGCGGGTAGATCTAAAGATTGTTTATGGGGTTCTGTTGCAAAGTTTTCCAAAAAATCTATTTTAGTGTAAAATTGAGAAAAAAGACAGAGAGGACAGAGTAATGAATCATTTTAAAGGCAAACAATTCAAAAAAGACGTCATTATTGTCGCTGTTGGTTACTACCTG
>JAFWMN010000019.1 GCA_017513865.1 Bacilli bacterium | reverse complement strand
TTTATTAACATTAAGAAATAAAGGACTAATTAATATTACAAATAATGAGGACTGACCTTATGCTAAACTTTCACAAGCAATGAAAAATACTCAAATTTTATATACTTCAATATTAGCCAAAGAGGAAACAATTTTATTTGTCGACGACCTCGCTTTTGCGTTAGAAAAAAAAGACGGCTTCCGCCTTTAATTATTTATTTGGTAGTTTTCTAAAATTTTCATATTTGTTGGTATAAATTCTTACCCCTTTACCTTCTTTTTCCTCTTTCTCAATTTTAGGGACTATTTTTTGTAATGCTTTTAAAACTCTTGGCGCGAATTTAAAACTAACAACTCGACTTACCCCGTCCGTTTCCATTTCCTCAATATCAGTTATAACATTTAATCGGTGTCCCGCTTTATTTTCAAAAATACTAACAAGGGCTAATATATAGGGGCTAATATAATCAGCTATTCCTGTTTTTAAATCAACGTCCTCACCCGCATCTCGCAACGCTTTATATAATAATCACGCTGCTACTTCCTCATTATGGTTTGCTATTCTTTCGTGAGTAGTCCTATCTTTTCTTTTTCTTTTTCTTACCTTACCAGTTCTGGTATAATTACTACTACTGAAATTAACATATGTTCTATCACCGAGTGTTTGGACGGCATTTCGCCTAATATTATTACTAAAAAATTGGCTTGCCTCATTACTAAGAAAATTACGTCATCTATCAGTTAAAGCATTTGCTTTTTCTCAACTACTATCACTAATTTTTGTGTTTTTAACATCTTTATAAATGTCAGTGAAGTCCTCAAAATCACCTCTGGTTCCGTGGGTTCTTGACATACGTTTATCCATAAAATTAAACCCTGCTTTTAAGGCCCTCGTATATTCTTTTGCATCACCTTTAAATTGATGTTTTAACCTTTTATTTCAGTCCTCAGCATCACCAATACCCGCCTCGTATAAATCTAAAACTTTAATCGGTTTCTTTCTCTTTTTCATTATATGCCTTTCACTTAATTAATTTAGTATTTTTATAATTAGTGGGGACTAAAATTGGAAATCATTTATATTTTTCCTCAATTAATGTCCGTAATTGGGCTTCCTCAATAATCTCAGTATTTAATACTTTATACATATTTTCAAAGTCGCCACTTTGTTTAGTTTTAGAAACACCACCAAACCCCATTTTTAAAACTTCATCATCTTTTGCGACAACATATCTTTTAGCACATTGTATATAAACATTATTTATATTTTCTTTTTCAATGTCTCAACAACCAAGTTCTTTACCTAATTTAACTTTTTCTAATGGGTAATCGTCCAATATTAACATACTGTCCGTATCACAATATAAAACACTTTCCGGTTTATGAGAAATATGTTTTAATAATTCATACCGTCCGTATGATGTAATTGATGCGGCTATTCAAACATTTCAGCATTTTTTATTATCAAGTAAATCATAATCTGCCTCTATTTCTGTTAAACCTTTAAAAAATTGTCTTGCTTTAATTGTATATCGAAAATAATATTTTTTATTATTTGATACTTCACCTAAGTCAGGTATTTCATTTTCTGCAACAAAAAATGTATCAGGGTAATTAGCTTTCATACCACAACTGCCGTACAAACTATTTAATAATAATTTTCAAACTAATTTCGTATCACTTGTTTCTTTTAATTTATAAAAATTATCAATAATATTATTTAATAAATTTTGCGTTCTATTAAACCCCCATATTTCCGCATACTCTCAA
>JAFWMN010000018.1 GCA_017513865.1 Bacilli bacterium | reverse complement strand
TAACTGAAATTTTAAAAAGAATTCCAATTGTAAATAGATTATTACTGGGTATAGTAAATCAACAGAAGAGTTCGAAATATTAAGATGTTACGAACAGAAAAATTAGATACCTTTTTAGATAACTATATTGGTTAAAAAGTGAAAAATATAGCACAATATATGAAGAATACAGCACTAATTAGGAAGATTATCGCAGAAAATATGCAATTAAATTCCATGTGGCTCAGGACGCAAATATAAACAATGTTGTGGTAAATAAGCCCGCAAACCCGCATAAAATAAGGAATTGCGGGTTTTTCTATGATTACAATATTTGGGTAATTATAGGCGTGTCTTTTGTCTTAGATAAGTTTTAGATAAGTTATCAAACATCTGCAAAACCTTATAAAATAAGGAAAAAACACATGTTAGAACAATGCTTTCAAATTGAATACAAAACTTATCTAAAAATTATCTAAATTGTAATTTATTACTCAAAAGTAGTAATAGCAAAAATTATGGTTAGAATTTATGGTATAATTTAAGTAGAAGAAAAGCGGTGATATTCTTGAAAAAAAGCAATCTTTTAAAAGATAATAAAGAACTAATGAAGTATTGGGACTATGAAAAAAATAAAGATTTAAATTTAGATAAATTGACACTGGGAAGCAAAAAAACTGCATGGTGGAAATGTGATAAAGGACATGAATGGGAAGCAACAATTAACCATATATATAATGGTACAAGATGTCCGTATTGTTCGAACAAAAAAATTCTAAAAGGGTATAACGATTTAGGCACAACAAATCCAGAATTGTTAGAATATCTAGATTATGAAAAAAATGAAAAAGAAAACATAGATGTTTCATCATTATCTAGATATTCACATGTTAAAGTATATTGGAAATGTAAAAATTGTGGAACAAAATTTAGTAAATTATTACCAAATATAAAAGAAGAAGTATTATGTAATTCTTGTGCATTAAAAAAAGGAGTTAAAAATAAGTATTCAAATATTATTAATAGAGAGGGTTCCCTAGCAGATAAATATCCAGATTTAGCTAAGGAATGGCATCCAACTAAAAATGATAGTTTAAAACCAGAAATGTTTACTTACGCTTCAAATAAGAAAGTATGGTGGAAATGTTCGAAAGGCCATGAATGGGAAGCAGTTATTAGTAGTAGAACTGGTAGTGATCGCGGTTGTCCTATTTGTGCTAACCAAAAAGTCTTAAAAGGATATAATGATTTGGCTACAATTTTCCCGGAATTTTTACCAGAATGGAATTATAAAAAAAATAAAGTATCCCCAAGTGAAATAATTGCCAGAACAGGTAAAAAATATTGGTGGATATGTAAATTAGGACATGAATATGAAGCATCACCTCTTGATAGATTTTATGGCAGGGGTTGTTCTATTTGTAACACCGAAAGAAGTACATCAATCGGAGAAAAGACTATTTTATATTATATTCAACAAAACTATAAGGGAAAAATAATACCAAATTTTAGAGATAAAAAAATAAAGAATAAAGAAATAGATATATTCTTGCCTAATTTATTAATTGGAGTTGAATATGATGGTATATATTTTCATAAGAATAAGTTAAGAGATAAGGAAAAAGATAAGATTTGTTTAGAGAATGGAATAAAAATAATTCATATTGCTGAATCAAAAGCGGAAGATAAAATAGATGAAAATTATATTTATTATAATGTTAATAAATTTAATGACATTGAATGGGCAATAAATAAATTATTAAACATTCTTTTTGGTAAAAAAGAATATGATGTAAATATTTCTAGAGACAGAATAAAAATATATAATTTAATAGATTATTATGAAAAAGAAAAATCTTTATTAAATAATTATCCAAAAATAGCAAAAGAATGGAATTATGAAAAAAATGATAAATTGAGACCAGAATTAGTATCGTATGGTAGCCAAAAAAAAGTGTGGTGGAAGTGCAATAAATGTGGCAATGAGTGGGAAGCAGTAATTTATTCTAGAATTTCAGGTAGTGGCTGCCCTAAATGTGGAAGAGATAAAGTAACGGAATCTAGATCAAAAAAAGTATTGCAATATTCTCTTGATGGAAATTTAATAGCAGAATATAAAAGTGCATCAGTAGCAGCACAAAAAACAGGGATAAAGCATATTTCGTGTGTATGCAGAGGTGTTAGAAATATGGCTGGTGGTTATATTTGGAAGTATAAAAAGGATGGGGATTAATAATGGAATATAATACAATGGATAGAAATAGATTTGAGATATATTGGGGTTATTACTTATCAATAGAGAGAATGTTAGAAGAAACGCGACAATATGTTTCGCCATCAAGTGATAATAGAAATACATATTCGGATGAGTTTACAAAGATTATATTATTATCATGTTCCGAAATTGATTCAATTCTTAAATATCTATGTAAAATTGAAAATATAGAGCCAACAAATAAGCATTATGGTATGGTAGATTATGAAAAATTATTAAATAGACATAGTAGTATAAAAGATATTGGGTATACACCATTTTATAATAGTTCGCTTACTGAAAAACCATTAGTAGCTTTTCCTTTTGCAGATTTAGATGATAATAAACCATATGCAAATTTAAAGTGGTGGGAAAACTATCAAAAAATTAAGCATGAGAGAATTGAAAATGTCGAATTAGGTAATTTGGAAAATGCTGTTTTTTCATTGGTTGCTTATTATATTATTATTCGTTTAGCTATGGACTATTTAGATGATTCATCAGGAAAAGAATATGTAAAAAATAGTCATGAATCACAATATTTAATTCCTTGCCTTTAGTTATTTTAATCAATTGCTTAAAAGTTGGAAAATATTAAAATATCTATTTTTTTAGATAAGTTTTTAGATAAGTTCTGCTAGGTTTGCCGAGTGCTACGGAGTGCTCTCAAGTGCAACCGAGTGCCGAATTAACGAGCCAAGTGCTCCCAAAAGCTCCCAAAAGCCCCAATACAAAAGGCCATGTGGCTCAGGGAAAAATATAAACAATGCCATGGTAAGTAGTTGATTTTATGCGGTTTTGCGAGGATTTTACCCACGTAAAAAATCGTTAAAATTAGCTGTTTGTCCACAGTTTGATGATTGACATATCTTTATCACTATTAATTGAAATAATTCAACTTGTAAGTCATGCAGGGGTAGTTGATATAGACGATATAATTTTAAATGTTTTAGGAATGTCTATAGTTTATGCAATAGTTATGGATAAACATAAAATATTATTTAATCATAAAGATAAGTTAGTAACTTCAATTATTTCATTAATAATTACATTCTTTTCATTTGAAATGTTGAGTTGGTATCATTTTGGAGATATTCCTGCAATTAGTGCATTTATAAGATTAATAATAGGGTTTATAATTATTGAAGGTATTATTTATTTTGCATATAAGGTAATAAAGAAAAAAAGAGCATCGGAAGATTAAGATATTACGATAATTGAAAATCAGTATTTGTATACTGATTTTTATTATTGTTCCATATATTTAAAAATTAATTATTATGATACAATTAATATGGTGATAGTATGAGTTCCTTTTATGAAACTATATTTTTAAAAGAAGATAGTTCTTTAGAAAACAAATTATCTTTAATAAAAACAAATCCAAGAGCGAACAAAGATGATGTTTATATGTTAGAAGCTGGAATTGCTGGTGAAAAACAAGTAGCATATCATTTGAATAAGGCTAATATTGGAATGTATGCAATGAGGGATATAAATTTAATTTGCGATGATTTAAAATCACAAATTGATTTTATAGTTGTCACATCTCATCACTGTTATTTTATCGAGTGTAAGAATTATAATGCAGATATTATTCATGTAGATGAATTAGGAAATTTTGAAATAAGTACTAGATATGGAAAAAGGTATAATAAAATAGGTATTAAATCACCACTTTCTCAAGTAGATGATCAACTTACAGTATTTAAGAAAATATGTTTAAACGATCAGGAAAAAGTTAAAAGTTTATTGGGCAATATGAAATTTAAAGATTACTTTAAAACCATTGTTGTATTTACAAATCCAGAAAATAGATTAAATTTGAAAAAAGCACCAAATGATATTAAATATAGAATTTTAAAAGTAGATAATTTAATTAGACAAATTGAATATGATGATAAACATTATACAGGGGAGAGATTTAACCAAGAGCAAATGAATAATATCGCTACATTTATTTTAAATAATAATGTATCTGTAGAAGTAGAATCAATCCCTCAATCCTATTATGTTGAGCCAGAAATAAGGCAAAACACAAATTATCCATCTAGAGTGTCATATTCCAATAGAGTTAATAATAGAAAAAATACTGGTATTATAGCTGGATTGTTATCTGGACTAGGTGAAATAGTTTTAATTATAGTTGCCTTATCAATTTTATCATTAATGTTTAGTAATAATAACTCTAACAAGAATAGTTCATTAAGTGAAAAGTATAAAACACTAAATGCATCCAATATAGAAGCAATTAATAATTTGAAAACAGTTTATAATAGTTCTAAGGAAAATGGTTTTGATTTATATGATCATAATCAGTGTAAAAACCTAAAAGAGATAATGCCAGATAATTTCTTGTGTTTAGGTGTACCAATGCAAGTTAATTTTGTAGATGATAACAATTTAAGCATTTATAAAACTTTTACTTGTTATTATTTAAAATATGATTTAGATAACAAAAAACTTATAGAAGTATCTTCTAAATATGTTGGATATGATAATCAATGTCCTGGGCAAGACGTTGGATTTATAACATATGATCCTAATAATGAATACTTACAAAAAATAGGCGGATATGAAAAAGTATTAGAAATGGCAAGATTTGCTCATAATAATAGTTCTGGCTTTGATAACTACTATGATTATAACCATATAGCAGAAAGAGGTGGCAATCCAGGATTATATTCAATTTATAAAGCAAAAGTAGATGGTTATTTTGGCACAATCTCCAATAAGGGTAGTGTAAGATATGACAATAACATGGAAGATTTTAAAACTATGGTAGAGTATTACTACTATATAATGAAATAAAATAATTCATAAATTAATCACACATTAACTAATTTGGTTAAAAATGGTATATATTATATTATGATTACGGAGACAAAAAGTGTTGTGAAAAGATGACTTTGTCCACATTTTGTCCACGTAGAGCAAAATAATCATAATATTCATAATATGAATAATACTGATAATAAACACTGCTAAGTGACCATAAAATAAGGAAATTATTCATAGTACTATATGTACCAAGAATTGTATAAATACTTCCAAATGGTTAGCATGTGGCAGTGGTAAAAAGTATAAGCAATGTTGTGGTAAATAATACTCGTAAGCCCAATAAATATAAGGGCTTACGAGTTTTTTCTACCGTACTAGAAATTAGTACAAAAAGGCCTAAAATTGACATTAGATACCTTTTTAGATACCTTTTTTTTATAGCTTTTTGATGAGTAAAAAGCTTTATTTTATGATATAATAAAGCAAATATAGCTTTATTATGATGAAAGGAGAAGATTAAATAAAATGATTAATTATGAAAAATTTAAAGAATTATATGAAGCGATTCCAGGAGAACCTGAATTTGAATTATATTTCAATAATACTGAAGATACATATTGGATAATAAAATATGCTGACTTTGTTACATTTCAGAAGAGTGGTTATGATACAAGTAATCTGAGTGAAATAGAGTATAAGAATTTAGATGAATTATACAATGCTAATTTAATTGATAATATAAATCTTAAAAATGATTGGAAAAATATAAGTGATATAGTTATTGGTGGTTCATTTAGTGTTGTTGATGATAAAGATGACATAGAATATGCATATAAAGTAAAGTTATAATATTTAAAAATGTACGCTTATACTTGGGTAATTTTAAAACTTTTTTTGAATGAATTTGATGAATGAAAAGTGACAAAAAATAATGATTTTGTCAAATTTACTAATTTTTCTTGAAAAAATGCCGCTTTTGAATTTTAGATACCTTTTTAGATACCTTCTGCTAGGTTTCCTAAGTGCTCTTGGACGCTTTCAAAAGAAAAAAAGGGCGAAAAAGTGGGCTTAAATGCTTTCAAATGCTCCCAAAATCCCCAAAACTAAATTCCATGTGGAAGGGGTAAGAAATATAAACAATGCCATGGTAAATAAGACCACAACCCCACATAAATAAAGGGGTTGTGGGTTTTTCTTGATTGCAATTTTTAGGTAATGTTTCTTCAAAAAAGGCGTTTAGATAGTTTTAGATAATTTTTTTTGCCGAAATGGCTCGTTGTTGGTCTCGTACTAATAGTAATATTAAGAATATTTAGAATTTGTAAAAAGTGTGATATATTTAAGGTGTTACAGGAGGTAATTATGAAAGCAATTTTTAAGAGTGCTGTACATATGTTAATTGTTAAAGATAATAAAATATTATTACAAAAGAGAAAGGGCTCTAAATTATGGCCTGGATATTATGCTTTACCGGCTGGACATGTTGATGAGGGAGAAAATCAATATGATACATTGATTCGCGAAGCTCAAGAAGAATTAGGAATTGATATTGATCCCAAGAATATAATAAATGATTATGTTGTACTAAGACGAAATTATTTTGAAATAGACGGAAAACAATTAGAACCATATATTGATTATTATTTTGAGATACATGATTTTATAGGAATTCCTAAAATAGTAGAAGAAGATAAATGTGATGAATTAATATGGTCAGATATAAATGAATTACCAGAACCATTTATTAATTATGAAGGTGCATTTTTGGAAGATAGAACAATAACAACCTATGACTGTAAAACAGATGGGGCATATGTAAAAAAATTAAAAAATTAAACTTTTGACAATTTTTAGGTAATTTCACATCAAAAAAGGCGTTTAGATAAGTTTTTTATGATAAAGAGTGCTATATATAAAACAATTTAAGAGTATAAATTACATAATTTACAAAATAAGATTGTATGATATAATCTTAATATAAAATAACGATATTGTCGTATTAGAGTATTATGAAAAGGAGTATAATATATGTTTAAGTTTTTATTTGGACTTGTATGGACAGCTTTTGTAACACCAATATTTATTATGTGTTTAGTTGTTCCAGGTGAACAAAGAGGAGGAGTGGATTTGAATCCATTTCTGTTTATCTTTTTCATTCTTTTTGAAGCAATTGGATTGTATATGTTAATTAGTGGTTTAAGGAAAATAATAAAAGATAGAAAAACAAAAAATCATGGTATTAAATGTTATGGAATAGTAAGTGATATTCAAACTACAGGATCATATGTGAATGGCAACCCTGAATACAAGGCAATATTAGATTTTGTTAATCCGGAAACTAATCAATTAGAAACTATTGAGGAAATTATAGGATTTGATTATAACAAATATCCAATTGATTCTTATGTGTTATGCAAATATTATCAAGGTGATATTAATTTAGAAAATCTTGTTTCTGAGAATGAAATTCCAGGAGATATAAAAAAATATTTGATTCCGAGTCAACAAGTATCTAATTATTCTAATTTAGAATTTAGTGCTGACAGAGAATATGTAACTATTGATGGAGTTCAATATAAAAAAATTCATTAGAATTATAAGGTATAGTTAGAATGATTAATGAATTAAGTAAAATAGAGTGAATTTAGATTAGTTTTTGATGTAACTTATTAAATTTTGTAGATAAGTTATTAGATAAGTTTAAACTGCATTATTAGAAAATTAGACATCACTTTATTGCAATTTAAGTGTAAGTTATTAAAACTTATGAGTAAGAAAGCCCAATTTTCAAACAAAAAATTACCTGGTTGTTTTAATAGGACGCCATGTGGCAGTGGTAAGAAGTATAAGCAATGTTGTGGTAAATAACTCGTAAAGTCCCATAAATAAAGGGAAAATACGAGTTTTTTTTAAAAAAAACACTTTAGATCAGTTTTAGATCATTATATTTTTAAAAGGTAAAATAAGGGAATATATATTTTGTAAAATAGTAATATTCAGTTAAGATTAGAATGAAAATTTTGGCCTTTTTCATTGCTTTGAATTTTAAGATATTAGGTTTTAAATACTTCTAAATCTATATCCAAAAGAACAAAAATTAGCACTCTGTATTGACAATTGCTAATTTTTGAGTATAATTATAATTGTAGTGAGAAAAAGATGCTCACTATGGTATTAAAATTATATATTTGATATGTGCTTACCTCAAATGGCTCAACACATTTAGGAAAGGAAGTTGATAGATATGATGTTAGTACCAAGAAGAAATTTTGATTTGTTTGATGATATCTTTGATGATTCATT
>JAFWMN010000011.1 GCA_017513865.1 Bacilli bacterium | reverse complement strand
CGTCGTGAGACCGTTCGGTCCCTATCCGTCGTGGGCGTAGGAAAATTGAGGAGAGCTGTTCCTAGTACGAGAGGACCGGAATGGACCTACCTCTGGTGTATCTGTTGTCACGCCAGTGGCACTGCAGAGTAGCTATGTAGGGAATGGATAACCGCTGAAAGCATCTAAGCGGGAAGCCAACTTCAAGATGAGTTTTCCCATTTTTATAAAGTAAGATCCCAGAAAGACTATCTGGTTGATAGGCTGGAGGTGGAAGCATGGCAACATGTTGAGCTGACCAGTACTAATAGATCGAGGATTTAATCCTATTAATTGTTTTACTAAAGAGATATTTAACACATTATCATGTTTTCAGAGAATTATTTCTCTTATATGAGTTTGTAACGATAGCAAAGTGGATACACCTGTTCCCATCCCGAACACAGAAGTTAAGCACTTTTACGCCGAAGATAGTGTTAAGCGAAAATAGGAAGTTGCAAATTCTTTTTTTGTGCTTTAATTTATTGACAGTGTACGCCTTATTTGTTATTATATTTCTTACATAAGGAAGTGATGTTAATGAATATTGATAGAAGAAGTTTTTTATTGCTTACTGGATCTTTAGCTATGCTAATTTCTGGATGCAATAATAAAATAGAAGAGCAAACTACTACTAATCAAATGTATGGTGTTTGTTATAATGGCAAAGTAGCAGTAATTGTTCCTGAAGAAGCTTTTAATATAGATATATATTATGAAGATTATCATCATGAGATTCCTGCTTTTGATGGAAATTTCGCTATTTTCCCTAGTTATGATGCAGCAGGTGAATTTGCTTATGAAATAACTGGTGGGAATGGAAATATATATGAATATGAAGTTAATGAACAAACAGGTGAGTTTGATATTACTGGGGTATGTTTTAACGGTGATTCAGCTGTTATAGTGCCTGAAGATTATCTTGATATAGATATATATTATGAGGATTATCATTATGAAATACCTGCATTTAGCGGAAATATTGCTTTATTCCCAAATCATGAGCAAGCAGAGATTTTTGCTGGCGAGATAGTTGGGGTTAATGGTAATGTTTATGATTATAGTGGGCCTCAAGATGAAACTAATAGAGTTTTAAGAAAATAAAAAGAAGAAATTAATTATAAATTTCTTCTTTTTCTTCTTGTGGTTCAACACATAATTTATACATGTCTACTTCTAAGACTAAGGCTAATCGCCAAAGTGTTCCTATGGAAAATGTTTGGTGAACATTGTTTTCAATATTGGAAATAAACTGTTTAGAGTAATTTGAAAGTTCAGCAAGTTTGGCTTGTGTTAAGCCTTTTTCTTTTCTATATTTTCTAATATTTTTGCCGATGAACCCATAAACATAATTTTCATCATTTCGATCAAATTTCATATTACCACCACTACTAATATTTTCCCATATTTTAAGGGCTTAAAGGTGTTACTATTCGTTATATTTTTGCTTTTTGTTAACAAAATATAAAATTTTCTAATTGTGTAAAATAGTGGTAAAAATACTTTATTATATATTCCTTTTTTGATATAATTATTTTGGTGATATTATGGAATACAAATTTACAATGCGCAGTGAAATGGATACTATTGAGCTTGCTCAAAATCTAGAATCAGAAAAATTTCCAAATATGGTCATTTGTTTAAATGGTGAATTAGGTAGTGGTAAGACAGTTTTTACCAAAGGATTTGCTAATGCACTTGGGGTAGATGAAACTGTTACATCACCTACATTTACAATAATAAAAGAGTATGAAGGTGAACTTCCTTTATATCATATGGATGTTTATCGTTTAGATGGTAACGCAGAAGGTGTTCCAATTGAAGATTATTTTCACAAAGGTGGCGTAGTTATTATTGAATGGGCTAATACGATTAAAGATATTTTACCTGAACATAGATTAGATATTAAATTTAAAATTGCTGGGGAAAATTCTCGTGTTTTAATTATTACTCCTCATGGGACTGAATACGAGGAATTATGCGAGGCCGCATTTTGAAATATTTATTTATAAATTCAGCGACTGCTAATCTGGTGGTCGCTATTATTATAGATGGTAAAATAACTTATTTATATGATTATAATGATGGATCTGAGACATCTTACAAAATTATGCCAGTAATTGAGAATGCTTTTAAAAAATCGAATATTAAGCCGAATGACATTGACAAGATTTTTGTAGTTAATGGTCCGGGTTCTTTTACAGGAATTAGGGTAGGGCTTACAGTAGCTAAAATAATGGCGTATTCTTTAAGTATTCCGGTGGTTCCTATTTCGTCTTTGGAAGTTATGGCATCTGGTTATGAAGAAGATGTTATTTCTTTGATTGATGCTAGAAGAGGATATGTTTATGCGGGTGGTTATAATCGAAATTTAGATATCACTTATAATGACAGTTATGTCCTATTTAAAGAAAGTGGTCTTAAAGGGGTGTTTGTTAGTTATGATAAATTCTCTTTTGAAACATTTCTTCCTAAAATAGATTTAATCAAAGTTATTGAAAAACATGAGGATGATAGTGGGGTAAATCCCCATGTGCTTAATCCAAAGTATTTAAAACTAACGGAAGCCGAAGAAAAGAGAATTGAAGATGAAAGAAATTAAGAAAATAAATCCTCATGATATATTGGATTATGGAATTAAGTATTTTCCTAATTTTAGAACCGGTAGTAATCCTTTTGAATTTATTTATGCTTATTATTTAGATGGTAAAATGATTGGCTTTATCGACTATAGTATTATATATGAAAAGGCTGAAATTAATTATATTGCAGTTTCGGAAGAATATAGAAGAAAAGGAATCGGAGAAGAATTATTAAATTATTTTATTTCTAAATTGAATGGTGTTAGTAGTGTAAGTTTAGAGGTAAATGTTAATAATGAAGGAGCAATAAAATTTTATTTAAAAAATGGCTTTGTGAAGAAAGCTATTAGAAAGAATTATTATAATGGAGAAGATGCTTATTTAATGGTAAAGAAATTGGAGGTGATTTAATGTATATATTAGGGATAGAGTCAAGCTGTGATGAAACAAGTATGAGTATTATAAAAGATGGAACTATTGAAGTAGCAACAGTAGTTTTATCACAAATGGATACGCATGCTTATTATGGTGGCGTAGTTCCAGAAATTGCCAGCAGAATGCATATTGAAAATATCACTTTGGTATTGGATGAGGTATTAAAAAAAGCTAATATGACGATGGATGATATCGATGGGATTGCAGTTACTTATGGTCCTGGTCTTATTGGATCACTTTTGGTTGGTCTTATGGCAGCAAAAACTTTATCATTTATATACAATAAACCACTTATTCCGGTTCATCATATTGCTGGGCATATATATGCGAATAATTTAGTTAAGCCTTTAAAGTTTCCATTAATTGCTTTGGTTGTTAGCGGGGGACATACGGAGTTAGTTTACATGAAAGAAGATTATAGCTTTGAATTTTTAGGCGGAACTTTAGATGATGCGGTAGGTGAGGCATATGACAAAGTGGCTAGAGTTATTGGTCTTCCTTATCCAGGAGGACCTAATGTTGATAAACTTGCTTCTTTAGGTGAAGACACCTATGATTTACCTCTTCCTTTAAATGATGAAAGCTATAATTTTAGTTTTAGTGGGCTTAAAAGTGCGGTTATAAATTTGGTTCATAATGAGACCCAGAGAGGAAATGAAATAATTAAAGAGAATTTAGCTACTTCATTCCAGAATAGAGTCACTGAAATTTTAGTAAAAAAGACCATTATGGCGCTTAAAAACTATAAAGTTAATAATTTGATTGTTGCTGGTGGAGTTGCGGCTAATAAAGGTCTTAGAATGCATTTAAAAGCGGCCTGTGACAAGGAAAATATTAATTTAACAATTCCAGATATTAAATATTGTACTGATAATGGGGCGATGATAGGAGCTGCTGGTTATTATGCATATTCTAAAGGACATAAAGCTGATTTAAGTTTAAATGCAAAAGCGACAGTTGAATTAAAATAAATCATTGATGAATTAGGTAGGTTTCTTTTATATTAAAAAAATATCAAGTTTTAAACTCGATATTTTTTTCTATAAAAGTGATTATATAATGCATTAGGGCAGCTAATGTTATTAATAAGATGATTCCAGTCATTACTAGATTTAAATCAAAAACTTGTGATCCATACATTATTAAATAACCGATGCCTGCTTTAGATACTAAAAATTCACCCATAGTTACGCCTATGAAAACTAGGCCGATATTTACTTTAGCAGTATTGATTAAATTATTATAATTGCTTGGTAATATTAATTTGAAAAATATTTGACTTTTAGTAGCTTTAAAACTTTGCATAAGTCGTATTTTATTCTGGTCAGTTTCTTTAAAGGCTTGATGGGTGTTTATAGTAGTAATTATTACTGATATAAATAGGGCCATAATTATTATTGATTTTGTACTGGCGCCAGCTAGTATTATAATTATTGGTCCTAGTGATACTTTTGGCATACTGTTTAGTATTGTTAAATACGGATCTAAAATTTTATATATGAAATTAAATCTCCACAAAAAAGCGGCCGTTGTTATCCCTATTATTTCACCTATAGTAAAACTTATTATAACTTCATATAACGTAATCCAAATATGGCTGAATAATGTTTTGTTTTTATATAAACTAATAATAGTTTTTAAAATATTTTTAGGACTTGATGAAATAAAAGTATTGATATAATTTTTATCAGCAGCATATTGCCATATAGCGATGATTATAAGCACAATTATTATTTGAATTATTCTGATTAATATGTCAATTATTTTTCTTTTTTTTAAATATTTTTGATGTTCTTTAGACATGGCAATCAATATCCTTCCATAGTAAGTCGTAGTAATATGAAAATTTTTTGTCTTTTCTATTTTCAATGGGGGTGCTTTTATTTATTAAATTAATTTCATATATGTTTTTTATAGTACTTGGTTTATCTGTTAAAACGATAATACGATCTGCCATACTAATAGCTTCGCCGATATCATGAGTAACCATAATCGCACTTTTATTTTCTTTTTTTATTATTTTATATACATCCTCTGATACGGCAAGTCTCGTTTGATAATCTAGTGCGGAAAATGGTTCATCTAAAAGAAGGATATCCGGATTAGTAGCTAGGGTTCTAATTAACGATACTCTTTGACGCATTCCTCCCGATAAGTTTCTTGGATAAGTGTCTTTAAATTCCCACAATCCGTATGTTTTTAAAAGCTTTTCAACATATTTTTTATTTTTCCTTTTTTTTATTTCAAGACCTAATATACAATTTTTGTAAACATTTAACCAATCAAATAGATTATCGCTTTGAAGCATATATCCAAAATCTAGTTTTTTATTATATATTATTTGACCTTTTGATGGCTTATCTAGTCCACACAAAATAGATAAAATGGTACTTTTTCCGCATCCGCTAGGTCCGACAATGGCGACAAATTCACCTTCTTTTAAATTAAAAGAAAAGTTATCCACAGCTAAAAACTCACTTTCTTTAGTATGGTAAGTTTTCTTTAAGTTTTTAATTTTTAATATATTCATTTTGTATATACTAGTTTTGTATAAGGTACATCTTTGTCTAATTTGCCAGCATTTTTAACTATTTCTTTTATATGATCAAAGTCTTTTTTACTTATTTTTGTTTCTTTATTCCAGGCATCAATATCTTTATATCTTTTTATTATTTGTTCTATCTTTTTAACATTTGTATCTGGAAAATAGTCTTTTATTATTTCCGCTATTTCATCGTTTTTATGCTTATAAACATAATCTAAACCTTTTTGGATCCCTTTGGCAAAGTCTTTTATAGTTTTTTCATTATTTTTAATATAACTTTTTCTAGCTATATATGATGTATAAGGAACATTACCACCTAATTTTCCTACGGAAGCTACTATATAACCATAGCCTTTTTTTTCAAGTTCAGACGCAGTTGGTTCAAATAGTGATACATAATCTCCAGTCCCTCCAATAAACGCACCAGAAGTAGAAGCAAAGTCAATACTAGTATCGAAATTTAATTCATTAGTTTTTATACCATTTTTATTTAATGCATATTCTAATGTCATGGCTGGCATGCCACCTTCTCTTCCGGCAATAATGTGTTTTCCTTTTAATTTATTTAAATCAAATTTTTCTTTTTTTCTTGATATTAGAAAGCTTCCATCTTTTTTAGTTAGTCCAGCAAAACTTTGTAGATAATCTTTTTCACCACCATTATAAACATAGATAGTAGACTCACTACCGCAAAAACCAATTTCAACATCGCCACTTAATACAGCAGATGTCACTTTATCAGCACCTGGGGTTAGTAAAAAATTAACATCTAACCCTTCATCTTTGAAATATCCTAAGGCGTGGGCGACATACTGTGGAGTATAAAAAATACTATGAGTTACTTCAGCTACTTTAATACTTTTTAGATTACTTTGTTTTTTATTTTTAAAAACAAAATATCCGGTGATTATTAGTCCTATTATTATAAGAAATATAATAATTTTTTTCAAAATATCTTCTCCTTTCTTTTCATATTATTATATTCATATTTTTGTAAAATGTTTTAGTTATTAATAAATGTAACATTTTTTTGTTTTTAGTAGCCCAGTTTTTATTTATTTTTAAATTAAATTATGGTATTATGAAAATAGTAGGGAGGGGTAAAAATGGAACCTATAGTAAAACTGGAAAATGTTAGTAAATGTTTTGATGAAGGTAAATATGTCATTAAGAATTTAGATTTAGAAATATTTGAAGGTGAATTTTTAACAATATTGGGTTCTTCTGGTTGTGGTAAAACGACAATTCTTAGGATAATATCTGGTCTTGAACATGTTACTGAAGGAAAGGTTTATATTGGTGATGAAGACGTTACTGAGGTGAGTGCGGAAAAAAGAGAAGTAAATACAATATTTCAGAATTTTGCTTTATTTCCTCATATGACGGTATTTGAAAATGTGGCCTTTGGTCTTAGAATGCGAAAAGAAAAAGAAGAAGTTATTAAAAAAGAAGTTAAAAAAGCTTTAGATTTAGTTGAACTTGATGGTTTTGAAGAACGATATCCTGATCAACTTTCTGGTGGACAACAACAAAGGGTAGCAATAGCTCGTGGAATTGTAATGCATCCTAAGGTATTGCTTTTAGATGAATCGCTATGTTCACTTGATTTAAAACTTAAAAGAATGATGCAAATTGAACTTAAAAAATTGCAGAAAAAATTAGGATTAACTTTTATTTATGTAACACATGATCAAGATGAAGCCTTAACTATGAGCGATCGAATAGTTATAATTGAAAAGGGAAAAGTTCAGCAAGATGATACTCCTCAAAACATATACCAATATCCAAAAACAGCTTTTGTGGCTGATTTTATTGGTGAATCTAATTTGATTAAAGCGGAAATAACTGGTATTAAAGGAAATACTATTCATGTTAAAACAAAAAATAAAATCACTTTAATTTTTGATAAAGATGAGAAGGATAAAGTCGGAAATAAAATTAGTATAATGATTAGACCGGAAAATATTAAAATATCTAAAAGTGCTTTACAAGATGGTCTTAAAGGTGAGGTAAAAGAAGTAATATATGATGGGGTTATTACTAAATTAGTTGTTGGTGTTGGTAATGCATTTAAATTAAAAGTTACGGCAAAAGGAAATGTTTTATTTAATGTTTCAGATGAGGTTTATTTAAAAATAGATAAGGGTAGTGTTATTCCGATAAGGGAGAAGTAATATGAAAAAGAATAATCTATTCAAATTTATATGTTTAACCCCAGTTATTGTTTATGCTATTCTTCTTATATTACTTCCATTAGTTTATATTTTGTTTTTAAGTTTTTGTGAAAGTGATTCATACGGAGGAATAATATATCATTTTACTTTATCTAATTATTTTACAATTTTTGATATAACTTATGTGAAAATATTTTTAAAATCTTCTTTAATTGCTCTGTCATCGACTTTTTTATGTATATTAATATCTTATCCATTTTCAATATTTTTACGTGACAAAAGTGAAAAAACAAGAAATTTAATGATTAAGCTTGTTATGGTTCCATTTTTAACAAACTCTTTAATAAGAACTTATGGGTGGATTGTTTTGCTTAGAAAAACAGGAATTA
The DNA here is from genome assembly GCA_017513865.1 of Bacilli bacterium. GTDB lineage: Bacteria > Bacillota_I > Bacilli_A > RF39 > UBA660 > Coprosoma. Next base: position 203,043 of record JAFWMN010000011.1, on the reverse strand, counting down.
TTAATTCAGCTTTAATTAATTTAAACATTATAGATCACCCTTTAAATTTAATGTATAACAATTTAGGTATTGTCATTGGTATGACATATACTTTACTGCCTTTTATGATTTTGCCAGTATCTAGTGCGGTATTTAAGATAGATCAGTCTTTAATTGAAGCAGCTCGTGATTTAGGAGCAGGACCTATTAGTATATTTAGAAAAATAATTGTTCCAGAAACGATTTCTGGAGTATTTAATGGTTCTTTAATGGTATTTATACCAGCAATTGGATATTTCTTTATTGCGGATATTTTAGGTGGCGGAAAGGCGATGATAATTGGTAATCTCATTAAAAATCAGTTCTTGACAGCTAGAAATTGGCCACTTGGATCAGCAATATCAATTTTCTTAATAATTGTGACTTTTGGACTAGTACAAATTTATAAAAAATTGGGCGGAAAACTTGATGATTTGGGAGGTATGTAAATGAAAAACAAAGTATTCAAGAATATATTTATTGCTTTTGTATTTTTGTTCCTTTATTTACCGATAATCATTTTAGTTTTATATTCTTTTAATAGCTCTAAAATGAATATTATTTTTGAACATTTTACTTTAGATTGGTATAAGAATTTATTTGATAATAGGGAACTTTTGATGGCCTTTTTTAATACGATGCTTATTGCGATTACTAGTACAGTTATTTCAACCGTTGTCGGGGTTATTGGGGCTGTGGGCCTTAAGAAATACAATTTTCCATTTAAGAATTTAATTAATAATTTACTATATATTCCAATTGTAATACCGGAAATAGTATTAGGTATATCTCTTTTATCTATATACACTTTAATGAAACTTGAACTTGGTTTATTTACGATAATTTTATCACATATCGCTTTTTCAATTCCATTTGTCGTAGTTAGCGTAAGATCAACTTTGAATGATCGATTAAAAACTTATGAAGAGGCGGCTCATGATTTGGGGGCAAGTAATTTTAAAACATTTTTCAAGATAACTTTACCACAAATAAAACCAGGAGCAGTTAGTGGAGCAATATTAGCTTTTACTTTATCGTTAGATGACGTTGTTATTAGTTACTTTACTGCTGGTCCAGGAAGTAATACTTTACCGCTTAAAATTTATTCGATTATTAAAACAGGAATTACACCTGATGTTAATGCTTTAACAACTTTAATGCTTTTGGTGACAATAATAGTTTTAACAACAACGGCATTTATTCAAGGTCGAAAGATAATGGAGGCGGCTAAATGAAAAAAGTTATAGTTTTGATGATTGTTATATTTTTACTTTCAGGCTGTTCGAGTGGTAGTAGTTATAAAGGTGTAGTAAATGTTTTAAATTGGACTTCTTATATCCCAGATAATGTGATTAAAGATTTTGAAGATGAATATAATATTAAAGTTAATTATGGTACTTATTCATCTAACGAGGAATTGCTTGCTAAAATATCTTCTTCAAAAGAAGGAACTTATGATGTTATTTTTCCTAGTGATTATATGGTAGAACTTTTAATAAGTAAAGGATTACTTCAAAAAATTGATAAAAATAAACTTTCTAATAGTGTGAATGTTGATAGAACGTTTTTGAATCAAACTTATGATATGAGTAATGATTATTCTTTACCATTTTTATCAACAATTGTAGTTATGGCGGTTAATCGAAATCACTTAAAAGATAATATATCTAGTTATAATGATTTATTAAATGAAAAATATAAGAATAATATTGTTTTAATTGACGATCAACGAATAATAATCGGTATGGCTCTTCTTGCAAAAGGCTACGATATGAATGATACTAATATTTATCATTTAGATGAAGCTAAAGAATGGCTTTTAGATTTAAAGGATAATGTTAAAGCTTATGATAGTGACAGTCCAAAAACTTTCTTTATCACTGAAGAGGCCGATATTGGAATTATGTGGCATGCCGAAGCAGAAATTGCCAAAGAGGAAAATCCTAATATTGAAATTATTTATCCTAGCGAAGGACACGCGATAAGTACTGATAATTATACGATTGTTAAAGGTGCTAAAAATATTAATAATGCATATTTATTTATAAATTATTTAATGAGGAAAGAGGTGGCTCTAAAAATAACTGAGGAATATCCTTATATTAGTCCTCTCAAAATTACCCAAAAAAGCAAAGTTTCAGTTGATCATGTTTTCAGTAAAGGTTTTTATGTAAAAAACATTGGTCTTGATATTAAAAATTATGATAAACTTTGGGCAGATATAAAATAGATTATATTGAAAATATAATCTTTTTATGTTATAGTAAAAATGTATAATAGAAAGGAGAATGTCGAGTAGTGTTACGTCATTATATTACGACTGAAGATTTTACAAAGGAAGAGCTTTTAGATATTCTTAATTTAAGTATTCTTATAAAAAAGAATATCAAAGCGGGATATCCTCTTAATGTTTTATATCATAAGACATTAGGAATGATATTTGAACAACCATCAACTCGTACTAGAGTTTCTTTTGAAACGGCTATGACGCAGTTAGGTGGACATGCTCAATATCTTGCTCCAGGACAAATACAACTTGGAAAACATGAGAGTATGAAAGATACTTCAATTGTTCTTTCAAGACTTGTAGATATTATGATGGCTCGTGTCATTGAACATAAAACGGTTGCTGAACTGGCCCAATTCGCAACGGTTCCTGTTATTAATGGTATGAGTGATTATAATCATCCGACGCAAGAGATGGGTGACATTATTACAATCTTTGAACATATGCCGGAAGGTAAAAGTATTGAAGATTGTAAAGTAGTCTTTGTTGGAGATTGTACACAAGTTTGTGCATCTTTAATGATGATGATTACTAAACTTGGTGGACATTTTGTTCACTATGGTCCGAAAGATTTCCAATTGCGTGGAAAATATTTGGAAATAGCTGAAGCTAATTGTAAGGAAAGTGGTGGCTCATATTTAATTACTGATAATCCTGAAGAAGCTTTAACTGATGCAGACTTTATCTATACTGATGTATGGTATGGTCTTTATGAATCTGAACTTCCAAAAGAAGAGAGGATGAAGATATTTTATCCAAAATATCAAGTAAATAAGGAATTACTTTCAAAGTGTAGTCCTAATGTTAAATTTATGCATTGTCTTCCAGCAACTAGGGGAGAAGAAGTTACAGATGAAGTAATGGATGATCCAAATGTATCTATTTGCTTTGACGAGGCTGAAAACAGATTAACGGCTATGCGTGGTTTACTTGTATATTTTATGGGTAAAAAAGATGAAACAATAAAAATTTGTAAGGAGAATTTAGGAGAGTAGTATGAAAACGAAAAAAAAGTTTAGATTAGTTGATGCCATTCTTGGTACAGTTTGTTTAACTTTAGTTTGTGAATCTGTCATGCCAACAGCTGCTATTGGAAATACACAATATTTCTGGTGGATTTTCTTACTTATAGCATTCTGCTTACCTTATGGTATGATTACTGCCGAACTTGGAACAACTTATCCAAGTGAAGGTGGAATGTATGACTGGGTAAAACGTGCTTTTGGTCCAAAATGGGCAAGCCGTGTTGCTTGGAATTATTGGGTTAATTTCCCACTTTGGATTGCTTCTTTAGCAGTAGCAATTACAGATATTATTGCAGGAATGTTTGATATTGAACTTTCTATATGGATGCTTTTACTTTTACAATTATCTTATGTGTGGTTAGTTTCACTACTAGGAACGCAAAGAATTGGTGAAAGTAAATATATCGTAAATTTAGGTACATTCTTTAAAATAGTATTGTTATTAGGTATTGGACTTTTAGGTATTTATGTATTTATGAAAACTGGACAAAGCGCTAATCCTATTACTAGCTTTAAAGATTTAATACCTGATTTATCATTAAATATTGATACAGGACTTCCATTTATTTCAATTATCTTATTTAACTTTATGGGATTTGAGGTAGTTGGAACTTGGGCTGAAGATATGGAAGATCCTAAAAAGCAAATTCCAAAAGCTTTGATTATTGGTGGCCTTTTAATGGCTGTGTTCTATGTACTTCCAGCAGCTGGATTTAACATAGCTTTATCTGCTGACACAGTAGCTAATTTGGATCCAGGAAACGTTGTTGAAGTGTTAACTACTTTATTTGCAACAGTAGGAATTGGTAGTTCAATGATTAGAACACTTGTAATTATCGCTGGCGCAATGTTTATTTATACATTTATTGCAAATATTGCTTCATGGTCATTTGGCGTTAATGAAGTTGCAAGATATGCTGCTTTAGATGGTGGTATGCCAAAAATGTTCACACCAGTTAATGAAGAAGGCGTTCCTTACATGGCTTCAATTATTAATGGTGTAGTTGCTTCAATAATTGTTGTTGGTGGAATTATTGCTAATTCTATTAGTGAAGATTTTGGGGCTTCATTTAGCTTATTCTTCCATTTAAGCTGGATTACATTATTAATTGGTTATGTACCAATGTTTATGGCTTTCTTAAAACTTAGAAAAACAGATAAAAATGCTAAAAGACCTTATAAAGTGCCAGGTGGAAAAACTATGATTAAAGTAATGGCTATTGTACCATTTGTTATTTTAATTGCTGGTATTCTATTTACTTTATTTGGTGATTTTTCAATAGGATACATTATGGATAATAAACCATTATTTGCAGGAGTAATTTTATCATTTATTTGTGAAGAGGTTTTAGTTGCACACGTTGGTAAAGAAGAGGATAAAGAATGAAAAAATTAAAAACAACACCTAAACAAGATGGATTTAGAATGCCTGGAGAATTTGAAAAACATGCCGGATGCTATATGATTTGGCCTGAAAGACCAGATAACTGGCGTTTAGGAGCTAAGCCAGCACAAGCTGTATTTGCTGAAGTGGCTAATACAATTGGTAAATATGAACCTATGACAATGATCGTTAGTAAAGCACAATATTCTAATGCTAGAGAAGTTTTAAAAGACTATGTTAGAGTAGTTGAAATGGCCAATGATGATTCATGGGTTAGAGACTGTGGAGCTACTTTTGTCATTAATGATAAAGGCGAAACTCGCGGTGTCGATTGGACTTTTAACGCTTGGGGTGGTTTAGTAGATGGTTTATATTTCCCTTGGGATTCTGATGACAAAATTGCAATGAAAATGTGTGAACTTGAAAGAGTTGATCGTTATAGAGTTGATGACTTTGTATTAGAAGGTGGTTCTATTCATGTTGATGGTGAAGGAACTGTTATGGTTACAGAGGAATGTCTTTTGTCAGAGGGACGTAATCCAGATCTTTCAAGAGAAGAAATTGAGAAGAAATTATGTGAATATTTAAATTGTGAAAAAGTTTTATGGATACCTCGCGGTATTTACAATGATGAAACTAATGGGCATGTTGATAATATGTGCAATTTTGTTAAACCAGGTGAAGTGCTTCTTGCATGGACAGATGATGAAAATGATCCTCAATATGAGAGAAGTGTTGAAGCTTATGAATATTTAAGTAAGGAAACTGACGCTAAAGGACGTAAACTTACTATTCATAAAATGTATACTCCTTCACCAATCTTAATAACTAAAGAGGAAAGTGAAGGTGTTGATTCAGTCGATGGAACTTTACCAAGAGAAGAAGGAGACAGACTAGCTGCTAGTTATGTTAATTTCTATACAGGAAATGGATTCATTGCTTTACCAGTATTTAATGATCCTAATGATGAAAAAGCTATTAAGCTTTTAGAACAAGTTTTCCCTGATAGAAAAATTGAGCCTATATATGCTCGTGAGATCTTACTTGGTGGAGGAAATATTCACTGTATTACACAACAATTACCAGAATAAAAGTTGGTTTTATGCCAACTTTTTTTGTGCCTTAAAAAAGAAATTTATTTTTTAGTATATTATGTTATAATTAAGTTAGAAAGAATGGTGATATAATGAGCAAAATAGTTATTGCTTTAGGTGGTAATGCTTTAGGTAATTCACAGAGCGAACAATTAAATTTACTTGAAGGTGTTGCTAAAATAATAGTGGATTTAGTAAAAGACGGAAACAAAATAGTTTTAACACATGGAAATGGGCCACAAGTTGGTCAAATATTTTTAGCTATGGATTATTCAGCTCATGGAGAAGTTAAAACTCCTGATATGCCTTTTCCAGAATGTGGTTCAATGAGTCAAGGTTATATTGGCTATCAGATGCAGCAATGTATTCAAGATGAACTAGAAAGACAAAAAATAAAAAAAGATTGTGCAACTTTAATTACACAAGTTTTAGTTGATCCAAATGATAATGCTTTTGACAATCCAACTAAACCAATAGGCAAGTTTTATACTAAAGAAGAAGCCGATGAAATAGTTTCTGAAAAGGGTTATACTTTTATAGAAGACGCAGGAAGGGGATATAGAAGAGTTGTTCCTTCACCAATGCCTAAAGATATTTTGGAAAAAAGAGTTATTAAGCAGCTTGTAGATAATGATGTTATTGTTATTGCAGTTGGTGGTGGGGGAATACCAGTAGTAAAAGAAGATAGAATAAAGCTATTAGAAGGGGTGGAAGCAGTTATTGACAAAGACCGTTCAGCTTCGCTTTTAGCTAAAGAATTAGATGCTGATATACTACTTATTTTAACAGCAATAGATAAAGTTTGTATTAATTTTAACAAAGAGAATCAAGAGTCTTTAGATAAATTAACTGTTGAAGAAGCTTTGAATTATATGAAAAATGATGAATTTGCTAAGGGAAGCATGCTTCCGAAAATCGAAGCTTGTATTGACTTTGTAAAAGGAAATCCTACTAAAAAAGCGATAATTGGTTCACTTGAAAAAGCGAGTGAGGCAATTAAAGGAGTTTCGGGAACCGTAATTATGGACAAATAAAAAAAGAAACCTTCGGGTTTCTTTTAAGTGTTTGCAATTTGAGTGAATGTTGCACTTATGTTTATTTTACCGGTTCCACCACCGACTGAAGCGGCAGTATCAGCTGCGTTATTCATTTGTTCCCCTTGTCCTTCAAACCATTCGAAATATATTTTTAAACTAATTGTTTTGTTTTGAGCATTGTGACTAATATTTCCGGTTAAATTATTAATACCACTTTGAACGTAGTTCATTGCACCGTTGTCTATTTGATAAGCACTTATTGTTAAATCTTCAACATCAGTGCTAATAGCTGGTGTTATAGATATGTTATAGCTAAAGGAAACTTCGGTATTAGTGGCATTTATATCAATAAGAAAATATCCTTCACTACCAGGAGCAATTACGCCAGAAGCAACATTAGTGTTATTTTCATAAACAGGATTTATGAGTGAAGACATTGTAGAACCTTCAGTGATGTCGCTGTTATTTAATAAAATGTGCCAGCAGGCAACCTCGAATTCAGCGTCACCTGTTTTTGATTCGGTATATTTGGCATATGTTTGCTTTATTTGGCCAATGCAGATAATTAAGGCAATAATAGCTATGATAAATTTCAATTTATTTTTAGTCATATATTACCTCCTATCTTTATTTTTATTATATCATGGCTTATAAATAAAATACTTTTTTTTATTTATGTGGTTGTAAATTCTGTGTAAATAGTTTTTATTAAAAAAATGTTTTAATAATCTTTAAGTTGTGGTAAAATTATTAGTAGAAGGTAGGCTGATATTATGTGGATTGTTTTTTTAGTTTTAATAGCCATTATATGCTTTGGCTTACTATTAATATTAAAAATAATTAGACAAAAGAAGGAAAAGAATAAGCCTAGTGGAGAATATAGAAAAAAAGAAAATGATGTAATTAATAATTCAAAAGAAAAAAAGGAATCTATTTTTTCTAAAATGTTTAAGAAAAAAGAAAAATCAGCAACTAATCCACAACCATTAAATGCAGCAATACAACCTTTAAATAAACAAGAAGAGGAAATTGAAGTTTTAGATCTTTACCCTTCAAAAGAAGAAAAAATTGATGAAGTTAATGATGAGGTTTTAGATTTAGATGATTTATTTAAAACAATTTCAATGACAGCAGTGAATAGCGATCAGGATTTTGATTTTGGCCTTAGAAGAAATGATAAGAAATAATTATTTTGATATGAAAAAATAATTATTTTTTTTGGCTTAAAAACATGACAATTAGTTTACATTATATAGTGAAATATGGTAAAATTATATTAAGAATAGGGAAGTGAAGTTATGGGTGTAGGTGAAGTAAAAGTAACAGCAAAATCTTTAGAAAAAAGAAAGAAAAGACTTAAATATACTAAGATAATAGTTATCGTGGCTTTTTTGCTTCTTTTAATTTCATTTTTTATTTTATCAATAATTTATAAAGGTGGCCGTTTTACGGTTACTTTAGATCCAAATTTTACTTTAAAAAGTGGGATTGTTTTATTTGAAAGCAAAAATGATATTAATTATAGTAACAAATTATATGCTAAAGAGATAGAATTTATGGACAACATTTCTGGTGAATGGATTCCTAAAGATATTAATGATGAAAAAGATGGCAGTCATAATGGTGAAAATTATATCGCTTACACATTTTATGTAGGAAATACTGGCGATCAAACGATTAATTATTGGTATCGAATTAAAATCCTTGATGTTATTAAGAATGTTGATGAAGCAATTAGAATTGTTGTTTATGAAAATGGAGTAAAAACAGTTTATGCTAAAGCAAGTGATTTAACAGGAAAGGCAGAACCGGATACTATAGAATTTTATTCTAATAAATATGCAATGCTTAAACAAAGAAAACACTTAGCGCCTAAAGAAAACGATAAGTTTACAGTGGTTATTTATTTAGAGGGAGATGACCCAGAATGTGTGGATGCAATAATAGGTGGAGAATTAAAACTAAAAATGGAAATAATGGAGGAACACATTGAAAACAAAGGAAAGAAAGAATAAACGAAGAAGAAAATTATTAATCCCTCTATTCTTAAGTACTTTTTTCCTTTTAACAACAACTTATGCTTGGTTTTCAGCTAATAGAATGGTGTCTATTGAATCTTTACAAGTTCATGTTCAAGCTGATGGTGGTCTTGAAGTTAGTACTAATGCGATAGATTGGAAACAAGTAGTTACAGTTCAGGATATTATGGAAGCGAGAACTAAGTATCCTAATAGTATTAATCAAATTCCTTATCAAATGTCACCTGTATCAACAGGAGGAGGCATAGGTGAAGGGAAACTGGAATTATTTTTGGGTAATGCGACTAATGATCAGAGTAGTGATTTTATCTTAGTGGCTAATAGAGAAATAGAAACTGAAAGTTTTGGTGAGGAAAGTGAAGGCTCTTTTGTGGCTTTTGATGTTTTCTTTAGAGTCAAATCAAGTAAAGAGTTATATTTAGATGGAACATCTAAAATTGAATATACTGGTGAAAGTCAATCTGGAATTGAAAATGCGACACGAATAGCTTTCTTGGTGGAAGGGTCTTCGGAAGATGTTCCAAATATTTCACAAAATTTAAAGGGAGCGACTACAGCTATTTTCTGGGAACCAAATTATGATGTTCATACAGAATATGGTGTGAATCATGCAAGCACAACATATGGGCTTACAACAACGCAAACAGGAGCAGCCATTTTACCTTATGATGGTGTAATTAGTAATATCCTTATGAGTGATAGTGTGCCTATTTCGAGCGCTAATATGACTAGTTATCCGGCATTCTTTAGAAGCATGAATATGGATATTGCGACGCCTAAGGCAGGCGGTCCTAATCAAAAAATATTGGATTTAGCACCTAGTGTTACCAAGGTGAGAATATATATGTGGATAGAAGGTCAAGATGTTGACTGTGAAGATTATGCGTCTTATGGTGATATAACTTTTGATTTAAAATTTACGACTAATCCAGCTTAATGTTAATAAATTAAATATCCTTAAGTTAAATAAGAAAGTAGGAGGTGATGTTATGGAAAAACTTAAAAATAATAAATTATTATTTGTTTTTTTGTTTGTTTCTATTGCATTACTATCCTACGTTTTTATATCTTATGGACAGTTTGTAGCTACGGCTCCGGCTACTTCTAGAAGTGGTGTTAATGGGACAGTAGTTACAGTTGATGATGAGAAGGCAGACTTATATTATTATAATAGTTTAAATTACACAAAAACTGGTGGCACTTTACCAACGGGAGCTGATCAGAATATTTATAACACAAGCAATATGGTTAAAGTAAAAATAAATTATTATGGTAGAGATTTTTATGATAGTAGCTTGGTTGGGACAGTTTCAACTACGGAAAATTATAATACGTATATATATTATCATTGGTATCCTGTTGAAAATGGTAAAGTAAAAATTCCTTTAATTGATAATCCTTTTGCTAATAGACCAACTGGCAAAGGTTTTAATAGTTGGATAAGTGATTCCCAAGGAGTTAGTGTTTATCTTGATAAAGACACTTACGAAAGATATGCAATAGTAACGCCAACTAGTAGTGGTAATGGATATGCCGATATCGATATATCTTTTTATGCTCATTGGATAGATGCTAAAGAAGGAAACACTTCTGAAGGTTGGTCTACTATATTTGGCCGTTTTGATAGTGGAGAATTACATTCTATTGCAACAACACATCAAGTATGTGTTAGACCTACTTCTTTATCAGAAGTTGTTATGAATGGTTTTTATTTAGCAGCTCATGCTAACAGGTATAGTTATTATACTGGGTATTATGTTAGTGGTGGTAGAATTCGTACGGCTAATAATAGATATTGTAATACTTATGGTGGTTGTGATTATTGGACAATTATTAATAATAATTCTCTTTATGATAGTAGTACTACTTATTATAGAGAAAATGATGCCGGTAATAATTTTATAGTCGCGACTGATGCTTATATTTTAGAACATGCTGATGATATTTGCCATGACGAAGATTTATATTCAAGTACTAGTGTTATGGCGGGATATTATACCCCAGCCGGAAATATAGCTAGGAATGCTTCTATAGAAGGCTTATATGATGATGAGGGTTATATACAAAGTGGTACTTGTAACACTAATGGTGGTTGTAATGATTTATATAGATACCTTGATAAATATGACAGTAATGGAAATATCAATTATTTTCAAACGGGGAGAAGGTATTACTATCTAGCTACCAGGGATACAAATATCGCACATTTAAATACTAGTAATTTAACATCTAACTGGGGTACAGGTAGTACTTATAATAAACCTTTTACTTTTACTGGAATACTTGCAAACGGTACACAATCAACTAACCGATGGACGACAGGGGCAAATATATCACTTGTTAATGACACAACTATTGAGCATATGACTATTAGTTCTGGTACTGATTATAGTTCTGCCGATATGAATAACAGTAGACTATTAAATGCAACTTACCATAATTTAAAAGTTGGTCGCGGGTTAAGTAAATATAATAATTATGTTAATTTTAACGGACTTATTGGTGGAAACACGTCTACAGGAAGTAGCAGTTCAAATACTAGATATAAATTGATTATCGAATCTGGATATTATAATAATACTTCGGTTACAGAACCAACCAATAGATATGATTATGACAATTTATATATACAGGCTGAAGCAATATTTGGTAATGATTTGGACCGAGTTAGAGAAAATAATAACAATTTAGAAGTTTATTATGAAGCTACAGCTTCATGGGCTGGAAACATTTATTCTGCTAATGATTCTGCGGTTATGCAGGTTATAAAAAGCGGCAAATTTGGTACCAGCAAGGCTGATATGTATACTGGCGTATATGTTGGTGGCGTCCTTAATGGAACTTATAATGCAGCTAGAAGTGCTAAAATAGAGGGCGGCTGGATTTATAATTTGATAGGTGGTCCATTAACCTCTTCTTCTAGACGTGCGGTTAATGATACTTATATTTATATGACTGGCGGCGATGTTGATTTAATTGTTGGCGGAGCCGGTAGATCTTCAACTTATGGTAATAGAATTATTTCTGTTACTGGTGGAAATGTTAAATATAGTGTTTTAGGTGGTTCTAATGGTAATATAAGTAATACTAGTGATGGTGATGGTACTTTATATGGCTCTAGTTTTATTTATGTTGGTGGCGATGCTGTTATAGGTGATACTACTTTAGCTAGTGGCTCTAATATGTATGGCGTTAATCCAGGAAATGTATTTGGTAATGGTAATGGTAAAAGTGGATACTTAGGAATTGGATCTAACGATAATTCTTACATTGTTATTAATGAAAATTGTACTATTAATGACAGTATTTATGGCGGTGGAAATTACGGAGTTACAGGTGTTAGTAGTGGTAATTCTGCAGCTGAATCTAAAATTACCATTTTAAATGGTTCTATACAAGGTAGTGTATATGGTGGTGGAAACCAGAACAAAGTAGAGGATTATAACGTTGCCACTAATGCTATTATTAATATGAGTGGCGGTACTGTAGCTGGCAATGTATATGGCGGCGCTAATACGTCAGGTATTGTTACTGGTAATACTAGTGTAAATATTACTGGTGGGACAGTAACCGGTAGTGTATATGGCGGTGGTCAAGGTAGTAACACTTATGTAAAAAGAGCTTCTAATGTTACAATAGGAACTCTTAATACTACTGGACCTACTATTGGTAGTGTATATGGCGGAAGTGCTTTTGGTACAGTAAATTCAGCAAGTGTTACGACAACTGAAAGCACATATAAAACGACGGTTAATGTTAATTCTGGAACAATTACTAATGTATATGGCGGCGGTGAAGGAAGTTCTACACAAGCGCCGTGTGTTGCGGGTGATATTACAGTAAATATAAATGGCGGAAATATTACTAATGTTTTTGGTGGAAACAACGCTAACGGAACACCTGTTGGTGATGTAGTTGTTAATATTAATAATGGTACCGCGACTAATGTATATGGTGGAAATAATGTTGGAGGAACGACTCCAATTACTAATGTCAATATGGCTGGAGGAACAGTTACGGCTTTATATGGTGGTGGTAAAGAAGCCACGACAGCGACGACCAATGTTAGTATTACTGGTGGAACTACTACTAATGCTTATGGTGGTGGTCAAAGTGCTAATGTTACAACAAAAAGTAATGTTACTTTGACTAGTGGTACGATAACAGGGGCAATATATGGCGGTTCTAATCAAACCGGAACAGTTAAAGAATCTTTAGTAAATATTAATTCAAGTGTTCCTACAGTTTATGGTGGGAATAACGAAGGTGGTACTACTACTACAACAAATGTTAATATAAATTCAGGAACAATTACGACAGTTTATGGTGGCGGAAAAGAAGCGGCAACGGGAACAACCAATGTCAATATTATTGGCGGAACTACTACGAATGCTTACGGTGGTGGTCAAAGTGCTAATGTTACAACAAAGAGTAATATCACTTTAACTAGTGGTACGATAACAGGAGCAATATATGGTGGTTCTAATCAAACCGGAACTGTCCAAGAATCTTTAGTAAATATTAATGCAAATGTTCCTACAGTTTATGGTGGAAATAATGCCGGAGGAACGACAGTAACAACAAATGTAAATTTAAACTCAGGAGCAATTACCACGGCTTATGGCGGGGGAAATAATGCTCAAACAACCACATCAAATATTACTTTAAGAGGTGCTACTGTTGGTTCATTATTTGGTGGTGGAAACAGCGCGGGTGTTGGAACAACCAATGTAAATCTAGTAAGTGGGACTGCCACTGCAGTTTATGGTGGTAGTAATTCTGCTGGTACAGTTACGCAAAGTAATGTTACGACAAACAATGCTTCTAATTTGACAGTAACTTCAGTTTATGGTGGAAATAATGCTGGTGGAAAAACAGTTGATACAGCTTTAAATCTTGTTGGCGGAACATACACTAATATTTATGGTGGAGGTAACAATGCAGAAACAGATTATACTACGGTTTATGTAAACGGCATAAATGTTACTGGCGATTTCTTTGGTGGTGGAAATAGTGCGGCTGTAAATTATAATACTAATGTTAATTTTGTTTCTTCGACAATTGCTGGTGATTTCTTTGGTGGTGGAAACTTAGGCGAAGTTTTAGGCAATTCTACTGTTAAGATTTCTGGCTCTACAGTATATGGTAGTGCCTACGCTGGTGGTAATGGTGCGTCGGCTATTGTTTATGGAAATACAGATATAACAGTTCATAATGGTTCAATTATACATGAACATGTATTTGGTGGTGGAAATGCGGCAAACACTGGTACACAAAACAGTAATTCTTCTACTAGTCACGTTAACATTGCAGGAGCTACTATTCACGGAAATGTTTATGGTGGAGCTAATACTGCGGTTTTATATGGTACAGCAATTGTTAATGTTGGATATTCGGCTAATAATATAGTTCAATCTAACATTCAAATAGATGGAACAGTCTTTGGCGGTGGTGAAGCTAATGCTAGTGGGTCACCTATATATGACTTTAACTTTATCGGAGTAACGAGGGCTATTCAAGTTAATATTGATGGAGCCGGATATAATAGTTTTAATATAGATGGTTCAATCTTTGGTAGTGGTAATGCTTCATCTACTTCTGGAACGAGTGAAATAAATATTTCTAATTACGGAACTTTTACAAATTATAAAGAAAATGTATCTATTCAAAGAACAGACACATTGACGATTAAGAATTCAGCAATAAAATTAGAAGGTGCGAAGGACAGAACTAATGAATTTTCGGATGTTGAATTTACATTAAGCCGAATTGATAAACTTGTTTTAGCTAATGATAGTACATTATTTCTAGATGTTGGGGTAAACTTATTAAAGAGTTTTTATAGCGAAAAAATAACTGGTAATACGGTGGAAAAAGCTGCTGCAAATATTACTGATTCAGGTAGTATGACGCGAAATGTTAATAATAGAATATATATGGCTGAAGGAAAGAATCTGAACATAGCAACTAATGAATTTGCTTCGGCTTATGGTAGAGTTAGTGGTATGACATTCTTTGGTATGTATAAAGTTGGTGGAAACGGCAGAGTTATTACGGCTTTGTATGATAATTCTTATAGTAATGGTGATGAAGCAAGTAACGTTTTATATGCATTTACCTCTGGTAGTTATGTGGTTGGATCACATCATACAAACCATAATATAAAGGTTGATGGTTTTTATAGTAATTTTGCTGATAAAGATAATGAAGGACATATAAAAGTTGCTTATATTGAACCAAGCCCACCTGAAGGAGAATTTTATAGGTGGTTAATAGGAGAACAAGTTGCCACTTATGATATAACTTTAACCGCATCTAAATATGCGACTTTGGGAACTTATGAACTTCCTCTTGATTATTCTAATAATCCAAACACGACTTTCCAGATTTTAGGATTTAACTATGAAGATTTGGAAACTGGTTTTCAGCTCGTAGAAGAAAGTCAGATTCCTAGGGTTAATAATGAAGGAACAGCTGATACGAAAATGGGACTTAAATTTGAGCCTTCAAACACTGGTTTTGTTACTTCTGGTTCTACATCGTTTGTAACTAATAGTAGTAATCCGGTATTAGGTACAAAAAAATATATCTCTGAAAACTCAACGGCAGTTCCAAAATTACTTTTCTATTTTTATCATTCTAAAAATATTACATTATCTAGAGAAATTGGAACAGTAATTATTTCGTTGGAAACATCTACACCAATTGATGAACTTAATGATGAAGTAAATCGTGTTAATATTAATGTAACACTTACTTCTGCTTTATATAATAATAATGATTATGAAGGAGCAATGACATCAGGTGAAAAATTTAATATGTTTGCTTCTAGTCCGACAAATATAAATACTAAATCGATGTTTAGTGCTTATTATTCATTATTTATGAATACAGAAAATTCATATTATAGAACGGGATATCATCACTCATTACTTTCAAATTACGTTTTCCCAGAAAACACAAAAATAACTATGCTTGATTTAATTGATAATGAAACTTATTATTTTATTGTAGATAGTGCGACGGTTGCTAGAACAACTAGTGAATATAATTTAGATGGTGAGTGTTATTACGAATTAGCTAATTTTATAAAAATGGGTTCGACTAGCACTAATAACAATTATAATGAGAGTCAAAATGTTGCAAAATATTATAATAGTACAGCAGGAACAGTAGAAGAAGAGTTTATATTTATCGTTAATTTTGAAGATACATCAATCGCAAACAATCAGCTGGGTAATACGTTATTTATGGATTTGCGGGATGCTCAAAATAATACCCTAATTAGTGTTTTGGGTATTCAACGATCGTCCCTCACTTATAATATGTATGCTGGTAGTAATGCTGTCGTTGATATCAGTGGAACTTTAAGTGAAAATCCTGTTTATATTGGGGATACGGTTACTTTAAACTTGACAGGTAACTTTACACAACCAATTGTAAACTCACTTCCGGTTGTTGACACAAGTCACTTTAATAAAAAACCAGGAGTTAAGTTAACAATTTATAATTCTAGTGGCAATCAACTTAATAATAGTAGCTTGCTTGGGTTATCTTATGAAGTTGATGGAACTACTTATTATCCACGTATGGATGGAAGTGTAAGAATTGCTTTGGCTGATAGAGTTGCAAATATATTTAAGCGAATAAAAATAAATACTCAAAATGTCAATTTAGTTTCAGGCAACTATACTCTTAAAATTGAATCATTTACTTCACCGGATGGTATTTATTATGGCCATGTGGCACAGGATACTTTAAATATTCCGTTTACTATAATTAATAGTACATATGGTTTAAAAATTAAATTAACTGATAATGAAATGATGATTGATAAAGTAATGGGGTATACTTTAAATGATAACAATCTTTTGAATTTTACAGTGGAATATAATTCAACTTTTGCAAACCCTAATGTTCATGTTAAATTGTATCGACGCGATTACACCAATCCTGATTCTTCAACTTATAATGAAGTTGATTTGGCAGATTATGTAACTAATCAACTCAGTGCGATTAGTGGTGCTACTAATGAATATATGTTTATTGATACGCCGGTACATGGCATGACTAAGACACTTTATTTAAAAACGTTACTTATTAGTGGAACGTACAAATTTGTCTTTAGTTTATATGATGGTACAGCCTTTATTGGGGATTGCTCTCAATATATTATAATTAAATAGGAGGTATTAGTATGGAAGGAATTGAAACAAAAGAATTACTTGATTATTATAAAAGACTTTTGGAGTATTTCAAGCAACTTGATAATAAAAAAACAGAAATAAGCAATAATTTAGATGCTCCAGAAGAGGTTAAAGAAGAAAGTGCGGAAGAGAAGGTAGAAGAAACTTCTGATCAAGAAAGTGCAGAAGAAAATGCTAACAGTGAAGAAGAATCAAAAGAGGAAAACGAAGATATAATTAATCTTGATGAAGACGAATCAGAAAATAAAAAATCTGAAGAATCTTCTGAGGAAAAGAGTGAAGAGGATGCTTGAAAAATTAGAAAAAGAAATAGAACTTACTGAAGAACTTTTAAATGGGCTTCCGGTTAATAATAAAAAGAATAAAGAAAGATTTTTAAAAGAAATTTCTTTAGAAATGGAAAGTTATCAAAAGAAAATTGATGATGTTAAGACAGAACTTAAACGAAGGTTAGAACCTTTTGAAAACTTAAAATATGAAGAGATTTCTAATAATGATGTAGTTTTAAAAAATCTTTTAAAAGCACTTTCTTATACTAATACCTTAAGTACCGCATATGAAAAATTAGATTTAGATAAAATAGTTTATCAGCTTACAAATTATAGTGATGATGAACTTATTAATAATAATATTAAGATACTGAAGGCAATCAATATTTTTAAAGCAGCTAACTGTCCGCTTATGGTTAAAGATTTTAATTATACAAACGAAGTTCATGAGTACGTACCAATGTTTTTTGAAGAAGGTCTTACTAATCAAAAAATCAAAGAGGTTTTTGATAATGTTTATTGGAAATGTCCAGATATTATGATTAGAGTTGAATTAAATCTTAGATACTTGTATTTAAAAAATAAAGCCCGCTGTGAAAAATATATTGAACTTGTAAATAGGCAAGTTAAAGAGCGTTTTACTAAAGCAGAAACAAGTATTTTAGATGATTATAATTTTTTAAGAAGAAAACAAAAAGAGTTTTCTAGTAAAACAAATATGATTTTAGATTTTTATAATCAAAATAAAGATATTGAGGAATATACTGATGAAAAAATCGCAGCTATAACAGCAAATTTATTTAAAAATAATGATTATGATGAAAGTAAAATTGTAGTTATAAAACAGTTGTTAAACTCACTTAAAGAATATAAAAGTTATTTGAAATATAAAGATTTAATTGATAAAGCTAGGGAATTATATAAAGATAATATTGAAAAAGATTATATGAAAAAAACGCTTAAAAAAATTTCTGGTTTAGAAGGCAAATTATTTAAATTAAATAAGAAAGACGCTAGTAAAGAATCTAAAACCAGCACTTCTAAAGTAGAACCTGAAATAAACGCAAAAATAGCGGAAATTAAAGCTTTATATGATGAAATAGATACTAACATATTTAAAGTTGCTATTAAAGAACATATCAGAGATAATTCGACGCTTTTTAAAGTATTATTATTAGCTTGTCAATATTATAAAATTTTAGCTGATTACTTTAAAGAAAAAGAAGAAGGCATAACTTATGATGTTATTGATCAAAGAATTGATGAGTTGTTTGATTTTACAATGGATCCAAGTAATACTTTAATTAATAATGTTACGATTTTAGAAGAACGTGAACTTTCAGATATAATAATAACAAATTATAAAATGTTAAATATTAATATTGAAGAGTCTTTAGCGGATGAAAGTTCGATTGAAAGTTTAATTTCTGATTTGGAGAGAATTGTTACCAATTATCAAATGAAGGTATTGGGAATACCAATTTCTAAATTAAGGGATGCTAAAATGATAAAAGCCATAGATTTAAATTAATACTATGTAAATTTATTATTTTGTGATAGAATTATGATAGAGGAGTGTGGATATGAAAAAGTTTTTAAAAATTATTTTAGGGATTATTGGTACTATTTATTTGGCAGTAATTTTATTTGCAACTGTATGTTTGCTTTGTTATAACCAATATAAAGTTACACAGATAAAAGACAAAACTTTTATTATCATTGATAATGAAAGTGACATGTATGAAGATGGGGATTTAGCTATTTTTACAAAGAATCCGGATAGCGAAATCACTTCGGGTGATGAAATTTTCTTCTATGAAATTACTAAGGGTGAATCTAAAGTAAGATATGGTAAAGTCACAGCAACAGTAGAAAATTCTGATGCTGAAGTTGCTTTTAATATAAATGGAGAACACCTCGTTTCTAGTGATTTAGTTATTGGTAAGACATCTACTGCTAAAGTTTATCATAATGTAGGAAAAATATTATATATATTTGAATCACAGTATGGTTTCTTAATTTTGGTAATTTTACCAGCATTATTACTTTTCTTCTATGCCATTTATAGATTTGTAAAAGAGTTAAAAGCGCCAGCTGAAGAAGCTAAAGAAGAACCTGTTAAAATAGTAGAGCCAGCTCAAGAAGTTCAGCCTGCAGTAGCTACTACAGAGGTTGAAACACCAGTGACTGAAGCTCCAAAAGTAGAGGCTGCACCAGTAGCAGAGCCAGTAGTTGAAACTCCAGCAGTAGAATCACAAGTAACTACTGAAAAGCAGGTTCAAGATCAAGGTGCGGAAAAGCCTGTTACACCTGAGGTTCAAGTAACCAATCAAACTTCTTCAGAAAAAGATGACATTGAATATTTATAATATGAAAAAAACGTTAACAGTTATAAGTTGTCTATTTCTTGTTTTAACTTTTTTTCAAATTACTAGAAGTTTTGGTGTTTTTGAAACAAGGTTTACTGAAGATAGCGATATAGATATAGCAAAGTGGCACATATATGTTAATGATTATGATTTAAATAATACAACTAATACTTTTTATGTTGATAATATAACTTATACAAATAATCAAAGTGTTAGTGCGGGTAGATTTGCACCAGGGGTTACTGGTTCTTTTCTCCTTGAAATTGATCCAGGGGATACGGAAGTTTCTTTTGAGTATCAAATATCTATTGATTTAAGTAATTCTTTGTATGATCAAATTACGATCGATAGTATTCAGGGAATTAACGGGACTAATCTTACGGCTAATAATGGCGTTTATGGTAGAGTTTTTCCTTTATCTGATATAATTAATGGTGTAACAGATACTATAAGAGTAACTTTTACTTGGAATGATGATGGTAATCATGATGTTACTGATTCAGCGATGGGATCAGCTGATGGTTATTTTGAAATACCAGTTAGTATTAGTTTTAGTCAGCATATAGAATAGAAGGTGGTGATAGAATATGAAAAGAGACTATTTATATAGTTTTGTAAAGATAGTGAGTAAAGTGTTTTCGGCATTATTATTTATTGTTTTGGGTATTTGTATATATTTATTTGTTTCTTTAAATATTCTATCCAACAGTTATGCTAGTTTCTTTTCACATACGTTATTTCAAATAGGTAGTAACAGTATGGCTCCAACAATTACGACAAATGATTTAATTTTAGTTAAGATAACTAAAAATGTCGATGTTGATGATGTTATAACTTATAAAGATGGTGATATTTTAGTCACCCATAGAGTTATTTCTAAAACCGGCAATGGTTTTGTTACTAAAGGTGATGCGAATAATGCTAGAGATAAGCAAATTGGAAAAGATCAGGTTGTCGGAAAAGTTGTAAAAATCCTTCCAAATATGGGTGTCTGGTATAAGGTTTTTACGACGCCTAAAATCATTATATTAGTTTGTTTTACATTGTTTATGTTCTCATTAGCTTTTTCTTATACTGGGAAAAGAATTTTGACAAAAAGTGATGATTTTGGCATTTATTATTCGGGAATAAAAATCAAAAAGGGTGGTTCTAGTGTTAAATAAGCAAAAGTTTACATTATTTAATAAAATTACCATTTCTGTTTTTGGTTTTTTTATCATATTAATTTTAATGAAAACAGTGTTTTCAATTTTTCATAGTGATGCTGAAGGGACTGTTTCTAACAAAATTGCTTTTTATGTAATTGATCCTATCCCTCAAACTCAGCAAATAAAAATTGGAGAGTTAGCTCCTGATGGCTCAAATTTTAGTTATAGTATTACTGTTTCAAATTTTAAAAACGGAAAGACTAGTGAAGTTGATATGGATTATACTTTACGGATAAAAACAACGACTAATGTCCCTGTTTCTTATAAGTTATATGCGAATGGTGGGGACACAGATATTATCGGTACTAAAGAAACAATTCAAGATGATGATGGAATGTACTTTTATAGATATAATCCCCAAGTTGGTAGTTTTGTCCATGGTGTTCAGAAAACTGATACATACACTTTAGTCATTAATTTTCCTGTTTCTTATAGAAGTGCGATTTTTCAAGATTTGATTGATGTGATTGAAGTTACAGTTGATGCAGAGCAAACATAATTTTTTTAAATAAAGTATTGTCGTTTTTTTTAAAATATGTTATTATGGTAGTAGAAAGTAGGAGGATTTTATGGCAAATCAAAAAAATAATGGAAGAAAACAAAGAAGATTATTATTAACTCTTTTGTTATTACTTGCCGCAGGCGTGTTTTTAGGAACAGCATCATTTGCATGGTTCACGGCTAACCAAAAAGTAACAATTAGCCCAATCGATGTAAACGTATCTACATCTAGTGGTATCCAAATTTCGGCAGATGGTAGTAACTGGAAGTCAGTTTTAATAAATTCTGATATAACTGGGGCTTCTGCAACATATACAGCAGCGGTTAACCAAGTTCCATCTACGCTTGAACCAGTTTCAACAATTGGTGATGTGGATGCAACTGGTAAAATGAAAATGTTTTTAGGGCAAGTTATAGCTAACGAGACAACCGGAGACTTTGTGTTAAGTGCAACTCAATCTGTTGAAACTAATACGACAGCTTCAGGTAAATTTATAGCGTTTGATATTTTCCTTAAAAACGAAAGTAATGAAACTTTATATATGACTCCGAACTCACGAGTAACGTTTAGAAATTCTGATAGTGGTATTAAAAATGCTACTAGAGTTGCTTTTGTTACACTAGGTCATACGACAACTTCTGATTCTATTGCTAACATTAGAGCTTTAAATGATGGAACTTCATCAACTGTTAAAATTTGGGAGCCTAATTACAATGTTCATACAGCCGATGGTGTTGCTAACGCAATAAGCCCTTATGGTATTACGACTTTAAGTCAAGGTACTAGTAATGCTTGGGTTCCATATTCAGGAGTAAAAGCAGAGTTTGCTGATACTTTAGGCATCAAACGTGAACAAGCCACACAAACTTTACATTCTGAATATTTTACTGATGTTAATCCAGATATTAAAACGGTTGAAGGTTATACAACTAGTCAAACATTAACGGCAGCAAATGGTTTGTTAGCTGGTATTACAAAAATGCGTATTTATATGTGGGTTGAAGGACAAGATGTTGACTGTGAAAACAATGCATCAGGTGGAGAAATCAGTTTCTACTTACAATTTAGTATTGTGGATGTATCTATTACCTCTCAATCACAAGGTGGATAATATTTAGGAAGTATTTACTTCCTTTTTTTGTGCTTTAACAGATGTTTTGTGCCAAAAAAAACAACTTATGAATACTATTTATTACTTAATCAAAAATTTTATATCATTTTTTTTAAAAGAGTAGGGTTTTATTCGTGGTAATACTTTAAAATACTTTAAATTTATGATACAATTATTATGGTGATGCTAGATGAGAGTAGCTAAGTATGTACTTCTGACTATTTATGCTTTATTTGTAATAGTAACCACGATATTACTATTTACTTTTAATAAGTTTTCAGATAGTAAAATTGGTAATGTCACTATTGCCGATAGTGAAAGAAATATTTCTACTTTAAAAAAAGGTGATTTATTTATTATTTTAAACAAAGATGATATAAAAGTTGGTGATGAAATACTTTTCTATGATACTAGTAGTGGAACCAATTTTTTGAATAGCGAAGTTGTTAAAAAAGTATTAGATACTGATAGTCTTACATACGTGATTCGGGATAATGAATTTTTATCTAGTGAATATATTGTTGGGACAACTAGTTCCAGTATTCATATACCATTACTTGGATATTTATATGTGTTTTTTACTAGCAAAATAGGATATTTACTGTTTGTGATAATTCCAATAATTATTTATTTTATAATTTTGTTAAAGAAGTATAAATATGCTGAAAAGAAAAATTAGAGTTCATAAACTTTCAAAGGTTAAAAAATATATCATCGTTGTTTTCATATGTATGATGTCTCTTACCTTAACTGTTAGTTTTGGTAAATATGTTTACAAAAGAGTTTTAAATTTATATTTTTTAACACAAAATTTCTTTTTTGAAAGTGATAAATTAAAAGATCCGGCAGCTAGTTATTCTTTGAATTATTGGAATGGTGTAGATCCTTATGATATTGCTATAAATATAAATAGTTTTAAAAATGACAAATTGAAAAGTTCTCATGATATAACATATACAACTAGATATTCTTGCCCTAACAATGTTATATGTAGTTTGTCTAAAACGAGTGGGACAGTTTCAGCAAATTCAAATACTGATAATTTTACTTTTACCATGACACCGAATGCAATTTTTAATGATAATGATAGTGTCACTTTTAGTGTTTATGCTTCATCTACAAGTCCTTATGTGAAGGAACTTTCTGCTACTTTTACTTTGATTGTTGGTAAATATGGCCTTGGACATTCAATTGAAGATAGTGCAGGTGATCCTTATTTGACACTTAGGGTTACAAATACTTTGGATTCTTATCTTGTTAAAGAGAGTTTTAGTGATACTGTTTCTGGAAATACTGTTACTTATACAGAGGGAAACCACATTAGTAAAGCTATATATGATGTTCTTACCGATATTAATAAAAGAAAGTGTGCTTCCGCAATAATTACAGTTGCCTTTGACCCAACGGTTGTTTTAATAGATAATACATCTTCTGATTTTATTAAAGCATATGATATCGAAACACAATCTATCGGTGGATACAATTATGTTAAAAAATTTAAATTTGATATGGATTCAAGCATTAGTAGTGTTATTAAATTTTATAAAAAGAATAAAAATGCCGATTATAGTAATAGTAATGTTTTAACTGTTACTTATAGATATTAGGAGCTGGTTTGATGAACTATGATATTGCCACAGAGTATATTTCTTATTCACAAAATGCGATTAAGAGATATTTAGAGCTTATTTTGGAACATTATTTTGATCAGGATATATATGATGATTTGATTAATGCATATATTAACACAAGGTATTATAATTTATATCCAGTTGTTAGTGAGCGATTTGAAGAAAATATTGTTTACTATTTAAAAAAATCTTTGCAAAAAGTAAAGGATGATCTTAAGTTTAGGGATAAAGCAAAATATATGTTCCAAATGTTTAAATATATTTTAGTTTTTGATGGGGTTGTGGAATGCGATTCAGCTAGAAAAATAATAAATGAAATAAAAAAAGTGCGAATAGTTTATTTAAAATTGGTTGATAGTGATTTTGAAGCCAAATTATATAATATGCTTGAGAAAGATTTGTTGGCTAAAAAAGAGTTTTTAGAAAGTTTTGATGATAAAAATTTTACAATGAATTATGTTAAAGTTAAAGACCAAATATTTTATTGTGTGTTAGAGCACAACTTAAAATTTTCTAAATTATATAGTGATTATGCGATTAGTAAAGTTTTCAACAGTAAAAGTATTAGTGAGCAAAAGCTTTTTGTAACTTATCCGATTGCAACAGTTAGAGCTTTACAAGATATTATTAAGGGAAACTTTACAAAAACTTATATTGTTGATTATGAGTTTTCAATAGCCAGCAAACCTAAAAAAAATCAAAGATTATTAAAATATATAAATAATGATATTATAAAAGAAAAATTAATATTAAAGCTAAGCTATGAAGATTTTCTTTCTAATAGAGAAAAAGTGTTTGAACTTACAAGAGAAGGGTATAAAGTGGCTTTAAAAATTGATAAAACTTTTGAGTTTAATGAAGAAAATTTAAAATTACTTAAATTATTTGTTTTTATAGTTACTGATGATGAACAAATTTATGATAAGGTGAAGGTTGATTATAATATTATATATATACCAAATAGTATACCAAATAGTTAGAAGGTGATATAATGGATACATTTTTAAGATTTTTGTATGAATTTCTAGGTCAATTTTTTGGTGGTTTTTTGACGATTGCTGATGCAATCGCGAAAGCAATTATGCAAGTATTTGACTTTAGAAGTTATCTTAAAATCTTTAATTTTTATAAGGATGATTTTAATGGTTCAGAGTGGGTATTCATTATTATTTCTATAATTTTAATGGTAGTTGTCATGGGTGGACTTATTTTCTTGCTCTTTTTACTAATTAGAAAATATATTCGTTTTAGAAAGAGTTTTGTTGAACAAGAGGATTTATTAAATGAGGTTGCAACTTTAAATAATGAAGTTTCAACATTGGTAAAAGAAAAAGAAGATATTTTAGCAATGAAAGTATCTCATTTAGGATTGAGACCAGATCAACCTGATACTGAAGAGGTTAAAACTGAAAATGATAGTGCGACAGCTGAAACAGTGGATGACGATGATGAAGGCAAAAGATTTGCTAAGCTTAATAATATCGATAAAGAATTTAAAGATTATGTTGTTAAAAATTATAACAACTCATTTACATTACCTGAACTTGTTGAATTATTTAGACATTTTGCAGCTAGTCAACTTCGTTTATATTATAAAACTGAAATGATTAGAATCTTTATTGCCGCTCTGGCATCTACGAAGTTAATCATCCTTCAAGGTATCTCTGGTACTGGTAAAACATCGCTTGCTTATGCTTGGGGAAAATTCTTGAAACACGATTCATGTGTAGCTTCTGTACAACCATCTTGGCGTGATCGTACTGAATTATTTGGTTATTTTAACGAATTCACTAAAAAATTTAATGAAACTGATGTTCTTAAAACTATATATGAAGCAGGATATACTGATGATATATTTACAGTAATCTTGGATGAAATGAACATCGCCAGAGTTGAGTATTATTTTGCAGAAATGCTTTCTATTTTGGAAATGCCAAACCAAGATGAGTGGATTGTTGAGCTTGTTTCTAGTGGTTGGGGTAATGACCCAATTAAATTAATTGATGGAAAACTTAAAATAAGCCCTAATGTTTGGTATATAGGAACAATCAACAACGATGACTCAACATTTATGGTTACTGACAAAGTGTACGACCGTGCGATGCCAATTGATATAAATGATAAGGGTGAAGTTTTTGAACCTGATAATATTCCAGCACAAGATATTAATTATTCTTATTTAAACAATATGTTTATGACAGCAATTAAAGATAATGAAGTAAGTCAAGAAATGCTTAACAAAATAGAGGAAATGGATAATTATGTTATTAAACATTTCCGTATCGCTTTCGGTAACCGTATTGTTGCCCACATGCGTAAGTTTGTACCAGTTTATGTGGCTTGTGGGGGAAAAGAAGTAGACGGTGTTGATTACTTTATTGCCAGAAAAATTTTAAGAAAATTTGAACAATTAAATATCTCATATATTCGCGATGAGATTGATGGGTTTATTGAATTTTTAGATACAACATTTGGTAAAGGGGCTATGAAAGAATGTGAGGAGTATTTACTCAGACTTAAGAAACTAACTTAATGGAAGTGATTTTATGAACAATATTATTAATCTTTATAACAATATGGATGATACTAAAAGAAAAGCTTTTAATTCATCAGTTAAGTCAACGTTAAATGTTTCAAGAAAAATCAACAGCGGGGCGTATGATGATGAATGGCTTACGAAGATGGAGGAAACCGTTAGATATCTTGATAATATTCTTAGAAACCCTAATAGATTTATTGTTAATGAAGAGGAAATTGTTAAAATTGAACTTGCTAGAAGAATTACGGTTGATAGTATAAAACATCTATCTAGAAATACGAACTTTATTCAAAAATATGATCCAGAAACTAATGAGGTAAAACCCTCTAAAATTTTAAATATTAATAAAGAAGAAAGTTTTAATACTTATGAAAATAGATTTATATATACGCTTATCAATAATATGAAAATGTATATAGAAAGAAAAAAAACTGAAACAATTAGTGGAACGTTTAAGAAAGAACATCGTTCTTTAGAGTATCGAGGTACAGCAAATGTCAATAAAGAAAAATTAGAACTTGCTTTACAGATTAAAAGTGATTTAGATGATAAGAATGCTAAAGGCGATGATATCTCTGGTAGAATAGAAAAGCTTGAGCAGCGAATTACAGATTTATGTAGTACAAGTGTTTATAAAGATATCGCTAAATTACATGTGGCTCCAGTAGTTTCACCAATTAAAAAAACTAATTTAATTTTAAAAAATGTTAATTTTCAATATGCATTAGATCTTTGGAACTACATGCAGTCACATATGGAACCAAGTAGCAAAAATGAAAATAAAAATGATGGATATGAAGATAATGGTGCATTGAAACAGATGATGAATGACTCATTTATGCTTAATTATTTGATAATGAAATCAGCTGATGGCGAAGAAGAAAAACCGAAAGAAGAACTTCAAAATAAAGTTGCAGAAAATACCGTTAATCAATTACTTAGTATCAGTGATCAACTTTCAGTAGAAGATGTTATGCGGCTCATCGGTGATGAATATGTTAAAGTTAAATATCGAAAAGTTGTTGATACAAGTGCGATAGCTAAAAAATATAAAGAGGCAATTGAACTTTACATGGCGAAAGATCATGATTTGAAGGTGAAGAAAAATGAAAAAAATAATGAATAATAAAGCATTTAAAATAATAGTTGGTATTTTGAGAGCTATTATTTGGGTAATTGCTATTCTCATAGTAGCCGTTATTCTTGTGCAAAGAGTTTTTAACAATAAAGTTACAATAAGCAATTTTCGCATATTCACTATTGCTACCGGCAGTATGGTTCCAGAGTATGAAATTGGTGACGTTATTATCGTCGGAAGTAAAGATTATGATAAGATTAAAATCGGCGATGATTTAGTTTATATGGGTGAAGAAAAGGATTATAAAGGAAAAATTATTACGCACCGTGTTATTAATATTAATTATAACGGTAAAGATTACACATATAAAACACAAGGTATAAGTAATCCTGAACCAGATCCTTTAGTTAATCAAAAACAAGTTTACGGAGTTGTTAAGTATAAGCCGGTTACTTTAAGTTTACTTAGTCATATACTTAATAATTCATATGGGTTTTATTTTCTTGTTTTTGTTCCAATTGCTCTATTAATATTTTTGGAAATTCTTGATTTTATAAAGGAAAAGGAAGAAAAGGTTCAAAATGAAGAGCAAGGGTAGTCATGTTAAATTAAAAAAAGGACTTAGGCGAAGGACAATATTTTTCCTTGTACTTATGTTTATGGCTAATGCATTTGCGTGGTTTATTTATAGTAATAAGATTGCTGCGACAATTAATGCGGGTGTAAAATCTTGGAAAATTACTTTTGCGCAAAATGGTACTACTTTAGTTAATAATGTTGTCTTTAATGTTTCGGATATTTATCCAGGTATGAGTAATTATACTGATACCATTAATATTAGAAATTCCGGTGAAATGCCTGCAAATATTATATATGAACTGACATCGGTTAAAATATTTGAGAATACTTATACTAATGATAATTATACTTCAGCACAGCTTGAGAGTATGTTAGCTAATAATTATCCATTTACAATAACTTTTTCGGTTGGTAATCCGACAATTGGAATTACTGATAGTACAAACTTTCAGATGCTTATTGTTTGGCCTTATGAGTCAGGTGATGATGCTCTTGATACATATTGGGGAAAAGCATCATATGATTTTAAAAATACTTATCCTCTTGAAAATGAAATTGAGATTCATGTTAAGATTACAGCTACCCAAGATATTGCTTCGCAGTCAAGTACTGCGCAAGCACAGTCAGATACTTCACAGGCACAGTCAGATACTTCACAAGCACAAAACCCGTAGGATGATTATGGTCATCCTTTTTTATTGTTTTAATTTTTTTTAACAATTATCATAAAATGTGTTAAAATATAGAAACGGAGTGATAATATGGATTTGAAAAATTATAAAGTTATAATAATTAGCCCTTTAGATGAAGTTAATAATCTTTCTGATGGATCTATTCAATTTTTAGGTGATCGAAATGGTTATGCATCACATAGTAGGCTTATGATTCGTTATGGATTAGATACTTATGGTGAAAATTCTGTTTTTTCTTTGGTTAGGGATGGATATTATTTGCCAGTTTATCCTGCTTTCTTTTTAACTGAATATGGAAATAGTGTTGTGTTTTTAAATATTTCAAGTGATAAGATTGGAAAGGCTGGACTTTTGTATTTGCCATCTGATTTAAGTGATGAACAAATAAATTCAGTGAACAAACTTTCGCGAATTTTA
This sequence comes from Bacilli bacterium, assembly GCA_017513865.1. Taxonomy (GTDB): domain Bacteria; phylum Bacillota_I; class Bacilli_A; order RF39; family UBA660; genus Coprosoma. The sequence continues at coordinate 173,557 of JAFWMN010000011.1, read as the reverse complement.
AAAGGATTTAATATTGAAATCAATATGGATTTAAAATTAGATGATGGTATAGTTGAAAGTGTTCAGAGTAATTTACATTGTGATGGCAAGACAGATATTATATGTACAGTAAAAAAGAAATCAAAAAGGTTTTGATTTCTTTTGTTAAATTTGAAAAATATTTAAATTTTGTTATAATATATCCCTGAAGGTGGGGATTTTTATATGCTATTTGATTATGAACTAAGGAAAGAAGAAATATTTGATTTTGAAAATAAAGAAATTGATTATGATTCAGAAAACGAAGAAAGTGCGATATCTTCAAACGATAGTGGAGGTATTCTTACAAATAGTGTTGTTCATGATTTATTTTCTAAAACAAATTATATAAAATATTCCTTAAAAGAAGAGCTTGATTTTATTAAAAAAACAAAGTTGTCTTATTACGATGAGGTTGATGATAATTTAAAACAATTATATATAAAATATTATGGAGAGGTTAAACCTTATTTTAAAGAGCGCTATGAAAAAGCTTCTTTAGAAGGAAAAAAAACAATTCTTGATAGAGCAATTAATCGTTCTTTAGAGTATCGTGATCAGTTTATTAATAACAATTTGCGATTAGCTTTTTCTATTGCCAAAAAATATGCGGCAAATGGTGAACTTGAGGTTTTATGGCAAGAGGGTATTTTGGGAATGATTGAGGCTTTAAAAAGGTTTGATATTGAAAAAGAAGTTAAGTTTTCAACTTATGCGACTTGGTGGATTAAACGTTATATAAGTGAATATATTTCTAATGATGTTTCAATGATTAGAATACCTGTTTATTTTCGAAAAAAGATTAATGAATTTGAGAGTGCAAAAATTGCTTTATGTCAAAAACTAGGGCATATTCCAAGTAGGGAAGAGATTTTAAATAATTTGGAAATTTCTTCTTCAGAATTAGATAAAATTTTAGAGACACAAACATTAATTTATAGTAGAAGTTTGGATGAAACTGTCAATGATCAAGAAGATATTTTAGTTGATTTCATTCCGGCTGAAGATTCTTTTATAGATGTTGATAATAAATTTTTTTCTAAAGAATTTATGGATATTATTGATGATATAGGATTTAATGATAGAGAAAAAGAAATACTTTGTTTGCGTTATGGATTTTACAATGGAAAAACCCATACTCTTGCAGAAATTGGTAAAAAATTAGGAATTTCAACAACACGTGTTGGGCAACTTGAAAAAATCATTTTGAATAAAATTAGACGAAATAGTAAAATTATTAGATACTTAAATGGAGATTACTCTAAACCTGTTACTATAGATAAGAAAGAAGATAATAAGCAGGATGAATTTTCTAAAGAAATTATTCTTACAGATATAGATAATTTTAATGTAACGCGCGATATAATTAAAAATTTTGATACTAGTATATTTGATGCGGATACTCGTTATATTTTAAATAAACGCTATGGGGTAATTTCTAATGTATATTCAAGTGAAGAAATTGCTCGTATGCTAGGTATTACGGTTGATGAAGTTTTGTATAAAGAAAATTTGGCTATTATTTTAATTGGCTTATCGTTAGATGAAGACTCACAAAACAATAAAAAAGTTAGAAGAAATATAAAAAGGCTTTAATAAGCCTTTTTTAGTTGTCCATTTTTGAGAAGTTTTAGTAATTTTACATTTTGATCATATGAACCATGGTAATTTGTTATGCCGTTAGCTATCGCTAGTTTTTTTCTATATTGATATGAACTATCAATATTTATTTCTTTTAGTGCATCAACAATCGAACCATCATTATATTCTGTATTATTTAAATATTCATTTTTAATGATAGTTTTTTCTTCTTTTTTTGTTTCTTCTTTTGGTGGTTCTGTTACGGCGTTTTCTTTTGAAATTTCTTTAGTTTCTTCTTTTTTTTCTTCAATTGGCTTATTTAGAGAAATTAGTGGATTTTCCTTTATACCATTTTCATTTTTCACTTCTAGGTGTAGGTGGTTACCATAAGCGTTTCCAGTTGAACCCATTGTTCCTATGATAGATCCTTTTTCAACAAAATCACCAACATTAACATTGATACTGCCATATTTCATATGAGCATATAATGCTTCTTTACCATCGGTTTGTTTTATTTTAATGTAATTACCATAAGTGTCATTTCCTTTAGTATTATGATCTGTTGTTTTTTTATTTTTAATAACGGTTTCAACTATACCATTTTCTAAAGCTATAATATCTGTTTCATTGTGATCACTACTTACAATGTCTAAAGCCTGATGTTCAGAATCATAATTATTACTAATAACTTCACTCATATTATTTAAAACATGATTAACTATATTATCACCTCCTTATTTATTAATATACTGTTTGTTTATCTTATTTCCTTTTTTTAACTTTAAAAAATGTGTTATAATTATTATAGGGTGGTAAGATGAATCTTGATGGTTTAAATGACAAGCAAATAGAAGCGGTTAAACATCCTTCTGGACCATTATTAGTATTAGCGGGAGCAGGTAGTGGAAAAACAAGGGTTTTAACAACAAAAGTTGCCTATTTAGTAAATGAAAGTATTAATCCATATAATATTCTTGCGATTACTTTTACTAATAAAGCAGCTAAAGAAATGAAGGAAAGAGTTATAAAGATGCTTGGACCTGATGCTTATAAAATTCAAATATCAACGTTTCATTCTTTTGGATTATTATTAATTAGAGACAATTATGAAGTTTTGGGATTTGACAAAAACTTTACAATATTAGACAGTGATGATTCACTTACTATAATTAAAAAAATTTTAAAAGATATGAATTTAGATCCTAAAGTATATAATCCAAGAGGAATTAAAAACAAAATAAGCAGTGCGAAAAACGAACTTATGGATTCTAAATATTATAGTAGATTTGCGAATAATGAATATGAAGAGATAGTTCTTGCTGTATTTGAAAAATATGAGAAAAGACTTAAGAAAAATAACTCTTTAGATTTTGATGATTTGCTGCTTTTACCAATTAAATTATTTAAAGAAAATCCTGAAATACTTGAAAGATATCAAGAAAGATTTAAGTATATTTTGATCGATGAATATCAAGATACTAATGAAGCTCAATATAGATTAATTAAGATGCTTGGATCTAAATATCGAAATGTGTGTGTAGTTGGTGATTTGGATCAATCGATTTATGGATTTAGAGGAGCCAATTATAGAAATATTTTAAACTTTGAAAAAGATTATCCTGATGCTACAGTGATAAGATTAGAAGAAAACTATAGATCAACAGGAAATATTTTAAATGTAGCTAATGATATTATTAAGAATAATAAACAAAGAAAAGAAAAAAATTTATGGACTAAAAATGGTGTTGGTCCAAAAATAAGATATCATCGTTCTTATGATGAACAAGATGAAGCCCATTATGTAATGAATGAAATTAAAAAGTTAATTATAAGTGGGGTTAATAAAGAAGATATTGCTGTTTTATATAGGACTAATGCGCAATCACGAAATATGGAAGAAGCTCTTTTAAGAGAAAATATTCCATATAAAGTAGTCGGCAGTTTTTACTTTTATAACAGGAAAGAAATTAAAGATTTAATAAGTTATTTAAAGTTAATTTATAATTCTAATGATGATGTTAGTTTGCTTAGAGTAATAAATGTTCCAAAAAGGCAAATTGGACCTAAAACAATTGAAAATTTAAGTTTGAAAGCTATTAGTAATGGAACATCTATTTATGAAGCTATAGATTCTGGCAAAGAACTTTTATTTAAAAACATAATTGAAGATATAAAAAGAGAAAGTGAAAATTTATCTTTAACAGAAATCGTCGATTTAGTTTTGGATAAATCTGGTATGCGGAAGGAACTAGAAAACACTAAAACTATTGATGCTGAAATTAGACTTGAAAATTTAGAAGAATTTAAATCGATTACGAAAAATTTTGAAGAGAATAATGGAGTTATTTCATTAGAGGAATTCTTGCTTGAGATTGCTTTAGTTTCGGATATTGAAGAACATAAAAATAATACTGATGTTGTAACCTTAATGACAATTCATTCAGCTAAAGGTTTAGAATTTGATCATGTATTTTTAATAGGCTTAGAGGAAGGCTTATTTCCACATGTTAATTCTATGGATAGCCCTGATGAACTTGAAGAAGAAAGAAGGCTTTGTTATGTAGCAGTTACCAGAGCAAAAAAAACACTTACTTTAGTAAATGCCAAAAGAAGAATGCTTTATGGAAACACTAATGTAAATCTTCCTAGCAGGTTTATTGATGAAATTAATGATGATTATTTAGAAAAAGATGAAGATGAACCTGCAGTATTTAATAAAAAGGATATGATTGATGAAAGTGCTGAATATAATACTGGAGACAAAATAGTTCATGATATTTATGGGGAAGGTATAATTGTTTCAGTAGGTAGTGTACTTACAATTGCATTTAATCATAAGGTTGGTATTAAAAAAATTATGAAAGGTCATAAAAGTATTAGAAAGGTATAGGTGATTATATGGTTTTGTCAATAATAGATAAGTTAAATGAGTGGATAGATCCATTTAAAGCTTGGATAATAAAGAATCACGGTAATCCAGTTATGTGGTTAGCTTTTGTTTTGATAGGTATTTTAGCTTTTTCTATTGTCTTTGGCGCACTTCATAGAAACGGAGAGTAAAGAATATGTCTTCATATTCTTTTTTTGTGCTTTTTTATTGAAAAATATGTTTTTTTATACTATACTGTAATCATAGGGGACTAGGGTTTTAGAAGGAGGATAAAAATGAAAAAGATTAGTCAAAAAATATTTTCGGTTTTTATGGTAATGCTTATGACATTATTTAATTTCTTGCCATTTATTCCGATGATGAAAGTACATGCTGAAGAACTAAATGAAATTAGAATTACTAGTGATACTGATAGTGTTTCAGCAGGAGTTTTGGGTTATTTTGAAGCTGAAACGTCCACTGAACATGTTGATATTGAGGAATATGGAAGCAACACAGGTTGGTCACACTGGGCAACAGGAATGTCAAGTTGGCATGGTTTTGGACAAGGACCAGCTAGAGCTGTTGCTGATGGAACAACACATTATGCGATGCGTTTAGCGCTCCATACTCGTGATGGTTTTGAATTTGATAGTAATACTAGAATTTATTTTAATGGTGTAGATATTACTAATGATGGTTATACACAATTAGATTATGAATTATTTGATTGGGGTGGATACCTTTATATTGATTTAGGTACTATAGCTTTAAGCACTTCTACTTTAACGTTTGATGTAGACGGTGGTGAAGCGATAGAACCAATTACAAGAAGTGACGGAGATGTTATTAATTTACCAACTCCAGTTAAAGATGGTTATGTTTTCTTAGAATGGCAAGTAAGAGATGAACTTGAGACTCCAGTCGGTGGATTTTTTGCTGGTGAAGAGTTTGAATTTATGGAAGATGAAACGGTACATGCTTTATGGACTCTAGATAGTGGTGAGCAACACGCTGTAACTTTTGATTTAAATAAAGGTGGCGGTAATGAGGACTTAAGTGAAGTAAATGTCAGTCATGGATATAGAGTTCAAAGACCAGATGAAGATCCAACAAGAGATGGTTATACTTTTGCTGGATGGTATGAAGATAGTACAGGTTTAATTGAATTTAATTTTAGTAAAGCAATTACAGAAACAACAACGATATATGCTAAATGGCTTAAAAATGTTACCATTACAATTGATGTAAATGGTGGTAATTCGATGAATCCAAATACTGTTACTGGTGTTGAAGGTCAAACAATTATGGAAATTTTTGGAAATTCTGGACTTCCAGATCCAACCCATAGTAATCCAATTAAATATATAGTTGGTCTTGAAACCCCTGAACATGTAGCACTTACTGGAAATGAAATTGTTAATGATGATATGACTATAGTTCTTCTTTGGGGCGATAAACATGAGGTAACATTTAACCTTATGATGTATGGTGATGAAAACGATTTTGTAACAGTGTATGCTGAAGACGGAGAACGTATTGCTCCAATTCAAGTTCCTGAAAGACAAGGATATGAGTTTAGAGGATGGTATGAAGATTCAACATTTAGTTCAGAATTTGATTTCGGCCAGCAGGCAATTACTGGCGACGCTACTTTCTATGCTAAATGGGAAGAACAAACAACTAATTTGGCAGATTATGCAGATGTAGAAATAGGTGGCGCAGTTACAAATATGCCAGAAGTTGATGATGCTTCATCAATTACTGTTACTTTTGAAAATGGTAATACTGTTGTTGTTACTGGTGAAGGTTTATTTTCACGAAATAGTGATAACAGACATTTTATATATGCTTTGGGTGATGTGACAGTTGAAGCTGTGCCAGCACAAGGTTATGAAGCTCATTTAAGAGAAAATGGTAATCTTTTAGATGGAACAACAAAAAATTATACAGGTCTTACTCAAGCCAACCATGAAAGAATTGATGGTGAATTTAATTTAATTGGTGAAAATCCTCAAACCCCTGGACAAAATCAAAATTATGAGGATATTGAATTTGATCTTTCTTGGACAAATACTTTTGTAAATGCTCAAATAAATGGAATAACAATTGTTGAAGAAAGTCAAGATTTCCAACAACAATCATTCACTTATGAAGGAGTAGTTGTTCCTAATGCAGGTAATACTGATGCTGGAGAAACTAATGATATTCGTTTGCAACCTCGTTTTGGTGATAAAGTTGTTACAACTTATACAATAAATGGTGTAGATTATACTGAAAATAGTGATAATGTTCATATAAATGATGATGATTCTTGGACAATTACTGTACCAGGAGCAGTTAAATATACGATAAGTGGTACTGGTGATGATAGTGTTGCTGTACCAAGAACAATAATATGGGCAAATGTTGATGCTGATGAAGATGCCGAAAACTTTGATGAAGATATGCTACTTGAACATGGTAAAGCTAAAGTAATTGCTATCTATGATGAAAATCATCAACAAGTTTCAGGGGTAGTTGATGTTGATGCTGAAACAGGAATGGGCTGGGTACCTGTAACTCCTGGATATGAGGTAGTATTTGAATTTATTCCTGATTATGGATATCAACTAACAAGTGTTAGTGCGAATGGTATGCAATTAGAAGCTCAGGATACACTTAATCAATATACATTTACAATGCCTGATACTAATATTCACTTTGCCGCTACATTCACAAGAGTTCAAGATGTAGTAGCAGCAAACTCTGACAAAGTTACTAGTGGAACAATAGATTTATCTGGTGCTTTAAATGGTGGTACCGGAAAGCTTACAGTTAATGATGTTAACTTATCAGAAGAAAAGATTGCTAATTTTGAAGAAAACGCTGGTGATTATGAAATATCTAGTTATTTAGATATAGATTTATATAATGTTTTCTATAAAGGTAAAAATGATGCTAATGATGTTTGGTCAAGTCAAATCGATGAATTAAATAAATTAGTAACAATTACTATTACGCTAGAAGAAGGTGTTGATGGTAATGATATAGTTATTGTTCATAATGTTCATAATGGTGATCAATATGAAATTATTTCAGCTGATTCTTATGATCCAGAAACTAATACAATAACATTTAGAACATCTTCATTCTCAGATTTCGCAATTGCATCAAGAACTGTTTCTAGTGATCAAGCGACTCCAACAGCGCCAGCAACTTCTGAAACAAAGAAAACTAATAGTCCACAAACAAGTGACAATGTGATACTTTATGTGGTAATATTATTAATAAGTATTGCTGGTTTAATTAGTTCACTTAAGTTTGTAAAAAGGAAAAATTAATAAACACTAGCTGATGCTAGTGTTTTTTAGAGAGGATGTATTATGAAAAAGAAAAAATTTAACAAATTATTTTGGATTTTGCTATTTCTAATTATCTTTATAGTAAGTGTTTTAATTATTTTTAGACCTAAAAATCCATTAATTGGTACTTGGACAACCGATGGTGTTACTATTTATAGGTTTGACAAAAAAGGAAAAGGGGCTTTAATTGTTCCTCTTTCAAAATATACTTTTAATTACAAAATGAATGATGATGAAATACATATAGATTTTAAAAATAAGAAATTACATGATTCTGATTATAAAGTTTCATTTAAAAAAGGCAAACTTATTTTAAAAGGAATTAATAAAACGACAGGCACTTATACTTTTAAAAAACATGAGGCAAAAAATGCGAAAAAATAAGAATGCTTTATTTAAATTTATTATAATAATTTCTATTATTGGAATTATGTATTCTGGTTATAATTTGTTTAAATGGAAAACAGGTGTAGATAAAAGTAAAGGTTTAAAAGCCGAAAGTAAAGAGGCTATTACAGTTAATAATGATGGAACATATAATATTGATTATGATAAACTTCTAAAATTAAATAAAAATGCAATTGGATATTTAAATGTTCCAGAAACTAATATTGATTATGTTGTAGTTAAAGGTAGTGACAATAAATTCTATTTAAGACATGATTTTAGCGATGAGGAAAATAGAACAGGTTGGATATTTGTTGATTATCGGAATAGTTTGGATGGAACAGATAAAAACATTATTATTTATGGTCATAATACTAAAGACGGTAGTATGTTTGGCAGTTTATATAAAACTTTAAATAAAGATTGGCAAGTAAAAAATGGTAATGTAGAAATAGTCTTTGTCACTAGAAGTGGTCAATATAAATACAGAATATTTTCAAGTTATATGATAGAAGCCGAAGATTATTATATAACAACAGGTTTTAATAATGATAACGATTATATTAGTTTTTTAAATAAACTTAAATCTAGATCAAATTATAACTATGGTATTGATGTTAGTAAAGATGATACAATTCTTACTTTATCAACATGTTCTAATAGTGGTAAAGAAAGAGTAGTATTGCATGCTAAAAAAATAGATTAAAACTTTAGAATTTTCTAAGATTTTTATTTTTTTAATTGATAATATGTTATAATGATTATAGAAAGTAGGGGAATAAATGAAAAAGATAATACCATTTTTAATATTATTTTTATTATTACCACTTAATGTAAAAGCTGATAATAGTCCGGTAAAAATAACAAAGGTAGAGTTACTTGAAAAAACAGAAAATACTGAAATACTCGCTGAACCAGTGGTAGAGAATATAATGGTAGACTTTAATTTAAGGTTTAGTGAAGTAGAAGATAAAGCTACTTATATGATTGTTTTAAAAAACGAAAGTAATAAATCATATGAAATAAGTAATGAAATAAAGTATTCTGATGATAATTATATAAAATATGAATTTTCATTTGATGATAATAATGTAATAAAAGCTGGAGAAACTAAAAACATGTATGTAATGATTTCATATGACAAAGAAGTTCCAGCTGCAAATTTCACTGAGGGAAAATATACTGTTAATAAAGCTGTTGTGGTTGAAATGGTTAATGATACAGTAGTTGTGTCAGTGCCTAACACCGTAAGTAATTCAGTGATAAGAAATGTTGCTATAGTGACAACTGTAATAGTAATAATTGCATTGATAATTCTTGTTAAAAGTAAGAAAAGCGTATCGGCTATTATTTTATGTTTATTATTAATTCCTTTTACAGTTTATGCATTAGAAAAAATAAGTATCGAAATAAAAGCTAAAATAGAAATTGAAGAAAATCCTATTCGAAGAGTATATGCGATAAATGAAAATATTATTACTAAAAACACATCTACTTTACAGGATATAGGAACAACATACAATAACTGCACAAGTACTGGGAAAAATGTTTGTTTAAGATATACAATAGAAAATGATATAGTTGCTGAATCTGAAGTGTGTTTTATAAAAGAGGGTCACGAATATTGTATAAAAGGTAGTGATGGATTTGTTAACAACACTGACAAATTATTATCTATATTTGCTGAGCAAAATGCTTGTACAGGACATGACGGAGGCAGTTTTCATTGTGTTTCTCCAGATATTAATGCCATGGTTGAAGCTGATGGTGATGTGATTGCTAGTGAAGGTGTGTGGCACTGCGATATTAATTATGTGCAAGCAAGTTGTGCTGAAGGTTGGCCTGTGGCATAGTTTTTATAAATTTAGTATTAAACTTTAGATCTTTCTAAAGTTTTTTGTTGTGTTTTTTTCCTTTATTTTCTTTTAAAATTTAACTATATAAGGTATAATGTTAATAGGTGATATTATGATAGAAAAGAGAATGGATGAACTTATAAAAATTATTAATCAAGCAAATATTGATTATTATGTTTATGATAATCCAACTTTATCTGATCAAGAATATGATAGATATATGGAAGAACTTCAACGACTTGAGAAGGAACATCCTGATAAAATAAGAAATGACTCCCCAACATCAAGAGTTGGTGCTGAAGTTATCAGTAGTTTTAAAAAAGTTGTTCATGAAAAACCAATGCTTTCTTTAAGCAACGTTTTTAATGAAGATGAAATTATTAATTTTGATGAAAAAGTTAAGAAAGTGGTAAAAAACCCTAAGTATGTGGCTGAGCTTAAAATAGATGGTTTATCTGTTTCTCTTTTATATGAAAAGGGCAAATTAGTTAGGGCGGCTACTCGTGGTGATGGAACAACAGGTGAAGATATAACTCATAATGCCAAAACTATCAAAGATATTCCTTTAACTATCAAAAAACCAATTGATATTGAAGTTAGAGGCGAAATATATATGAGTAAAGCTTCTTTTAATAAATTAAATGAAGAAGGCTCTAATTTTGCCAATCCACGTAACGCGGCAGCGGGTAGTGTAAGACAATTAGATTCTAAAATTGCGGCTAAAAGAAATTTGTCTTGTTTTATTTATCATTTGCCTAATCCAGAAGACTATAATATTTATACGCATAATGATGCTTTAAAATTTATGAGTGAACTTGGATTTGTAGTAAATCCTAATAATAAAAAAGTTAACGATATTAAAGAACTTATAGATTATATCGATTATTGGACTATTAATAGACCTAGTCTACCTTATGAAATAGACGGAGTAGTTATTAAAGTTAATGATTTAAATGATCAAGAGAAGTTAGGCTTTACAGCTCGAAGCCCTAAATGGGCAACAGCGTATAAATTTCCTCCAGAAGAAGTTTTAACTAAAGTTAAAAAAATTGTATTTACAGTTGGTAGAACAGGACAAGTAACACCATCGGCAGATTTAGAACCAGTAAGAGTAATGGGGTCTTTAATTGCTAGAGCGACTTTACATAATGAAGATTATGTTAAAGAAAAGGATATTCGTGAAGGTGATATCGTTTCTATTAAAAAAGCTGGAGATGTAATCCCGGAAATCGTAAAGGTTATTTTTGAAAGAAGAGATAGTGAATTAAAACCATTTAAAATGATAGATGCTTGTCCAATGTGTGGCACTAATTTAGTTAAAAAGGATGGCGAGAGTGCTTATTACTGTCATAACGATAAATGTCCATCTAGAATGCAGGAAGCTTTAGTTCATTTTACGTCACGTAACGCGATGAATATTACGGGATTTGGGGAAGCAATTATTGAGGATTTTTATAACAGGGGTTATTTAAAAAGTGTACTTGATTTTTATCATTTAGATAATTTTAAGGAAGAACTTATGGAACTTGAAGGATTTGGAAATAAATCTATAAGTAATTTATTAGAGGAAATTGAAAAAAGTAAAAATAATTCTCTAGAAAGACTTTTATTTGGCCTTTCGATTAGACATGTCGGTACTAAGACAGCTGATATATTAGGTTTTAATTTTAAAAATATTGATAGTTTAATGCAAGCTTCTTTTGATGATTTATCTAATATCAAAGATATTGGACCTATTATTGCGAAAAGTGTAGTAGATTATTTTAGTGATGATAAAAATATTAAATTAATTAATTCTTTAAAAGAGGAAGGCGTAAATACTATTTATTTAAAAGAGGTAAATAAGGAAGAGACAATATTTACTAATAAAACTTTTGTTTTAACGGGCTCTTTAGAAAGATTTACAAGAGATGAAGCTAAAGAAAAAATTGAAGAATTAGGTGGTAATGTTAGTGGTAGTGTTAGTAAGAAAACGGATGTAGTTATTGCTGGGTCTGAAGCGGGATCTAAACTTACTAAGGCAGAGGAACTTGGTATTGATATCTGGAATGAAGAACAGTTTATAAATAATTTATCTAAATACTAAAAATTTATAGTATAATGAAAGTAAGAGGTAATGATATGGATAATAAACAAAAAAAATCTATTATAATAATAAGTATTGTTTTTTTTGCTTTAGTAATACTATTTTCTTCTGTTTTTAATACTGGCAAAAGTATTATTAATGGACTATCTGGAAATTCTTTTAAGATTCTTGCTAGTACGGAAAATAAAGATATCGAACCAGTTATAAAAAAGTATTTTAATGATAAAGGGCTTGGAGTTAAGATAGATTATGCTGGAACTATTGAAATTATGGATAAAATGAATAATGGTGAAGATTATAATGCAATATGGGCATCAAATTCAATTTGGCTTTATATGCTTAATGATTCATATAAAGTTACAAATTCTAAGTCAACTTTTATAAATCCAGTAGTTTTTGGCATAAAAAAATCAGTTGCTGAAAAACTAGGATTTATAGATAAAGAAGTTTATACTAAAGATATTTTAAAGGCAATTAAAGATGGTGACTTAAAATTTGTCATGTCATCGGCTACGCAAACTAATACAGGAGCTTCAGCTTATTTAGGATTTTTACAAACACTAGCTGGCAATCCTGAAGTTTTAACGGAAGAACATCTAAAAGATGAACAATTAATTTCTGATATCAAAGATCTTTTAAACGGAGTTACGCGAACTAGTGGTAGTGATGAATTTTTAGAAGAAGCTTTGAAAAAAGGTGACTATGATGCAGCAATCTCTTATGAATCATCATTAATTAGTTTGAACAAAGAACTTACTAAAGAAGGTAAGGAACCATATTATATTATATATCCTGTTGATGGAGTTACAATATCAGATTCGCCGCTTGCTTATGTGAACAACGGAAGTGATGAAGATGAGGAAATTTTCTTAGATTTTCAAAAATATATATTAAGTAAAGATGTTCAAAAAACATTAGAAAATTATGGTAGAAGAACATGGTATGGTGGAGTTAATAGTAAAGCATCAAAAGAAATATTTAATAAAGATTGGGGCATTGATACTTCTAAGTATGTTTCACCAATTAAATATCCTTCTTCAGCAATAATAAAGAATGCTTTAATTTTATACCAAACGGAGTTTAGAAAACCAACGCATACAGTGTTTTGTTTAGATTTTTCTGGAAGTATGTATGGTGAAGGTAACGCGCAGTTAGTGAAGGCTATGGATTATATATTAACTGAAGAAAAGGCGGCCAATAATTTAGTTCAATTTTCTAAAAATGATAAAATTGATGTTATTACTTTTGAAAGTAAGATATTGAATATTTTCAGTACGGAAAGTGGGACTGATACCGGGAAACTTATTTCAAATATTAAAGTATCTGAACCTGGGGGTGCTACTAATTTATATGATCCAGTTGTTAAAGCTTTAAAGATTCTTTCTAATGATGATCCTAATGAATATAATTTGTCGGTTATATTAATGACTGATGGTGAAGGAAATAGTGGCAGTTTTTACAATTATAAAAGTGCTTATAAGAATCTTAAAAATGAAATTCCAGTTTATGCAATAATGTTTGGTTCAGCTCAAAGATATCAACTTGAAGAGATAACGGAAATAGCTAATGGTAAAGTTTTTGATGGTAGAAATAATTTGCTTTTAGCATTTAAAGAAGTTAGAGGTTATAACTAATGAATAGTAAGTATATTTTATCAGGCGCTATTGGAGGGATATTTTTTGCAGTACCTTACTTGGCTTTAAATTTTGGAATTATACCATCACTTGTAGTTGGGGCAGCAGCTTTTGGAGCTTCAGCTTTAGCTACTAAAGAAAGTGAACTGGATAAACTTGGGAAAAAGAATTTAGGTGTTTATAAGAAACTTTTAGAAGAAAATATTGGTTATTTAGAATCATTAAAACATCTTACAAAAATGGTTGATGATGAGGCAATAAAAAAAGATGTCGTGGAGATAACTAAGACATCTGAAAAAATAATTAATAGATTAGAAAAAACACCAGAAAAAATTAGTCAGGCCACAAATTTTTTGAATTATTATTTACCGATAACTTTAAAAATAATGAAAAAGTATGAAGAAATAGAAAATGAAAAACTAACTAGTAAGGAAGTTAAAGATTTTAAAACAAGAATTATTAATTTACTTACAAATATAAAAAGCGCATTTAATATGCAGTTAAATAATTTATATAGTACAGATATGGTTGACATAGATGCGGAAATGAAAGTTTTTGAATCAGTTTTAAAGTCTGATGGTTTACTTGGAGAGACGATAAGGAAGGATGGTGAAAAAGATGAACACTAAGAAATTTGGAATAGGTGTACTTGTATTTTTAGTATTAATATTATTAGTGATTGGTGTTAAAAATATGATAACAACAAGTGTTACTGGAGGTAATTTAAAAACAGTATATGGAGCAGTTGGTGGCGGTAAAGAGAATTTACTTGCTGATGAAGACTTTATTAAAATACTTCATAAAAAATTTAAAATTAATGTTGTTAATGATACTTGGAGTAATGGCAAACTTATTGTTAATGATGTAGTAAGAGAAGATGGGACAAATTATGATTTTATATTTTTCTCTGATCAAAGATTTTATGATTATTATAAATTAGCGCCTAATGCTGAAAAGGGTGAAGCAAAAAGATATACTGTGGAAAAAGGAAGTTTAACTTTAAACACACCAGTTGTTATATATAGCTGGGATACAGTTACTGATGCTTTAATTAAAGAAGGCATTGTTACTAACAAAGATGGTGTTTATTTTATCACTGATATGAATAAATTATTAAATTATATATTGGAAGGAAAATCTTGGAAAGATTTAGGACTTGATTTATATGGTAAAATAAATATTGACTCAACCGATCCCGTTACTTCTAGCCCAGGAGCTACTTATTATGGTCTCTTAGCTTCAATAATGGGTGGCGGTAAAGTTGATGATGAAAACATCGGTGAGATTTTACCTAAATTAAAAGAGTTTTATAAAAAATCAGGATATATGAATAATACACCTGCTGATTTATTTCAACTTTATTTAAAAACTGGGGTTGGGGCAAAACCAATGATAGTTGATTATGAAAAGAGTATAATAGATTTTGCGAATAATGATCCTGAGGGTTATAACAGTGTTAAAGATAAGGTTAGGATTTTATATCCTAGTCCAACAATTTGGAATTCACATTGTATAGCGTCTTTGTCAGATAATGGTAATATTTATTATAATGTGTTTGAAAATAAAGAAGTGCAAGAGCTTGCCTGGGAAAAATATGGATTTAGAACAGGGGTTACTGGTGGAAACTATGATGTTTCTAAAGTTATTGTTAAGGGTATTCCTCAAAGCATTGATGGTGCAGTATCAAGCTTAAAGATGAATATATATGAAAAAATGATAGAAAGTTTAAAAAATTAGAGGTGAAGATATGGGAAAATTAGAACTTAAAACAATTGATACTTTGGATTTAGCTGAGGTTAAAGGCCTAGTTGAAGGAGGTAAAGAAATTACTGAAGCTAAAGTTGAGAAAACTTTGGATTATAACAAACTTACAAAAGAAGAAAAGGCGGCGATTGATGAATTTACTTCTAAAATTGATGTAAATAGTACTAATGAAATTATCACTTTTGGTTCTCCTGCACAAACCAAAATCACACAATTTTCAGATGAAGTACTTAATAATGTTAAAACTAAAAATTTAGGTGAAGTAGGAACACTACTTGCTGATTTAACTTCAGAAATCAAATCTTTTGATTCTGATATTAATGCAAATATTAAACCTGGATTGTTTAGTTCACTTGAAAAGCAAATAAGAAAAATTATTGCTAAATTTAGTAAAGTTGAAACAAACATTAATAGTATTGAAAGAAAATTAGATTCACATAAAATACAAATGATGAAAGATATTGAAATTTTTGATCAAATGTATGATAAGAATTTAGAATATTTTAAAGAACTTTCTCTTTACATTATTGCTGGTATGAAGAAGATTGATGAACTTAAAGAAAAAGTTTTACCAGAACTTGAAAAAGTAGCTAAAGAGTCAGGAGAACAAACTGATGTTCAAAAAGTAAATGATATGAATAATTTAATAAATAGATTTGAAAAGAAATTATATGATTTAAAAACAACTAGATTAATATCTATTCAAATGGCACCACAAATTAGATTAATTCAAAATAATGATGCTGAACTAGTTGATAAAATTCAATCATCACTTACCAACACAATTCCACTTTGGAAAAATCAAATGGTTATCGCTTTAGGTATTGCAAATGCGAAACAAGCACTAGATGCGCAAAAGAAAGTATCAGATTTAACTAATGAAATGCTTAAGAAAAATAGTGAAACTTTAAAACAAGGTTCAATTGATATTGCTAAAGAAAGTGAAAGAGCTATCGTTGATCTAGAAACTGTTAAGAAAACTAATGCTGATTTAATTACTACATTAGAAGAAATTGTTAGAATTCATGCTGAAGGTAGAAAACAGCGAGAAGAAGCAGAAGTAGAACTTAACAAAATTGAAAATGAGCTCAAAGAAACCTTAATTAATTTAAAAGCTGATGCTTAAAAGAAACATTTATTTGTTTCTTTTTTTATTTTCTTGACAATAAAACAAATGTTCGCTAATATAAAAGTGTAGGAGTTTAAGATTAGGATGGTGTTATGAGCGAACTAATAAAAAAAGAAGCAATTGAAAAATTAATTTATGAAATTAGAGGTAAGCAAGTAATGTTAGATAGTGATTTAGCTAGATTATATAAATGTAAGAACGGAACTAAAACCATTAATTTGGCTGTTAAAAGGCACATTAATAGATTTCCTGAAAGATTTATGTTTAGACTAACGGAGGAGGAGTGCAGAAGTATTTCAAGGTTTCAATCTGAAACCTTGAATGGAAGAGGCCATAATATTAAATATTTGCCATATGCATTTACGGAACAAGGGGTTGCTATGCTCGCAACAATACTTAGAACAGAGGTGGCTGAAGAAGTAAGTATTAAAATAATGGATGCTTTTGTTTTTATGCGTAAGTATATTTCTACTAGTTTATTAGAGCAAAAGTATATAAATAATTTAGTGTTAGAAGATCATAATAGGATTAAATTATTAGAAAAATCATTTCAAAAATTTGAGAAAAAAAGAAAAGTAAATGAGATATATTTTAATGGCCAAATATATGATGCTTATTTTAAGATATGTGAAATATTTAAAGAAACTAAGAAAGAACTTATTATAATAGACAGCTATGCAGATAATGTTTTATTAGATATTGTTAAAAGATTAACTGCTGAAGTAATAGTTATAACAAAACCTAATAATTTATTAACAAAACAAGATATTTTAAAATATAATAAACAGTATAGTAATTTAAAAGTAGTATATGATAATACGTTTCATGATAGATATTTTATATTAGATAGAAATATTATATATCACTGTGGAGCTAGTATAAATAGGATAGGGTATAAAACATTTTCTATTACTTTGATTGGGGATAGGTATGTAAGTGATTCTTTAATTGACAAGGTTAATAAAATCATATAATTTTATTAACTTTTTATTTTTTAGCACTTACCCCCTTGACAGTGCTAAAAAGAAGTGTTACAATGAAATAGCATTCATGGAATAGAAGTGCTAATTTGTGCATATAGTAGTAAAAGAGGTGGTTAAATGCTAACGGGTAGACAAGAAAAATTACTTAAATTGATTGTGGAAAATTATATTAAAACAGTTAAGCCAGTTAGTTCAAAAGCTCTTTCTTCAAAATTAAAATGTTCTAGTGCGACCATTAGAAATGAAATGGCAGCTTTAGAAAATTTTGGTTTTATAGAAAAAACACATACTTCATCTGGAAGGGTGCCTAGTGATTTAGGATATAGATATTATGTAGATAATATTATGGTTCCTAGAGAACTTAATGGTGAAGATATGCTTAAACTAAAACAGATTTTTTCAAATAACGCCTTAGTTTTAAGTGATGCGATTAATAAGAGTATGGAAATTGTTTCAGAGCTTACTAATTATACAGCGATAGTTTTAGGTAGCTCTTCAAATGATAATAGGATTGCTAAAATAGAAGTTGTACCAATCGCTGATAACAAGATGATTGCTATTATAATTACAGACAAAGGTCATGTTGAAAATAGAAATGTGTCTATTCCAAATAATGTTAGTAAAGCAGAAGTAAAGCAAACAATTGATATAATAAGTAAGCTGATAGTTGGTGTTCCGTTAAATGAGGTTTCAAGTGTTTTGGAATTTGAAGTAAAGCCTGTTATTGATAGATATGTCAAAGAGCATGAAGCTTTATATAATGCTTTCTATAGTGCATTTAGTGACTTTACACCAAAACCTAATATGAAAATGAGTGGAACGACTAATTTACTTATGTCTCCTGAGTTTGATGATGCAAGTAAAATAAGGAAAATTTTAAACAAATTTGAAGATAAAGAAATGATTAAACATATTAAAGAAGATGATGATGAAATTAAAATTTATATTGGCAGTGAAAATAATATAGATGATGATATTTCAGTAATCAAAACGTACTTTTACAAAGATGGTGAAGAAGGCACTATTGCTCTAATTGGACCAAAGAGAATGGAATATGATAAAGCTGAAGCTCTTTTAAATTTTATTAAAGAAAATATTGGAAATGAGTGATTAGATGGAAGAAAAAAAACATAAAACAAAAAAAGTAAAGAAAACAGTTCATAATGAAGAAGACATTAAAAAAATAAAAGAACTTGAAGAAGAAGTTTTAAAAGCTAAAGCTGATATTATAAATTATCGAAAAAGAAAAGATGAAGAAGTATCCAGAATGCTTGAATTTGCGAATGAAGATATTGCCAAAGATATTTTACCAATAGTTGACAATTTTGAAAGAGCGATTAATTTAGATGATAATAATTTAGATGATGAGCTTTCTAAATTTTTAGCAGGTTTCAAAATGATTTATTGTCATTTAGTAGAAACTTTAGAAAAATATGAGATTAAAGCTATTGCAGAAACTAATGTGGCTTTTGATCCAACTATTCATCAAGGAGTTCTTACTGAAAAGGTAGAAGGTATGGACCCTGGTATGGTAGTAGAAGTTATGCAAAAAGGATATATATTAAAAGGTAAAGTTATAAGACCGGCAATGGTGAAGGTCAGTGAATAGGAAAGGAATGATTATATATGAGTAAAACAATAGGTATTGATTTAGGAACAACAAATAGTTGTGTAGCAATTTATGATGGGGGAGAAGCTAAAGTTATAGCTAATGCTGAAGGGTCTAGAACAACTCCTTCAGTAGTGGCATTTAAAAATGGTGAAATTATTGTAGGGCAAGCTGCCAAAAACCAAATGGTAACAAATCCAGATACGATTTCTTCTATTAAAAGATTAATGGGTAGTAAAAAAACGGTTAAAGCTAATGGAAGAGAATATAAACCAGAAGAAGTTAGTGCAATGATTTTAGGAGATTTAAAGAAAACAGCAGAAGCTTATTTAGGAGAAGAAGTAAAAAAAGCAGTTATCACTGTTCCAGCTTATTTTAATGATGCAGAAAGACAAGCCACTAAAAATGCTGGTAAAATTGCTGGTTTAGAAGTTGAAAGAATTATTAATGAGCCAACAGCTGCGGCTTTAGCTTATGGTTTGGATAAACAAGATAAACCTGAGAAAATTTTAGTATATGACTTAGGTGGAGGAACATTTGATGTATCTATATTAGATATTGGTGATGGAGTATTTGAAGTTTTATCTACTAGCGGTAATAACAAACTTGGTGGAGATGACTTTGATGAAAAAATTATCGATTATTTAGTTAAAGAATTTAAGAAAGATCAAGGTATTGATTTATCTAAAGATAAAATGGCTATGCAAAGACTTAAAGATGCGGCTGAAAAAGCTAAAAAAGATTTAAGTGGTGTAAGTACAACTAATATTTCTTTACCATTTATTTCACAAGGTGATGATGGTCCAGTTCATTTAGAGATGAGTTTAACTAGAGCTAAGTTTGAAGATTTAACTTCTGATTTAATGGAATCAACTTTAGAACCAGTTAGAAAAGCGTTAAAAGATGCTAATTTAACTAAAAAAGATATCGATAAGATTTTATTAGTTGGTGGTTCAACTAGGATGCCAAAAGTAGTAGAACTTATTAAAAAAGAGCTTGGTATGGATCCATCTAAAGGGGTTAACCCTGATGAAGTTGTAGCTATGGGAGCTGCTATTCAAGGTGGAGTTTTAACAGGTGAAGTTAATGACATCGTTTTACTTGATGTAACGCCACTTTCACTTGGTATTGAAACTTTAGGAGGAGTGTGTACTGTTCTTATTCCAAGGAACACAACTATTCCAACTAGCAAATCACAAGTATTTTCAACGGCTGCTGATAATCAACCAGCTGTAGACATTCATATCTTGCAAGGTGAAAGACCAATGGCCGCTGATAATAAAACTTTAGGTAATTTCCAATTAACTAATATACCACCAGCTCCAAGAGGAGTACCACAAATTGAGGTTACATTTGATATTGATGCTAATGGTATAGTAAATGTTAAAGCTAAAGATTTAGGTACAAATAAGGAACAATCAATTACTATTACTTCATCAACTAATTTATCTGATGATGAAATTGATAAAATGGTTAAAGAGGCTGAATCTAATAAAGCAGCTGATGAGAAACGTAAAGAAGAGGCTGATGTTCGTAATGAAGCTGAACAAACAGTATTTATGACAGAAAAAGCTATTAAAGATTTAGGGGATAAGGTAGATAAGAAAGACAAAGAAGAAGCTGAAGATTTAATTAAAGACCTTAAGAAAGCTTTAGAAAAAGATGATATTGATGATATTAAAGAAAAGAAAGATAAATTAAATGAAAAAGCAATGGCTTTAGGAGCTAAAGTATATGAAGAAATGGCTAAAGAAGCACAAGCTAATAGCGATTCTTCAGATGATAATGATAGTAATGTTAAAGACGCAGAATATGAAGAAAAGTAAAGTTCTAGTTAGCTAGAACTTTCTCTTTATGAAAGGAATATTTTATGAAAAAAAGATCAGAAGTACCAGAAGATGCCAAATGGGATTTATCTAGTTTGTATAAAAATTTAGAGGATTTTAATAAAGATTTTGATTATTTAACTAACAATTATAAGAAATATAGTGAGTTTGAAGGGAAACTTAATAATGCTAAAGATATTTATGATTTTTTTATCTTTGATGAAGAGTTCTCTAAAAAATATGAAGCTGTTTATAATTATTCAGCACGTAAATTTGATGAAGATATAACTGATTTTAAGTATCAAGAGATAAGTGGAAAACTTGATAAGTTAATGACTAATATTTCTGAAGTAACGTCATTTGTTGTTCCAGAACTTATGAAACTTACAGAAGAAGATGTTAATAAATTTATAAAAGAATTACCTAAATTAGAACTTTATAGATGGGAATTTAGAAATTTACTTAGAGTAAAACCGCATGTTTTGTCATCAGAAAAAGAAAAATTAATTTCTCTTTTATCAAGTCCGCTTTCAGCTTTGGAAGAAATTCCTTCTTATTTGTGTGATTCGGATATTAAGTTTGGAAAAATTACTAATGGCGAAGGAAAAGAAATAGAACTTACTAATAATAATTATTCATTATATATTGCTGATAAAAATAGAGATGTTAGGAAAAAGGCTTTTTATACTTATTATAAGCAGTTTTCTAACATGCAAAACACTTTTGCTTCAGCTTATAGTAGTTATGTAAAATATAATAATATAAATGCTAAAATAAGAGGGTATAAAGATGCTCGAGAAGCGGCTTTATTTGGTGGTAATATTGATAGTAAAATATATGATAATTTGATAGATACTCTTCATAAAAATTTGAGTATTATGAATGATTATTATGCTTTGAAAAAAGAAGTTTTAGGTCTGGAAGAAACACATATATATGATATATATGCACCTTTAATAAGCGAATCTGATAAGAAATATACATTTGATGAGGCTAAGGATATTATAATTAAATCTCTTTCTATTCTTGGCAAAGATTATACAAATGTTTTACAAAAAGCCTTTACAGATAAGTGGATCGATATTTATCCTAATATAGGTAAAAGAGGCGGGGCTTATTCTGCTGGTTGTTATACTTCAAATCCATTTGTATTACTTAATTTTAATGGTAAATTTCATGATGTTTCAACATTAGCTCATGAACTTGGTCATTCAATGCATACATATTATTCAATTAAGAATAATCCTTATATTTATCATCATTATAAGATATTTGTGGCTGAAGTAGCTTCTCAAGTTAATGAAATTATTTTGGCTAGATATTTAATTGAGCATACTGATAATAAATTAGAAAAATTAAATATTTTGGATAGTTTAATGGAACTGTTTAAGGGTTCTATTGTAAGACAAACTATGTTTGCTGAATTTGAAAAAATAACACATGAAAGTGAAAATAGTGGTAAAGTATTAACAAGTAAATTTTTGTCTGATACATATTATGATCTTTATAAAAAATATTCTGGTGATGTTATGATATCTGATCCTGAAATTAGATATGAATGGGAAAGAATACCGCATTTTTATTATAATTTTTATGTATATCAATATGCGACTGGTTTAGCTTCGGCATGTTATATTGCCAGCAACATTCTTTCTGGGAAAAAAGATGCACTAGAAAAATATTTAAAATTTTTAACTTTGGGTGGAACAATGGATCCAGTGGATGAACTTAAGGTGGCTGGCGTTGATATAAGTGATCCAGAGGTTATTCAAAGTGCGATGGATATGTTTAAAGATACTATTAAAGAGTTTAAAGAATTATACAAAAAGTAGGTGAAATAAATGGATAAGAAAGATTATTATGAGGTCTTAGGTGTTTCTAAGGATGCTAGTGAAACAGAAATAAAAAGTGCTTTTAGAAAACTTGCTAAAAAATATCATCCTGATGTTTCTAAAGAACCTGATGCAGCCGAAAAGTTTAAAGAAGCTCAAGAGGCTTATGCAGTTTTATCTGATGCTGACAAAAGAAGACAATATGATCAGTTTGGACATGCTGCTTTTAGTGGAGCTTCTGGTCAAGGTGGCTTTGATTTTTCTGGCTTTGATTTTAGCGATATATTTAGCGATTTATTCGGTGGTTCTTTTGGTGGTTTTTCTTCATTCGATGGTTTTAGTGGTTTTGGTGGCAGAAACTCCAAAAGGCCGCAAAAGGGAAGAGATACAGTTGTTAAAGTTGATTTAGATTTTGAAGAAGCTGTTTTTGGTACTAAAAAAACGATAAATCTTAATCTAAATGAAAAATGTGATGACTGTGATGGAAAAGGAGGACATGGCACTAAAAAATGTGACAATTGTAATGGAACAGGAACAGTGTCTTCTAGACAACAAACTTTATTTGGGGCTTTTATGACACAAACCACATGTTCTAAATGTGGTGGTCGTGGAGAAATTTTTGAAGAAACCTGCACGAAATGTCATGGGAAAGGAAGAGTTAGAACTAATAAAGATATTGAAGTTAAAATTCCTGAAGGAGTTGATACAGGAAATCAACTTAGAATAGCTGGTAAAGGGGAAGCTGGTGTAAATGGTGGACCTAATGGTGATATATATTTAGAATTTAAAGTAAAAAAACATCCTTTATTTGTAAGGGATGCTAATGATATCCATTTAGAATTTCCTATTGATATAACAGAAGCGGTACTTGGCTGTAAAAAAGAAGTTCCAACATTAGAAGGATCAGTTAAAGTTAATATTCCAGCTGGTAGTCAAAACGGAGATATTTTAAGATTAAAAGGTAAAGGGATTTCTGATGTTAATTACAGGAGAAAAGGGGATATGTACATTACATTAAATATCGTTATTCCTAGAAAATTGGATAGAGAGCAGAAAAAACTATTTGAATCTTTGTCTAATACGGATTTAAATAAAGAAAAAGAATTCGATAGAGTGAAGAAATACTTATAATTTCTTTACTTTTTTTTATTTAAATGTTAAAATACCACTCCGAGAGGTGATATTTTGATCGCAATTGATGATTTATATTCAAGAGAAGAAATGGCTAGAGAAATAAATAATCAGGATAAAATATTTAATATATATGATTTTTGTTTGCAAGATGAATTTTCCGATGAAAGAAAGAGTTGTGCGATAGGTATGATAACACCTAAGCAATCGTTTACTTGTTTTTCAAGGTATTTACATCAAACGACAACTGAATGTATTTTATTTACCTTATATGATGATTATAATGATGTTTACGAAGTGACTAATGGAGAATGGCATGAAATGGTTTATAGATATAATGATATTTGTATTCAATACATGTATAGTAAAGATTTGTCTTTATTTTATATAATTGTGTATCTTCCTAATGAAATAAATAAATTTCAGTATAGTAAATTATTTGAATTGTATGATTCTATTAAAAAGATAAATGATTATTTTAAAATTAATAATTTTAAAGAAATAGAAGTTTATTGTGGATATAGAGAAAAGAAAAGTTTAAAATCATTATCTTTAGAAGAAACTATCATTTTTATGAAAGACAAGATCACATTGGAAGAAACCAGAGAAGAGATAGAAATTGTTTCTAAAAAAGAACAAATGGCTAGAAATCTTGTAAAAAGAAGAAAAAAAGTAGAGGAATATGCACAAAAGACTTATTAATAAGTCTTTTTAATTTTATTAGTTTTTTTAGTAGTGTTTATTATTTCATAAAATGATCTATTTCAAACATTATTCCACCTCTTCTGTTGGTTTTATATTTTATCATTTGGATATATATGTGCAAAATAATTTAAAATAAAAAAAATAGTGATTTTAAAAGCGTTTTGTGATATATTTATATTAGTGATATACAGGTTTGTATATACGTTCAGAAAGGATGATTTTATGGATGATATTATAGTTTTAACAGAAGAGAAAATGGAAAAAGCAATTGAAAATATGGAAAAACGTTTTACAAATGTTAGAGCAGGTAGAGCTAATCCAGCTATTTTAGATGGGGTGATGGTTACATATTATGGGACACCAACACCACTTAAAAGTTTAGCTACAGTTTCAGTTCCTGAAGCAAGACAACTTATGATTAAACCTTTTGATAGAAATTGTTTAAGTGATATTGAAAAAGGCATTTATGAAGCTAATGTTGGATTAACTCCAAATAATAATGGAGAAGTTATAATTTTAAATATTCCAGCTTTAACTGAAGAAACAAGGAAAGGTTATGTAAAAGAAGTAAAACAAATTGCCGAAGATTGTAAAATTAATCTTAGAACAATTAGACAAGATGCGAATAATGATATAAAGAAAAATGAAGAACTTACTGATGATGATAAAGATGGATTAACTGATGATATTCAAGAATTAATAAACAAATATAATAAAATTGTTGATGAAAAATTAAGTGAAAAAGAAAAAGATTTACTTAGTGTATAGGTGGATATAATGTTTGGTAAAAAAATAAATGTAAAAAAAATAAACGAAGTAACTGATTTATCGGCTAGGGTACTTAAGGTTTTATATTTGCTACTTATTGCTTTAGCTTTTTATATATTATTAAGATTATTTAAAGAAACTAAGATTTTAAGTTTTTTAATAACACTTTTAAAAGTTGTTTTTCCTCTTTTTATTGGGCTTGTAATCGCATGGCTTTTTGATCCTTTTGTATCATATTTAGAGTCTAAAAAAATTGGAAGAATTTGGGGAGCAATAATAACATATGCGATATTATTTTTCTGTTTATTTTTGATTTTATCATCTTTAATTCCGCTTTTGATTGATCAAGTTAAGGAATTTATTAATATGGTTCCTGGGGTTTTTGTTACAGTTAAAGGTTGGGGCAGTGATTTTCTTAATCATTTTGAAAGTAATGAACTTATTGATGTTTCTAATATAAAAGCACATTTTTTTGCTTCAGCTGAATCATTTATGGCTGATGTTACAACGACAATGCCACAAAATTTTATCGGATTTATTTCTAAAATGTTTTCGTTTTTTGGAACATTTATTTTGGGACTTATTATTGGCTTTTTCTTGATTGTAAACTTTGATAGTAGTTCTAAATTATTTAACTTTATTCCTAAAAAATATAGAGAAACTACTGTGGAACTTTTAGATAGTGTTAATGTATCACTTAGAAGTTATGTTAGAGGGGCAATTATTGATTGTGGAATTATATTTTTACTTTCATCTCTTGGTCTTTGGATGGTGGGTTTAAAAGTTCCAGCTTTATTTGGTCTTTTTTGCGGTCTTACCAATATTATACCTTATGCTGGACCTTATATTGGTGGAGCTCCGGCAGTTATTGTTGGTTTTACACAGAATCCAATGATTGGTATTTTATCTTTAGTTGTGATTGCCGTGATTCAATTTTTGGAAGGTAATTTTTTGCAACCACTTATTATGTCAAAAACAACGAAATTGCACCCTGTTACAATTATGCTTGGACTTTTGATTTTTGGTTATTTTTTTGGTATTATAGGTATGCTTGTTTCGACACCTTTAATATCAACAGTTAAAACAATATTTAAGTTTTATGATGAACGATATGGAATTATCAAAAAAGAAGAAGAAGGTCACGAATTAATATAGCGTGATTTTTCTTTAAGGAGGGCTTTTTATGGAAAGAATTTATGTGATTGCTGGTAAAGCACGTCATGGTAAAGATACAACAGCTTTAGCTATTAAAAAAGCGTATAAAGATAAAAAAGTAATTAATTTAGCTTATGGTAATTACATTAAAGAATTTGCAAAGAAAATAAGTGGCTGGGATGGTTCTGAAGAAGGAAAACCTAGGGAGCTTTTACAGACACTTGGCACAGACATTGTCCGTGATAAAATAGATAAAGATTTTTTTGTTAAAAGATTATGTGATGACATAAAAGTTTATAGTTATTACTTTGATATTATTACTATTTCTGATGCAAGATTTCCAAATGAAATAGAGTTTCCTAAAAAGTTGTTTGATAAGGTTATTTCTATTAAAGTTATCAGGACTAATTTTAAAAGTCCTTTAACAAAAAAACAACAGAATCATCCAACGGAAATAGCTCTTGATAATTATGATAATTTTGATTTTATTTTAGAAAATGATAAAACAATTGCCGATTTAGAGAAAAAAGTGCAAGATATAGTAAAGAAGGTAGAACATGAATATTAGAGAAGAATATATAAAATTTTTTGTAGATAATGGTCACAAACAAATTCCTAGTAGTCCATTAGTCCCTGAAAATGATTCAACTGTTTTATTTAATACAGCTGGCATGCAACCATTAATTCCTTATCTAATGGGCGAAAAGCATCCTTACGGGAAAAGACTATGTGATTATCAAAAATGTGTAAGACTTACTGATTTAGATGAAATAGGTGATACAACTCATCATACTTTTTTTGAAATGCTCGGAAACTGGAGTTTAGGTGATTATTTTAAAAATGAATCAATTGAGTATAGTTTTGATTTTTTAACTAAAGTTTTAAAAATACCTGTTAACAAATTAGCTGTAACTGTTTTTGAGGGCGATGATAAAATTCCTCGTGATGAAGTATCAGCTAAAAGGTGGTTAGACCTTGGGATACCTAAAGAAAGAATTGCTTATTTAGGTAAAGATGATAATTTTTGGATAGCTGGTGACAGTGGTCCATGTGGTGGCGATACAGAAATATTTTATTTTAGAAGTGATGAGGAAGCTCCTACTAATTTTGATCCCGATGATGATAGATGGGTTGAAATTTGGAATAATGTATTTATGGAATTTTATCAAGATGAAAAAGGAAATATAACCGAACTTTCTTCAAAAAATGTTGATACTGGTATGGGGCTTGAACGAATAATTACAGTAATTGAGAATGTTAATGACAATTATAAATCTTCAGTTTGGAAAGATGTTATTGATTTAATTTCGGATATTGCTAAATTACCATATGAGGGTAATGAAAAGGAAATGCGAATTATAGCTGATCATATTAGAACGGCAACTTTTATAATAGCTGATCCAGCAGGAGTTAAACCTAGTAATACTGATAGAGGTTATATTTTAAGAAGACTTATTAGAAGAGCTATTAGGTATGCGAAAAAAATAAATATTGATATAAATGGTGATTTTGCTTTAAAAATATCCGAATTAATTATTAAGAAATATAGTGAATATTATCCTGAACTCAATAATAAAGATGTAATTTTTGATGTTTTAAGCAGTGAACAACAAAAATTTAGTAGAACATTAGAAAAGGGATTAAGAGAATTTGATAAGTTGATTAAAGATGAGAGTTATGTTAATAAAGATATCGCTTTCAAATTATATGATACTTATGGTTTTCCAATTGAACTTACTATTGAAGAAGCTTCTTTAAGAGGTATGGAAGTTGATACTAAAGGTTTTGAAGAAAAATTTAAAGAACATCAAGAAAAATCTAGAACGGCTTCTCAAGGAATGTTTAAAGGTGGTTTGCTTGGTCATAGTGAAATCGAGACCAAATATCATACAGCAACACATTTACTTAATGCGGCTTTGAAAAAAGTCCTTGGTCCGGAAACATATCAAATGGGTAGTAATATAACTACGGAAAGACTTAGATTTGATTTTCCTTGTGATCATAAATTAACTGATTTAGAGAAAAAAGAGGTTGAAGATTTAGTAAATAAATGGATCGAAGATGATTATCCAGTCACTAAAGAAGAAATGAGTAAAGAAGAGGCTGTTAAATCAGGTGCTGAGTGTAGGTTCATTGAAAAGTATCCTGATATTGTTACAGTTTATTCTATTGGTGATTTTTCTTCTGAATTGTGTGGAGGACCACATGTTACACATACTGGTGAACTTGGTCATTTCAAGATTAAGAAAGAAGAATCTAGCAGTGCGGGAGTTAGAAGAATAAAGGCTATTTTAGAATAGTCTTTTTTGTTTTTTTTATTGATTTATTATTGTGTTTTATTTATAATATATTAATCAATGGAGGTTTGATATATGAAAATAGCAGTAGCGGGAGCAGGTTATGTTGGTCTTTCTTTAGCTACTTTACTTTCTTTGAAAAATGAGGTGGTAACGTTAGATATTGTTCCGGAAAAAGTTGATATGATTAATAATAGAGTAAGTCCTATTAAGGATGAATATATTGAAAAATGCTTCGAAGAGTTTGATTTAAATTTGAAAGCTAC
Source organism: Bacilli bacterium (assembly GCA_017513865.1). Taxonomy (GTDB): domain Bacteria; phylum Bacillota_I; class Bacilli_A; order RF39; family UBA660; genus Coprosoma. The sequence goes on along the minus strand of JAFWMN010000011.1, from coordinate 144,317 downwards.
TTTAGATTATAAAGAGGCTTTTGAAGGAGCTAAATATATAATTATAAGTACGCCAACAAATTATGATGAAGAAACGGGATATTTTGATACTACTAGTGTTGAAGATATAATAAAAAAAGTGGGGAGTATGAATATTAACACAACAATGGTAGTTAAATCAACTGTTCCAGTTGGTTTTATAAAAAGTATTAAAGAAAAGTATGAAATTAATAATATTATGTTTTCACCAGAATTTTTAAGAGAGGGGAAGGCTTTATATGATAATTTATATCCTTCTAGAATTATTATTGGTGATAAAAGTAATGAAGCTAAAGAATTTGCTTCTTTGCTTAAAGCGGCAGCTTTAAATGACGCACCTGTTTTGTTTATGGATTCAACGGAAGCTGAAGCGGTTAAATTATTTTCTAATACTTATTTAGCTTTGAGAGTTGCTTATTTTAATGAACTTGATACGTTTGCTGAAATCAAAGGTTTAAATACTAGTGATATTATTCGTGGTGTATGTTTGGATCCAAGAATAGGGAATCATTATAATAATCCTTCATTTGGTTATGGGGGATACTGTCTTCCAAAAGATACGAAGCAGCTTTTAACTAATTATGATAATGTTCCTCAAAACCTGATGGGGGCTATTGTTAAATCTAATGATACAAGAAAAGATTATATTGCCGATAAAATTGTTAGTAAAAAGCCTAATTGTGTTGGTATTTATAGACTTACGATGAAAAGTGGGTCAGATAATTTTAGGACTAGTGCAATACAAGGAATCATCGATAGAATAAAAAGTAAAAATATTAAAGTTTTGATATACGAGCCAACACTTGAATCACCTAAATTTAATGATTGTGATGTTATTAAATCATTTGAAGAATTTGATGAAATTACTGATGTGGTTTTAGCAAATAGAGTAGATGAAAATGTTGTTAAAATGAATGGAAAAGTTTATACTAGAGATATATTTTTCAGAGATTAGTTAATTTAACAATGGTTATTGTGGATATTTTTTGTTGATGGAGGCAATTTTTCTTTTAATTGACAAACTAGTATTTTTTTGAGAAAATATTTTTGTAGAAAGAAGGTAAGCTATGTTACAAGAAAGATTACTTTTGACACCTAAAGATATTTTAGAAAAAGAATTTAAAATTGATACTCGTGGATATAGACCACAAGAAGTTGACAAGTTTTTAGATGCCGTAATTAGTGATTATGAAGAAATGATTTCAGTTGTGAAAGAACTTGAAAAAGAAAAGAAAAGTTTAATTGATGAAAATATAAGATTAAAACAAGAAGTAAGAAATGCTAGAACTAAACTTGATGTTCTTCGTGAATCTGGTAATAATGATGTATCTAATGCTGATTTGTTGAGACGTCTTTCTAATCTCGAAAAAATAGTTTACGAAAACAGATAATATTTTGGCAAACGCTGCATTTTAATAATGTAGAGGAAAGTCCATACTTGCATAGTCTGTGATGACTATAGTGTTTGTGCTTGGGGAAAAAATAACCCAAGGTAGCTTTTTAGCTAACGACGTGAATAGCCTAAGTCATTTGATATGGTGATTTCACCTAAAGTGCCGCAGTGACGATTTTTTTAGAAATAAAAAAGTGAAACGTGGTAAACTCCGCAAGCAAGAAACCCAAATTTTGGTAGGGGAACCTAATAAGAGAGAAATTAAGAATCTCTTATGGGACTGGTAACAGTAGATAAATGTTTGCCCCTTTTTTAAGGAACAGAATATGGCTTATAAAATATTATTGTTTTTAGAAAGGATTTTATGAAAGAAATTGGTGAAAAATTAAAAGAAGCTCGTGAGAGTATCGGAGTTTCAATTGAGGAAGTAGCCGAAGACTTAAAGATTAGAGCTTCACAGATTGAAAACATTGAGGCTGGTAATTCTGATGCATTTAAAGATGTTTTTAATTTAAAATATTTAATAAGAGATTATGCTAAATATTTAGGTCTTAATAAAGAAGACTTGGTTGATGAATTTAATGAATATCTTTTTGATTATACCTCTAGATTATCTTTAGATGACATTAAATTAGCTAAAAAGGAACGTAAACAAGCAAAAAGAATTAAATCCCCATATACTATAGAAAAAAACAACACTTTATCAACTGTGTTATTTGTTTTATGGGCAGTTATTCTTGTACTTGTTCTTGTAATAGTTTATCTTTTAATTAATATTAACTCAGTCGATGACAAAGATTTTGTCGAAGGTGCTGTAGTTTCAGAAAGAGAGTAGTATATTTATGAATTTACCTAATAAATTAACATTAACTAGAATTTTTATGACTTTTTTAATTATTATTATTTTGTTATTCCCTTTTTCAGCAATGGGAATTACAATACCAAGAATATTTGTAAATGAATCAATTGTTATGGATATTCGTTATTTGATTGCTGGAGTATTATTTATTTTAGCTTCAATTACTGACTTCTTTGATGGAATGATTGCTAGAAAGTATGATTTGATTACTGATTTTGGAAAAATGATTGATGCTATTGCGGATAAAATATTAGTTAACTCTGTTTTAATTATTTTATCAGCACAAGGATTTATTCATCCAATTATTCCAGTAATTACTATTGTTAGAGATACAATTGTTGATTCAATTAAAATGGTTGCTGGATCTAAAGGGAATGTGGTTGCAGCTATTAAAACTGGAAAATATAAAACAGCATCTTTAATGGTAGGTATTGTTTTAACTTTATTTTATGATATGCCATTTGAACTTTTGAATATTCATATTTCAGATTTCTTACTTATTGTAGCTGCAGCTTTATCAATTATATCTGGAGTTCAGTATTATAATATGAATAAGAAATATATTTTTGGAGAAGAAGGAGAAATTTAATTTCTCTTTTTTTATTACTACATTATTATTTAATTTGTTTTTTCTAATCTATGAATTTGTTTTTTTGATTAATTTTTATTTTACAATATGTGTAAATTATTTGAACAAATGTTCGTAAAAGTGTTGACAAAGGAATTATATTATTATAAAATTAATTTGTAGGAGTAAAGGAGGATGACATATGGCTAAGGCAGCCAGTGAAAATGATCAAAATTTAAAACAAGTTCTTGCGGACATTGAAAAACAATTTGGAAAAGGTTCAATCATGAAATTAGGTGATAATGAACATAGAGAAATAGATGTTGTATCTAGTGGTAGTATAGCTTTAGATGCAGCTTTAGGAATTGGTGGTTATCCTAAAGGGAGAATTATAGAAATATATGGGCCAGAATCTTCTGGTAAAACGACATTTGCTTTGCATGCAATTGCGGAGGCTCAAAAGCTGGGGGGGAAAGCAGCTTTTATTGATGCCGAAAATGCGTTAGATCCGCAATATGCAGCTAATTTAGGTGTTAATATTGATGAACTTTTGCTTTCACAGCCTGATAATGGTGAACAAGCTTTAGAAATTACTGAAGCATTAGTTAGAAGTGGAGCGATTAGTGTAATTGTTATAGATTCAGTTGCGGCTTTAGTTCCACAAGCTGAAATCGAAGGTGAGATGGGTGATTCACATGTTGGTCTCCAAGCTAGACTTATGAGTCAGGCTTTAAGAAAACTAGCTGGTATTATAAATAAGACTAATACAATTGCTATATTTATTAATCAACTTCGTGAAAAAGTTGGGGTGATGTATGGTAACCCTGAAGTTACTCCTGGTGGTAGAGCATTAAAGTTTTATTCTTCTATAAGATTAGATATTAGAAGAAATGAACAAATTAAATTAGGCACAGAAATTATTGGAAATAAAACAACTGTTAAGGTTGTTAAAAACAAAATGGCACCACCATTTAAATCATGTCAAGTTGACATAATGTATGGAACTGGTATTTCTAGAGAAGGTGAGCTTGTAGATTTAGCCGTTGAGGCTTCTGCTTTAGAAAAATCTGGCGCTTGGTATTCATATAAAGGTGAAAAAATCGGTCAAGGTAAAGAAACTGTAAAGGAATACTTAAAACAAAATCCTAAAGTATATGATGAGTTATATAAAAAAGTTCGTGAATTTTATAATTTAAAATAAGTAAGATGACTATTGTCGTCTTTTTTTTGAAAAAAATTTTGACTTTTATATATTTTTTGTTATAATTGTTTTAGAATATGGAGGGATATAAAGATGGAACAAAGAAAATCTGATATTGATACTGGAGATGGAAATGTAGTTAATGTTAATAGTAACGGTTTAAATTATAGTTTTGATTTTTCTAATCAAGTTAATTCTAATCCGGAGGAGGTGGCACCAGTAGCTGAGCCTATGCCAGCAGCTGAAACGCCAGTGGCAGAACCTAGTGTTACTCCTGCTCCTGTTGAACCAGTAGAAGCAACACCAGTGGAAGCGCCTGCACCTGTAGCAGTAGAGCCTGTTGTTGATCCAGTTTCTACAGTAGAGCCAGTGGCAGAACCAGTGGTGGAAACTCCAGCAGTTGAGCCTATGCCAGCAACTGAAACACCAGTGGCAGAACCTAGTGTTACTCCTGCTGAAACAGTCGAGCCAACACCAATGGAAGCGCCTGCACCTACACCAGTGACAGAACCAGAGACTCAAGCTGCAGTTGATCCAGTTCCAGTAGTAGAACCGGTAGCAGAAACAACAGCAGTAGAAGCTACCCCAGCAGCACCTACACCAGAAGTGCAAACGCAAGCTACTACTCAATCTGCTGAAGGGGAAGAATTAATCAAAGATAAAAAAGGTACTAAAACGTTTATAATTATTATTGCTGTAATTGTTGTGGCTTTTATAATTGCATTACCGTTTATTTTTAAATATTTAGGTTAATTATTTTTGATTTATTGATTTAAAAATGTTAAAAATTTTATAGAAATTATCAGTTTCTTTGGTAATTTCTTTTTTTATTTTTTTTATAGCTTCATTAATGTTTTTTTCTTTTTTTCTAAAACATTCTAGACATATATAGTTTATTTTTTGATAATCCTTGTTTAGGTATATTTTATTTAATTCATTTAAGATATATTTTTCGTTTTCAATTTCAAATCTGGTTTTAAAATTATTTTTGAATTTTTTTAAAATATTATATTTGATTTTATATTCTTTTTGTTTTTTTATGATATTTATTATTTCTTCTTTTTCGTCTATATATAAAGAACTTTTCATATGATTAATCCCATTTTTATCAAATTTAATTGCGATTATATCTTTTTCATCGCTTATTATTGTACAATATTTAATTTTATTATTATTAAATTGTTCTGTTTTATTATGTATTGTTTTTAAAAAATCTTTACTTATTTTTATTTTGTTATATTTAATATTATAGAAGTCTTTTTTTGAAACTTTAATTGTTGGTATTTTACGAATGTGAATAATTTTATCTCTTTTATTCCATTCATAAAAATCATAAAAAGAATTATTAAAATTTAAATAGATATCATATATATAGTTCATTTTTATCTCCTTTTGTATATACTGCTAGAAAGGTTGTTAGTAATCCAAGTGGTCCAATTAAGCATTCTGGTTTTCTACTAATAAAGTTAACATATTCTAAAAAATTATACCCAAGGGGAATTAAATTTAAATAGCTTATTATAAAGGCAAAACCGATTACACTGAAACCAAAACCTAATAAAAAAACAATAATTCTTATAATCATATTTATCACTTCTAATTAATAATATTATTTTTTCATTTATTTCATAACTTGAACTTTAAATGATAAAAAGTTATAATGTGTATGGTGGTTTATCATGGAATATAAATTTAAATTACAGGAATTTGAGGGTCCACTTGATTTACTTTTGCATTTGATAAAACAGGAAAACATTGATATATTTGATATTAATATTGCCGATATAACTGATCAGTATTTAAAAATACTTAATCAAATGGAACATCTTAATTTAAATATTGATAGTGAATATTTAGTTCTTGCTTCAGAACTTATTGAATTAAAATCTAGAGAATTGCTTCCACATGATGAAGTAGAGGATGATTATGAAGAAGATCCTAAAGAGAATTTAATTAATAGGTTAATTGAATATCAAAAGTATAAAGAGATTAGCCAAGAGTTAAAATCGTTTGAAAGTGAGAGAAAAGAACTTTTTTCAAGAGAACCTAGTTTATTAGATGAATTTCATGATGAAAATATTAAAATTGATGAAGATATAACTTTAGATGATTTATTAAAAGCTTTTATGAGATTTCAAGAAAAAAAAGCCTATGAAAAACCACTTAATACAGTTGTTGCTAGAAAAGAATATTCTGTTCAAAAAAGGGCACGTGAAATTACCCAAAAATTAAAAAAGCAAAAATGTTTAAATTTTGAAGATTTATTTGATATATATACTAAAGAGTATGTTGTGGTTACTTTTTTGGCTGTCCTTAATTTAGCAAAAGATGGCCAGCTTACAATTAAACAAGATAGAAATATGGATAAAATTATTCTATCTTTAAAAGGAGCGAGTTAGATGAATTTAGAGGCAGTTTTAGAAGGATTACTTTTTGTTTCTGGAGATGATGGTATTTCTAAAGAAAGAATAATGACTATTTTAGAGGTTGATTCTGAGATGGCAGATAATCTTATTGATAGACTAATTTCAAATTATAGTGATGATAATAGAGGTTTTGAAATCAAAAAATTTGGAAATAATTATAAGCTTGTTACTAAAAAGGAACATTCTGAATATTATAAAAAGTTAGCTGAAGAAGAAGTGTCTGAATCACTTAGCAATTCAGCATTAGAAACGCTGGCAATTATCGCATATAATGAACCGGTTACACGGGTAACGGTCGATGAAATTAGAGGGGTTTCAAGTGCTCATATAATTAGAAAACTAGTTTTTAAAAATTTAATTAAAGAAGTTGGAAGATCTGAACTTCCAGGTAGACCAATATTATATGGAGTTACTGATCAATTTTTAGATTATTTTGGTCTTAATTCAACCAAAGATTTACCTATAATTGAGATTGAAGAAGATTTATCGGAAACGGAATTATATGATTCAAAATATAGTGAATAAAATTTACAAAAAAACTTTAAAAACATGATTATAAATGATATAATTGTGTTACTTGCTTGCGTGGCGAAACTGGTAGACGCGCACGACTCAAAATCGTGTGGCTTCGGTCTTGTGGGTTCGACTCCCACCGCAAGCACCATTGTAAAATAAAAGAACTTGAAAAAGAGTTCTTTTTTTTGTTATTATAATAGTGGTGATAAAATGTCGTTATTAGTTTGGTTAGTTGGTTATTTAGTGGTTGCTCGTTTTAGTACAATATTAGCTTTAATTTGTATGCTTGTTGGATTTATCATGGCAATTGCAAAACAAAGTGATGAACGAAAAGCTACTGATAAAATAACAATTTGTTTAACTTTTATTTGTGTAGTTTATTTACTATTTTCCTTTATTTTTGTTCGCGCTTCTATAAGTGGAATTCTTCATTAAAAAGTATTAATTGATTTTTCAATTAATATTTTTATATTGATTGACTTTTATAAAGACATATATATAATATTGTTTTAAAGGAGAAGGGAAATGGAAAATTTTAAAGAGTTTTTTGAAGAAGAACATGAGAGAAAGAAAAGACAATTTAAGATAATAAGCGAAAAAGGATTGGACATTGATAATTATCTTTACACCAGAAAGAATGCTGAATGTGTGGCTACAGCTCTAGGAAAAAAAGAAGTGAATTCATCAACCGGAAGTACTATTTTTAGGTACTGCGATTATAATTTGCTAATAATACATACTGACAGGAATGATATTGAAATAAAGGTATTATTTAATGGTACAGTTGTTTTGGATGACACAAAGTATTTTCCTGGGAAATGGGAGGAAATAGTGGAAATTCTTTGTAAAAACATATTACCTATACTTAAAGAAAGGAAACAAAAAGAACAGACAGAAAAAAATATACTTTTTTTAGCATCACGAATTAAAGGAAACATTGGTGAAATAAATATAGGGGAGCATATATTATTGAAGAAATTTTATATACAGGATATAAAAGATGAATATATGCAATCAGGTATTGTTGTTTTGGTAAATGGTGAAAAAGTTTTTGAAAAAGTTGGATCAGGATATAATTATGCAGGAATTAGTTTAGATAGTAATCCACTTTATGTTCCGGGTGAATGGGAAAATGAGATAAGTCAATATAGAAATAAAATTGAATATAAAGAATATAATGATTTTATATCTAAAAATGATAGTTTGATGGAAGAGAATATTAAAAAATTGCGTAAAAGGTTTCAATAATATTATGAAAGTTAGTCATGAATTTGATAGCGTAGTTTATCCTGACAGTAAAGTATTAATATTAGGAACTATCCCATCAGTTAAGTCTAGAGAATCTGGTTTTTATTATATGCACCCTCAAAACAGATTTTGGAGTATTATTAGTTTTTTATTTGATGAAGATATTCCTGCTAGTATTTCAGATAAGAAAGAGTTTTTAAAAAAACATAAAATAGCGTTATGGGATGTGCTTAACTCTTGTGACATTGTAGGTTCAAGTGATAGTTCTATAAAAAATCCTATTGTTAATGACATTGGGGAAGTGATAAAAAAATCTCAGGTTGACACTATTTTTGTAAATGGTAAAAAAGCATTTTATTTATATAATAAATACTGCTTAGATGAAGTCGGAATAGTGGCTAAATATTTACCTTCTACGAGTCCAGCCAATAGGTCTATAAGTGATGAAGATATAAAAGATAAATATAAAGAAATTTTGAAATATTTGATTTGAAAGTAAATTTTACAAAAAAATGTAGAATTTATTTTTTTTATTTGCTATAATATATTATGAAAATAGAGGAAACTCTTTAGGAGGATAATTATGAAAAATTTAAAAAGATTTTTTTGTTTAACTTTTGTTTTGTTGTTGACATTTATGTTTACAATTACTTCAGCAAAAGCAGCACCTACTTCAATCACAGTTATTAAAGATGGCGACATGTATGATGTAGAACATTCAGTTCTTCCCCAAAGGACACCATACTTAGTGCCTACTGATTCAAGTTTGAATCTGGCTTTTATATGGGCAAAATTAAAAACATCAGATGATAAAATTGCTTATTGTCTTGACCAAAATAAAGAGTGGCCAAACAATGATTCTATGTCAATTTCAAATGACAGAGTTAGAGCAGGTTTAGTTTATATATTAAAAAATGGATATCCAAACAAGCGTATTATTGATAGTGGAGATAAAGACAGATATATTACACAAGGCGCAATTTGGCTTTATATGAGTGGTGTTCCACAATTTGGGGCTGAGGTTACTGACGTTAATGGTTTGTTACCTTATATGGTACAGCTTATGAGTGGCGCACAAAGTGCTGATGCGGCTAGTGATGGGGATCCATCAGTTAATGTAAGTGTTAGTGATACTTATATGACAGAACAAGATGATTATTATGTGTCAAAAGAAGTTACTGTTTCGCTTAATGGAGCTACAACTTATTCAGTATCAGTATCTGGGGTTACTGGTGCAGAAGCTGTAACGACTACTGGCACAGCTAAAACAACATTTAATGCTAATGAAAAATTCAAAGTTAGAGTTCCTAATTCTACAGCGCTTGGTGCGCAAGTAACGGCAAAGATTACAGTTAGTGGTCATACTTATATCCTTGCTCCTGGTAATTCTGATACTCAAAGGGTAATTGCTCTTTATGAAGATGATGCCTCAGATGAAAAGACGATAACTTTTACAACTCAAGCCGGTGTTTGTGTAAATTATGTAATTGTTGGAAATGTAAAGCCAGATCCAGCTAAAACAGATCCAACACCTGATCCAAGTTGTTATGATAAAGGTACTGAATATGATCAAGAAAAAGAACTTACCACCAGAACTAATTGTACTTTTAAAGGTTGGTTTACTAATGAAGATTTAACTGGTAAATGGACTAATGGAACAGCTCTTATGAATGATTTAACTTTATATGGGGCTTGGGATTGTCCAACTACTGTTGTTGTTCCTCCTACAGCAGCCAACACACCACTTATTATTTTAGGGGTTGGTTTAACTTGTATAGCATTTTGTATTTATTATTATTTACAATATGAAAAAAAGAGTAAAGTTAGTAAGAGCAAAAAATAAAATATAACGAAGATTAGATATTCTTCGTTTTTTGTTGTTAATTATCTTTCTTTTTTTCTTAAATTATGATACGATATATTAGAGAATAGTAAAGGAGGGAAGGCAGATGATATTAAGAAAACCATATGCTTTATTTATCAAGTATTTTAAACTTTTACATGTAATTATGGCTGCTTTTATTTCCTTTACTTTATATCGCTCTTTTGTTTTGTACAGATTTTTTGATGCTTATTCAATTGATTATAGATCAGCGGTCAGCAGTTTTAATGGTGGCCGTTTGGGTTTGCTTAATTATATATTTGTATTTATTGTTTTAATTTTAACAGGAATTTTTTTGGCAGTATCTATATACAAAAATAAACCAAAAAAAGCTTATATATATAATTTAATTTTATATATAGGAGTTTTTGTTTTATATTATTTAAGTAGCGATGCTTTATTTAATATTCAAAATGTTATTTTAGATATCAAAGTTTCTAAAGCTTTTAGAGATATTTCTTTAATAGTAGTTATTTTTCAAGTTTTAAGTTTTATAATGACAGTTGTTAGAGCAACTGGTTTTGATATTAAACAATTTGACTTTGGAACTGACTTACAACAAATGGATATTTCGACTCAGGATAACGAAGAGTTTGAAGTTGCGGTTGAATTTAACAAAGATAAAATCATTCGTGATTTAAAGAGGAATCTTAGAAATTTGAAATATTTCTATTTTGAACATCGGTTTATAATTAATACTGTTTTAATTATAGCTGTTTTAGCTATTTCGGCCTCAGTTTATTTTAGTGTTGGTAATAGTGCGATAAGGTATTCTGAGGGGGATACTTTTACAGCTGATTCAGCAACAATAAATGTTAAGGATTCATATATTTTAAATAGTTCTATTAATGGCGATAATTTAGTTAGTGTTAAAGGTGATAATGCAGGTGCAATAGTTTTAATTAGGTTTCAGGCTAAAGGTTATAAAGTTAATCAAACTTTTAATACGGGAATTGTAACTTTAAATATAGGCAATTTTTCTTATAGTGAAAATGTTAATCATGCGGTTGAACTATATGATTTGGGAACAGCTTATGTAAATCAAAAATTAACTGATGAATTTAAAACATACACATTAGCTTTTGAAATTCCTGATGCACTTTCAAAAAAGAAAATGGTTTTATCTTATAAGGGAACTTTTGGTGAAAAAACTGTTTTAGTTTCTTTGAAACCTGCAGATTTAAGAAAACAAGGTGAGCTTTTTGAAAAGAGACTTACGGAAACTATAGATTTTAGCGATAGTATTTTGGGGTCATCTAGTTTAATGATCGATAAATATGAAATAGATAATAAATTTAAATTTGATTATAAGTTTTGTTATGGAAAAGATAAATGTATAGATTCTCATGAGTTTATTACTCCAACCGCAACAGGTAATTATTTTAAAACACTTATGAGAATTAGTGGGAAAATAATTATAGATAAAAATAATAATATAAAAGATATATATGATTTGAGGACATTATTAAATAATTATGGAACTATAGTTTATAAAGTAAATGATGTGGCTTATAGTCAAAAAATTGATTCTGAAGAATTAAAAACAAATAATTCTAAGACAGATGATTATTTTATTGAAATTCCTTATGATGTTAAAGAGGCTAAAGAGATAAGTTTGATTTTAAAAATACGTAATCAAAGTTACAAATATGTTTTGAAATAATTAATAAATATGGTATAATGATAAGGAGGATACGGTAATGAAAAATAGATATGTTAAGTATTTCATGTTATTTGTTTTTTGTTTATTAGTATTCCCTTTAGTTTCAAAGGCTGAATGCAGTTATGAAAGAAAAGCTGAACTTGGTAGACTAGCCGGTAATGTTCAGCTTAGCTATAGCTATGTAATAAAGGATAGATATCCGGTATTTACAGTAGACATTAGTAACTTAACTAATGATATATATGCGGTAGATGAATTTGGTAATGTGTTTGGTGGGGCAAGAACTAGTGGTCAATATGCTTATGAAACTAGCGTCACTTACACAATTTATTCAAATGATATTAATTGTAAAGATGAAAAAATTTTGAATAAACACATAGCTTTGCCAAGATTTAACATGTATTCTTTGTATGATGAGTGTAAGGAATATAAAGATGCTCCTTTTTGTCAACTGTGGGGAAACATTATTGATAGTGATAACGCTTTCTATAGAGCTATAGATGCTTACAATGCAGCTTTAAATAAAAAAAAGAATAAAAATGTTAGTAATGAATCAAAAATAATTAAATTTTTAAATAAAGTGTTTACTAATAAAATTGTAATTGCAGCTATTTTGTTAGGCTTAGTAATTTTAGTAATTTTTGTGACTAGGAGGAATAAAAATGAAAAGAAAAATAGTTAAATATTGTTTGTTTATTTTCATATTTTCATTAACAATGGTTGTCGGAATAGGGACTTGTTTTGCCTTGAGTAAAACGGGTCAAAAAGGTACAACAATTAACAAAAATGACTTTTATTTTCATCGATATGATACTGGGCGCAATGGTGCTGGAGATATTGGCGCCAGAACGGCTTTAGTTTATAAAGTTAAAGTAACTAATGGAAAAGATAAAGGTAAGGTCATTGATACATATTGTATGGATAATGGTTCACATTATGGAGGTGGCGGATTCACTTCTGTAGATGCTCTTACATTTTTAAAACAGTATAGAGCTTGGAACTGGACTTATGGTAATGGTTATGGAAGATCAGCACCTTTAGGAGATAAAGCTCAAGAATATTTGACAAAAATTGCAATATATAATGAATATTTTATGAATCGTTCTAATATTACAGGTAAAAAAGCTTACGAAAAGAAACGTTTATTTTCTCAAATTACGCTTTGGGAAATTTTGAGGGATCCATATAAATGGCAAGCAGCGCATTATTTTAGTTTTTATGATACCTACAAAGGAAAAAAAGATTGGGGAGAAGAATATAAATCGCATAAAGCAAAGGCTGACCAGTTTTATGAAACGAATAAAAACAACTATAAAGGAATTGGAGTTGTTTGGTATCGTGTTACTAATGGAGTTGTTGATGATTATAATAAACAGCCTTTAATCGAAGTTGATGTTGATCCAATCGTTAAATATGATTATTCATTAGATATAGCGTGTGAAAATTGTGAGTCAACTCTTCCTAATAAAAAAGCATATGTTATACAAGATACACCTAACTGGGAAGCTATCAAACATAGTACTAATCAGAATTTTAATGATAATGTTAAAAACTATTTTTACAGAGGAAATGGCATTTATTGTAGAGAAGAATATCATGTTTATCTTCCAAATAAAACCAGTGAAATATCTGTCCAATTAGCCAGATATTTTACTTTAAATGGTAAACCAAGCGATTTAGAAATAATTCCTAATGATATTCGTGATTTTAATCCTGTTAAAGTTACAAAGATTAGAGAATGTGTTGGTTCTGATGCAAATTTAACAAATTTTGAAAATAGAAGTAAGGCAGATTATACTAAGGATTGTAGTGCAGGAACAATTAGAGTTTATTATTCTGACAATACTTATACATATAATAAAGGCTGTGAGGCAGATAAAACTTTAGTGGTTGATTTGAATGCGGATACAAGAAATAATAATGCTTATTCAAAGCAAATTAGAGATGGTAAATTAACACAAGTAGTAACACATTATTATACTTTACCTGAAAATTTATATAGATACGTAAGGAAAGAAGATAATCTTTCTCTTGAAACAAAGCCTAGTGATGACGTAGCTGTGGAAGATTTAAAAGTTAGTAATTTTCCGATTGCTTCTTCTAACACTTATCCTGACACTAATGATGAAGTTAGAGTGGGGGAGGTAAGGTTCTCATATACTCTTCCTAGTTCTAGTTGTGATAGTTTTTCTAAAATAAAAGTAGCTTATGATAATCCTAATTATTTAGTAGATGGAATTCCAAAAATAGAAAATATATATAGTAAAATTAAAAACAGAAAGGCTTTAGATTCTGGTGATCGTGCTGATAGTACAGCTTGCTGGAAACTATATAAATCTGAAAGTGGAACTAATGATATAGATGGATATAATGCGTGTGTTAATGCTCGAACTAGTGATAAGGCAGCAACATGTAGGAGTAAGATAGATAATACAAATAAGAATAAATGTGGTCCTGATAATGGCTCTTATAAGTGTTTAATTATGGGGTATGAAACTGGAAAACCACCAGTATGTGACAGAGATACGGCTGGAACAGATCTTTTCCCAGATTATGATTGGGATCCTATAACACAAAAATGCTGTAAAAAAAGTGAATGTCCACCAACGGTATGTAATAAGAATAATGTCGGCAAGGCACCTTATGAAAACTACGAGTGGGACGATGTGAATAAAACATGCTGTGAAAAAGGAAGATGTCCATCAGATGATAAATGCAAACTTAAGTGTGAAGGCAAAGGTGTAAATGAAAAAGGGGAATCTGCTTGCTGTCCTGATAATACATGTGGTGAATGGGATGGTGATGAGGTGATTTGCTCAGGAAAACCTCCGTTCTATACTGCGCCGGTTTACCGTACTATCGATATTGAACATCCATTTACTTCAAAAAGTGGTGGAGATAGAGCTACTGGCGATAACTGGTGTGACGGAAAAGACTGTAGTAGCGGTGATGATACAACAAATAGATTAGTGACTAAATATATTAAAAACTCTAATACGACTGATGAAAGCAATGCAATGTATATCGTTGATTTAAGTGCAGAGGATATTGATGCTGTAAGAAACTATAATACTCAGCACACTTACGATGATTTTACTTTGAAGTGTAGTCAGTATGGAGAAAATTGTGTAATGAAAGACGACAATAGTGGATTTTTCAATGTGGTAAGAATTGAAGGAAAGTGTGGTACTAATCATAGTCTAGCTACCTTCGATACTTGTGCAAAGTAGGTGGTGATTAAATGAAAGAATCGTTTTGGGGAATATTTGTTGTTTTCCTTGGAGTTCTCGGAATAACATTTATTGTACTTTTCCAGAATATAACAAATACTGATCAACATAATTCACAGCTTTTGGAAGAAGTTACCGAAGCTGCCATGAGAGATGCTATTGATTATGCTAGTTATAGAGATGATGGAAGAATTAAAATTAATCGTGAAAAATTCGTAGAAAATTTTATTAGAAGATATGCCGAAAGTGCTAGCAAATCTAGAGATTATAAGATTATATTTTATAGCATCAATGAATCACCTCCTAAAGTTAGCTTAGCTGTTAAAAGCGGTGTTGTTGGGGCTGCTGGAGATGCTGAGGTTAGCTTTGATTTGACAAATAAAATAGATGCAATTTTAGAAACGCCATATTAATAAGAGTAGAAAAGAGGGAAAGAAAATGAATAATTTATTGGAATCTGTTAAGAGATTTTTCAAAAACAAAAATACTGTAACTATTGTGGGCGTAATCGTTATATTGGTTTTACTTTATATTGGCTACAGTTCACAAATAAAACAAGCTGTTAATCCAGTTTCAGTAGTTGTGGCAACTGAAACTATCCAACCAAGAACGGAAATAACTAGTGATATGGTACAAACAATAGATATGCCTAATATTTCAATTTCAGATAATGTCTATACTTCTAAGAATGCGGTAATAGGTAAATATTCTAATGTCAATTCAGTTATTCCAAAGGGAAGTATGTTCTATAAAGAAATGGTTATAGAAAAGAAAGAACTTCCTGACGCTGCATTTACAAAGGTAAAAACTGGCGAAGTTGTATATAATTTCCCAGTAAATATGGAATCTACATATGGTAACTCAATTTTTCCAGGAACAATTATCGATATTTATATGAAGGTTGGTAATGGTTCTGATGAAAAAGTTGTTATTGGAAAATTACTTGAAAATATTGAGGTTCTTGCGGTTAAGGATTCTTCTGGTAGAGCTGTATTTGAAAATACAGAAGAATCTAGAACTCCAGCGATGATGATTTTTGGGTTACCAGCAGATTTAAACAATTTACTTAAAGCAGCTTCTTATTTAGATACTATAGGTGTGGAACTTTATCCAGTACCACATAGTGGAACGGTAGATTCTACTGGTGCTACTAGAGTATCAACAGAAGAACTTAAAGATTATATTGAAGCTCATTCTATAAGTGTTAAGGCTACAGAATCTGAAAAAACAGTAGCTGTGGATAAACTTGTACCAACAATTACCGAAAGTGGTGGCTCACCTAATTCAGTAACTATTAATTTTCCAAATGGATGCGGAAGTAAATATACTTGTACTTATGCAAAAGATGGTGGTAAAACTGCTACTACTAAAAAAACTTCAGTTGTTCTTAAATATACAGATATTGGTACTTTAATAGCGACAGTTACAGAAAAAGATGGTACTCCACATACTTTAACGACAAGTATTCCACAGAATGAAGATACTGATTCAACAACGGGGAATGTAGGATAATGGATACTAATTTCGATCAAATAGATTTTGGAGCACTTAAACCTTATCTAGATGACGATGATATTACTGATATTTCCTATGACAATGATGGCCAAATACATTTAAAAACATTGTCAAAAGGAATATTCAGAGTAGATAATCCAGCAATTAATAATGCTTTTATGGAGAAATTAGCCTTTCAGTGTTCAAATGTTATGGGAAAAACATTTAATATGGCTCATCCATTTTTGGATGCTGAAAGTGCTGAACTTCGTTTGGCGTTTATTCACGATTCTGTTTCACGAAATGGAATTGCTTGTGTTGTACGTAAAACACCAGCGAAGATTAGACTTCAAAAAGAAAAAATTCTGGCTGATAAATATGTTGAATTAGATATATTAGATTTTTTAGAACAATGTGTTTTAGGACATTGTAATATGATTGTCAGTGGAGAAACTGGTTCTGGTAAAACTGAGCTTGTTAAGTATTTAGCATCTAAAATTGCTGAAAATGAGAAAGTTATAACAATAGAAGATACATTAGAACTTCATTTAGATAGAATTTTCCCTCATAGGGATATTGTTTCAATGAAAACGAATAATATTGCTTCTTATACTGATATTCTTGAAGCATGTATGAGACAGAACCCTAAATGGATACTTCTTTCAGAGGTTCGTAGTGCGGAAGCTGTTTTAGCGGTTCGTAACTCTATTTCTTCTGGTCACTATATTTTATCAACAATACATGCGGATAAGGCTTCTTCTATTCCGAACCGTATGTATAGTTTGCTTGAAACTAATCAAGATTTAGATCAATTTATGAGTTCTATTTGTAGATATATTCAAATAGGTATTTATGTTAGAGGTTATACTGATAAAGCAACGCATAATTTTAAAAGAGAAATTGCTGAAGTTACAGAGTTTTATGTAACTAATGATACTAACGAAGCTAAACATAATATTATTTATCGTAAAGGAGCAGATGGAAAGGTTATTAGAAACAATCCTAGTCCATATTTAATTGATTATTTGGAAGTTCAAGGTGTGTTTTTACCAAAAGAACTTCAAAACATGGTAGGAGATGAGGTTCAAGATAATGAGGCTCCTTCGGTAGTTCAGAGTGCTCTTAGCGAAGATGATATATTTGATAATCAGACTGTTACTTTTAATAGTAATGGGGCGACGATTAAAACAAACGATCAGGTGGGCGAAGAAATTCAAAAAACGGTTGAAAAAAGTCCGGAAGTTGCTGAGTCAACGGATGATGAACTTATTAATGAACCGGTATTTTCTACAAGTAATGAAGTGAAATTGGCAGAACCTGTTTCTGTTAGTCCAGCACCTACTACACCGGTTAATCCAGTTCCAGAAGTTAAACCATCTGTAGAAACTTTGGAACCGGTTAGGCCAGTAAATCCTACAGTAATACCTAATAGTCCTAGTACTTTAAATAATGTAACTACACCGGTTGGACAAGTTCAGCAGCCTACAGTTTCACCAACTCCGGTTCAACCAGTAGCTAATGTTACAACCCCTGGCAGTATTAATGCTCAAAATGCTGTACCGAACAAAATAGAAAAATTATTTGGATAAAGGAGGCTAAAAAATGTCATTATTAATATTTCTTGTTGTTTTGGCAATTGCTATATTTGTTGTTTTATATAGAAACAATAGTAATAGTAATAGTGTTTATAAATTCATTAATGCTAAAATTAATTTTGCGTATGAAAGATTTGCTCCTTATTCATTTAGAGTAATTAGGGAAAAAGTAAAGGAACTTGGGCAAGAGTATACACCAAGGCAATATGCAATTCAAATTGTTACTTTTGCTATAGGTGCAGCGATAGTTACTTATTTATATTTTTATAATATAATTGTTTCTATTATATATGCCTTTTTAGCTATATTGGTTATTCCTTATTTAACATATTTGCGTTGTAAAAGACTTTATAGTGAATTTATTTTTGAACAAATTCAAGTTTATACAACTAATACGATTATGGAATTTGCAACTACTCAATCATTTGTTAAGGCTTTAGAGGGTGTTTATGAATCAAATGTCCTTGAAGACCCTGTAAAATCAGATGTAAAGACAATGATTGATATGGCTTATGAAAATGGTACGATTGATCAGTCTTTAGAATATATGAATGCTAAATATGATTTTTACATTGTAAGAAATATGCATCAATTATTCTTACAAATAACTAATGAAGGTTCTAGAGATGCAGGAGAGTCTTTAGAAAACATGAGTCAAGATATTGATATGCTTGTTGAAAGTGTTTATAGAGATCGTATTGATAGAGCCGGCTTCCATAAAAAGTTTTTACAATTTGGTATAATTTTGTACTTAATGGTTATGCTTGTACAATTTATGCTAGGAATTGAAACATATAATAAAATGCTTAATGACTGGTGGGTAAGATTACTTTTACATGGAATTATTTGGCTTAATACTTATTTCTTACTTTCTGGTGAAAAATATTATAATGAAGATGTGGGGGCGGAATAATGGATACAGGATTTGTTTTTATATTTATTGGTATTGTTTTAATATTCTTACTTGAATATAATCAACATTTCAATTCCCGTAAATTTATTCAAGAAAACGCTCCTTATTTTAAAGGGTTAATGGAAGATGATTATGAGTTTTTAGTTAAAGTTAAATATACCGGTGATATTGATATCGAAAAACTTTTTAACCGAAGAGTTAGAGATGGTTTAATAGTTATAGTATTTTTCTTCTTTATTTTCTTAAATAAACTATCTTTTGCTTATATAATTCTTTCAGTGTTACTTGGTTTTGGAATGTTTAAACTTCCATATATTAAGCTTAAGAATTTTTATAAAGCTAATTTACATAAAATTAATTTAATGCTGCCATATTATTTAAAGGGACTTGAAATTTTAATTCAACACTATACAGTTCCTGTGGCACTTGCTAGAAGTATTAATACAGCACCCGAAATATTTAAACCAGGCTTAGAAAAATTAATTGCTAAAATTGATGCGGGTGATTCTAGTGTGCAACCTTATATGGATTTTGCTAATGAATACCCGGTTAGGGATTCAATGAGAATGATGAGACTTTTATATCGTTTAGGTTTAGGTAGTCAAGAAAACAAACAAGAACAATTAATGATGTTTTCCCGAACTATTTCAACTTTACAGAATAAAGCTCGTGAACAAAAGTATAAAGAACGTTTGGATAAAATGGAAAATAAGACCATGTTCATGCTTTTTGGAACTGGTGGAGGAATCCTTTTATTCTTACTTCTGTCAATGATGATGATGATGAACTTTTAAATATTTACAAAATATAAAAATATGATATAATTAAAAATAGGAGGAAGGTGAAAAATTATGAAAGAAGCAGCTGGTGAAGCTAACTTAACAGTTGTTGCTATTATTTTGATTGGAGTTGTTGTAGCAGTAGTTACACCACTAGTTAATAATCTTATGAAAGGAACAGCTGGACGTGCATGCTGTACTGATGGTGGTGGATACGTAAAAGGATCTACATGTGATGGTGGAACTTATAGTGGACGTTCTATTGCTGATATATCAAAAGATTCAAGATGTACTGGAAAATAAAAGATGCTTGCTAAATAAGCAAGCTTTTCTTAGTAAAATGGGGTGATTAAATTTGCGTGAAAGTATAGGTAGTGTATTTTTATACAGTGTAGTATTTGTCTTTATAATGATTGTCTTTGGTCTTCTTTCGGCGACTATGAGTTATTACAAGGGTTTTAAAGTAAATACACGTATTTTATCTTCTATTAATAAATTTAGTGGCTATAATAAGTTATCTAAAGAAGAAATAGAAAAGTATTTATCTAGTATTGGGTATACGCCAAATGATGAAAAAGCGACTTGTACTGAAGACACTAAAAAAGGTGAATTATTATCAGCGACTGATGAGACTGGGGCACCATCTAATTATTTATATTGTGTTTATTATATTGAAAATGATTCTGTTGAAAATGATGGTACTAAAAAGTACTATAGTTATGGTGTTAAAAGCTATATTTATATTGATTTACCTATTGTCGGCAAAATTAAGGTCGCCATTTACTCTAAAGGTGAAAGAATTTATAAATTTGATGAGAAGAAAGGGTGAGTTAATTGAAAGAAGCAATTGCAAATGCAGGAGTTTTTAATTTAATTATTATTTTTACAATTATCTTAATGGCTTTCTTTATTGGCTCACTAGGTTATTCTAAAGCATTTAAAGTTAAAAATTACATTATAAATGAAATAGAAAAAAATGAAAAATGGAGTAGAGGAGTACAAGAAAAAGTTGATAATTGGCTTGGCGAGATAGGATATAGGCGCGATGGAGCTAGGAAAAGTTGCCCCGTAATTAATAAAAAAAGTGCAATTAATGATCTTCAAAGCTCTTATCATTATTGTGTGTATGAATTTACAAATGTTAGAAATGAGAAAGGTAGTGCTTCCAGAATCACAAGATCATCAAAGTATTATAGGGTAATTGCTTATATGTATTTTGATGTCCCTGTTATCGGGGAACTTGTGAAAATTCCAGTTACTGGAGAAACTAAATCATTTACAACTTTTAACAGTTAGGAGGATGAAAAGTGAACGTAATAATTGCAAATAAATATCGTGATGCTTTAGCAGATTTAGATGTTGAAGTTATAAAAAAACTTGAAGGTGAATTTACTGTTGATGAAATCGTTGAAACATTTAAGAATTTTTTCTTTCAAAAAATGATTTTAGATATTACAGCTTTAAAAGACTATAAAAATATAAAAACATTACAACAATTAGCTTTTTCACTTGCAACAGATAAGTTGATTTTGCTTTTAGATGGTTCACCAGAAACATCTAATCCGGAATATTTATCTGATTTAATATCGATGAATATTTATAACTTTACGATGAATGTTGAAGGCATTAAATGGCTTTACGATCATCCAAATAGTTATAGGGATGTTGCACAGTATCATCAATTAGATACTAATCATCAAGCAGCTGTTACAATGTCAAATAATTCTGATGTAATGGCTCCGCAAGAATTTGGTAAAAGTACGGTTATATGTTTTAAAAATGTAACCGAAGGAGCTGGAGCAACTACTTTAGTATATATTGCTAAAAAGCAGCTTGAAAAGAATTATAAAGTGGTCGCTATAGAACTTGATAAGCATGATTTCATGTATTATGATGACAAAAACTTAGTTAGTGTTTCTAGTACAGAATTAGGTAACACTATAGCAAAATATAATAATATGGATATCGTATTAATTGATGCTAATAGAAGTGTTTCAGCTGAAGGACTTTCTAATGAAGTAATTTATTTAATTGAACCTTCTAAAATAAAACTAAATAAATTATTAGCTAAAAGCCCTACAGCTTTGTCTAGTATTAAAAATAAAAAAGTAGTGCTTAATAAATGTGCACTTACTAATCAAGATGTGTCTGATTTTGAATATGAGACTAAGTTAAATGTATTTTTCAAATTACCAGCTTTAAATGATCAAAGTTCTAATAATAAAGAATTAGATGAATTTTTAAGCAAACTAGGTTTCTATAAACAGACAGCTAGTTCTACTGGTGATAAAAAAGGAGTTACAGGACTATTTAAATAGTCTTTTTCTTTATGTAAAGTGATATTTCAACTATTGACATTTACTTTAAAAAACGGTATATTTAATATATAAAGAGGAGGAGTGAATTATATGAATTTAGTAAGTATGTTAGCTTCATCTACTGATTGTATTAGCAGCTGTGGGACTAATGTTTGTATACCGTCTGCTGTAGCAGGACTAACTAGTACTATAATTTTTATTATCAAGGTAGTAGTTCCTGTATTGTTAGTATTATGGGGAATGCTTGATTTTGCCAAAGCTATTATTGGACAAGATGAGGATAAAATCAAAGCTGGCCAAAAGAAATTTATTCAAAGACTTATTGCAGCTATCATCGTATTTTTAGTTACGACTGTTGTTTCACTTGTAGTTAAGACAGTTGGAAATGTTACAGGCGATACAGATACTACTTCAGCGTGGACTTGTGCAGATGCATTGATAAATGGAAGATAATATGTTTAATTTGTTAACTGAAGCTACTTTATGTAATGGAATATTAATTCCAAATGAATTATTTAATATTGTTCATGTTTTAATAAACGGTATTAAAATTGTTGTACCAATATTATTAATTATATGGGGAATGCTTGATTTTGCCAAATCTGTAATTGCTAAAAATGAAGACGATGTAAAAAAATATCGTAAGAATTTTATTCAAAGAGTTATTTCTGCCATTGTTGTATTCTTCTTGGTTTTTGTTGTACAACTTGTTATTAATTTAGTTGCAAGTGTTGAGGATACTACTAATGATCAAGGACAAACAGTTAGTGATATATGGAGTTGCAGCAAGAAATTTATTAATGGTGTAAATAATTAAAAAAATGAATATTTAAAAGGATAATATTATTGTGTATTGTCTTTTTTTTTGTTATAATGTAGATAGTAGAAAACTATTTAAAGGAGCATATTGTATGAAAAAGAGATATGGTTTGTTGTTTTTATTATGTTTATTGATGTTTTTTTGCGTGAATATTGATGGTGTAGAAGCTGAGAATATTAAATGTTCTTCAGATATTAGTAATGTGGAAAAGGCTTATGCGGCTAATTATTCAGGTTCCGGGAGTTCAACTGGTCAAGATTGGTCAACTTCTTTTACTTTTGTCATCGTAAAGTATGATGGCGATAAATATTGTTCAATGGTTAGCAATCCTAGATTTGTTTACAATGATCCTACAAAAATAATTGATTATAGCTTTACTGCTTCAGCGGCTAATATTCGTGATGTGGTTTTTTTCAATATTAATTATGAGAATGTATATAATAGTACGAGTGGCAAAAGTCCAAATCTTTCTTTATGTGTTGAAGCTGACTGGGGTATGGTACATTATAAAGGCTTAAAACAATTCCAAGTTAGAGATTCAAATAGTTGCCCATTGTCTTATTTGAATATCGTAAATATGCCTGGTAGTGATTGGGTAGAACTTGATGCAAAAAAGTTGGAAGAAATTTTAAAGAATACAACTCTTACATCAGAACAAGTTATTGAGGCAATTCAAAATTGGGCAAACAAGGGTTACATTTATGATCAACCTATTAGTGATCCTGAAGAAAAAACTTGTCGAGAGGTTTTGACTCCAGAACTTGCGGGTATTTTAAAAAATTTTTTCTTTATTCTTTCAATAATCGGGGTGATACTAGTTATTGCTACAGGAATGACAGATTTTCTTGGCTCAATTACTTCTGGAGAAGATGATTCATTATTAAAAGCTTTTAAAAAGATTAAAAACAGAATTATTTCGGTTGTATTATTATTATTATTACCTTTTATTGTTGGTATTCTTATTGATTTTGCTAATACTCATTTAATATATGATGAAAAAAGTGAGAAAATTAAAGTTGGTAATGTATCAGAATGCTTTGATTCTTCATCTTCATCAAGTAGTGGTAGTGGCGGTACTAGACGCGCCACCACCAAATAATTAATAAAATATAAGGAGGCATAAGATTATATGGTTTTCCAAGATCTTTTGAGGTGGGCTGCTTTTTTCGTTGATTCGCTTATATATAAAATTATCCCACTTTTATATAAATTAATTATATATCTTGCTAATTTAAATATAGGAGCTGGTACTAGTCATACTTTAGCGGCTTTAATAAATCGTGTTTATATTCTTGTTGGCATTTTTATGCTATTTAAGCTTGCTTTTTCAATATTACATTATATTGTTGATCCTGATTCATTTAGTGATAAATCTAAGGGTTTTACTAGTTTAATAAAAAGAGTTATAATTGCTGTTATTTTACTTGTTTTTGTACCTTTGATTTTTGAAAAAGCTTATGAACTTCAAGGAATAATTCTTGAGAAAAATGTTATTCCAAATTTAATCATGGGTACTAGTAATACAACGAAAGTAGATGACATTGAAGGCATGGCCAGAGATCTTCAATTTACTTTATTTGGATCATTTTTCACAGTTAATTATGAAGAACCATCATTAACTTCTTGTACTCCTGATACTAATTATCCTTTAGCTGATGTAATTGGTTCTAGGGACATGGTTCGTGTTAGTGATGGAGAGTGTTTACGAGCTTTTTCTGATGCGATTAATGATGATGATCTTTCTTCGTATGGAATTGCATTAGAAGATTTCTTTAAAACAGCAAATAGTTCTGATGTAAAAAAATATGATGTTATTGATGAGCGTAAATTTGATTCTTTTTATCCTTTAGTTAATTGGAAGACTGATACTAATAAATATGCTATTAATTATGTTTCACTTGCTACTATTATATGTGGTGGCTATTTAGCATTTTTGTTGCTTTCTTTCTGTATAGACATAGCTGGCAGGGTTATAAGACTAGTGTTTATGCAAATTTTATCTCCTATCGCTATTTTGTCTTCTGTTGATCCAACATCTTCTAATCAAGATGATAGATTAAAAGAATGGGCAAAAGAATGTTTAAAAGTTTATGTTTCTTTATTCATTAGGCTTGCTGTCATATATTGTGCAGTTCAACTTGTAAAAATTATTACGGAAACAGTTACAAACCAAAATGCAGATTTGTATTATGGAAATTTAGAAGCGAGTTCTTCTATGAATAAACTTGTATGTGTATTTTTGATTTTAGGTATATTCCAAGTGGCTAAAAAATTACCAGAATTACTTGAAAAAGCTTTAGGCGTTAAGTTAAGCGGCGAATTAAATTTAAATCCATTCAAGAATGGTTTCGTAGCAGCAGCAACTGGTTTAGGTATAGCTGGGGCTGGTGCGCTTGTTGCTAATACTATTGGTGCTGGAAGTAGAATTCGTAATTTATGGGGTGATTATTTAGCTAAAGACAAAGCGTCTTCTAATGCTAATAAAGCAAGAGATTTAGCTAAATCACGTCTTGATAAGGTTAGCAGTGATTACGAGGCAATAGACAGTAGATTGCGTGAAGTTGGCCAACATAGTATTTATACTGCGGATTTAAAACACGCAAAGGAGGTACTTGCCAAAAGAAAAGTAGCTGCTCAAGAAGATTATAACAATAAACAAGCTGCTGCTCAGAAGGCAGCAGACGATTTTAAAGAAGTTAGTTCTGGAAAGAAAATGCGTCATAATTTTGTTCAAAGTGCTAGTGCTATTGCTGGAATTGCTACTGGTGCTGCTGCTGCGGCAATTCGTGGAGCAAGGGGAGCATATGGCAAAGATGTTGCTGGAGCTTTTTCTGCTGCTAATGCTGCTAGAAAAACAACAACAGATAGACGTAATGATAGAGATGTTAGATCTGATTCGTTAACGCTTCTTGATAGAGCAGAAAATGCTAGAGCACAATTTGCCAATATAAAAGATTCAAAAACATATGGTGTAGGTAAGCTTGATTCAGAAATTAAAGAATTAAAGAATGAACTTACTAGATTACAGTCTCAAATGCGTGCTGCAAATGAAAATATTGTTAATGCGCAGCAAGGAACTTCTGGAATAAGTGATACAAAATTGAGATCATTAATTGATAAGTTAAATACAGCAATTTCTGTTTCAGACAGGACAAATATAAGTAATGAGATTAATGCAGCTTTAAGTACCGCAGCAATTTCAACGGCTGACAAAGATGCTGTTGAAAAACTTATAAATTCAGTTACATTTGCAGATACTTTATTAGAACAAAGTATTAAAGTACAGAAACAAATTAGTCAAAGAGAAGATGCTACTAATGCTGGTCATGGTGGCGGAGATAAAAAATAGAAAGGGGAAGAGATTAAATGTTTTTAATACCGGCTAATTCAAAAAAATCATTACTCATTTTTGGCGTATTTGATTTATTTGATTTGATATTGTTTGCTAGTGGATTAGGTGTATCAATATTATTACTTTTGATAGTTAGTCCCTCCTCTCTTTTAGGAGCTATAGTTGATATTGCTCCAGTACTGATTACAGGGTTTTTAGTACTTCCAATCCCTAATTATCGGAATACTAGAATTTTAATTAGAGAGGCATACAGATTTTATACAAGAAGAGAAAAATTTATTTGGAAAGGTTGGTGCGTGGCTAGTGGCACAGGAGAAAAGGAGTAAATACACAAATGATTTTGTCCCTGTTAGGTCAATAACCAATGGTGTTATTGTACTTGAAAACAGTAATGAAAAAGTTACAGGTGTTAAAATATTTCCTAGAAACATATTTATTCTTGATCCTGATACAAGGAATCTAATTATTAATAATTTAAGGAGTATTTATAATATTGTTGATTATGAGTTTTGGATTATTGCAGCTGATAGACCGGTTGATATTACGGCTTATTTATCTAGGCTTCAGCTTTTATATAATTCGCAAACAAATCCTGTAAAAAGAAAATTAATAATGGATGACATAAATAAAGCTAATATGTTTACAACTAATAATGTTGTTGATACAGAATTTTATTTATTATTTAAAGAAACGGATATGGATAAGATACAAAAGAAAATTAGAACTTTGATACAAACTTTTGCGAGTGCAGGACTTAATGCAACACAAACATCTAATGATGATTTAAGGGTTATTTTAGATAATTTCTTAAATGGTGGACAAACTACTACGTTTGGGACGGTGATGAGTTAATGGATATTAAAACGCAAATTGCTCCTAAGGGTTTAGAGTTTAAACCAGATGGTTTTGTATCAAGCGATAAACATTCAACAATATTAACCGTTATATCTTATCCAAAAATAATAAGTCCTGGTTTTTTAGCTAGTTTGACTAGCATGGCTGGAATTAAAATGGTAGCTAAACATATTCCACTTCCTTTTGACGTGATTTCTAAGATGATTAATAAGGAAATTGCCGATTTGAAGGTACGTTATCAAGAAGAAAGGGATTTAACTATTCAAGAAAAGATTCGTCAAGATTATGAATCTTTAGAAGCTTTTATCAAACAGCTTGCAGCTAGTCAAGCTAAAATATATGATTTTCAATTACATCTATTGATAACAGCTGATTCTAAAGATGAGTTAACAGCTAAAAAATTACAATTAAAAAGTTATTTAGAAGCTATGGAAATGAAAGCTGTTCCTTTAAGATTTGAGCAGGAAACGGTTTTAAAATCTATGCTTCCAATATTCCCTAAACAGGAAATTGAGGAGAGAATAGGAACACCTATTCCAGCACCTACTTTAGCTGCTATGTATCCATATGTATTTGATAGTGTTAAAGATCCAGGGTTATCTACTTTACTTGGTGTAGACTTTTCTGGTGGTATAGTTTTGTTTAACCAATTCTTATATCAAACACAGAAGGAACATAACAGAAATAATGCTAATATGATTTTACTAGGTACTTCTGGTTCTGGTAAATCAACGGCCGCTAAATTATTAATTAGATCACATATTAGAAATGATTATAAAATAGTTATTATCGATCCTGAAGGGGAATTTGAAGATATGACTAGACTTTATGGTGGAGACTTTATCGATTTAGGTAAAGGTGGAGACTTTGGTATGATAAATCCACTTGAAGTTATCATAGATGCTGATGAAGAAGAGATTAAACAAGGTATGGGATATGCTGTTTTAACTAGATCTTTACAAACAGTAAAAGCATTTATGAAATATTATGATCCTTCTATTACTGAAGATATTCTTAATGTGTTTAGTGGGGTAGTTCAAGAAACTTACAAAAGATTTGGTATTGATTTTAACACAGATTTTACTAATTTTTCTTCTAAGGATTATCCAACAATAAAAGATGTTTATGCAACGGTTAAGGGTAAAATAACCGCTATGCCTGAACAAAATAAAGAAAGAGAAATTTTAGAAAATTTGGAATTAAAATTAAGACCATTAATTTCTGAATTAAGATATTATTTTGATGGGAAAACAACCATTTCTCCTAAGAGTAACTTTATAGTATTTAATATTAGAGAATTAATGAATGCTGATGAAAATATTAGAAATGCTTTATTCTTTAATGTACTAAAATATGCATGGAGTTTAACATTAGATGTTAATATAAATACAATTCTAACTGTTGATGAAGCACATGTACTTTTATCAGGTAAAAATACTTTGGGTGCTGAATTCTTGGCACAAGTTCAAAGACGTGCTCGTAAGTATAATACTGGTACTATTATAATTACACAACAACCAACAGACTTTAGTGATCCTGCGGTAATTACGCAAGGAAAAGCTATATTTGATAATGCTTCATATTATTTAGTAATGGGGCTTCGTAAACAAGCAACTGCTGATTTAGCAAAATTAATAGATTTAAATGATAATGAAATAGAAAGTATAAAAGGATTTACACAAGGGCAAGCTTTGTTTGTCTGTGGTAGTAAACGTATGACAATAGATATCGTTGTTACTGAACAAGAATTAGATTCATTTGGAAGTGGCGGCGGCTTATAAAAAAGGTGATTTGGTATGGACTTATTAAGAAAAGCTGCTTCATTTTTTAAAAATAGGAATAAAGGTAAATCAGAGGGAGAAGCAACCACAAATATTTTAAAACAATTTTTAAAAAGTCAAATTGGGATACCACTTTTATTCATTATCCCAGTTGTATTATTGTTTTTGGTTGCTCTTTTTTCTGTTACACTTTCGGAACTAGGTTATGATTTGGAAATTATGCATCTTGTCGATTCCTCTTCTGAAAGAGTTGGAATTAATCTAAATTATGATTTTGAAGAGTATTATAGATTAAGTGATGAAGCCACGGAATCTTCTGGTAATCCTTCTGCAGATTTTAGAGGAACAGATATAGGAACCGTAAGTTCTTTTAATCAGCATATTATTGATTCTGTTAATGCAGCTGGATTTGGGACTAGACAAGGTGTTGTAGCGGCTGGTATGGCGCTGGTTGGTGATTATATAAAATATACAGGTTATAGAGTAAAATATGATCAAGAAACAAGACAAGCCTCTTCTACTGAAGGAATTTATGATGAAAATTATTTAGCATTAGATTGTTCTGGATTTTCTTTTTGGGCGCTTTATAATGGAGGGTTTAGTGTTCCTTCAGATCTGAGGTCCGTTTATACAGCAGACATATATAAATGGTCGAATAATCGAGGATATACTTCTGAAACAACAGGTGGTCAGTCTGGTGATTTTCTTGTTACTAGAGGAGAGGGACATATTGTTTTAATAGTAGGAACATATGATTCAGGTTATTGGTGTTTAGAAGAGGTATATTGGGGAACTGGTGCTAAATTAACAAAAAGAGATTATGATGATCTTTCAGGTTATGTTCGCATTGATATGACAGATTATTATAATGATTCTGGTAATGTGAGGGAAAGATAATGAAAAAGGTTTTAATATTACTGTTTTGTATATTTTTACTTACAGGATGCGATGTTACTTATAATTTAGATATTGATGGTGACATATATAAAGAAACAACAAATATTATCGAAAATTATGATAGTGTTAAAGATCATAATACTCTTAATTATGCTTATAATTTGTTTGATATTTATTTAAATAAACCAATCCCAATATCTTCTTTATCTCCTTTTGTTTCAGAAACTAATGAAAAACTAGATAATGTT
Organism: Bacilli bacterium; assembly: GCA_017513865.1. GTDB lineage: Bacteria > Bacillota_I > Bacilli_A > RF39 > UBA660 > Coprosoma. The sequence continues at coordinate 114,261 of JAFWMN010000011.1, read as the reverse complement.
ATTTATTATGATGTTAAAGATTTATCAGATGATGAGAATTTTGGTATGGAATATACTGGTACGTTTGATAATAAAAATTTAATTTCTGACTCCAATATTTTAGCTTTTGCAGTTGGACGAACTGCTATTGAAAAAAACGAAAAGACGATTAAAATAGAAGCTCAAAATATAAAAATATTTAAACAATTTAAAAATCTTGATAATATAACAGTTAATTTAAAAACAAAAAATAAAGTTATTAATCATAATGCTGATAATGTGTCTAAAAATGTTTATACATGGTATATTAATAAAAATAATTATGATTCTAAAATTATTAGTATTGAATATAGAACAAATAATAAATTAATAGATTTTAATAGTCCAATGGTTAGATTTACAGTTGTTCTTACTATTTTAATTTTAGTTGGATTTATTATATATTTATTAATTAATACCCTTTATAAGAAAAAAAATGTATTATAAAAACGTTTATTAAAAACGTTTTTTTCTTTATTTTTGTTCTGGTATAAAATTTTCTGTTTTCTTTATAAGTTTAGGATTGACTTTACTTTTTTTAAGGATTTGTTTCATTTCTTTTTCAAATTTATCTGTTTCTTGTTTTAATAAATTACATTTTGCTTCTAAACCAGCACTTGTTATTATTTGACAATCAAATTTTTTATTTTTATATGTTGATTTTAAATATGAGATGCCTTGCTTACCGTAAGCGTTTATTCCATATAGTTCTAGAGTACCGGTTATATCACCATTACTGTCATAATTTACATAAATTAAAGAGTTTTGTTCTTCACTAAGTTTAGTTGTTTTGGTTAAGATGTGATCATCTTTTAATATTGTATAATAAATTTCATCATTAGGGTCTGTACTATAATTATTGTCTTCTAAATATTTTTCAAATCTTTTGGTGTTTGTTTTTGTTAAGTATTTATTAAGATAATGTAGTCCTATTATTATTGCTATAATAATTATAAAAGATATAATTATTATTCTAACTATTCTTTTTATTTTTTCTTCATTTTCCATATGATCACCTTTTCTACTATAATTATAGCAGCTATATAAATTTTATACAATATCAAATTAATTGTTTTACTTATTAATGCAATAATGTTATAATTATACTATGAGTAAAATAATTTAAATGAGTAGGAAGGTGATATAGATGGTAATACAAAAAAAATCATTTATATTTATATTTATACTATTTTTAATATTTTTGCCATCTAAATATGTTTTAGCGCAAGAAAAACAAATTACTAATAAGGGAGCTTATTGTTATTTGTGTAAATATAAAAAAAGCGATGGCTTAATGTATATAAAGGAAAAACAATTTTATAATAAAGTTGAAGCTTTAAAATCAGTATATGGTGATAGCGTTGATAAAGTAGCCCTAGCGGCAGCTGTATTACATCGTTATGGTATTGATACGGCATATAACAATGTTTATGAAAAAGATTATAATGAAACTTCATATAAAGTTAGAGCAAGAGGACTTTCAAAATTATTAGATGCAATTTCAGAAGATTCTACTGGATTATCTGAAGAAGAAGCTCAGGCAGTTAAGGAAAATGAAAAAATAGATTTATTAACACTTGCGGCTTTAGTTATGGTCGATTCTAATCATCACGGTCAATATAGTGATGTGTGTTTTAAAGATGGCCTTGCAGGAAATAGATTGGTCGGTAATGACAGCGATGGTATTCTTGGTTCTGTCTTAAATGCGGTTACTTGTAAAATGCAGGAAAAAGGTTCTGGCTCTTATGAAGGTGACAGTAGTAAAGTAGCTGATGCATCTAATAAATTAAGACTTAATAATTTAAAGAAAGTTTGTAATAATGGTTTTGTTGGAGGTCTTTATAATGGAGTTTCAAATATAGTCGATGAAACACAAAAGAGTGCGACAAAAAGAATGTATGCACAGCAAATAATAGATTTGGCTAATTATTATAAAAAATTATATAGTAAAGAAGATACGAGTTGTAATGTTAATATTGCAGGGGCAACAGGAGATTTTGCAAGTTGGAAACAAGCAGATCCTAAATGGGCAAATATAAATATGGGTAGAACACCAAATGTTGCTAAATACGGATGTATGGTAACTTCTATTGCTATGCAAATAGCACGTTCTGGAACGCAAATTGGTGAACTACCTAGTGGATATACGGAATTTAACCCAGGAGCTTTTGTAACTAGTTTAAGTAGTCATGGAGGATTTGAAACTACTAGCGCCAATTTTATGGGAACTGGTTATCAAACGATCGCGCCTAATTGGCATATGATTGATATGGTGGAAGTAAGTTATGCAGATGATAGTAATTTGGCTAATTTAATTTCAAAAGAGCTTTCTGAACCTTATGATGGAAAGTATCAAAAATTTATTATTTTAAGAATTAAAGCTGCTGGACATTCTCAGCACTGGGTTGCAGTAAATGGTGTTGAAAATGGCCATGTAACAGTATTTGATCCTGGTTCAAGCGGTGTTGGAAATACTTTAAGCGAAGGGTATACTGATTTGGTGATCAACGGTTATAAAGTAATGTATGCTACGGATGTTATGTTTGGACAAACTGGTACGGCAACTAATAATACTTGTACCGGTGGTAGTGGTGTTGGAGCTATTCAAATTCCAGCTCCATATGGTAATGGTGGCTATACTATAACGGAAATTGATGCATGGAACTGGTTATATGATTGTAGAGAAGTATATGATGAGTGGTTAGCTAAAGGGGCAAAACATGATAATGGAATTGCGACAATTGACGGAAGATATTTAATTGCATGTACTTCTACTTTTGGAAAAGTTGGTGATAAAATTGACTTTTTCTTAGAGGATGGTACAAGAATTCCAGCAATTATGTTTGATACGAAAAACCCACATGATGCACATTATAATGAGTGGGGCCATTCTGATGGTGGCAATGTTATTGAATTTGAAGTTTTGTCTTCTTATTACCATAGATATGGAAATCCCGGTAGTAGTGAATGGTTTTCTCAGTGGGGAGGAAAACGAGTTTCTAGTGCGACTAATTTAACTGAAGGTGGAGTTTCTACTGATTATAGTACCAATGCTTCTGGAACTAAGGGATTAGTATGTGTAAATGGTCAAGCAGTTTCTACTGATGGAGCTTATAACACTTTCCTTAATGGTGATGACGTGTTCTTTAAACAATGTGACGGTGATTGGAAAGATTTACCATATTGGTTTAATGATTCAAGAACAGCATATTCTTCTTCTGGAACTATTTGTAATTCTGGTTGTGGTCTTGTAGCGTCTACTGTGGCTGTTGATATTTTGACAAATCAAAGTTATACTCCTAAAGATTTTTACAATATGCGAAATAGATTAGGTAATGTTAAATATGATATGGTTGCGGCTGATATGAATCCTAAATTTAATAAATATAATATTGAATTATTTGGTGTAAGATCTGAAAAATTAGAACAAGATATTAGTAAAATGAAAGGTGTTTTACAAAAAGGTGGAGTAATTGTCGCATCATTTGGTAATGAAGGAAATGTAAGAGCTTGGCATTTAGCTGATGGTTCTATTCCGAGTTATCAACATGATAAGTATCATTATGTATGTATTTGGGCTTATAGAGATGGCAAATTTTTATTAAAAGATTCTTCTGCTGAAAAGAGACTTGGTAATAATGTTGGATATACTGATTCAGAAATGAAAAGATTGATTAGTAGTAATATTGATGGATCGATGTGGGCTGTTTATTCGGTTAATGGACCATCAACTATAAATTATTCTAGTTCTATTTCTATTCCTGACTCATTATGGAAAAGTCATGCCAGCAAAAGTGATCCAAGTATTGTAGTAGCTGATTCTAAAGGTAAAATTCTTGCTAGTAGGTTACCTGACTTACGAAGAGAAGGTGGTTCTACAACTAAAGTATTTGCTGGATATGCAGCTCTTAAACTTTTAAAACCAACTGATACAATTATTGGAACAAAATATGTTCAAGATAATTCTGATTTGAAACACGGGGATGATTTGAAAGACGGAAGAAAAATATCAGTTCTTCTTGCAGCAACTAGAAATTTTCCGGGTTCTTATAATTTAACCGCAGATAATATTCCTTTAGCAATTGGCCGTAAATATTATAGTAGTAGTAGCGATAAAGATGCTTATTCTAAAGGCTTACAAAAAATGAATGTTTTATTTAGACAAATTGGTTGTACTAATACATTGTTAGGTAATGGTAGTGGATTAAATGGTAGATTTATGGCTACAGGTTATAGTGGTTTTGATAAGCGAGGTGCTACTAAAAATTCTAGTGGTACAGGCTTTTCTGCACATGATTTAGTTATAGTGACAAATGAGGCCATGAAAGATATTAATTTTGCCGGGCACTTTAAAGATAGGAATAAAGAAGGCTTATTCTTTATTAAAAGTGGTACTCAGAGCTGTGCTCATGGTGTTTGGGGATTTAATAAAAAAGGAAAAAGATATTATATTGCTGTTTTAGGTGTCGCCTGTGAGCAAACATATGGCAGGAAGAAATCTGAAAGCATTAGAAGTGGAGCAAGAGATGCAATAGGAAAAGATGTTTATAATTGGGCTATTAAAAATTTGATTAAATAATACAATTGAATAGTATAGGAGTTGAGATAATGGATAATTCTTTGTTAAATGATGATGGTTATAAAAAACAAATTATTGCTTTTGGGATTGCATTTTTACTTATTATATTATTAATAGTTGTTTTAATTGTGAACCATAGGAAAGAAGATTATATTATAATTAACAAATCACTTATTTTAACCAAAAGTGGATCTAAATATAAGCAAATAAACAAACTAGATGATAGTGTCTTAGATTTTGAATATAATGTTTATTCTAAAGGAAATGTTTATAAAGATGTATCTATAAAAATAAAAGATAATGTATGGTATTTCTTTGATAAGGATTATAATGATTTAAATTTAAATTTGGTTCCTGCGGCCTATACAAAAAAATTTGAAAAAATAAAAGTTGCTGATTATAAAACAACATATTATGATGAAGATGATGATTCTTATTTGTCAAAAATTGCTAAAGGTAAATTAGTTAATAATTTTAAGGATTCTTTAATGAAGACAAGTTATGATTTAGATGGCGATGGCATTACCGAAACTATATATACTATTAATAACTATGGTTTGACATCTAGTTCTAGAGATAGTTATTCTTCAGTATTCTTAGTTAAAGGTGATACCTTGATTGGTGAATTAAGCAGTGATCACCGTTATCCTTATATTGTTCAAAGTGTTATTGATTTAGATGGTAATGGCAAGTATGAGGTTATTGTTAGTAAAGGAACTATTGATATGGCTACATTCGATACTTGTTACCAAATTTATTCTATAAAAGGTAAAAAAATCAAATTAATTAAGGATTGTTAGATTTCAGTTTTTACTGAAATCTTTTTTTATTTAACAATTTACTTCTTAATTTATAAATGTTATAATTATGTTTGAAAGAAGTCAAAAATGTTTATAAATTACAAATTAATATGTAGTATAATTAATTTAAATTTTAAGGAGGAATAGTTTTATGAAACTAAAGTTTAGAGCTGAATCTAAGGATTGGGCTATATTTGGTGTTTTTTGTGTAGTTTTATTATTTTTTGTCGCAATTGCACTTTTAAATATTGTCCAATTTGCTAAAGGTGATTTGGATCATCCTTTTTATGGACTTAATCCTTTTCCAGCTTTTGGTCCTAAGTATATCGGTTTAACTATATTTTTATATATAGTTGCCTTAGGCGCTAGTTTATATAGCGTAAAAGATAAGTTCTTTGATATGGAAGAAGGATTTGGTTTTTCAACTGAGGGTAAGAAAAATAAAAAAGGTTACTCTAGATGGGCTACTGAGAGTGAAATAAAAAAAGAATTAAAACCAGTTAAAGTCCAAGCTGAAAAATCTGAATATGGTGGAATTCCTTTAATTAATAATGGCAAAAAAATGTGGGTTGATAGTGGCGAAGGACATAATATTATTATTGGTTCTACTGGTGCTGGTAAAACGCAAGTTGCTATATTCCCACTTGTTCATAGTTTAGCTAAACATGATGAGTCAATGATTATTACAGACCCTAAGGGTGAAATATATGAAGAAACTTCTGAAATGCTTAAGAAAAAAGGATATAATGTAGTATTACTTAATTTTCGTGATCCACAAAGAGGTAGTGGTTGGAATCCTTTGCATTTGCCATATAAGTATTATAAAAATGGTAATCCAGATAAAGCTAACGAACTTACAGATGACCTTGCAATGAACATTCTTTATGATGAAAATGCGCAAAGTCAAGACCCATTCTGGGAGAAAACATCAGCCGATTATTTTTCAGGTATTTGTTTAGGTTTATTTGAAGATGCTAAAGAAGAAGAAATAAATTTAAATAGTGTTAATGCGTTTACAACAGTTGGTGAAGAAAAATGTGGACCTAATTCAGTTTATGTTAATGAATACTTTAAAAGTAAAGATCCTCATTCACCAGCTTATGTTAGTGCTTCATCAACAATAGTTGCACCTACAGATACTAGAGGAAGTATTTTATCAGTATTTAAACAAAAAATTAGATTGTTTGCTGCTCGTGAAAATTTATCAGAAATGCTTTCACATAGTGATTTTGATTTTGAAGATATTGGTAGTAAAAAAACAGCTGTTTTTATAATTGTTCAAGATGAAAAGAAAACATATCATTCACTTGTTACAATATTTCTTAAACAATGTTACGAAGCGTTAGTTGATTATGCTCAAAAAAATGGTGGAAAACTACCATATAGAACAAATTTTATTTTGGACGAGTTTGCCAATATGCCACCGCTTAAAGATGTTGATACGATGGTTTCAGCAGCCCGTTCTCGTAAGATGAGATTTTATTTCGTTATTCAAAACTATGCCCAACTTGCTGAAGTTTATGGTAAAGAAAAAGGCGATACTATTAGAGGAAACTGTACAAATATAGTTTACTTAATAAGTACCGAGCTTGCTGCTTTAAAAGAAATAAGCGAGATGTGTGGTGAATATGAAATTAAAGAAAAAGATAAAGATGGTAAAGAGAAAAAAGAAACAAGGCCTTTAATTACAGTTAGTGATTTGCAAAAACTTAAAATGGGGGAAATTATTTTACTTAGACTTCGTATGAATCCTTTTAAGACTAAATTGAAAATGAACTGGCAAATGGATTGGGGTCCAGCTGAAAAAGGCGAAAAAGCAGTTTATCCAAATCGTGAAAAAGAACCTGTTCATATCTTTGATTTAAAGGCTTATGTTGATGCCAAAAGACAAGAAAAAATGAATAGTTTAGTTAATTCAGTTATGCCTGGTCTTGCTGATAAAATGAATGTTAATAATAGGCCACTAACAACTAATGATTTTATTAAGAATATTGATGCTAAAATAGCTGAACTTGAAAAAGAAGAAAGAGAAAAAGCGGCAAAACGAGCTTCAGCTAAAAAATCGTCTGCTCCAAAAATTGAACCGGTTAAAAGACCAGTTGTTGTTCCAAGAGATGATATTATTGAGGTTAATCCTAAAAATGAGGATGTTAAGAAGGAAGTTGTTTCGCCAGCAGTTTCAGAACCTATACGAGAAGAAATTCCTAAAAAAGATTTATCTACAACATTTTCATCTGAAGATTTTGCAGCTAAAATTACTAACAAAATTAATGAAAATGCACGAATTAGTGAAAAAGCAGACAATTTAAAGGTTAGTAAGGACCTTGCTGAACCAAAGGAAACTAAGACGAAACACGATGATGATTTTGTCACTGATGATCAGTTCTTTGACGATTTCTTTAGTGATGATGAATAAGATAAGTATTATACTTATCTTTTTAGTTATTTGTAAAAAAACATATTACTTTAAAACATATAATGTTTTAGAGGTGATTTATTTGGAAATTTCTTTTAATGAATTATTAGATATAACAAATCCAAATATTATTGATATAAGGTCAAGGCAAAAGTATAGTGATAATCATATTCCTGGTGCTGTAAACATAGAGTATAGTATTTTAATAAATGATCCAAGTAGGTATTTAAATAAAAATAATATTTATTATTTTTATTGTCAAAAGGGACTTACTTCTAAAACACTTAGTCAAATATTAAATGCGCTTGGTTATAAGACTTATAATATTATTGGAGGATATGAAACTTATTTATTAAAAAATATAAAATTATGAAAGTAATAATGGCTTGATTGATAAATTAAAATAATTTATAATTATTATAGGTGATAGATATGGAATATATTATAATTGGTCTTTTAGTTGTTATATTAATAGTTAGTGTTATCGCACTTACGAAAAATGTTAATGAAACGAATATTACAGAAAGACTGGGAAAACTTGAGACAGAAATGATAAAAGAATTAGGAGATTTTAAAAGTGAAATTAATAAAAGTTTAAATGATGATTTCGTGGGACTTAATGATCGAATTGACCGCAGACTTAATTTAATCAATGATAAAGTAAATGAAAGATTGGATCAAAATTTTGAAAAAACTAATAAAACATTTACTTCAGTATTAGAAAGACTTTCTAAGATTGATGAGGCTCAAAAGAAAATAGATACTCTTTCAACAGATATAGTTTCACTTCAAGGCGTTTTAACTGATAAAAAGACAAGAGGAATATTCGGAGAAGTAAATTTAAAGCATATTTTGTGTAATGTTTTTGGTGAAGGGAAGAATAATATATATAGACTTCAGTATACTCTTAGTAATGGAACAATTGCTGATAGTGTGGTTTTTGCTCCTGATCCTTTGGGAATGATTGCTATTGATTCTAAATTTCCGCTTGAAAATTATCAATTAATGGTTGATAAAAATAGTTCTAATAGAAGTTTAGCTGAAAGAAAATTTAAAGCTGATATGAAAAAACATATTGATGCGATCGCTAGTAAATATATAATTCCTGGAGAAACTACTGATCAAGCAATACTTTTCTTACCAGCTGAAGCTATTTTTGCGGAAGTTAATGCTTATCACCAAGATGTTATTGATTATGCTTATCAAAAGAAAGTTTGGATATGTGGCCCAACAACTTTAATAAGTACTTTAACTACTATACAAATTATTATTAAAAATTTAGAAAGAGACAAATATACAAAGGTTATTCATCAAGAATTGAGACTTTTAGATACGGAGTTTAAACGTTATAAAGATAGATGGGATAAGCTTTATAGAAGTATTGAAACGGTAAGTAAAGATGTTAAGGATATTCATACAACGACTGATAAAATTACTAAGAGATTTGATGCAATCAATGGAGTGGAGATGGAAAGTATAACACATGAAGAAGATTAATTGTTTATTTATATTAATTACAATAGTTTTAGCTTTTTTTAAAATATTTTCGGAATTAGATCAAGGAATAGTTATATTTTTAAAAAATGGTAGTATTGTTTTAACATTATTTATTCCTTATATTTTAAATAAATTATTTAAATTAAATATTAATGAAGGATTAATATTTTTATGGATAATATTTATATTTTTGGCCCATTATTTAGGAGTTATATGTGAACTATATAATAAAGTAGAAGCCTTTGATAAAATTACGCATACTTTTTCAGGTTTCCTTTCTTCTGGAGTGGCAATTCTTATATTAGACAAAATTAAATCAAAAAAACTTTTATTTAATATTATATTCATTTTATCTTTTACTTCATTTTGTGCATGTCTTTGGGAAGTTTTTGAATTTGTTTGTAATGAATTTGTTGGCGGTGATGCTCAAAGGGTAGCTTTAACTGGGGTATCGGATACAATGTGGGATATGATAGTAGCTTTATTAGGATCGATAATTGTAATTATTGTTTATTATTTTAAAAAATATAGTGTAAAGGAAATTCAATAAACACTATATTTTTTCTTTATTTTATTTTATAATTATAATAGAGGTGTAAAAATGGAAGAAAAGGTGCTAGAATATATTACAAAACATAATAAAGCTGTTACTTATGAAGAAATAGCAGCTATATTAAATGATGAAGAACTTCCGCAACTTGCAAAAGTTTTAGAAAAATTAGAAAAAGAACTTAAAATAAGACTTACTAATAAAGGTAAATATGAAAAATTTAATGATAAAATGAAAAAGATCGGAATATTTGTTGGAAATAAAAAAAGTTTTGGTTTTGTAATGGTTGATGGAATTAAGGATGATTATTATATTGCCTCAGAAAATGTAAATGGAGCTGTTGACGGCGATGAAGTTATTATTAAGATTATCGATGATGGAAGACATGAAGCTATAATTTCATCAATTAATAAACGTAATATGAGTACTACTTTAGTTGGTGAATTATATGTTAAAGATCAAAAAAACTTTATTGAATTAGACGACGATAAATTAAAAATCATAGTTGAAATACCTAATGATAAATTAAATGGGGCAGTGCCTGGGCATAAGGTAATCGTTAAAATTGAAAATAAAATTGAAAAAAGTAATTATTATGAAGGCGAAGTTATTCGTGTTTTAGGTCATAAAGATGATCCAGGGGTTGATATTTTATCGATTGCAGCGAAATATCAAATAAGTGATATTTATCCAGAGGAAGTGGAAGAAGAACTTAAAAGTATTCCAAGTGAGGTTTTAGAAGAAGAGCTTACATCAAGAAGAGATTTAACTAATGAAATGATTTTTACAATAGATGGTGATGATACTAAAGATATCGATGATGCGATTAGTATTAAAAAACTTGATAATGGAAATTATCTATTAGGTGTTCATATTGCTGATGTAAGTCATTATGTAAAACCTAGTACAGCTTTATATGAAGAAGCTTTTGAAAGAGGAACAAGTAATTATTTGGCTAATACGGTAATTCCAATGCTTCCACATCAACTCTCAAATGGGATTTGTTCGTTAAATCCAGATGTTATTAGACTTACTATTTCTTGCGTGATGGAAATAGATCAAAAAGGTAATACCTTAAGCAGTGATATTTTTGAAAGTTATATTAAATCTAGAAAACAAATGACATATAAAAATGTCAATAAAATTTTAGAAGAAAATATTATTCCGGAAGGTTATGAAGAATTTGTCTCTAATTTAAATTTAATGAAAGAACTTGCTTCAATAATAAGAAAAACAAAAGTTGAAAAAGGTTATATTGATTTTGATGTTGATGAGCCTAAAGTCATTACTGATGAAAATGGAAAAGCAATTGATATCGAAAAAAGGGTAAGAGGAACTGGTGAAAATTTAATTGAAGACTTTATGATAGCGGCTAATGAAGCTGTTGCGACAACGATAACTTATATGGATCTTCCTTTTATCTACCGTGTTCATGGTCGACCTGATGAAGATAAATTAAAAAGATTTTTAAGTTTTCTAAATATTTTAGGTTATAAAGTAAATGCTAATATGAAAAATATTACACCTAAAACAATTCAAAGCATTTTAGATCAATTAAAGGATAAAAAAGAATATCCTGTTTTATCTAATATGCTTTTAAGGAGTATGATGAAAGCTATTTATGATAATACTAATATTGGGCATTTTGGTTTAGCAAGTAAGTTTTATACACATTTTACTTCACCAATTAGAAGATTCCCGGATTTAACTGTTCATAGACTTCTTAGAACATATTTGTTTGAACACAAAATAGATAATTCAACTATTGACTATTTTAATGAAGAGCTTCCAATTATAGCAAAAAAATCTTCTGATCGCGAAAAAGCGGCTGATGATTGTGAAAGAGATGTAACGGATATGAAAATGGCTGAATATATGGAAGGCCATATTGGCGAAGTATATAAAGGTATGATAAGTACAGTTACAAATTATGGAATGTATGTGGAACTACCTAATTTAGTAGAAGGTCTTGTTAAAATTGACAGTATTGATGATGATTATTATACTTATGATGAAAGCACATATAGTTTAATTGGTAAAAAAAGTAAAAAAAGATATGTGCTTGGTATGTCAGTAGAAATAGTTGTTGAGAGTGTAGTAAAAGAAAAAGGGCTTATTAATTTTATACTAAACAAAGGTGATAAAAATGGAAATAAACAACCGCAAAGCAAAGCATAATTATCAAATTTTTGAAACTATTGAAGCTGGTATTGTTTTGACTGGAACAGAGATAAAGTCGATAAAAGCTGGCAAAGCTAATATAAAAGATAGTTACGCTAATATTAAAAATGATGAAGTATTTCTTATAAATATGCATATTAGTAGTTATGATAATGGGAATATTTTTAATCATGAAGAAACTAGAACCAGAAAATTACTTTTACACAAAAAAGAAATTTATAAACTTCGTGATAAAGTAAGATTAGAAGGGTATACATTAATTCCTTTAAAAGTATACTTAAACAAAGGAAAAGCAAAAATTATGCTTGGTGTATGCAGGGGTAAGAAAGATTACGATAAAAGAGAGGATATAAAAAAACGCGATATTGAAAGAGATATTCGCAGTAGACTAAAGAAGTAATTTGTCAAAAAAACAGTTATATGTTAAAATATAACTGTTTAAAAACGGGCCCGCTTTGGTTTCGACAGAAATAGGGAGATTTAAACTGCAAGTCGGAGAGACACGTTAAGTCTAACTTAAATATAACTGGAAACAGAAATAATTACGTACCTTCATTTGCCTAAGGTTGGCATGGTACACTTCTATAATTTTTAGCTCACAAAAAATTTTAGAAGTTCGCTTTTAGTGAGATATATCATTATTTAGCCTAGAGGTAATGATGAATTTTATAGGCTTACTAATAGGATAGTTGTTAGTTACTAATTTTTATTAGGAAATTTTATAACTAACTAAACTTGTAGATGTTTACTTTGAAGTATTTTTGGACAGGAGTTCAATTCTCCTCGGGTCCACCAATTGAAAATTAGTCTGTAAGACTTTATATATAAAAGGTTAATATTAAATTAACCTTTAATTTATATTAGAGGTGTTAATATGAATCAAATATTTGATATTGATATTAATATTATGGAAAATGTAGATCTGGTTATAATAGAAGAAATAGAAGAAAAATGTAAAAATGGAAAATCATTAACCAAAGATGAAGCATTATATTTTTTAAGTTATATTTCTTATAAAGTTAGAGATTTACTTATTAAAAGTAAACATGAAAATATAGATGGATATAATTTTTCTGGTGATTGTACTAATGCACAATCTATGCTTAAACATTATTTTGATGATTTGAATCTTAAAAGTATTCCTGTACAGACAAACCGCATATTCTTTAATGTTCTCCAGCACTCTTTTATAATTGTTTATTTGTTAGAGGAAGATAAATTAGTTCCTTATTTGGTGGATCCAACATATAATCAATTTTTTGATGTTGATAAGTGTTTGACTTCTAAATATGTTATAAAAGATGGGATTATTAAGTGGACTCCTGATCCTGGTTATTTTATTTTAAAGGAAAATGATGCAAATCAAGAAGTTATCAAAAAATTTTTAAAATATGGTTTTATGGAACTTACTAGAGATAACGCAATAATATATGGTGATAGTTTTTACTTTACGCAAACAGGTTTATCAAAAAAAGTATATGATACTTTATCTAGTATAAATGGATTATATTTAAAATTTTTTTTAAACAGTAACTTTGAAATTTCAAAAAGTAAAAATAATTTAAAAAGTAATGGATTACTTTTAGAACCTATAAAAGATAGTAAAAAAACAAATAATAAAACAGTATAATTTTTAATAAATATTCCAAACTATTACTAAAGGAGGGATTTTATGAAAAAATTATTCTGTTTTTTTCTTATCTTATTTGTTCTTACAGGATGTGGTAATATGAATAATACACCAACTAAAAAAGTAGAGGCATTTTTAAATAAATATCAGACAAACGATAAAGATGTTATGGATGATTTAAATGATGTTTTGCTTTTTGACAGTGATTTAACTGATAATGAAAGAAATGATTACCGTGAATTTATGAAAAAACATTATCAAGATATGACATATAAAATTAAAGATGAAACAATTGATGGAGATACTGCCACAGTTGAAGTTGAAATAACTGTTCGCAGTTATACTGATGCAGTAAATGAGGCTAATAATTATAGATTGGAAAATGCATCGGAATTTGATACTAACAACACATTTGCTTCCTATAGACTTGATAAGATAAAGAAAGTGAAAGATATGGAAACATATACAATTAATTTTTATTTAAATAAAATTGATGAAAAGTGGGTAATTAATCCATTATCTTCTGATGATGAAAGTAAAATAAATGGACTTTATGGTGTCAATGATATAAATAATGAAATAATAGATACAAATAATGATACAAAAAATACGGAAAGTACAGATATTTCTCAACAGGACTATAAAACAGATAATGCTCAAAACACAGATAATGATGCCTCTTAATAATTATTAAATGGACATATTTTGTCCATTTTTTGTATATAATTTTTTAGGTGAATTTATGAAAAAAGTTTTATTTTTATTATTGCTTTTTCCTTTTAGTGTTAAGGCATTTAATACTTCAGCAAGGTCAGTTATTTTAATGGATATGGATAGTAAAAGGATTTTATATGGAAAAGATATGAATTATGTTCAAAGTGTTGCTTCAATATCAAAAATTATGACAGCTATTTGTGTGATTGAAAATACTGATATTAATCAAGAAATTATTGTTGGTGATGAGGTGTTAAAATCATATGGTTCAGGAATTTATGTACAAGTTGGAGAAAAACTTAAGGTAAAAGATTTACTTTATGGGCTTATGATGCGGAGTGGTAATGATGCAGCTTTAGTTTTAGCTAAAAACACTTCTGGAAGTATTCAAAAATTTGTGAGTTTAATGAATAAAAAATCTTTAAAAATAGGAATGAAAAATACTATTTTTAATAATCCTAGTGGACTTGATGAAAAAGAATTTAAAGGAAATTTTTCATCAGCTTATGACATGGCGTTGCTTATGAGTTATGCGATGAAAAACAAAGAATTTAGAAAGATTGTTAGTACAAAAGAATATGTTTTAAAAACCAACAAAAATGTTTATAAATGGAGAAATAAAAATAAACTTTTATATTCATATAAATATATGATTGGCGGCAAAACAGGATTTACTAAAAAAGCTAAAAGAACTTTGGTTACTTCAGCTTCTAAAAATAATCTTAATTTGGTGGCAGTTACAATTAATGATGGAAATGATTTTAAGGATCATGTTAGCTTGTTTGAAGAAGCTTTTTCTAAATATAATAATTTTATTTTATTTAATAAAGGAAAGCTTTCGATAATAGGTGAGAATTATTATAATAATACACTTTATATTAAAAATAAAGTAACTTATCCCCTTACATTAGATGAAGAAAAGTTACTTAAAATTAAATATGAATTAAAAAAAGAAAGGAAATACAAGAATAATGATAAAGTTGGAATGATTAAAGTTTATTTAGGTGATCAAATTATAAAAAAAGAAAGTATTTATGTTAAGGTATGATTAATAAATTATGGGCGTTTTTAATTATTTCTGGTTCATTATATTTAATTATAAATGGCAAATTCGAGATATTGAATAAACAAATTTTGGGTAGTGGTAAAGTCACTTTAGATTTACTATTTCAAATTTTTCCTTTGATAGCTTTGTGGCTAGGAATAATGAATATTGCTAAAAGGGCAGGATTACTTGATAAATTTTCTAAACTTATTGAACCATTTTTAAGAATATTATTTCCAAAAATACCTAGGAATCATGAATCTTTTGATTATATTTCTTCTAATATTATCGCTAATGTGTTTGGGTTAGGTAATGCGGCAACGCCTTTTGGAATTAAAGCAATGGAATCTATGCAAAAATTAAATGATAATAAAGAAGAAGCTAGTACTAGTATGATTACTTTTTTAATCATGAATACTTGCGGTTTTACCTTAATTCCCACGACTATTATTTCGCTTAGAATGCTTCATAAAAGTAAGAGTCCTACTAGTATTGTTTTGCCATGTATAATTGTTAGTTTTATTTCTTTAGTTTTTGGACTTATTGTTGATAGATTGTGGGCTAAAAAATGAGTAATTTGTTTATTCCATTAATTGTTCTTTTTGTAATAATATATGGATTTTTTAAAAAAATAAATATTTATGATGCTTTTATTGAAGGAGTAATAGATAGCTTTTCAATGATAATGAAAATGTTTCCTTCACTTTTAGCTATGATTTTAGCAGTCAATATTTTTAAAAGTAGTAAAATAATTGATTATGTTTTTTCTTTTTTAAAACCGTTATTTTTGTTATTAAAAATTCCATTTGAAGTTTTGCCAATTGCTGTTATGCGACCACTTTCTGGTAGTTTTGGACTTGCTCTTTTAAATAATATATATGGGATATATGGACCAGATAGTTATATAAGTTTTCTTTCATCGGTTATCCAGGGATCAAGTGATACAACTATTTATATTATTACTTTATATTTTGGAACGGTAGGAATAAAAAAAATAAAACATGCTTTATGGGTAGGGTTACTAGCTGATTTATTTATGGTTATAATGAGTTTAATCATAGTCCCATTTTTATTTTGACATAATAAGATTCATAAAGTATAATTTAGTTGGTGATTTGCATGGAGAGACTTCAAAAAATTATTGCAAATAGTGGATACTGTTCTAGAAGAAAAGCGGAAGTTTTAATAGAAAGTGGTAAAGTTTTTGTAAATGGTGAAAAAATTACTAACTTAGGGGCTAAGGCTAGTTATAGTGATCAAATTACGATTAATGGATGTAATTTAAAGTTAGAAAATAAGGAATATATTTTACTATATAAACCTAGAGGAGTAGTAACTACAACTAATGATGAAAAAGGCAGAAAAACAGTTATGGATTTAATTAGTACAACTAATCGATTGTATCCTGTTGGTAGACTTGATTATGATACTAGTGGACTGCTTATTTTAACTAATGATGGTGAACTTACCAATTTATTAATTCATCCTAGAAACAATATTGAAAAAGTTTATGTTGCTAAAATCGAAGGACTTGTAAAGCCAGAGTTTATTAAAAAGATGTGTGCCGGGGTTATGATTGATGGTAAAAAAACGGCTAAAGCTAAAGCTAAAATTAAAAAAATAGATAAAAAGAATAATTTTTCATTAGTTGAACTTACTATTCACGAGGGTAAAAATCATCAAGTTAAAAAAATGTTTGAAGCTATTGGTTATAAAGTAACTAAATTAAAAAGAGAAAAATTTGCTGGGCTTACTTTAAGTGGACTTACTTCTGGAAAGTATAGACATTTAACAATAAAAGAAGTAAAAACTCTATATTCGCTTGGAAAAAAATAAAAACAATTGTTATACAATTGTTTTTTATTCTTCTGCTTTAATTGCTTCGGTTGGACAGCTTTCTTCAGCTGTTTTTACATCTTCATTTACTTCTTGTTTCACAGCTTTTGCAAGTCCGTCATCATCAAACTCAAAAACATCTGGAGCTATTGCTGTACATGAACCACAACCAATACATTTATTTTTATCAACTTCAACTTTTGCCATAATATAATCCTCCTATAAAAATTATAAATAAATAATTTGGAAAAAGCAAGTACATACTTTTAAAAATATTTAAAATATGTTATCATTATTATAGGAGGCGATACCTATGTCATCTAGAATGGAAAGATATAAAAATAAGACTGTAAAATCATCACGTTCAAGTCGTAATAGAAGTTTATATAATAGTATATATTCATATGATGATAAGTATAGTAATATTGAGGGTGTGGCTTCTATTGATAAAGAAAATGAAATTGATATTTCAAAAGTTAAAAGAATGCTTGAGGATAGAGAAAATACTAGTAGAAGAGCTGTTCGTGATTCTTCTTCAGAAAATACGGATTCTTATCCAATTTTAAAAGATCGTTATAAAGAGGATACTGATCGTAATTATGATATAGTTGATGTTTTAAAGACAGCTAAAGAAAATAAAGAGCCAGATAATAAAGAACGCGTTTTAAATAATACTAATTATGATATTTTGAAAAAACTTAATCTAAAATCCGGAAATAGTGTAGAAGACAATAAGGAAGAAGATCTGGAGGATCTTATTAAGACGATATCTAATACTAGTATGCTTAATAAAAGTAAAGAAGAAACGTCAACTGATATGTTTAGTGATTTAATGTCTGATGATACTAAAGTTGGCGATGTAAAAGATTTTACAGAATTTACATCTATGAATAGTAAAACAATGGATGATTCATTTTTTACTGGTGGAGTTAGACTTAAAAGAGCTGACTTTGTTGATGGCGGTGAGAAAAAGGGCTCTTTTCTTAAAACTTTTTTCTTAGTTTTGTTTGTTTTAATAATTATTGCTGGAGCGGCGTTTTTTGCTCTTAAGTATTTTCATATAATAGACTTTTAATAAGCGTTAATAGTGGTAAGATAAATATGATTAATAATGTTATATATAAAAACGGTCCGGTGAAAAAGTCTTCACTACTCTTATAGTTTATAAATGTATTATTACTAATAATAAGAATAAATAAGCAGATAAATATTACATATTTATTTGTTTTTTTATTAAAGTTAATAGAAATTGTTTCTTTTAAATAATGAATCATTATAATTATTTCGATAAACATTGCGAAAATAGTTTCAATCGATAAAATGTTTTCGATCCTATCAAATACTAAAAAATTTACTCTTTTTAATAGTTGAAAAGCTGGATATTTATATAAAATAGATAAGTTAATACCAAGAACACATATTACGATGATAGATATAATAAAAACACTTAATGATGATATTAGGTACATTATTAAACTATTTTTGCTGGAATAATTTATTATTTTTTGTTTGGGAATCATGTTTAAATAATATATTTTTATTATATTGATTCCAATAAATATAAGTGAACAATTTAGGATATTTTTAGGATTACTTTCAAATAATGGTTTAATATTACTAATATCAATGTTTCTAACAAGACCAGAGAAAATTAAAAAATAAAATGTGATGGAAACGTAAAATAACATTAAGCTTATTCTACTTATAATTCTTATATTTTTATTTGCGGCATAACCTATAGGAATTATTAAAGCAGTGCTTATTATCCATAAATTTGTTTTATATAAAAATAAAGTGCCTGTAAATTTTATTAAAATAAAAAAAGTATATGTTACTAAAAGGAGACTAGTTATAAAAGTGATTAAATTAATTATTTTTCCACCTTTCTGCCAGATTTTATTGTTTAATGAAATTATATTTTCGTTAGGAAATATTTGTTTCAAGTATTCATAAATAAAGAATGGTATTAGTCCTAATAATATCCCAATTATTATACTTATCCAAGCATCTTGCTTAACATAATATATAATATTTGTTAATGTAAGTTCAGTGAAACAGGCTCTAATTAAAAACCAAATTAGAGTATTGTATTCTAATGTACTTATTTTTTTCATTTAATCACTCTTTTCTAAGGTTTTAGTAAGTGAAGCGGTGGAAGTTATTTTGGCATTAGAATGAATATTTATTTTAAATTTTTTAAAGTATTTTTCATTCCAGTTATTTTTTATTTGTTTCCATCTTTGAGGATAGTTTTTATATATCAAATTACCAAAACCAAAAATATCACTTTGGTATTTATTTTGCACATTTTTTATTAATTTCTTTAAATCTTTTTTAAGACTTTTGTTCCATGTTTTTTCGATTTCTTTTATATTATTTAAGTCTATTTTGCCATTTGTTTCATATATGGTTCCTTTCATTTTTATATAAATGTCGGCTTCATTTTTATTTTTTAATTTTATTTTTGTTTTTAAAGAATTTGAAAAAATGTTTAATAAATTATTTTTATAATTTATGGTGTAAATTAATTCTTTGGCTTCGTTATTTAAAATATAAATTGCATCAGTTTCTTTTTTTGTTGTAGTTTTTATTAATTTGTCTTTTTTATAAATTGCCAGGGGTCCTAAACTTAAATATGTTTTTGGGTTTGCTGTTTCTAAATTTTCTCGCTTGCTTCCTTCTTTAACATTACCATTTATTTTTATAGTGGGCATTATTGCTTCATATCCTGGTTTTAAAACTCTACTGATAAAATTACTATATGAAGCAGTATCACCAATTGATCTAGAATTTTTATTTGATTCTATTAGTGTAGCAATGTTTTGAGATGGAAATGATTCTAAGGGTGAGACTATTTTTAATACATTTCCAGCTTTATTTTGGTTTACTTGTATTAAGTAAAATTTATTTCTAGTTTGGGGATGCCTTATCCACCAGTCAGCAACTTTGAAAAAACCTTCTTTGCCAATTTCTTCTGATATGACAATGACGTTTATATGACTAAAATATAATTGTTTTGGAGTTTTTTTATCTATTTTTTTGATGGCTTCAGCTATGCTTTTACCAGTACTTTGATATACAGTTGTTTTGGCCTCTCCTTCTTTGCTAGTTGTTTCATTTTTAGGTGAGTTTGCGATTAGTAGAGTTATTTCATATTTATCATCTTTTTTATCAATACCGGCAGCGGTTACAATTGATAGTTTATTTAATTCAGCATAATTTTCACAACCACAAAGGATTAGACAAATGAATATTAATATTATTTTTTTCATTTTTTTCCTCCTTGTTTTATTATGTTTTGAACGTTTAAATATTTTGGTCTTTTATAAATGTTTGGTATAGTAGCTTTTATTATGGCATCTTTATTGTCGTTTTTATTAAAAGGGGCGAGGGGCGCTAGAAAAGAAGTATTTAAATTTTCTAGGGAAGCCATTTTAGTTATCCATATTAAAGTCATCGATAATATGCCAATTGCTCCTAGCATGCTTGAAGCTGTAATGAAAAGGAATCTCCAAAATCTAATGCCATTTATGAAGTCACTATCTTGAAATATTAAACTACAAATAGATGTGATAGCGACAATTATAATAGTTATAGGTGATACTAGTGCTGCATCAACAGCGGCCTGTCCTAGGACTAATGCTCCAACGATGCTCATGGCAGAGCTCATATTAGTTGGGCTTTTTAAATCACTTTCCCTAAGAATTTCAAATATAGTCATAAATAAAATTATCTCAAAAAAAGTAGGGAAAGGAACGCCCTCTCTTTGGACTGCTAAGGAAATTAACAGTTTATCAGGGATAGTGTTTTGATCATAGGTTGCAACGGCTATATATAGAGCGGGAGTCAATATGGTAATTATAAGAGCAAAAAATCTTAATATTCTAGTGAAAGTTATATTTATAGCTTTTTCATTTTGATCTTCTGGTGATCTTATAAAATCTAAGAATACCGTTGGTAAAATTAAAGTGAAAGGACTATTTTCAACTAGAATTATTATTTTCCCATTTAATAATTCTTGACATACCATATCAGGTCTTTCGCTGCTTTTTATTTGTGGAAAAATAGATTTTTGAACTGTTAGATAGTCTCTAATGTTTCCACTATCTAATATGCCGTCGATATCAATTTTTGTTAATCGTTTTTTAATTTGCATTATTTTCTTGTTATCAGCAATGCCATTAATATAAGCTATTGTTGTTTTTGTTTTTGTTCTTCTTCCTATCTTAATTTCTTCAAACCATAGATTAGGATCTTTTATTCTTTTTCTTATTAGACCTAAGTTTTTAGCATGACTTTCGGTGAAACTATCTTTAGACCCTCTAATTATGGGTTCACTTGAAGATTCAGTTATACCTCTATCTAAGTTTGCTTTGGTTTCCATTACTATAGCTTTATCATTTCCTTCGACTATTAATATTGTAAAGCCGCTTGATAAGTAATATGGAAACTTTTCAAAATCATTTGTTACAAGTAGCTGGCTATTGAATAATTTGTTTTTTAATATATTAAACAAATTATTAAAAATGTTTTTGCTTTTTTCTGTGTATATTGCACTTTTGATGATGTAATCACTTATGGCATCTGTTTGTGATGTGCTTTCTAAAAAAAGGAAACCGACTTTATTTCCTTTTATATTAATTGTTCTTGTAATAATATCAGAACTATTACCATAAATTTTTTTAATTTCTTTTATTACTTTATCGATATTTTTATTTATTTTTTGCATATGATCACAGCTTTCTTTTTTATTATGTTCAAATATTTATAAGATATGATATAATTTTATTGGATGTGATTATATGTCTTTAAATTTCGTTTTAGCGCAGATATTTGGGCTTGTTGCGGTGACACTTATGATTACAAGTTTCCAGTGTGATGATAAGAATAAGTTGCTTAAACTTCAAATTTTTAGTTGTTTTTCATATGCCTTTCAATATCTTTGTTTGGGAGCAATTTCTGGATTTTTGATGAATATTGTATCTTCTATTAGGAATGCTATTTTTAAAAAATATGATAATAAAAAAGCACCTTTATGGGTACTTATTTTTCTAATTCTTTTAATTACTTTTTTATCATTATTTGGATATAAGGGAAGCGTTAGCTTGCTACCAACAGTAGCCATTTTGACTTATAGTTTTGCGGCTTGGACTGCTGACATTAGATTAATGAGACTTATGCAAGTATTGGCCGGCACTTTATTTTTTATTTATGATGTCATTTCTTTAGCTATTGTAGGGGCAATAGGTAATTTTATTTTAGTTGTTTCGGTATTAATTTCAATATATAGATTTGATATAAAGGGAAAAAAACATGCATGAGATTATATGTGAAAGATTAGATGATTTTGGGAGAGGCGTAGGACATATTAATGGGAAAGTAATTTTTATTCCTGATTTTTTGCCTTCGGAAAAAGCTTTAGTCAATGTCATTTTAGATAAGAAAAGGTTTATGATGGGAGAAATTACAGAGTTAAAAACAAAATCTAAAGATAGGGTTTGTTTTGACTGCCCTTATGATAATTGTGGTTGTTCACTTAAAAATTATGATTATGAAAAATCTCTTCAATATAAAAAGAATAAGGTTGAAGGAATTTTAAAAAAGTTTGCGAATGTGGATTTTAATATTAAAGAAATAATTCCTTGTTTGAATTTACCTAGTTACCGAAATAAAATAACTTTAAAAGTTAGAAATGGAAAACTTGGATATTTTAAGAATAACTCAAATGAATTAATAGAAATTGATAAATGTTTAATCGCAAAGAATGAAATTAATGAAGTAATTAAAGTATTAAAAGAAGAAGAGTTATCAAAAGTTAAAGAAATTGTAATTAAAGCTATGGATGAAGTAATGATTATAATTTATGGGATTATGGATATTAATGTTCTTAAAAATTATGCAGATTCTATATATATGAATGATAATCTTGTTTATGGTAAAGAAAAAATTCTAAACCATATTTTAGATTATAAATTTTTAGTATCTAAAGATTCTTTTTTTCAAGTAAATAACGAAGTTACGAAAAAACTTTATTCTAAAATTGTTGAATTTGTTGGCAAAGGAGAGGCTTTACTAGATTTATATTGTGGAACGGGGACAATTAGTTTATGTTTAAGTAAAAATTTTAAAAAAGTAATTGGGGTTGAAATTAATAAAGAAGCAATCGAGTGTGCGGATGAGAATAAAGAATTAAATAAAATCACTAATGTTAATTTTATATGTGGTGATGCGAATAAAATAGATAGTAAGGCTGATGTGGTAATTGTTGATCCAGCTAGGGCAGGGATAAAAGAGGAAGGTATTAATAATATATTAAGTATTAAGCCAAATAGAATAGTATATGTTTCTTGTAATCCAGTGACATTGGCTAGAGATTTAAAGCAAATTAGTAAACTTTATGAAGTTAAAGATATAGTTTTATATGATATGTTTCCTTTAACTCATCATGTTGAATGTGTATGTCTTTTGGAATTAAAATAATTAATAATTTTATAAAAAAACAAACTTTATGTTTGTTTATCTTTTGTTTTAATTAAATTGTTTTTTACATAAATTTTACATAAATAAATATTATTAATAATGAGTCTTATAAAAAGATAAAAGTATTGAGCTTTTATCTTTATTTTGTGTTATACTATAACTTGGGAAGGTGAGAAAATGAAATATGTTTATTCCTTTAAAGAAGGAAACAAAAGCATGCGTGAAACACTAGGTGGTAAAGGTGCTAATTTAGCTGAAATGACAAGTATTGGTCTTCCTGTTCCACAAGGTTTTACGATAACAACTGAGGCTTGCCTTAAATATTATAAAGATAAAAGCACGCTTTCAGATGAAGTAATGAGTCAAGTTAAAGAAAAACTGACTGAATTAGAAGAAATTTCTTCTAAAAAATTAGGAGATCCAAATAATCCTTTGCTTGTATCAGTAAGATCTGGAGCTCGTGAGTCAATGCCAGGAATGATGGATACAGTTCTTAATTTAGGTATGAATGATGAAGTGGCCAAAGGTTTTTCTAAAATAACTAAAAATGAAAGATTTGTTTTTGATAGTTATAGAAGATTTATTCAAATGTTTGCTGATGTGGTAAAAGGTTTTCCAAAAAGTGATTTTGAACATCAATTTGATAGAATTAAGGAAGCTAAAGGAGCAAAATTTGATACAGATTTAACTGCTGAAGATTTAAAAGAAGTAGTTGATATCTACAAAAAAGAATATAAAAAACATGCTAAAGAAGAGTTTCCACAAGATCCTACTATTCAATTAATGGAGGCTATTAAAGCTGTGTTCCGTTCTTGGAATAATGATCGTGCGAAAACTTATAGAAGACTTAATGATATTCCAGATGATTGGGGAACTGCTGTTAATGTACAACAAATGGTATATGGAAATACTGGAGATAATTCTGGTACAGGAGTTGCCTTTACTCGTAATCCGGCTACTGGTGAAAAGAAACTATTTGGTGAATTTTTAATCAATGCGCAAGGTGAAGATGTAGTTGCTGGCATACGTACACCAGAACATATCGATAAACTAAAAAAGGTTATGCCTGAGTGTTATGAAGAGTTTGTCAAAATTTGTGATATTCTAGAAAAACATTACAAAGATATGCAAGATATGGAATTTACAATTGAAAATGGCAAATTATTTATGCTTCAAACGCGTAATGGTAAAAGAACAGCAAGTGCAGCTTTAAAGATTGCTACTGCATTTGTTGAAGAAGGAGCTATTACAAAAGAAGAAGCGTTACTACGTGTAAATCCTCGTGATTTAGATCAATTATTACATCCTGTTTTTGATGAAAAAGCTCTCAAGAAAGCTGCAGTTATTGCTACGGGTTTAGCGGCTTCTCCAGGTGCGGCTACAGGTCATATTTATTTTAGTGCTGAAGATGTTAAAAAAGCCTATGATAATGGTGTTAAAAATATAATTTTAGCTAGAATGGAAACTTCTCCAGAGGATATTGAAGGAATGAATTTAGCGCAAGGTATTTTGACTTCACGTGGTGGAATGACTTCACATGCAGCCGTAGTGGCTCGCGGAATGGGAACTTGCTGTGTTGCCGGATGTGGTGAAGTTGTAATTAATGAAAAGAAAAAAACTTTAACTACTAAAGATGGTAAAGTATTTAAAGAAGGAGATTATTTAAGCTTAGATGGTTCAACAGGTTTTGTTTATGGAGAAGAAATAAAAGTTAAAGAACCTGAAATATCAGGCGACTTTGAAACATTTATGAGCTGGGCTGATAAAGCTAGAACTTTGAAAGTTTATACTAATGCAGATAGTCCTAAAGATGCTATGCAAGCTAATAAATTTGGTGCTGAAGGTATTGGCCTTTGTAGAACTGAGCACATGTTCTTTGATGAACAGAGAATATTTAATTTTAGGCGTATGATTACGGCTAATGATTTGGAAACAAGAAAAGAAGCTTTATCTAAAATACTTCCTTATCAAAGAGAAGACTTTGAAGGATTATTTACGCAAATGAATGGAAAATCTGTTACTATTCGTTTCTTAGATCCACCTCTTCATGAATTTTTACCACATGAGGATAAAGAAATTAAAGCTTTAGCGCCAACTTTAAGTATGACTTTTGATGAATTAAAAAATAGAGTAGATTCATTAAAAGAATTTAATCCAATGATGGGTCTTCGTGGATGCAGACTTTCAATTATTTATCCGGAAATTGCAGAAATGCAAACAAGAGCAGTAATTGAAGCAGCTATAAACGTTTCTAAAAAAGGAATTAAAGTTGATCCTGAAATTATGATTCCACTTGTTGGTGATAAAAGCGAACTTAAATATGTTAAAGATGTGGTTGTTAAAACCGCTGAAGAAGTTCTTAAAGAAAATAAAACAAAAATTTCATATAAAATTGGAACAATGATTGAAATTCCAAGAGCAGCTTTACTTGCTGATGAAATCGCTGAAGAAGCAGAATTTTTCTCATTTGGGACAAACGATTTAACGCAAATGACTTATGGTTTTTCTCGTGATGATGCAGGTAAATTCTTAACTGAATATTATAATAAGCATATTTTTGAAAATGATGTATTTGCTACTTTAGATCAAAATGGTGTTGGCAAATTAGTTGAAATGGCTGTTAAATTGGGCAAAAAAACAAGAAAAAATATTAAACTTGGTATCTGCGGAGAACATGGTGGAGATCCTAAATCTATTGATTTTTGTCATCGTGTAGGTCTTACATATGTTTCATGCTCTCCATTTAGAGTTCCAGGGGCTAGACTTGCTGCTGCACAAGCCGCAATCCGCGCGCACAAAAACTAGGACGTTTAAACGTACAAACCAAAAGAGTAGAAATACTCTTTTTTTGTTGCAATTAAAAGGTTTTGCTAATATTTTAAAAATTATAATAAAAATGGAAAAATATAAGATTGGAGGTTCTTCTAAATGGCGTAGTATAGTGACAATAAAACTCGGGTGGCATTTCTTGGAGTCCAAATATGGTGAACAAAATTAAAAAGAATAAAAAGGAGTTGACTAGTTTAAGTACTAGTTTTTTTAATGGGATAAAAAAATAAGATTGGAGGTAAATATTATGAGTAATTATTTTTTTAAACCTGAATTGGAGAGTCTTAGTCAAGGGGCAAAACTAAAATTTTTGAGAGAACTAAGATATATGAAATTGACTGATGTAGCAGAGTATTTAAATCTAGGTGGAAAGGATCCTGCAGATACTATCCGTAAGTATGAGTGCAATTCTAGAGAACCAGAACTAGATAGAGTAGAATATCTAGCAGAATTATTTGATGTAAGTGTATATGCTATAAAAAGATATAATTTTGCAGATCCTAATGAAGTTATACATCAACATATGTGGGAAGAAGAGTTGTGTCCTTATAGTGAATTTATTTTTGATATCGATGCAATGAAAAAGACATTCTATACTGAAGATATTATAAGAGGATTTGAAGCATGGGAAAAAATGAGAAAAAAAAGAGAGAACAGAGAAATATCAGATCGTGATTATTTAGAATGGAAACTTCATTTTGATTTAAAAAACATTGATTAATGGGTTCGCAAAATAAATAATTTTCCGAACTCTTTTCACGTGAAAATTTTTGAAATATGTGATATAATTTATGTAGAATGTTAAGAGGAGTGATAACCATGGATTTAAAAGAAGCAATGAAAAAGAGACATATGGTTCGTAAATATACAGATAAACCTTTGTCAGACGAATTAATTAGGAAGATAAATGAAAGAATAGAAATAAATAATAAAAAATATAATCTTAATATGAAACTTATGATTAACAATAACAAAGGTGTAAGTAGTATTATGAAGTTAATAATGGCTAAAGGTGTAAATAACTTTATAATTCTTGCGGGAGATGTAAGTGAAAATTTAGATGAAAGATTAGGATATTCTGGTGCTGATATAATGTTATATGCACAAACGCTGGGATTAAATACATGGTGGGTTGGTGGAACTTTTAATAGATCTGTAAGAAAGTACGTGGATAATAAAAATGTGACTGGAATAATTGCTATTGGATTTGGTCAAACGCAAGGAGTTCCACATAAGTCAAAAAGTGTAGAAGAAGTTTCTAAATATAATGGTTCTACAATTCCTGAATGGTTTGTTAATGGAACTGAAAGTGCATTGCTCGCCCCAACAGCTTTAAATAAACAAGATTTCATGTTAATAGGGAATGGCAACAAAGTTAAAATAGAGTGTAATAATGGTATATTTACAGGAAGCAATGTGGGATTAATAAAATATCATTTTGAATTGGGAGCTGGAAAAGAAAATTTTGAATGGGAATAGTTAAAGTTGAGTTGATGTTTTAATTAATGTCGGAAACTTTTGATATTACGAATTGTTAAGAAGATGAAAAAATCTTCTTTTTTTGTGATATAATGGATATGTGAGTAGATAAAGGAGGTTTTTTTATGCACGATTTTACATTTATAGATTTGTTCGCTGGAATTGGTGGAATTAGAAGACCTTATCAAAAACTTGGTGGTAAATGCGTATTTTCTTCAGAGATAGATAAATTTGCTATAAAGACTTATGAAGCTAACTGGGGAGAAACTCCTAGCGGAGATATAACAAAAATAGCAGCAAAAGATATACCATCATTTGATATTCTACTTGCTGGTTTTCCATGTCAGGCTTTTTCTATCGCTGGAAAACGAAAAGGATTTGCAGACACAAGAGGAACTATGTTCTTTGAAGTTGAAAGAATTTTAGAATATCATAAGCCAAAGTGTTTTATGTTGGAGAATGTTAAAGGTTTGACAAATCATGATAAAGGTAAAACTTTTAAAGTAATGCTTGATATATTAGAAAAGAAACTTGAATATAAGGTTTACTATAAAGTCTTAAATGCAAAAGATTTTGGTGTTCCTCAAAATAGAGAAAGAATAATAATTGTTGGATTTAAAAATCCAGATGTTAAATTTGAATTCCCTGAACCAAACAATAAGAAAGTAAAAGTTGGAGATATTTTAGAAAAAAATGTAGATGATAAATATACAATTTCAGATAAGATTTGGGCAAGTCACCAAAGAAGAAAAGAGCAGCATAAAGCGAAAGGAAATGGATTTGGATATTCATTATTTAATGAAAAATCTCCATATACAAGTACTATATCTGCAAGATATTATAAAGATGGCTCAGAAATACTTATTGAGCAAAAGGGTAAAAATCCAAGAAAACTAACACCAAGAGAGGCTGCTAGACTTCAAGGTTTTCCAGATGACTTTAAATTGGTAGTAAGCGATATGCAATTATATAAACAATTTGGAAATTCTGTTCCTACAAAAATGATTGAAGCAGTAGCAAATGAAATATATAAAGCGTTAATTGAAAGTGGTGAAATTTAGTGAATATTGAAGTAAAAGAATATGTTAATAACTTATTATTGTATACTATCTTAAAAAATTTAATAAAATGTAAGCTTAGTGATAACAAGTTTATTGAATTGGAAGGAATAATAACAAATCATAGACAACTAGGCGCTAACGGATTAATAGAAGTTTTAAAAGAACATGTAGTAAAAGAAAGTGTTAAAACATACGAAGATTATTTAACATTAATTAATCTGTGCGATGATGATAATTTTGATATGTGGTGCGATTTAACGATTTTATCGATAGAATTATTATTGTCAAAAAGATCATTACTTGACGAAGTTAAAGAGTATTCAAATTCTCAGTATGATAGAAGCATTGCTGATATTGAAGATAAACTTAGTCTTGGATACGATTATATAAATTTAGAGAAACCTTATGGTCAGAGAGTTGTAAGCGCTTTATTAGTAAGTATTTTTACGGATTCTTCAAGAGATAAAGAAATAGTATTAGATGCCAGCAAGAACACCGTAAAAAATATAAGTGAATTAATAGATTATAATGAAAAAAAGTATCTTGTAAATGTTAATAATATTTTAATGATAGTAATTGATGAATCAGTTAATCAAAGTATTATTTCAACCGCAGGAGGTTCATACGAGGATAGAGTTGCATCAGTATTAAAAGAAATATCAGATAGAGTTATTCCACATGCTCATGATAAATTTATTAATTCCGTTGAATATGATTATATATTTGAATTAGATGGAAAACTTTACGGAGTTAATGCCAAAAGAACATTAAGAGAAAGATATAAACAAAACTTTGAAGATGTAAATCAATTATCAGTTGATGCTATGTTCTTAGTTACATTAGGAACAGATTTAAATCAAGAAAAATTGAATAATATAATGCAAAGACATGGTTATTATGTTGTTGTTGCACAAGAAGTATATGATAATCATGATTATTTTAAAAATAATAAGAGAGTAATTTCATCTAAAAACTTTAATGCTGAATCTTTAAGAAAATTATTTAGAAATTTCTTTTAATAAAAAAGTCAAATGTGCGATGAAAGAAGTAGAAATACTTCTTTTTCTTATACTTAAAATCGCACAGTAAACAAATTCTTATAAAAATGATAAGTTTTAGTAGAGGTGATGAAAATGAATAGGAAGGTTGCTATATATGCTAGAGTATCTACCGAACACGAAGCTCAATTATCAGCATTAGATAATCAAGTGCAGTACTATGATGATATATTAGAAAAGCATCCTAATTGGATTTTATATGATAGATATATAGATGAAGGTATAACAGGAACTTCTATTAAGAAAAGAAAGAATTTTATAAGAATGATGAAGGATGCTCATGAAGGTAAATTTGATTTAATAATTACTCGTGAAGTATCTAGATTTGCTAGAAATACAGTTGATACATTACAAGAAACAAGAAAACTAAAAAAGATAGGTGTTGAAGTATATTTTACTGAAGATAATATTTGGACATTCAAAGATGATGATGGAGAATTAAAATTAACTATTATGGCAACTCTTGCTCAAAATGAAAGTAAGAAAACTTCTCAAAGAGTAAAAGCTGGTTTAAGAATTGCTTTTCAAAATGGTATATTCATGGGATCGGGTAATATTTTAGGATATGATAAGATTAATAAGAATACTATGGTAGTTAATCAAGATCAAGCAGAAATAGTTAGATATATATTTAAAGAATATCTAAATGGTGTAGGAACTACTACTATAGCCAAAGACCTAGAAAGGAAAGGGTATAAGACATCAACTGGGCTAAATAGATGGAATGCTGCTTATATAACTCGTGTATTAAGAAATCAATTCTATGCTGGAACGATAGTTTATAATAAGCAATATATTCCAGATTATCTTGAACAAAAAGCAAGAAAGAATAGAGGAGAGATAGAACAGATAGTTGTTGAAGGTACACATGAACCTATTATTTCAAAAGAGGATTTCGATAAAGTACAAGCTATATTAGATAGACACTCTAAACCATCAACATCAGGTGATAGGACAGCAATTGGAGTACCTAAATATGTATGGAGTAAGAAAATGATTTGTGAATGTGGTTCAAATTTTAATAGAAGAAAAGATCATACAACTAACAAAGGTAAGACATATGCTTATGCATGCTATAACAGAAAAACTCATCCTAAAGGTGGAAAATATGAATATGGATATAAATATTGTGAAGTAAAAGAAGTACAAGAATGGAAACTTGAAAAAATGGCTGAGTTTATATTTAGAAATCTAGTTGAAGATGATCACAATAGAATAGAATTAGAGTTAATATTACTTAATGGAATAAAAATAGATACACATGAAGCTGATGAATTAAATAGTGAAATAAAAAGATATAATAAACTAATAAAAGAAGAATCTACTAAATTAGATAGATTATTGAATTTATATTTAGATAAGAAAGTTAATCCAAATGATTATGAATCATTTCAAAAGAAATTATCTGATAAAATAGAATTATATAAATTAGAAATAGAAGATTTAGAAAAAGAATTAAAAAGATTAGATCCACCTGAAGTTAAAATCGAAAAAGCTAAACAAAGTGTTAGAAGATTATTAGATTTTAATTATAATGGAATTAATGATTTATTAATAGAGGAGGTAGTAGAAAAAATAACAGTACATAAAGATTGGTTCGAATGGAAATTAGTATTTTTAAATGAACCAATTAATTTAAAAGTTAAAGGAAAAAAACAAGATTATTTTATCGTAGAACACGAAAAATAGATAAAAAGTCATTTTAGTCTTAAAAATCATACATTTAAGCGTCCATATTGGATAAGTTAATTATCTGGTTTGACAAGCTGCTATTAAAGCAAAGAAGAATTAATAGAATAAAGAGCTAAAAAGTGAACTTGTCAAGGAAAAGTAGACACTAAAAAGCTCTTTTTATTTTTTCGATAAAAAAAGAGTCAATTTGACTCTTTTTTAGTTATAAAGTATTAATCAAAGAAATCTAAGAAAATATTAGGATTTAGCTCTTTATCATATAGTTTAACTTTAACTTTAACTTTTAAAGGTTGTTTGTATAATTTAACTTTATTATTACTATCAACCATTTTATAATTTCCTTCAATAAATTCTGCATCAAACGTTCTGGCTTTAGTTTCATTTTTATATCTGTTTATCTCATCACTTGCTGATTTTGGTACTTTACCAATTTCAAATTCTACACGTTCTTTTTTATTTTTATATCCACCTATCATAATACTATGATAAATAGTTTCTCCATTTTTACTTTCACTATTAGTTTTTATATAAGCAAAATCTAATTTAACACCTTCTGATTCATATACTTTCTTTTTAGATTTTTTAATATCATCTGTAGACATTCCATTATATAATTGAAATTTTTCTTTTTGAATTTCATAAATTTCATCAATGTTCTTTTGATATTTGTTAGATCCTTCAACTATGAATTCAAATTCATATAAAACATTTGCAGGCGCAATATAACGATTATAATAAGCTACTCTAAGTTTGACTATGAGCCATATAACTAGCCAAATACCACTAGTAAGAAAGGAAAGTAAGATATGTACCCATGTTTCTTTGGTAGTAAACCATTTTTCAAAACTATTCATAAAATCACCAATTTCATTATAACACTTTTTTTAAAATATGCACAAATAAAGAGCAAAAAATATTTAATAAGTTTTAGGAAGAATTATTCTTTTTTGATAAAATTAATATTGGTGATAAAAAATGGGAATACTTGATTTTTTAAAATTAAAAAAGCAACCAAATAATGATGATGTAATTGAAAATTATATAGAGATATTAAGAAAATCATTTAAAAATAGTCGAAAACCTTTTTAATACCATAATAATTATCATCTTAATCTTGATTATTCCTAGTGAAAATACGGTACAAGCTGCAATCAAATTGAAAATTTGACTAGAAACATCTAGTCTTTTTTGATATAATCATAATGGTGATAGTATGGAAAGATATAATGTTATAAATCATTTATTTTATGATGGTTATGATTTAGATAATGAATTATTAAGTAATTCTAGTTTTGTAAGAGAATTATTAGAAACAGTTAATGCAAAAATTTTTGATAATAAAGGCATGATTACATTGATACCATATTTTGAAGGAAAAATTAGAAACGATGGAGGCGTTAGTGGAATTATTTTAGGGGATAATTTTCATTTCACATGTCATACATTCAGCTTTAAAAATACAGTATTTGTAGATTATTTTGGTGATGAAAGTAGGAAGGCTAATTTAGAAAATATAATATTAACTACTTTTAATACTAAAAATTATGATATGGGCAGTAAAGATGTTCATGGTAATTTTGGCAAACATATTATTTTTAAAACAAAACCTTTATCATTAACTGATGCAATAATGATTGTGAAATTATTACTAGAAAAAATTAATATGACACCAATATCAGAATTACTTGTAAATGAAAAAGATAATAATAATTTTGATGTTGTACAGTTAATTGCTGAATCACACATTTCAATTCATAGGTCAGATGATGATGTTACGGTAGATGTTTTTTCATGTAAATATTTTGATATAAACAAGGTGCTAGAATTATTTGATTTATTAGATGATTATATTGAAGTTAATAGAGGAATTAAATACGTTATCTAACATATAGAAAAAGGAGTATTTTTATGACAAAAAAGAAAAATACAGTATTTATTATTTTAGCTTTATTTATTATGATTATATTAGGTGTTGGTATATGTTTTTTGAAAAAACAGGAAGATATTAAACCTCAAAAAAATAATCCGGCAGTCACTTTAAATAGTGAATTTAATATGGATATTATTAAAATAGTTAATAGTAAAGAAAGTGGTAATTATTTGATAAGTCCATATTCTATAGAGTTAGCTCTTAATATGTTAAAAGAAGGAGCATCAGCTGAAACTTATAATCAGATAAATAAAGTGGTTTCAAAAAGAAATATTACGACTTTTGATGTAAAAGATAGGATATCTGTTGCAAATGCTGTTTTTGTTAAAAATAGTAAAAAAAATGATATAAATAAAAAATATATAAATAAATTACAAACATTTTATAAAGCAGATTTAGTTTTTGATGATTTTGTAAAGCCAGATAAGATTAATAATTGGGTTAATGAAAAAACTTACGGGATGATTCCTAAAATTTTAAATAGTATGGATAGTAATTTTGTTTTAGGCTTAGCAAATGCTATTGCTATAGATGTAGAATGGGCTAATCAATTTGAATGTGTGTATACTTATGGTGATGATTTTACCACTGATGCAGGCATAGAAAAAGTAGAGATGATGAGTAATAATTATCGCAAAGGAACTTACATTTTAAATGAAGAGGAACAAGGAATTTTTCTTCCTTATAATAGTTATACTAACTTTGGGGAAATAGATTATGATAATAAAGAAGATTCGACAGCACTCGAATTTATCGCTATTATGCCAATGAAAACAGATATAAAAGATTATATTAATACTTTAACAAATGATAAATTAAATAGTATTTTAAACAGTTCCAAACAAATAAAAGATAATCAAAAATTAAATTTAAAATTGCCTAGATTTGAATATGATTATGAGGACAGTCATTTTAAAGCAGATTTAAATGATTTAGGTATTAAAGATGCATTTGTTTCTGAGTTGGCAGATTTTAGTAAAATGAAAGATCCGACAAGTAGTGAAAAATTTTATGTTGGAACAGCTATTCATAAAACACATATTTCTTTAAATGAAAAGGGTACTAAAGCAGCAGCTGTTACATTTTTTGGTATGGATGCGGCTGAAAGTATTGAGAAAAAAGTAGAATATATTACCATTGAGTTTAATAAACCATTTATGTACATGATTAGAGATACTAAAACTAAAGAAATGTTATTCTTTGGAGTTGTTGAAACACCTAATACATGGAATGGTAGTACTTGTAGTAAGCAATAATATAAAAACAGGCTAGAAAAATCTAGTCTTTTTATAAATAAAATTACTTTTAAGAATGTATGATATAATATTGTTGTAAATGAAAAATGTTAAAAATCTTTGACAAATTTATAAAATTTTTTGGTAGAAAAGCTAATATTATTTATTTATAATGTTAGTGAAAGGAGTGATATTATGTCACTAGGAGATAAAATTTTTGATTTACGAAAGAAAAGTGGGTTTTCTCAAGAACAACTAGGAGAAAAGGTTGATGTTACTAGACAAACGATTTCAAATTGGGAATTAGGAGAGACATTACCAAATCCTGAACAATTGAAACTTTTATCTAAGACATTAAATGTTAGTATTGATGATCTTTTAGATAACGATATTAAGAATATTACTTTAGAAAAAGTATCAAATACAGAGAGACTTGCTGGGTTGATAATAAAAGCTATAAAAATTTTAGGGTTATTATTTATTATACTATTAGTAATTGATATTATTTCATTTATTATATTTAATTTTGTTAAATAGAAGGAGAGAATAATATAATAATAAGGCGTAGAATTAGACTAGGAAAAACCTAGTTTTTTGTTTATGAGATATTATTGTGTTATAATAGTTTCGTATATTTAGAAAGGAAAAAAATATGATAGAAATAAAAAATGTAACTAAAAAATATGGTAACAAAAAAGCTTTAGATAATGTATCATTTACAGTTAATGATGGAGACATATTCGCGTTTATCGGTCATAATGGTGCTGGTAAAACAACTTTAATTAAAGCAATGGTCGGAATACATGATTTTGATTCTGGTGACATATTAATAAATGGTATGTCTATTAAAGAGAAACCAGTAGAGTGTAAAAAATCAATGGCTTTTGTTCCTGATAATCCAGAAACTTATGAAAAAATGAAAGCTATTGATTATATTAATTTTATTTGTGATATGTATGAGGTTGATACAAAAACTAGAGAAAAAAATATTAAGAAATATGCGACTTTATTTGATATGGAAGATAAATTAAATGATACCATTGATAGTTATTCTCATGGGATGAAACAAAAGATAGTTTTAATATCAGCTTTAGCTCATGATCCTAAAATACTTATTATGGATGAACCATTCGTTGGTCTTGATCCGAAAGCAGTATTCGATATCAAAAAAATACTAAATGAAATGGTGAAAGAAAAGAAAACAGTATTTTATTCAACGCATATATTGGATGTTGCAGAAAAACTTTGTTCAAACGTGGCAATTATTAAAAGCGGTAAGTTAATTAAAAGTGGTAGTATGAGTGAAATAAAAGGCGATAAATCTTTAGAAAAAGTATTTTTGGAACTTGAGGAAAACTAATGAAAAAATTATATTCTTTATTAAAAGCCTCTTTAACTAGTGATATGAGCTTATTTAAAATTAAAGCAAAAGGAAAAGCTGGTATATTAATTCCTTTGTTTATAGCTTTATATTTGATGTTTGCTATAGGGGCTAGTGCTTCTTCTATGTTTGAAAAGCTTACACCTTTACATTTGCAGCATGTTTTACTTTCTGTATTTGTTTTTGGAATCTCTATTATGACTATTATGGAAGGTATTTATAAAGCAGGTCCTTTAATGTTTAATTGTAAGGATGATCAATTATTATTATCTCTTCCAATTGAAAGAAGGGTAGTGCTTTTTGTAAGGGTATTTAAGTTTTATATATTTGAGCTTTTATTCAATTCATTATTTTTATTACCCATTATGATTGCTTATATAAAATGGGCGGATGTTTTAGATTTTTCATTTTTCTTAACTAGTTTTGTAATGCTTTTTATGCTTCCGATAATACCTATTGTTATGTCCTGCATTATAGGAGCTATAACATCATCTTTATCTAGTAGATTTAAGTATAAAAATGCCGCCCAAATAATTATATCTATGGTTTTTGTTTTAGGAATATTATTTTTATCATATAGTACAGACGATTTGTTTAATTATTTAATTAAACATGCCACTAATATAAATGATTTAATAATTAAAATTTATTATCCGGCTGGTATATATGCTAAATTAATTACTGATTTTAATGTTTTGGATTTAGGAATATTTATATTAGTGAATATTATAATATTTGCATTATTTATATTTTGTTTAAGCAAAGTTTATTTTAAAATTAATTCTAGATTAAAAAAAGTGGCAACGGCAAAGAAAACTAATATAAATACTTTATCTATTAAAGCTAAATCAATTTATAGTTCATTAATAAGAAAGGAAATAAACACTTTTTTTAAAACACCAGTTTTTATAGTTAATGCTGGATTTGGTTTAGTATTATTCATTGTGTTTGCGCTTATATTAGCTTCAAAATTTGATAGTGTTATTCCTATATTAACTGATCCAAACAGTATAAATTTATCTAAAGATTTAATTGTTTCAAATAAATCAATATTAATATTTATACTTATTTGTTTGACCGCATTTATGACTTCTATTACAAATTCCTTGATAAGTTTAGAAGGTAAGAATATTAATATACTCAAATCTTTACCAATAAATTCGAAAACGATATTAATGTCAAAAGTATATGCTTGTTTAGTAATTACAACACCTGTTTTATTAATTGGTGATATAATTCTTTTTATAAAATTAAAAACAACTATCATTGAATCAATATTACTAATTATTTTATCAATTATACTTCCTTTAGTTTCACATTTTGTTGGATTAATAGTTAATCTGAAATATCCAAAATTAGATGCTGAAAATAGTGCAGAAGTAGTAAAACAGAGTATGAGCTCTTTTGTATCAGTTATGATAGGTATGGTATTGTTGTTAGTAACAGTGGCAATTACTATTAAAATAGTAGGTTCTATTAATTCGGTATTAATATTATCTATAGTTACTATAGTATATATGGTGATAGATATTATTTTATATTTATATTTAATTAATAAAGGATCTAAAGATTTTAATAATTTATCTATATAAGAAACTAGGTTAAACCTAGTTTCTTTGTGATATAATTTAAGTAAGAGGTGTTAGATCTTGAAAAAAAGAGGGATGATATATTTAATTGTTACTTTAATTTTTATTTTTTTATCTGTTTTTGTGTTATCTAAAACAGATTTATCAAATAATATTCTTTTAAGTAAAGCAATTCAAATAGTTTTAATATTATTTTTAATAAGAGTTTCAATAGGGTGCACATTATATATAAAAGGGCAGTATGAAAAGCAGAAATATGATTATGCGATTGTGATGAATTTAGGTTTATTAATATTTATAAATGTTAATATTATAAGACAAATAAATTTACTTATTCAGAATTGGAATGTTCTTAATATTGTTGATATTTATATTAATACTTTAAAATCTTTTTCTTATTTTGCTATGCTGACATTACCGTGCATTATTATTCTTTCTTTTTATAGCGTTATTACGAATGTTGTTTTAATAAAAAAAGAAGGATTTAATCCCAAAAATTTATTAGGTATTATTTTAGGTTTTTTAGCGCTTGTCGGTCTTTGTGGAAGTCAAGCTATGTATTATATTATTACTAATCTTTTGATTAATACCGATAAGCAATTTATAAAATATACTTTAGATATTTGTATCAATGCTACTTTGTCATATTTTTATACTTTAATTATAGCTACTTTATATTGTAATGTTAAAGCAGCTAATCATATTCCAAAATATGATAAAGATTTTATTATTATATTAGGTTCTAAAATAAATGATGATGGTTCTTTAACACCACTTTTAAAAGGAAGAGCGGATAAAGCTATTGATTTTTATAAAAATCAATATGAAACAAATAAAAAGAAAATAACTTTTATTCCTTCTGGTGGTCAAGGTAGTGATGAAGTTATGGCGGAAGCTTTGGCAATTAAAAATTATTTGGTGAAAAATGGTATTAAGGAAAAACAGGTTGTTATCGAAGATAAATCAACTAATACTTTTGAAAATATGAAGTTTTCAAAAGATAAAATTGATAAAGTTAAAAAAGAAGCAAAAATATGTTTTTCAACAACTAATTATCACGTTTTTAGAAGCGGTGTTATTGCGAATACACAAGGAATTGAATGTGAGGGAATGGGAAGTAAGTCAAAGTGGTATTTTTATACTAATGCTTTAATTAGAGAATTTATTGCTGGTATTGTGGAAGAAAGAAAAAATCACTTTATTCTTATTATGATGATTAATATTTCTTTACTTATTTTAATATTTATTGGAAAATATTATAATTTACTTATATTTTTTAATTAGTAATTATAAAAATAAATTATGACTAGATTATTCTAGTCTTTTTTGTGTTATAATTTTTATTAGGAGGTAGGACATGGTTATTCTTGAAATAAAACATTTAAAAAAATATTATGGCAACTTTAAAGGTATAGAAAATGTGTCATTAAAATTAGATAAAGGTGATATTTATGGTTTTATTGGTCCTAATGGTGCTGGCAAATCAACAACAATCAGAACTATTATGGGTCTTATAAATAAAACAAGTGGGGACATTTATTTTAATGGTGAGAAGTTAGATAGTAATGATCCTTTAATAAAAGAAAAAATAGGTTACTTACCTAGTGAAGTTAATTTATATGATGATATGACAGTTAGTGAATTATTTGATTATCATGAAAGTTTTTATAATAAAGATATTAGTAAGCGAAGAAAAGAATTAGTTAGATTGTTAAAAATTAACGAATCAAAAAAAATAGAAGACTTATCACTTGGAAATTTAAAAAAAGTTGGTATTGTGCTTTCTCTTATGCATAGTCCAGAGTTATTAATACTTGATGAACCGACAAGTGGCCTTGATCCGATTATGCAAAAAACGCTCCATAATATTCTCATTCAAGAAAAAGAAAAGGGAACTACAATTTTGTATTCTTCACATGTGCTTAGTGAAGTTTCAAATGTTTGTGATAAAATAGGTTTTATCAAAGATGGAGTTATAATTAAAGAAGATTTGATTGAAAATATTAAGAAGGATAATTATACCTATTTAACTATTTCTTCAAAAGATGTTTCAAGAATAAAAAAAGATTTGAAACTTGAGGTAAAAGATGAAAAAGATAATGAAATAAAATTTATCAACAATATTGGAGTTAATGAATTAATTAAAAAATTAGCAAACTATAATATTGATAAATTATTAATTGAAGATATTTCTTTAGAAGATTTATTTGTAAATTATTATAAGTAGGTGAGATGATGATAAAAAGAGAATTTAAAACAAATTTTAAAAGTTTTATTATATGGCTTAGTATATTAATCATAATTTTTTTGATTGTTTATTTGATATATCCATATATAATAACTGATGATACGATGAAAAGTTTAGATGAAATGATGAAGGTTTTCCCACCAGAATTATTAAAGGCCTTTAATATGGATTTAGCTTCTATAAATTCGGCTTATGGGTGGTTAAAATCGGAAGGATTTATGTTTATTTTAATAATAACAGGGATTTATTCTTCGATGTTAGGTTCTAGTGTAGTTTTAAAAGAGGAAAATGATAAAACTATTGAATACTTAGAGAGTTTACCGATAAAAAGATCTAACATTCTTACTAATAAAATTATTGTTTCAATTATTTATATAATTCTTATGGTTGTAATCTTTGGGATATTTAATTATGTATCATTGTTGATAAGTGGTGATTTTAATCATAGAGAGTATATTTTATTAAGTGTTACACCATTATTTGTTGCTTTACCTTTTTTCTCAATAAATTTATTTATATCAACTTTTTTACATAAAACTAGAAAAA
Source organism: Bacilli bacterium (assembly GCA_017513865.1). Taxonomy (GTDB): domain Bacteria; phylum Bacillota_I; class Bacilli_A; order RF39; family UBA660; genus Coprosoma. Next base: position 73,467 of record JAFWMN010000011.1, on the reverse strand, counting down.
CAATTGGTATAAGTTTAGGATTGGTATTTTTATCTTATGTGTTAAGTGTTTTGAGTGAATTATCAACAAAAGTAGAGTTTTTAAAATATTTTAGTATTTATACTTTGGCTGATACGCGAAATGTAATAACTAATACTAGTATTAATTCGGTAATGGTTATTATTAGTTTAATTATTACTTTAATATTTATACTAGCTTCATATATCAGATATAATAAAAAAGAATTAATATAAAAACCCATTTTAATGGGTTTTATTTGTTAGTTTATATATGTTATATGAAGGAGTATTAAATATTCTAAAATTATATTCTGATACACCTAATCCGTTTGATATATATAAGTCTTTATCATCTAATTTATAATGCTTTTCATAATATTTTGTGGCTCCTGTTGGAAGTATTATTGGAGCAAATGGTGTTCTTACTTGTCCAGCGTGAGAATGGCCAGCTAGTATTAAATTAAATTTGTTATCGGTTAAATCATCAATATAATCAGGTTCATGCATTAGTAATATGTTATAAATTGAGCCATCTTTTTCAAATGAATTTATAAAGTCTAAGGCTGGTTTTAATTTGTCATTTATTCCTTGTTTATCTTTGAATGTACTGGCCCCGGCAATTACCATAAAATTATATCCTTTTTTATATATGGTATCATATGTGTTGTTTAGATTTTTAAACCCACTATTTGTAATTATATTAGTCCATTCATCAAATTTTAAATCGTGGTTACCATTAATTGCATATTTTCCGGCTACAGTTTCTATTTTTGATAGTTCTATACTAATTTCTTCTACAAGTTTATTATCTATTTTAGTATCTTTATCAATTAAATCACCAGTTAAAACGACAATGTCAGGTTTTTGTTCATTGATGCTTTTTACTAGTTTTTGCATTTGTTTTTTATTAAAAACTCTTCCATAGTGTATATCGCTTATGTGTACTATTTTAAAACCTTCGAAATTTTTGGTAATCCTTTCGTTTTTTATTTGATATTCATGAGTGTTTATTAGTTTAGGTTCTATGTAATATCCATAGGCAATTATAAGTGAGATAATAATCAATATTTTAATGGTGGTTTTAATTATTTTTATATTTTTATTTTTCTTTTTAGCCATCTATTTTCACCTATAGTAATTATAGCACATATATAAAAAAAAGACCAAAGTCTTTTTAAGTGAATATAAGTAAAAATGTTTGAATGGATAATATTATTCCATTATGCATAAAGTGAAAGCCCATTGGAACTAAAAAGTTATTTGTTTTACTTACCATATAAGCGAAGGCAAATCCCTCACTACAATAAGAAAGTAAGTAAAGAGGAAATAAATAGTTTAATTCCATATTCATTAAGTGAAGACTTCCAAAAACTAATCCAGATAACAAAATATATATGAATTTATTTTCAACTAAACTCTTTATACCCATTCTAAATACTGATTCTTCTAATATTGGGGCTAAAAACACAGCAGATATAAAGGTGTATATAGGGTGGATAGCAAATTCATTTCTAATTACTGTTTCATTTTCAGATAGACCGCCACCATATCTATTTATTAAAACATTCGCCAACATCATAACAATAACACCAAGTAAGTAAGCACTAAAGTATTTTTTAAAATATGTTAAGTGATTTTCTTTTAAATCTTTAATTGCGGCTTTTATTTCTTTATTATATATAGTATAAATTGTAAAAATTATTAATAATTCTAATATTATATTATAAGTCATTTTGATAAAATCAGAAATATCATCAGTACTTATGTGTAGTAATACAAAAGGAATATTTTTAAATAGGCTTACTATAAAATATATAAATAGAATTCCTAAACCTTTAAATAAATAATTCCATCTATTTTTGTGTTGTTCTAATAACATACCATCACCATATTTATTATATCATGTATTTAGTTAATTGACACTATAAATTAATTTTGATAGACTTTAAAAAAGAGGGTAGATATTATGAAATATATAAAGTATTTAATAGTTTTGTTAACAGCTTTACTTTTTTTTAATGGTGAAGTCTTAGCTTTAGGCAATAAACTATATTTTAAAGAAGATGGTAATAAATTATACTATGATGAATCTTTGGTTGAAAAAGATGTTTTTATGAATCATAAAGAGTTTGTGCCAGGAAAAACCTATATTGATAATATAATTATAAAAAATGGTGGCATGAGAGATTATACTTTATATTTTAAATTGCTTCCCAAATCACAAAGTGTGATGGAAAATAAAATATTAAACAATCTTAATTTAAAAGTATATATAAATAAAAAACTTGTTTATAGTGGAAATATTAAAGGGGAAAATTATAGTGAAGTTAATCTTAATGGAGCGATTAAACTTTTAAAAATAAAAGCGAAAGAGAAAGTTGATTTTAAATCAGAAATTACTTTAGATTCAAATTATGGGGATATTGGTAATTATGATTCTATATATTCTGATTGGTTATTTTACGCTTATAATAATAAACTTATAGAGATTATTCCTCAAAAAACAAAATATAATATTTGGCCTTTTGTTATTACAGGTATTTTGATTGTTATAATAATAATTGTTTATAAAATTAGAAAAAAGAAGAAAAATGAAGAAACAAACTTTGAGAATCAGCATATAATTTAAAGAAAAGGTGTTCAAATAAAGAAAAATGTGTTATAATCTTTTGTAGACGTGCAAGAAGAAAGTGGGCTATCCCACTTTTTAATGTAATTAGGAGGTTTATATGAAAGAAAAAATTAGAGAACTTTTGGAAGAAGATATTAATGATGCAGGATATATTTTGGATGAAATTTTTTATGGTAAAGAAGACGGGGTAAATACTTTGAGACTTGTTATTGATAAACAAGGTTATATAAATATTAATGATTGTATAAAAGTAAATGATATTGTAAATCCAATATTAGATAAAGAAGATCCAATTAATGAAAGTTATGTTTTAGATGTTTGTTCAAAAGAAAAAGGTGATAGTGATGAAGAATAACGAATTTAAAGCTGCTTTGGAAAATATAGTTAAAGAAAAAGGAATTAATGAAGATTTAATATATGATGCTATGGAACTTGCTTTAACTTCAGCTTATAAAAAGAATTATCATTCTCTTTCTAATGTTAGAGTAGATATTAATAGAGAAACTGGGGACATTAAAATATTTTCTTATAAGACTGTTGTTTTTAGTAAAGAATATGAAAAAGAAGAAGGTAAAATAGAAACAGAAATTATAACTGACGAGGAAGGTAATGAAGTAGAGGTTCCAAAAGAATTTGTTTTTGACGAAAGAATTCATATTACTTTGGACGAAGCTTTAAAACAAGTACCAGGCATTAAAATTGGTGAAACTATTGAAAAAGAAGTAACGCCAAAAGATTTTGGTAGAGTTGCAGCCTCAACGGCTAAGCAAGTTGTTGTTCAGAAAATTAGAGAAGCTGAAAGACAATTAATTAGTGATGAATTTTCTGATAAACAAGATGAGATGGTTACAGGGTTAGTGGCTATGGAAGATGTTCGCAACTATTATATAGATTTAGGCAGAACACAAGGAATTTTACCAAAAAGTGAAATAATCCCTGGTGAAGAAATTAAAATGGGTTCTAGTATCAAAGTATATATTACCAAGGTTGAAAATAATTCAAAAGGCTCATTAATATTACTTTCGAGGAAACAATTTGGTTTTGTTAAAAGACTTTTTGAACTTGAAATACCAGAAGTTAATGAAGGAATTATTTTAATATACAGTGTAGCACGGGAAGCAGGAGTTCGAACAAAGATTGCTGTTTATTCGGAAAATTCTAATGTTGATCCAGTAGGCTCTTGTATTGGTGAAAAGGGAAGTAGAATAAACAGAATTATAAAAGAACTAAATGGTGAAAAAATTGATGTTATTCCTTATGAAAATGATGCGGCTAGATTTATTGAAAATGCTTTGAGTCCAGCTAAAAATTTACATGTATTTATAACTGATGAAAAGGAAAAGAGAGCTTTAGTAGTAGTTGATAAAGAAAATTTATCTTTGGCAATTGGTAAAAAAGGTCTTAATGTGCGTCTTGCATCTAGACTTACTCATTTTAAAATTGATGTTCAAACAATAGAAGAAGCAAAAGAAAACGGAATAAGTATTGTGGAGTGATAATATGAGAAAAATTCCAATGAGAATGTGCGTAGTAACACATGAAAAACTTCCTAAAAAAGAACTTATTCGAGTAGTTAAAACAGAAAACGGAGTTATTGTTGATACTACTGGAAAAGTAAATGGAAGAGGGGCTTATTTAAAAATAAATAAAGAGGTTTTTGAACGAGCTAGAAAAAATAAAGTTTTAGATAGGCATTTAGAGATGGAAGTGCCAAGTGAGGTTTATGATGAGTTAAATAAATTATTATAATTATAGAAAAGAGGTGCTTAATATGATGACAGTATTTGAGTATGCAGAAGATGTTAATAAAAGTGTGGAGGAGATATTAGATAAATGCCGTGAACTTGAAATAGAAGTTAAAAGTGCAGATGATGAATTATCTGAAGAAGATATAATTAATCTTGATAACAATTTAGATGATGCAGATACTTTAGATGATATGGATGCTTTAGAAGAGGAAATGGCTGAAGCATCTGAAAAAATAGAGATGAAAGTGGCTAAAGCAAAAACGGCAAAAAAACTAAATAAACCGAAAACTGAAAACAAAGAATCTTTTGATAAGCAAAATTTTGCTAAAAAGAAAAAAGAAATGTATAAGAACAAGGAAAAATTACAGAGTAATGCACCTACTCAAAATAGTAGAATTGTTCTTTATAAAGAAAATATGACAATAGGTGAGCTTGGGGAAGCCATGGGAGTTCCAGTTGCAGAGCTTATCAAAAAATTATTTTCATTAGGGTTAATGGTAAATATTAATAGTCCAATTTCTTTTGAAAATGCAAGTTTACTTGTAGCTGATTATGATAAAGAACTTAAAATGGAAAGAAATCAAACATTAGCTAATTTTGAAGAATTTGAAATAATTGATAATGAAGAGGATTTAGTTCCTAGGCCACCAGTAGTTACGATTATGGGTCATGTCGATCATGGTAAAACAACTTTGCTTGATGCAATTAGAAAAACTGATGTAGTTTCTACTGAAGCAGGTGGTATTACACAAGCTATATCAGCTTATCAAGTAAAACACAATGATAAGTTAATAACATTCATAGATACCCCAGGGCATGCAGCTTTTACCGAAATGCGTGCTAGAGGGGCAAGTATTACTGATATAGTTATTATTATAGTTGCTGCTGATGATGGAGTTATGCCGCAAACAAAAGAAGCAATTGATCATGCTAAAGCGGCTGAAGTTCCAATTATAGTTGCTATAAATAAAATGGATAAACCAGGAGCTGACCCTGATAGAGTTATGACAGAGCTTTCAGAGTATGGATTAATGCCTGAAGAATGGGGTGGAGAAACTTTATTTAATAAAATTTCCGCATCTACAGGCGATGGTATTGATGATCTCTTAGAAAATATTTTGTTAATTTCCGAACTTCAAAATTATCGTGCTAATCCTAATAAGTATGCTTTAGGAACGGTTGTTGAATCACGTCTTAATAAACATTTAGGGCCAATTGTTACAGTGCTTGTTCAAAATGGAACTTTAAGACTTGGCGATCCTATAGTTGTGGGAACTGCTTTTGGTAGAATTCGAACTTTAAAAGATGATAAAGGAAGACAAATTACAGAAGCAACTCCTTCACAACCGGTTGAAATAACAGGACTTAATGATGTTCCAAGTGCTGGTGATAGATTTATGTGTTTTGAATCTGAAAAAGAAGCAAAATCAATCGCTTCTGAAAGAAAAGAAAAGGTAAGGATAAGAAAATCACGTGCTAAATCAGCAGTTTCGTTAGATGAGTTATTTTCAAAAATAAATGAGGGTCTTAAAGAAATAAATATCATAATTAAAGCGGATGTTAATGGATCAGCTGAAGCTGTTAAAAATTCATTAGAAAAAATAGAAGTGGAAGGGGTTAAAATTAATATTATAAGAAGTAGTGTTGGCGCAATTACTTCAAGTGATGTTGTTTTAGCTAAAGCTTCAAATGCGGTTATAATTGGTTTTAATGTAAGACCTAGTTCTGATATTAAAGAAAAAGCTAAAGAGGAAGGCGTTGAAATAAGATTTTACGATATTATATATAAAGCTACTGAGGAGATAGAAGCAGCTATGCAAGGGATGCTTGATCCTGAATATGTTGAAAACATTTTAGGAACAGCTGAAATTAGACAAATATTTAAGTTTTCTAAAGTTGGAAATATTGCTGGTTCTTCAGTTACTGATGGTACTATTAAAAGGGATAGTAAAGCTAGAGTTATTAGAGATGGCGTTGTTATATATGATGGTAAAATAGGTTCTTTACAGAGGGAAAAAGACACAGTAAAAGAAGTTAAAAAAGGTTATGAGTGCGGAATTACAATTGAAAACTTTAATGATATTAAAGTTGGCGATGTAATTGAAGCTTATGAAATGGTTGAAAAGAAAAGATAGTTTCTATCTTTTTTTTGTAAATAAGGTGTATAAAAAAATATAAATTGTTGATTTTATTATTAAATGTAAATATAATGAAAATAGGGAGTGTTTTTAATGAGTGATAAAGAATTTGAGAGAACAAATTTAGGTAATGGTTTTACAGTTGATGGCAATAATAATTATTATTATAATGGAAAAATTATTGAAGATGATGAAACTTTAAAAAGTGCTTTAGAACAGCAAAAAATATGTTTAGAAATGAGAGAAAAAGGTATAGTGCCAGTTGGTGATACTGGTTATTATGTTGATGACAGAAATGACTGTTATGAAAAAGATGGAAGTTATATAATGAGTGATTTAGGCCAGGCAAAAATAAGTGAAGTGGTTGAGGATTATATTAAAAAACAAAAAAAAGCTTATGAAGAAATTAGATCTTTGAGTTTGCCTACAAGACTTATGCGTGGATTATCTTCTAAAAGATTAGAGGACATGAAATATTGGCTTCCAAGCGAACTTGAAAATTTTAACTCTGTAAAACAAAACAAAAGCGGACGTACTAGGTGAGTATATGAAAATAAAAATAAATGTTTTTCGAAATAAGATGGTTAATTATTTTGATAAAATGAAAACATATAATGGTTTTAATTTTATCAAAAAAATATTTTGGGAAAAACCCGTAAGACCAGAAATGTTTCCAGTTGGTAATAGATATATGGTAAAATATGCTGATATTACTGCTTCAACTATGGAAGTTTATAATACGAATGGTAAGTATGAATATAAATCTATTATTGATTTAAATGCTAATTCTGAGATTGATTCACTTTATACAATTGTTGAATATCAAGGTGACGGAAAATTTTTGGATTTAACTAGTGGCTATGTGTTTATTGTTAGTGAACTTATTAGTGATAATTTGATTACTCATACTTTTACCGAGGAAGGAAACTTACAAGAAAGACTACTTAAATATCCTTTAGGGATAGGTTTAGAAAGTACATCTAGTTTAGCTGATTTGGATATAAAAATTAATGAAGTGACCGCTTATATAAATAGAGTTGTATCTGGTTATTCTACAAAAATGGTTGAAGACATTGTTTTAAATTTAGATGAGAAAAGAGATTTGGCAAAAAAGGCGATCGAGGATAAATTAAAAATTAAAAATGATGAAGTATTAAATGTTCAATCTTTAGAAGAACCGGAAGTGTTAGAAATTGAACCTTTAGAAGAAGACAAAATATTGAATGATTCTGCTTTAAAAGAACCAGAAGTATTAGAAATCGAACCTTTAGAAGAGCTAGAAGTGTTAGATGAAATAGAGGGAAACGAGGATGAATATATTCAAGAAGAACCTCATGACCTTTCTACTAATGAACTTGAACAAATCAGAGCAGAATTTACAATAGCTGATGAAAATCCATTAGAAAAAAAACATAGTAAATAGGTTTTTTCGTTGTAATTGTTGACAAAAAGAGAATTTTGTGCTAATATATGTCTTGTCCGAAAGGGAGTAGTTCTGAAAAACTTAATTCGTCAATCGAAATTAATTTCCGGATTAAGTGATTAAAAAAATCGAACAAGACTTTTGTACATTTAAATGTATAATGTCTTGTTTTTTCTTATATACATTTAAATTATTTTAAGAAAAAACAAATATGTGAGAAAGGAATATACATATGAAAAATGGAAATTTATTGCTTAACAAACTTTTAAATTATTTATCTTTAGAACAAATTATAGGGTTTATGGATGATGATATTAGGGATAATTTTCTTTCAGAATTGGTATATGAAAATGAAAAAATTTTTACTAATTGTGGGTTTATTTTTTCTGAACAAAAATTCGATAGCTATAATCCTACCTTGAGAGAAGTGTATTGTGAAATTACCGAATTGTTTTGTGACTTAGCAAACAATTTAGAAGAATCATATACTGGCTATTCATTGATTAAACTACACGAATTAGAAGGTTCTATAAGAAAAGAAAATGATACATCAGATGAATACTTTGTTACTAACGAAGGATTATTAGCTGATGTGGAAGTTTTAACAAATATGTATAAAATAAATCAAAAAAATGAAAAAATTAAAGGAAGGGCTACTAAATAAATTTGTATTTAATAAGGAGGTAATAAAATGAATGAAATTATATATCAAGAAAAAATTTTAAAAAGTACGCATCCAGAACAGTATCCAGATTTGGTGGTGAAGTGCCGTGTAATTAAGAGTGATGAGGTTAAAGATTATGTTAGTTCTATTCCTGAAGAAGATAAGTGTACTGTTTATAAATCTGCTCCAGTTATGGCAAGGCCTGGGATTGTAGGTGAAGAAATAACTACAGTTTTGAAAGTAGTTTATGAGGGAAAAGAATATATTTTAGATGAAAGTTTTAATAAGGTTAAAGAAGCAGAAATGCCTGATGGAAGTAAAAGACCTGGTGTAGTTGTTACAAATATTTCTAGTCCTTCACAAGAAGAATATGTTGTTGGTGGTGACAAATTTGAAAAGCTTTATACTGCTAATATGGATGGCACATTTTCACCTGTTCCAGATAACAGACTTGCAGCTAAGCTTTCAGAAGATGTTATTGTTGTAAAGTCTTGGGGTTCTATTATTGGTTTAAAAGGAAGCTATTTAGTAAATGGTAATCCTGTTGAAGCAGAAGCTTTTGAAAATACTTATTCAATTGTTAATGATGCACATCAAAAAAATATGTAAATTAAAAAGTCAAGAGATTTCTTGACTTTTTTTGTGTTTATTTTTCTGGTATAATAGTATTAGGAAACGAGGGATATTAATGAGTGTAAAAATAGAAAGAATATCTGATGCTTTAATTGAACAAATTAGTTATATTATAGCAAAAGAAGTAAAACATAAAGATGTAAATTTTGTAACAATAACAGATGTTAAAGTTAGTAATGATTTAGGGTTTGCTAAAGTTTATTTTACAGTTTTGGATGAGAGTAAGAAAGAAGTTACTTTAAAGGCTTTAAAAGAAGCTTCTGGATTTATAAGACATGAACTTCGTGATAGAGTTGAAATAAGACAAATTCCTGAGCTTAGTTTTGTTTATGATGATACTATAAAAGAAGCTCAAAAAATAGAAAATATTATTGATAAAATACACAAAAAAGAATAACTAAATAGTTATTCTTTTCTTTGCAAGGTTTTTAAATCAAATCTTTTTTTGGTCTTTATGTCTTCAAAATAAATATTAAATCCGCAAATGTTGGCTATTTTTTCTATAGTAGCGAAAGTAGGTTGGATAGTTTCTGTTTCATATTGAGAAATAGTATTTCTAGCAAGCAAAACTTTATCTCCTACTTCTTTTTGGCTCATTTTGCACTTTGTCCTCATGAATTTAAGAGCCTTACCAATCATTTTATCACCTTTAAGTTAATTATAACTCATTTATTATTATTTTTCATACTTTGTCTTTACTTAAGAACGAAACAAGTGAAATAAGTAAAAAAATGTGTTTTTTTCTTTATATTTAATATAAAAACTTGACATGCATATAATTTATGTGTATAATCATTTCTGTAATTTAAAAAAGGAAAGAAGAAGTGTCCACTTCTCACCCGATTGCACTAAAGTGATGGGTAAATGCCGAATAGTTAATAACTGATAGGTGAAGTGGGCGCATTGCGCTTACTTTTTTAATTGAATTATTTGGAGGTGTCTTGTATCGCAAAAGAAAAAGATCTATTTATTAATGAGCAAATACGCGCTAGTGAAGTAATGGTTATTGGGCCTAATGGTGAACAATTAGGGGTTAAACCAATTAAAGATGCACTAACACTAGCTTCATATGCTGGATTTGATTTAGTTTTAATGAATCCAGGGGGCAAACCACCAGTTTGTAAAATAATGGATTATAACCGTTATAAGTATGAAAACAAAAAGAAACAGAAAGAAAATATGAAAAGGCAAAGAGAAGCTAATTTAGAAATGAAAGAATATAAACTTTCTGTAACTATTGATGTTCATGATTTTAATACAAAACTTAAAAATGCCAGAAAATATTTAGAAAAAGGACATAAAGTTAAAGTTAGTATTAGATTTAAAGGACGTGAAATTGCTCATAGTAATTTAGGTAAAGATGTTATTATGCGTTTTGCTGATGCGTGTGCTGACATTGCTAGTATAGAACAGCAACCTAAAATTGATGGGCGTATTATGGCAATGATACTTGCACCAAATAAAGAAAAATAGGAGGATGACTATGTCAAAAAAGATAAAAGCTAAAACTCATAAGGGGCTTTCAAAAGTTTTAAAAGTTAGAAAAGGTGGTTCTGTTAAATTTCAACCAGCTAATAAAAATCATAAATTAACACACAAGAGTAACGCTTCTAGAAGAAGAAGACATCATGAATCAGAATTAAGTAGTGCTGATAACAAAAGATTAAAAACTATTATAAATAATTAAAGGAGGAAGAAAAATGAGAGTTAAAGGTGGAACAATACATCGTGCTAGAAGAAAAAAAGCATTAAAACAAGCAAAAGGTTATTTTGGTAGTAAACATCGACTTTATAAAACTGCTAAAGAACAAGTTATGCATTCAGGTGCATATGCTTATAGAGATAGAAAAAATAGAAAAAGAGATTTTAGAAAACTATGGATTACAAGAATTAATGCTGCTTGTAGATTAAATGAAATTAGTTATTCTAAATTTATCGATGGTTTAAATAAGGCTGGTATTGAAATAAATAGAAAGATGCTTGCTGAAATAGCTATTGATGATGAAAAAGCTTTTGCAGAATTAGTAAAAGCAGCTAAAGCTGCTTTAGAAGGTAAAACTTATGAAACAAAAGCTACTAAAGAAGTTAAAAGCGAGAAAAAAGAAACCGCTAAAAAAGAAGTAAAAGAACCTAAAAAAGCTGAAGTTAAAGAAGATTTTACTAAATTAACTGTTGCAGAACTTAAAAAACTTGCAAAAGAAAAAGAAATCGCAGGTTATTCAACCATGAAAAAAGCAGAACTTATTGACGCTTTAAAATAAGGACTATTCCTTATTTTTTGTGATTGGAGTGAGTTTATGAAAAATTTATATATCGATTTTGATGGAGTTATTTGTAATACTATTGAAGTCACATATAAAATGCTTGATGATTTAGGAATTGATAAAAAAGAACAAGATAAAGTTGCAGAATTTTATAAAAATTTAGATTGGGAAAGTGTTTTAAATATTTGTGAAATTATTAATGATGGAATGGACAACATTAAAAAAATTATGAAAAGTGAGAAATTTAATGTTGCTATTTTAACTCATGTGAGTTCAATCAATGAAGTTGTTGCGAAAGTAAAGTATATTAGAAAATATTTAAAAGATGTGACAATTATTCCAGTTCCTAAAGCTATTTCTAAAACTAATATGATAAATGCTAGATTTTCTATTCTAGTTGATGATTATCCAGAAAACTTAAATGAATGGAAAGAAGCCGGGGGAATTGGAGTAAGATTTGATTTAGATATGGATGGTAAAGGATTTTTAGTAATAGATCATTTAGACGAACTATTAAATCTTTTTTAAAGGTATATAGGAGGAAAGTTTATGAGTAAAAATGAAAAAGAAATTAAAATTAAAATTGAAGGTAAAGAATGGGAAGAATTATTGGATAAAGCTTTTGAAAAAAGAAACAAAAAAGTTAAAATTGATGGTTTTAGACCAGGGAAAGCACCAAAAGATATCTTTTTAAAGAAATATGGTAAAGAGTCTTTATATATGGATGCAGCTGATTTGGCTGCTGATAAAGCTTATATGAAAATGCTTGAAGAGAATAAAGATGTTGTGGCACAATTAGTGGCTAGACCTGACATGGTTGTTGAATCTATTGATGATAAAGGGATTAGCTTTAAGTTTACTTTAACTTTAAGACCTGAAGTTAAATTAGGTAAATATAAAGATTTAGGTGTTAAAAAAGAAAAAGCTAAAGTATCTAAAGAGGAAATTGAAGATTCAATAAATCATATGCGTCAAAGATATGCTGAAGATGTTATTAAAGAGGATAAAATTGAATCTGGAGATATAGCAGTTATTAATTTTGAGGGATTTGTTTCTGGTAAGCCATTTGATGGTGGAAAAGGTGAAAATTATTCACTTAAAATCGGTAGTGGAACTTTTATTCCAGGATTTGAGGAACAATTAATTGGTTTATCTAAAGGAGATAAAAAAGATGTAGTAGTTACCTTCCCTAAGGATTATCATGCTAAAGATTTAAAAGGTAAGGAAGCAACATTTAAAGTCGAAGTTTTAGAAGTTAAAGAAGTAAATATTCCAGAACTTGACGATAATTTCTTTGCTGATTTAGGAATGGAAGGTATTACTAACGAAGAAGAGTTAAAAGCTCAAATTTCTGAAAATATTATGGCTCGTAAAGAAATGGAAAGTGAAAACAAGTATTTTGATGATTTATTAGAGGCAGCTGCTAAAAATACTAAGATTGATATTCCTGATGCTATGATAAACGATGAACTTGATAGAATGCTTAAAGAATATGAACAAAATTTAAAAATGCAAGGAATTAGTCTAGAACAATTTTATCAATTTACAAATTCTAATGAGGAAGCTTTAAAAGATCAAATGAGAGAAGAGGCTACTAAAAGAGTTACCTATAGATTAATGCTTGAAGAAATTGCTAAAGAAGAAAAGATTGAAATAACTGATAAAGAAGCAAAAGAAGAAGTTAAAAAACTTTCTGAAAAATATCAAATGAAGGAAGATGAATTCTTAATGAATTTTGGTGGACTTGATTTAGTTAAGTATGATCTTAAAATGCGAAAAGCAATGGATGTTTTAAAAGGTTAGATTGTTGTCTAATCTTTTTTTGTATGGATTATTGTGTTATAATTTATATAGTAGTTGGTGATGTTATGGTAAAAAAGAAAAATGAAAAAAAGTGTAAAAAGATTATTTGTGTTTTTATTCATTTTAATATGTGGTGTAGTTTTTTTGTTTTTTAGAAGTGAATCTACTAATTTTAAAGTAACTGTTCATAAAGTGTTTGATGAGGTAATTAAAAATACTAAAAAATACAAGGAATGTGTGAATGATCCTAAAGAGTTTACAGTTGACAATTTCAAAGAGGAACTTAAAAACAAGGAAACTGATTTAAAAAGGCATTTTAATTCAAATGCTAATTTTACTTATGTTGATTTAAAAACGGATTATACCTTTGATAAAAGTGGTGATAGTGAAAGTTATGCAGCTTCGGTTAGTAAGCTTCCAGCTGTAATTTACACTTATCATTTGGCTGATGAAGGTAAAATAGATTTAAATAAAGAGCTTAAGTATACTTCTAATTATTCGCATGGTGGTAGTGGGGTAATTCAAAAAGATAAAGTTGGTTCTAAATATACAATTGATAAGCTTTTGGAATATGCAATAAAATATAGTGATAATATTGCTTATTTTATGATATTAGATCAAATAGGTGGAACTAGTAATGTTAAGAAATACTGGGAAAATTTAGGTGTTAAAATAACTTATACGGATAAATTTGGTAATTTATCAACTAATTTAGGTGCTGGTTATTTGAAAGAAGCTTATAAATATTTTTTGACTAATAAGGATAATGCGAAAAAATTATATAATAATATGAAAGTTTCTGACAACTTGGATTTTATTAAAAATGAAGGGATTACTTATGATATGCCACATAAATATGGGTGGTATGAATCATATTATAATGATATTTCGATTGTTATGAGTAATCACCCTTATATTTTAACAATCACTAGTACTAAAGGATTTAATAATAGTACAAAAAACTATTTTTTAAAGGCCCACAAGCTTGCTTTAGAGTTTAATGATGAGTATTATAAAGAGAAAAGTGAATATTGTATTCAAAAAGTTTATTAATAATACTATTAACTAGTATGTATAAAGTAGATTTTTTAAGTGATTTATTCACTTTTTTTTAATAAGTGATATAATTGATATATGAAGAAAAATAAGTATGCTGATATATTAGTTGAGGTTAATTTACTTGAAAAAACTTTTACTTATAAAATTCCTTTAGAAATGAATGCCTTAGTTGGAATGAGAGCACTAGTATCTTTTGGAAATAGAAAAGTAGAAGGTTTTATCATGCGTATTTATGAAGCTGATGGATTTGATTATGAGGTTAAAGAGATTATTTCTTTAATTGATGATTATCCGGTTATTAATAAAGAAATGTTGGAGCTTGGTAAATATATTAGTAATAAGTATTTATCTACTTTGATTTCAGCATATCAAACAATGCTTCCAAAAGCTTTGAAAGCTAAAAATAAGGTTATCATTAACAAAAAATACAACACTTATGTAAAAGCCGTTAATGATAAAAATATAAAAACTAGTAAGCAAAAAGAAGTATATGATTTTGTTAAAGATAAAGGTTTAGTTTTAAAAAGCGAGATTTCCTCTAAGTCTATTTTAAAAGTTTTGCTTGCTAATGGTAATTTAAAAGAATTTAAAGAAGAAGTTTATAGGTTGGATGAAGATATTGTACAGAAATCTTTAGATTATAAATTAACTGGCGAACAGAAATATGTTTTAGAAAGTATTTCTTTAAACAGTTTCACCCCTTACTTAATTCATGGAGTAACGGGTAGTGGTAAAACATTAGTTTATATAAAACTTATTGAAAAAGTTCTTAAGGAAGGAAAAGAAGCTATTCTTTTAGTTCCAGAAATAAGTTTAACCCCGCAAGTAGTAAATATTTTTAAAAGTCATTTTGGAAAAGTGGTCGCTATTTTACATAGTGGACTTTCTGACGGTGAAAAATATGATGAATGGCGAAAAATTGAAAGAGGAGAAGTATCTATTGTAATAGGGGCTCGCAGTGCGATATTTGCTCCATTTACTAATATTGGAATAATTATTGTTGATGAAGAACATTCCTCAACCTATAAACAGGAAAATATGCCGATGTATAGTGCTGTTGATATTGCTCTTCATAGAGGAAAGACTTATAAATGTCCAGTAATACTTGGAAGTGCAACTCCTAGTATTGAAAGTTACACAAGAGCTAAACTTGGGGTATATAAACTTTTAGAAATGAAAAATAGGGTTAACAAAAATATGCCGAACGTTACTTTAGTAGATATGAAAGATGAATTTAAAAAGGGAAATAGAATTCTTTCAGAAATAGTTATTTCTAAAATAAATGATAGGCTTAATAAAAATGAACAAGTAATAGTTTTTTTAAATAGAAGAGGGTTTTCGACAATAATTACTTGTAAAGATTGTGGTTTTACACACAAATGCCCTAATTGTGATATTCCACTTACTTATCATAAAAGCGGTAATATTATGAAATGTCATTATTGTGATTATATGGTTCCAAGACTTTTAGAATGTCCTATTTGTCATAGTAAAAATATTAATTCTTTTGGTATGGGAACGGAAAAACTAGAGGAACTTATTAATAAAACTTTTTCTTTAGCTAAAGTAGTTAGAATGGATATTGATACAACTAGGCGAAAAAATTCTCATAAAAATATTATTGATGATTTTAAAAAGGAAAAATATAATATTTTAGTGGGCACACAAATGATTTCTAAAGGTCTTGATTTTCCCAAAGTTACTTTGGTTGTTGTTATAAATGGTGATTCTTCACTTAATGTTCCTGATTTCAGAAGTGCGGAAAGAACATACTCTTTGCTTAGTCAGGTTGCTGGAAGAGCTGGAAGAGCTAATATTCCTGGTGAAGTTATTATACAAGGCTTTAATATGAATCATTACAGTATTACTTCCGCTAAAAATAATGATTATACTAGTTTTTATAATGAAGAGATGAAAATTAGGAAGGTTTTGAAATATCCACCATATTATAATCTTTGTTTAATTAAAATTAGTGGTCGTGATTATGATCAAGTTTTAGAAGAAGCTAATAAGATTTCTGTTTATTTAAAAAATAATGTTAAAGGGATTGTTTTAGGCCCAAGTTCTGCTAATATTCCTAAATTAAATAATATTTATTATATACAAATTATTATTAAGTTTAAAAAGACAAAAGATATATTAGATAATCTTTTATTTATTAAAGATCGATATAAAAAGAATAAAGTAAAAGTTTTAATTGATTTAAATCCTATAAAAATGTAGTTAATTTAATATAAATGTGATAAAATGTTAGTGGGTGATAATATGAATTTAGAGGACATTGAGATAAAAAAAGATCCTGTAATTATTTTTATGGGAACACCAGAGTTCAGTAAGCCAGTTCTTGAAGGTTTAATAAGTAAATATAAAATAAGAGCTGTTGTTACCCAACCTGATAGACCGGTAGGAAGAAATGGGGAAATTAGATATTCACCAATTAAAGAAGTTGCTTTAAAAAATAATATTTTATGTTTGCAACCGGAAAAGATTAAAAGTTCTTTGCAAGAGATAAATGAATTAGAACCTGATTTAATTGTAACTTGCGCATATGGTCAAATTCTTCCACTTGAACTATTATTAATTCCTAAGATGGGGTGTATAAATGTTCATGCGTCGCTTCTTCCAAAGCTTAGAGGTGGAGCGCCTATCCATCATGCAATAATTGATGGTTATACTGAAACTGGAGTAACTATCATGTATATGGCTGAGGGTATGGATAGTGGTGACATTATTAGTCAAAAAAAGATAGACATATTGGAAAGTGATACAGCTTCAACACTGCATGATAAATTATCTCTTGTCGGTAGAGATTTGTTATTAGAAACATTACCTAGTATTTTAGATGGAACTAATAGTAGAATAGTTCAAGATGAATCAGAAGTGACATATGGCTTTAATATTAAAAGGGAAGATGAAAAAATAGATTTTAATAAAACAGGAAAGAAAATTGTAAATCAAGTTAGAGGACTTAATTCTTGGCCAGGCGCTTACTGCACGCTTGATGGAAAAATTATGAAAGTGTGGGAATGTTATAGAACAGATGAATATTATGATCAAAAATTACCTGGAGAAATAACTAATATTTATAGTGATGGTTTTGGCGTTAAAGTTTCTAATGGTGAAGTTGTGTTTACAGTTATTCAACCGGAAGGTAAGAAGAAAATGCGTGCTATAGATTTTATCAATGGATATAATGAAAATTTAATAGGAAAGATATTGATGTAATATGTTTAAAAAAATAAAAGAATCAGAGGCTTATAATAAATATAAAGAATTAAAGGAAAATCCCCAGATTAGTGCGGCTATGTCTTTAGGAGTATGGTTGTTATTATTTATAATTATTATTGTTTTTACACGGGGGATTAACTCTAATAATTCGAGTGTTAAAGAAGTTAATATTAGTAGTAAATTTAATAATTATGAATACACTTATAAAAATGATGATATTACTGTTTTTGGTAAGTATTACAATAAAAAACAAGTATTTACTATATTAAATAATAAGTATTATTATAATGGTGAAAATGTTTATATTATAAATGGTGAAGAGATAAGCATTGCTCAGGATTTTGATCTAAATATTTTAAAAATAACACCTTCGTTTGTAGAAGAGTTAACAAGTAATTTAGATTATACCGAAGTAGATGGATCTAAGCAATATTTAGTGCCGCTTGTTAATTTTATAAATTTATATGATGTAGACACAGCTATCGACTTAAGTGTAGCTAGTAATTATAATATAATTATCCAGAAGTTTTTTAAAAATTATAATTTATATAAAATAGTTATTGATTTAAGTAATTACTATAATATAAATAACATCAAAAATAGTGGGAAATTAAGTATTTATTTATATGATGTAAATAAAGTTAATAATTTTACTTTAGAATATGATAAGTTGATAGGGGTGAAATAATGAGTATATCTTTACTTATATTTATAATTTTATTAGTATTGGTTATAGTATTTTTTAAAAATTTTCATGCTTTTATTTATTTTGTGGTTTCGGCAGATATATTTCTTAGACTTGTAACATATTTAAAAGCTAATATTATTAAAGATTCTGCATTTGCTTTTTTAAATGCTGTTCCAGCTAATGTGCCAGAGATTATTAAATCTTTTGATTTGGGTGTTTTTACAGAAATATTAATGTTTTTGTATATTGCAATATATATAATTTTCGAATCATTTATGATAAGAAATTTCATCAAGAAAAAATTTTGATTGTTTAAATGCTGATGTATTTGGATGATGAAAATCATCCTTTTATATTCTAATTTAGGGGGGGAGATAATATGAAAAATATAGAAACTATAGAAAATTGTGATAAATTGCTTTATGAGTTAAAGCAACAGAATATGATTTTTAATTTAAACAAGTTTTATTCGTCTGAAAATATAAAAGAATCTCTATGTAGTGGCGCTATTCAAATAATAATGCCTAATCATGAAATATCTTTTTTTGCTAATGATAGTCATAGATTGGCTGCAGAAAATGTTTATAAAGTTTTATATAAAGAGAAAGATGGTTTTACTAGTGATATATGGCAAGAAGAAATTTGTTTGAAAAACAGTATTTTATTTCAATTTAATTTAGGTAGTTTTTCACTTGCTTGGTTTCCAAAAAGAATAACACCTTTTCAATTAAAAAAAACAATTTGTAATTGTATTTTAATTGATGAAATAAATAAAAAAGCTTTAAATGGTAATATTAAGTTATCGAAAATGTTTTCAAAACATAGGATAAATAATCAAGAAAGATATATTACAGTAGAAACTAATGTTTTTGATAGTGATAACAATATTTTATCATTACATGAAGCAATTCCAATTGTAAAAACAAGGGTTTATTCGAGAAAAAAATAAAGCGGTTCATATTAAATGAATTGCTTTATTTTATTGTTAAAGTTTCTATTTCATTATTTTGATTTGTATTATCTATTGTTTGATCAAAAATACTTGGATTATTTATTTGCTTTGGTCCATTTATTATAACAGGCTCACTTTGAATAGGTTCTTGAACTTGAATAGGAGCAGGAGTTATAACAGGCTCACTTTGAATAGGTTGAATAGGAGCAGAAGTTATAACAGGCTCACTTTGAATAGGTTCTTGAACTTGGGTAGTAACTGGAGTTATAACAGGCTCACTTTGAATAGGTTGAATAGGAGCAGAAGTTATAACAGGCTCACTTTGAATAGGTTCTTGAACTTGGGTAGTAACTGGAGTTATAACAGGCTCACTTTGAATAGGTTGAATAGGAGCAGGAGTTATAACAGGCTCACTTTGAATAGGTTCTTGAACTTGGGTAGTAACTGGAGTTATAACCGGTTCATTTTGAATAGGTTCTTGAACTTGGATAGGAGCAGGAGTTATAACAGACTTATTTTGAATAGGTTCTTGAACTTGGGTAGGAGCTTGAGGTTCAACAAGTTTTTGTACTTGAATAGGGGTTGGTGCTGTAATAGGTTCAGGTGTTTTCGGTTGAGAATTTTGGTCTACATTAGCTTTCTCTTTTGCCTCGTTTAATATTTTTTCGGTGCTCTTACTGATTAATTTTTTTATTAATAGTTTGCTTGTTATTATTATTATCCAAATAGTGAAAACTATAGTTGTTGCTTCAATTAATGTTAAAATTTTTTTATTTGTATATAATTCTGTTTTTTCATAAATATTAATTTTGTTTTCAATAATTTGTTCTAAAGTAAATATCATTAATACCATTATTATAGAAAAGAAAATATAATTATTGATTTTTGATATATTTGTGGTTTTTTTATTTAAAATTGTGTATAAAAATATAATATTAGTTAGAATAACAATAATTATGTATGTAGCTAGATTTGGAAAAAATATTTGAACAAATATAGTATTAATCATATTATCAAATATTTTTGTTAAATAACTATTATATTTAACAATGATAAAACCTATTATAAAAATCCAACCAATTATAAATAAAGATTTTCCTATTGTTTTTTTCTTTTTAATATTTATAATCATGGCTATAGTAAAGATTATACCAAAGATTATAAACAAAAAAGATGTAGGCGAACCAGTTATTATATTGATTAGAGTAGTAATAAAGTTATTTGCAGAAAACTCAATCATTATACCCCTTCTTTTCTTATTAACTCTCCTATGTAAACCGTTTGCGTTGTATTATCGTTTTTTGTACATGTAATTAATGTTACAACAGTTTTTGTAGAACTCCTTTTAATTTCTACTTGTCCGGTTTTTGGCACTGTGTATATATTAACAATTTTATATATGTATTTTATACTGTCATAAAGAATATATATTTCATCGTTGTTTGTTAGTTGATATAGATGTTTAAAATAACTTATTGAACTAGTCCCTGAATGTGCAGCTAGTATTAAGTTACCATTTTTAACGTCTGGCATATCAGATGGATAAATAGTTTGAATATTCCTATCTACGTCATTGTTAGCAGAATTTAGTGGAACTAATCCTTGATTTAGATTTATTTTAGGAATTTGAATATATCCGAAATATTTACCATTTATTAAAGTTGGTTCTTTTTTTTCAGAATTGTTAGTTTCAGGCTCCTTATTTTTTTCTTGTGTTGGCTCTTTATTTATTTCTTTTGGTTCATTATTACCATAAAACTCTAAGTTGACAGTTTCGAAAGTAAGTCTTATTTTAGACATAATAAAGTCATAAGATAAAAGGCTAATGCCTATTAAAGCAAAGATAACCATGGTAATTATTAATACTTTATTTCTATTAATTTTCTTTTCAATATCATCCATATGACTTTCCTACTTTCATTTATTATTTTATCATTTATTAAGTGTGAAAGTCAAAAGAAATTGAAATAATTTTATATTGTAAACTTTATTATTTTTATCTATGAAAAAACACTTGTTCGTGTTATAATGAGGATGGTGGTAATATGTATGCTTAT
Organism: Bacilli bacterium; assembly: GCA_017513865.1. GTDB lineage: Bacteria > Bacillota_I > Bacilli_A > RF39 > UBA660 > Coprosoma. Next base: position 52,179 of record JAFWMN010000011.1, on the reverse strand, counting down.
ATTAAGGGATTTATTAAAGATATAGAGAGTGATTATATTGTTGTTGATAATGATGGTATTGGATATTTAGTATATACGGCTAGCCCTTATTCTTTTGAAATGAATAAAGAATATATAGTTTATTTATATCAGAATGTTAGAGAAGATGAAATATCTTTATATGGATTTAAAACTATAGAAGAAAAAAAATTATTTTTAAAATTAATTGGGGTTAAGGGATTAGGGCCTAAAATGGCTTTACCAATGATTGCTTTAGGATCGCCAGAAGGAATAATTGATGCGATCGAAAGAGAAAATATTTTATATTTAAAGAAATTCCCTAAAATTGGTGACAAGGTTGCTAGACAAATAATCTTAGATTTAAAAGGAAAATTGGCTTCAACACATAGTGAAAAAGAACCTGTTAATGATGAACTTGTGGATGCTTTAAAAAGCTTAGGTTATAAAACTGGAGATATAAATAAAGTTGTTAAGCAAGTTGATTCTTCTTTAGAGATTGGTGAACAAATTAAATGCGCTCTTAAACTTTTATTAAAATAGGAGGAACTTATGAAAGATGATAGATTAGTTAGTGGTAAGAAGTTTGAAGAAGATGGTTTTGAAACTTCAATTAGGCCTGATTCAATTGATGAGTACATAGGTCAAACAGAAGTTAAAGAAAATTTAAACATTTTTATGAAGGCAGCTAAAATGAGAGGGGAAGCTTTAGATCATGTGTTATTATATGGTCCTCCTGGTCTTGGAAAAACAACTCTTGCTTATATTATAGCTAATGAAATGGGAACTAATATTAAAACCACAAGTGGTCCAGCTATCGAAAAAAGCGGTGATTTAGCTGCTGTTTTATCAACTTTAGAACCAGGTGATGTTTTGTTTATTGATGAAATTCATAGAATTCCGAGATTTATAGAAGAAATTCTTTATTCGGCTATGGAGGACTTTAAATTAGATATAATCGTTGGCTCTGATAGTTCAAGTAGAAGTATTAGTATTGATTTACCTTCTTTTACTTTAGTGGGCGCAACAACTAGAGTTGGTGATTTAACAGGGCCACTTCGTGATAGATTTGGAATTGTCGATAGACTTAATTTTTATACGGAAGAAGAACTTACGCAAATTGTACTTAGAACAAGTAGAGTTTTAAAGTCGCCAATAAATGAAAAAGCTGCTCATGAACTTGCAAGAAGAAGTAGAGGAACACCTAGAATAGCTAATAGATTATTTAAAAGAGTTCGAGATTTTGCTTTAGTTGAAGGTAAGCCTGAAATAGATTTAGAAATTACAAAAAAAGCTTTAGAAAAAATGAAAGTTGATGAATATGGATTAGATGCGACCGACTATAATTTACTTAATGCAATTATTGATAAATTTAATGGTGGTCCAGTTGGTATTGATGCTTTAGCTTCTAGTATAGGCGAAGAAGCTTCAACAATAGAAGATGTATATGAACCATATTTACTGCAAAATGGTTTTATGAAAAGAACAAGTAGGGGTAGAATGGTTACTGACAAAACTTATAAATATTTGAATAAAAAGGTTAATGATACTTTATTTTAAGGAATGATTATATGAAGGTAGAAGATTTTGATTTTGATTTACCTAAGAATTTAATTGCGCAAACACCACTTTTAAAACGTGATTCATCACGTCTTTTAGTTTTGGATAAAAAAACAGGTTTAGTAGAACACAAACAGTTTACAGATGTTTTTGATTATTTAAATAAAGGTGATACGTTAGTTTTAAACGATACTAAAGTGATTCCAGCTAGACTTATTGGTGAAAAAGAAGATACTGGGGCAGTTATTGAAATATTAATGCTTAAAGATGAAGGCGAAGATATATGGGAATGTTTGTGTAAACCAGCAAAAAGAATTAAGATTGGCACTATAGTTAAATTTGGTAATAAATTAAAAGCAGAATGTACGTATATAGGTGAAGAAGGTATAAGAAAGTTTAAATTAATTTATGAGGGTATTTTATATGAAATATTAGATGAACTTGGAGAAATGCCACTCCCACCTTATATTCATGAAAAATTAACTGATAAAGATCGTTATCAAACAGTTTATGCAAAAAATATTGGAAGTAGTGCAGCGCCAACAGCTGGACTTCATTTTACTGAAGAATTACTTCAAAAAATAAAAGATAAAGGCGTTAATATTGCTTGTGTAACTTTGCATGTTGGACTAGGCACTTTTAGACCTGTTTCAGTAGATGATGTTAAGGACCATAAAATGCATAGTGAGTTTTATATAATGAGTGAGGAAGTAGCTAATTTACTTAATGAGACTAAGAAAAAAGGAAATAAAATAATAAGTGTTGGAACAACATCAACTAGAGTTTTAGAAACTGTTATGAATTTATATGGGAAATTTAAAGAATGTTCTGGTTTTACGGATATATTTATTTATCCTGGATATAAATTTAAAGCAGTTGATAAATTAATTACTAATTTTCATTTACCAAAATCAACTTTAGTTATGTTAGTTAGCGCACTTGCCGGAAGAGAAAATATTTTAAATGCTTATAATGAAGCGATAAAAGAAAAATATAGATTCTTTTCTTTTGGCGATGCAATGTTTATAAAATAAGTGTGCGATTATTGCCCAAGTTATTTTAAAATTATATATTTTTTTGTTAAGAGTTGACATTATTTTTATTTTCTATAAAATAAATACTAATTTTTGAGTTTATGTTATACTTATGTTAAGTATAATAAGGGGATGATAAAATGGTAATTGTAGTTACTGGACCCACGGCAACAGGCAAATCTGATTTAGGTATTTTTTTGGCTCAGAGGTTAAATGGTGAGATTATTAATGCCGATAGTACCCAAATATATAAAGGTATGGAAATTGCTACTAATAAAGTAAAAGACACTTGTGGTATTGTTCATCATTTACTTGATGAAAAGAGTCTTCTTGATGAATATTCAGTTTTTGATTATCAAAAAGATGCACGAATGATAATTGCTGATATTTTAGAAAGAGGAAAAGTTCCTATTTTAGTTGGAGGAACGGGTCTTTATATAAATGCCGCTTTATTTGATTATAAATTTGAAGATAAATTAAATGAAGAATATGATGGTCTTAGTAATGATGAACTTTATAAAATGTTATTAGTGGTTGATCCTAATACTAGTATTCATTTAAATAACAGAGTTAGAGTAATAAGTGCTTTAAATTATTATAAAGCTAATGGGAAACCATATAGTGAAAAGGCTAAAGATGATGTTTTACTTTATGATACTTTATTTATTGGTTTAACTACCGATAGAGATATTTTATATGATAGAATAAATAAAAGAGTAGATAAAATGATTGAAGAAGGTTTAGAAAAAGAAGCTAGAAACTTATATGATTTAAATATAAAAACTAAAGCAGTAATGACACCAATAGGGCCTAAAGAGTTATTTGAATACTTTGATGGCAAGGTAACTTTAGAAGAAGCTATAGAAGAAATTAAAACCAGAAGTAGAAAATATGCGAAAAGACAATATACTTGGTTTAATCATCAGATGCCCCTTGTTTGGTTTAATGTAGATTATGATAATTTTGATAAAACTTGCGATGAAGTTTTAGAATATATAAAAAGTAATAGTAAATTTAATTAAATTATGTTATAATTGACATGAGTTTTTAAAGGCTTTGATTAAGAAGTAGTAATAAAAGTAATTATTTATAGAAAGCTAGTGGTAGATGTAAACTAGTAATAATCTTTTATGAATTCACCTTAGGAGCTTTTATCGGTAACGCGTTATAGTTTTAGAGGTAAGTATTACTTACAAATTAAGGTGGTACCACGTAAATCACGTCCTTATGTTTAGGATGTGATTTTTTTAATAAGGAGGGATAATATGGATAAAATATTAGATGAATTAAAAAAGGAATTAAAGGAAATTAAGGATTTATCAAAACTTAATGAACTTAAGGCTAAATACTTGGGAAAAAAGGGAAGTATAAGTGAGCTTTCTTCTAAGTTAAAAGACATGGCTGCTGAAGAAAAGAAAACTTTTGGAAGTGTTTTAAATAAAATAAAAACAGATGCGACTAATTTATTAGATGAAGCTAGAAGTAAAATAGAAGAAGAGAATTTAAATAAAAAATTAGAAAATGAAAGTATTGATATAACCTTACCAAGTACTAAAATTCCGGCAGGAAGTCCTAGTATTTTAGAAAAGGTTGTTGAAGAAGTTGAAGAACTTTTAATCAGCATGGGTTATGATGTTATTGACGGTCCAGAGATTGAAGAAGACAAATATAATTTCGAGATGCTTAATATTCCGAAAGGTCATCCGGCCAGAGATGCGCAAGATACATTTTATTTAAAAAATGAAGAAATATTATTACGTAGTCAAACTTCACCTGTTCAAGTAAGGGTGATGCTTGAAGGAAAAGGTAAAAAGCCAATTAGAATTATTTGCCCAGGAAAAACATATAGAAGAGACAATGATGATGCAACTCATTCTCATCAATTTATGCAAATAGAAGGACTTTTAATTGATAGAAAGGTTAGTTTATCTGATTTAAAAGGAACTTTTGATGTTATAGCTAAAAAACTATTTGGAGAAGATACAGAAACGAGATTTAGACCAAGTTATTATCAATTTACAGAGCCTTCAGTAGAGATGGATATAAGTTGTCATCATTGTGATGGCAAGGGATGCAGTATATGTAAAAATACTGGTTGGATTACTGTATCTGGTGCTGGAATGGTTCACCCTAATGTTTTAAAAAACTGTGGCTATGATCCAAAAGAATGGCAAGGTTTTGCTTTTGGTTTTGGAGCTGAACGCCTAGCTATGGTTAAATATAATATAGATGATTTACGAGTATTTTATACAAATGATATAAGAGAAATGAGGTCGTTTGATAGGAAGGAGGCAGAGTAATGATAGATTTAGAGTGGGTAAAAGATTATATAGATATTGAAGATGAGAATCTAAAAGAACTTGCAACTAAAATTACTAAAGCGGGAATTAATATTGAAAAAGTTATTTCAAATCATATAGATAATTTAGTAATTGGTGAAGTTATAGAATGTGCTTCTCATCCTGATTCTGATCATTTACATATTTGTAAAGTTAATGTGGGAAGTGAAATTTTACAAATAGTGTGCGGAGCTTCAAATGTTCGAAAAGGAATAAAGGTTATAGTTGCTCTTCCTGGAGCTATTCTTCCTGGTAATTTTGAAATTAAAAAAAGTAAAATTAGAGGGGTTGAATCTAATGGAATGCTTTGTGCTTTATTTGAACTTGGATTAGAAGAAAAAACAGAAGAAGTTTATAATAAAGGAATAACAGAATTAGATAGTAAAGCTAAAGTAGGAGAAGATCCTTTAAAGTATTTAGGATTAGATGATACTTTATATGAGCTTGATATTCATAAACATCGTAATAATGATTGTTATTATCACATAGGATTTGCTTATGAAATTGCAGCTATTTTAAATCATAAAGTTACTTTGCCAGAAGATAAAACAAGCCCTATTAAAGAAAATATAAAAGATTATTTTAGTTTAAAAGTTGATACTAAAAAATGTCCATATTATTTAGCTAAAATGGTTAAAGATGTTAAAATTGGTGAAAGTCCAGAATTTATTAAAAGAAGACTTAGTGCTTATGGGATGAGAAGTATTAATAATGTTGTTGATATCTCTAATTACGTAATGCTTGAGTATGGTCAGCCACTACATTTCTTTGATAAAGATACTTTAGGGGATAATATTTTAGTTAGAGATGCTAAAGAAGGGGAAGAAATTGTTACTTTAGATGGTGTTAAAAGAAAACTGAAATCATCTGATATAGTTATTACTGACGGTGAAAAACCAGTATGTATTGCAGGAGTTATGGGTGGTGAAAATACTGAAGTAACTGAAAAAACTAAGGATATTTTAATTGAAAGTGCTATATTTGATGCAGTGAGTATTAGATATACAGCAGCTAATTTAGATTTAAGAAGTGAAGCTTCAATTCGTTATGGTAAAGGTCTTAGTTATGAATATACTAATAAAGCAATCGAAAGAGCTTGTCATTTGCTTGAAAAATATGCTGGGGCTAAAGTTTTAACGGGAACTATTTGTCATGATAAAGTAGATAAAACTCCTAAAATTTTAGAATTTGAAACTAATGAAATAAATGATATGCTTGGAATAGTTTTAACAGATAATGATGTTAAGGTGGAACTTGGTCGTTTAGATTTTCCTTATGAATTTAAAAACGGAAAGTTTAAAGTAACTGTTCCTTCTAGAAGACTTGATATTGATCCTAATGTAAATGATATTGCTGAAGAGGTAGGAAGACTTTATGGCTATAACAATTTGGCTTCTACTTTGCCAAATACAGTAGTTAGAAAAGGTAGATATATAGGTGATGTTAAGTATCGTAAGCTTGCATCTAAAAGACTTAGATCTTTGGGGCTTAATGAATGTAAAACGTATACTTTGGTTTCTCCGGAAATGGCAAAACTATTTAAATATGAAAATAAAGAGAATGCTATTTTGCCAAATCCACTTAGTGTTGATAAATCAGTTATTAGAACAACCTTAATCCCTTCACTTTTAAATGTTTATAATTATAATAAAGCTCGTAAAGTTAACAATATTATGCTTTATGAAATTAGTAAAACATATGATAAGGATTATAAAGAAGAAAGTAAAATTTCTCTTCTTATGGAAGGAAATTATATAATTAATGAGTGGAATAATACTAAAGTAAAAGTAGATTTTTATCTTGTAAAAGGAATTATAGAAAACATTTTAGATTATTTTGGTTTTAAAAATCGATATTCTTTTGAAAAAGAATCTATTTCTAATATGCATCCTGGAATATGTGCATCTATTTCATTAGATGAAAAACGTATAGGGGTAATTGGAAGAGTTCATCCATCTATTGAGAAAGATGATGTTTATGTGGCTGAAATATCTTTAAATGCTCTTATGGAAAACGTAAAACCTATTAAATTTAAACCAGCGTCTAAATATCCTTTAATCAAAAAAGATTTAGCATTTATTGTTGATAAAAAAACAAATTCTTTAGAAATTGAAAACGTTATTAAAAAAGCTGGTGGTAAGCTTTTAACTGATATAAATGTATTTGATGTTTATACTGGTGAAAATGTTTTAAATAATGAAAAATCTATTGCTTATTCACTTACCTTTTCTTCGGATGAAAGAACACTTAGCGAAGAAGAAGTTATGGAAATATTTAATAAAATTATTTCTAAGTGTGAAAAAGAAATCGGAGCTAAACTTCGAGATAAATAGTGAACAATTATTGACAAAATACATAAAATATAATATCATGTTATTGAAGAGATGTGAGGTTTACATCTCTTCAGTGTCTGGGTCCGTAGCCAAGTGGTAAGGCACGGGACTGCAACTCCCTGATCGCTGGTTCAAATCCGGTCGGGCCCTCCAATGTTAATTAAAAATGAACATATAAGTTCATTTTTTTATTTATGTGTTATAATTATAAGGGAGTGATTTAGATGAAAAAAGAATATATTGCAATTGGATATTTAAGTCAAGAAGAAGTGGATAAAATAATAGAAGTATTTATGCGTGCTATTAGAAGTGGCAATATGACTTTAGAAGAGATGGAATTAATTGGTGAACGTGAAGGCTGGTTTATGCGTAATCCAAAATATGATAAGGAAAATAATAAAGCAAAATAAGTATGTATGATAAATTAGTTATATTAATACCAACTTATAATCCTAGTGAAAAGCTTATTAAGACAATTGAAGTTTTAAAAGATAGTGGTTTTAATCATATTATAGTTGTTAATGATGGCAGCATAAATAATGAAGTTTTTAATGAAATAGAAGTTGATAGGGTTTTAAAAATTAAAACAAATAAAGGTAAAGGTGTTTCTTTAAAAACAGGATTTGAATATTTGAAAAAACTTAATTTTGATGGAGTAATTACGGTTGATGACGATCTCCAACAAGATATAGTAGATATTAAAAAAATGGCGGATAGTTTTATAAAAGAAAATGGCATTTATTTTGGAGTTAGAGATTTTGATGGAGCACCTTTTATTAGAAAAACAGCCAACAAATTTGTTTCTAAATTATTTAAATTACTCTATAAATTCGATATTTGTGATACACAAACAGGACTTAGATGTTTTCCAAAAAGTTTGTTTGATGAACTTATTTCTATTTCAGGTGATAGATTTGAATATGAAATGAATGTTTTAAAATATTTGGTTAAAAATAAATATAATATTAATATGATAAACATTAAAACAATTTATAATGATAATAAATCACATTATAGTGTGTTTATAGATTCCTTTAAAATAATAAAAGCATTATTAAAAAAATGAAATTAGAATATGGACTTGTTAAAATCTAAAATTTAGGCTATACTTATTTATAGTATTTGAGGAGTGATATGATGGGTAAAAGAACTCAAAGAATGGAAGCGAAAAGAAGAAAAAAAAGTAAAATTGCTTTGTTTTTTACTTTTATTAGTAATTTAGTTCTTATCGGTGGTGCTGGATATTTAATATACACAGTATCACGTTTAAATAATATAGAAAACAATTTAAGATTAATTGGTTCTATTGTTTTATGTGTTATTTGTCTTTTTTTATTAATTTCTTCAATAAGAAAGTATAAGAAACATAAAACTGGGAAACTTATATTTACTATATTAGTCATGTTGTTAATTGGTGGCGGTGCTGGATTTATAGGTTATAATATAGATAAAGTATATACGACATTGGATGTTGTTAGTGATACGTCTGGTTACAAGACCTATTCATCTAGTTTAGTTACTTTAAGTACTAATGATATTTCTTCAATTACTGGCATTGGTAAAGAAAATGTTGGAATGATAAATGATGAATCTAGTATTGATGGTTATAAACTTCCAAAAGAAATTATTGAAAAGAAAGGCCTAACTAATGAAATAAAAGAATATAGTAATTATATTGAAATGATTGATTCTTTATATAAAGGTGATATTAAATATATCTTTTTGCCTACAAATTATTCAGTAATGTTTGGTAGTATGGAAGGATATGAAGATATCAAAGATAAAACAAAAATAATATTTACTGATACTAAAAAAACTAAAGATAAGGAATCTATTATTAGTAGTAAAGGGAAGAAAGTTGATTCACCATTTACGGTTCTTATTATGGGTGTTGATTCAGAAAAAGAAGGAATAAGAAATAGCTCTTTCAATGGAGATTCTTTAATGCTAATTACTTTTAACCCAAAAACTTTAGGAGCAACAATTTTAAGTATTCCTCGTGATTCATATGTTCCTATTTCTTGTTTTGCGAATAAGAAGAAAAATAAAATAACTCATGCTGCTTGGCAGGGCGAAGGGTGTATGATTAAGACTATTCAAAATTTCCTTGATGTTAATATTGATTATTATGTCAAAATTAATTTTAAAGGAGCAGTTCAATTAGTGGATGCTTTGGGTGGTGTAGAAATTGATGTTCCTTATAATATGTGTGAACAAAATAGTAATAGAATGTGGGGACCTGGGACTGTTTATATTGAAAAAGGTCGTCAAGTTTTAAATGGAGAGCAAGCTTTAGCTTTTTCACGTAATAGACATTCTAATCCTGATAAGTGTTCTAAAAAATGGACAAGTTACAATAGTAATGATTTTATTAGAGGACAACATCAACAAGAAGTTGTAACAGCTTTATTAAATAAATTTAAAACGATAAATGATTTAAATACAGTTTATAAATTACTTGATACAATTAGTAATAATATGGTTACTAATATGAGTACTGATCAAATACTTTCACTTTATAATGTATTTAAGGATATTGCGGTTAAGGCAGATAATAATTCTGATATTTCAGATGTTTTGGGAATTCAAAGATTATATTTAAATGGTTATAGTGCAATGATAGTTGACTACGGCGGATCTAATTTAAATTTATACAACTATGTTTTATATGATGATAGTATAAAAGAAGTTTCTAATGCAATGAAAGAAAATTTAGGTATTAAAAAAGCTAAGGTTATTAAATCCTTTAGTTTTGATGTAAATAAACCTTATGAAAAAACAGTTATTGGACAAAAAGCGACTGGCAAGAAAAATTTAACCTTACTACCTAGTTTTGTTGGACAAACTTTAAGTTATGCGCAGTCTTGGTGTTCAAGTCATGGGATTAAAGTTAGTGTTAATGGTGGCAATGGTTATGTACTTTCACAAAGCGTTCCAGCAGGAGCAAATATTGAAGATGTAAGATCTATTACTTTAACAGCAGGTGGGACAAGTTCTAATGATAAAAAAGATAATAAGAAAGATGATGAAAAGACTTGTGGAGCTAATGCTACATATAGTGAGTCAGCTAAAAAATGTGTTTGTGATAGTGGATATGAAGAAAATTCTTCAGGAAAATGTGTAGAAAAAGCTTCAGAACCAGAACCTACTACGCCAGCGCAACCGGAAACTCCGGAAAATTCTGAATAAAGATTCATTTATTTGAATCTTTTTTTTAATTTTTTTTGCATATATTTTAATAAAATGATAAAATAAAAAAGGTGAGGGGCTATGAGATATAAATTATTTGGTTATAAAGCAAATACAGGAAATATTTTAGTTTATGAAGATGATAATTTAGAAGAAGTTAAAAGTCATTATGAAGATATAGAACGTGATAGTGATTATATTTCGGCCAATATAATAGACGCTATTAATTGGTCAGTTATTTCTTATATTGATTTTAACGTTGTTCCTAGAAGTGATGTGAAAGTCAAAAAAATAGGGGTTAAGCGAGACATTGTCGGAAGGTGATATTATGGATAGAAAAGAATATGCAGATTTACTTTTAAAAACTGATCATGATTATGAATATTATGAAAACAAATATCCTAAAAGAAAATTGAAAGAAGGTGCTATGGTTACAAGACTTGCACCTAGTCCTACAGGTTTTGTTCATTTGGGGTCCTTAGATTGTGGTTTCATTGATAGAATTATGGCTTCACAAAGTGGAGGTATATGCTATCTTAGAATAGAAGATACTGATACGAAACGAACTGTTGATAATGGAATTGGCATGATTATCGATAGTTTAAATAAGTTTGATATAACTTTTGATGAGGGAGTTACTAAGAATGGTGAAGTTGGCGATTATGGACCTTATATTCAAAGTCAAAGAGGAGATATTTATAAAGCTTTTGCTAAAAAATTAATTATTGAAGATAAAGCTTATCCATGTTTTTGTAATAAAGAAGATGAAGAACACATAAAAGAAGTTCAAGCTAGGAATAAGGAACAAATAGGATATTATGGTAGATGGGCAACATGCCGAAAACTTAATATGGAAGATGTTTTAAAAAAAGTGGGCAATGGGGAAAAATATATTATTAGATTAAAGTCAAGAGGTAATCCTAATCATAGGATAAAATTTAAGGATGAAATAATCGGCAAAATGGAAATCCCAGAAAATAATTTAGATATTCCAATTATTAAATCTGATGGACTACCTACTTATCATTTTGCGCATGCAGTTGATGACCATTTAATGGGAACAACGCATGTAATACGTGGGGAAGAATGGCTTGCCAGCTTAGATAAGCATATTGATTTATTTAATAATTTGGGGTTTGAACTTCCTAAATATGCCCATATTTCAACATTAATGATTGATGATAATGGGATAAGAAGAAAGATTTCAAAAAGAAAAGATCCTTGGGCTGACATCAATTATTTTCATCAAGCAGGCATTCCTAATGAGTCTTTAGTTTTATATATGGCAACAATTACTAATTCTAATTTTGAAATGTGGTTAAACCAAAATAAAGATAAAAGTTATAAAGATTTCGAATTTAGTTTTACTAAAATGCCTAAAGGTGGAACAATGTATGATTATGATAAAATAATCAATATTTCTAAGAATTTTATAAGTACTTTAACCGCTAAAGAAGTATATGATAGAGCTTTGGAATATGCTAAAGAATATGATGAAGAATTATTAAATTTACTTGTTAAATATAAAGATTATTCCATGGCTATATTCAATATTGAAAGAGAGCAAAAAAAACCGCGTAAAGATATTGGGGCTTTTAGTGATGTTAAAAATCAAATATGGTATATGTTTGATGAACTTTTTAGACCTGAAAGTTATGAATGGCAAAAAATTACTGATTTAGATGATATAAAAAATATTGTTAATACTTATTTAGAAAAGTATGATGAAAATGATGATAAAGAAACATGGTTTAATAAGATGAAAGAGGTCGCAAGTAGTTTGGGGTTTGCCTCTGAAATGAAGGAATATAAAGAAAAACCTGATAATTATAAAGGTAGTATTGCTGACTTTAGTACAGTTATTAGAGTGGCAATAACTTCTAAAAGTATGACTCCAGATTTATATGATATTATGAAATTGTTAGGAAAAGAAAGAATGAAGGAAAGATTAGAAATGATTAAATAGTCATTTCTAATTTTTTCGACTTTTTTAGCACTCACTATTGACAAGTGCTAAAAAAAGTGATATTATTAATATGTAATAGAAAGAAGGAATAAATATGCGTATGTTACCAAAAAGATATGACTTAGATAGTGTGTTTGATACTTTACTTACTCCTAGTGAAAATATGAAATGTGATATTTATGAAAAGGATGGGAACTATTACATTGAAGCAGATATGCCTGGTATGGATAAGAAAGATGTAAAAGTTAGCTTTGATAATGGTTATTTATCTATTAGTGCCGAAACTAGTTCTTCAAAAGAGGAAAAAGAAAAAGACTTTATAAGACAGGAAAGATTTTCAGGCTTTATGGAGCGTAAATTTTATGTTGGTGAAATAGATGAGGGAGCAATTTCAGCTAATTTTAAAGATGGCGTTTTAAAAGTTAAAGTACCGAAAGAAACTGTTAAAAAAACAAAAAAAACAATTGAAATTAATTAAACCGTTTATAAACGGTTTTTTTGTTTAACTTATTGTTTTTTATTTTTTTATATGCTACGATTATGTTGGATATTTAGAAAGGGAGAAAATTATGAGAGTATTAAGTGTTAATAAAAATAATTTTGATAAAGAAGTTTTAAATCATAAGGGATTAGTTCTTGTAGATTTTAATGCAAGTTGGTGTGGCCCATGCCGAATGTTAAAACCAGTTTTAGAGGCTGTAGCAAATGAACACGATGAATATAAAATTGTAGCTGTTGACATCGATGAAGAAAGCGAACTAGCTAAAGAATATGGGATATTATCAATTCCTTCTTTAGTTTTATTTAAAGATGGTAAAGAAGTTTCTAAAAATGTCGGTTTATTATCAAAAAGTGAAATCGAAGAAATGCTTGGAGAAAATTAAATGTACGATATAATTGTGGTTGGAGCTGGACCAGCGGGACTTACTAGTGCAATTTATGCTAGGAGAGCTATGAAAAAGGTTTTAGTTTTGGAAGCTTTAAGCTATGGTGGACAGATTATAAACACTTTATGTATTGAAAATTATCCGGCTAATCCTAAAATTTCTGGTTTTGATTTTGCAACAAACCTTTATAATCAAGCTAAAGATTTAGGTGCTGAAATTATATTTGAAAAAGTGTTGGAAATTAATGATAATAAAGAAGTTATAACCTCTAAAAATAAGTATAAAGCACAAGCTATTATTTTAGCGACAGGAGCTTATAATCGAAAGCTTGGTTTAGATCATGAGGATGAATTTATCGGTAAAGGTATTTCTTATTGCGCGTCTTGTGATGGAGCTTTTTATAAAAACAAAGTTGTTGCTGTTGTTGGTGGTGGTAATACTGCTTTGGAGGATGCTTTATATTTATCTGATGTCGCTAGTAAAGTGTATTTAATTCACCGAAAAGATAAGTTTAAAGGTGAAGAGGTTTTTGTTAATAAACTTAAAACTAAAAACAATGTTGAGTTTATGTATAATAGTAATGTTACTAAGTTAAATGGAAAGGATAAACTTGAATCAATAGAGGTCAATAATAGACAAATTATGGTTGAAGGTTTATTTGTAGCTATAGGAATGATTCCAGGTAATGAAGAATTTAAAGAAGTTATTAAATTGGATAATGATGGCTATATAATTTCATCAGAAAATTGTCATACTAATATTCCTTTTATATTTTCGGCTGGTGATAATAGAAAAAAAGATGTAAGACAACTTGTAACAGCAGTTTCAGATGGAGCAGTAGCTGCTACAGAGGCTATAAGATATATAAATCAAGAAAACTGTTAGGTTTTCTTTTTAAGTTTGAAAAAATAATAATTAGTGGTAAAATATTTGGTGTTTGAGGGATGTTTATGAAAAAACCAGAAGATATACTATATGATTTAATATGCAATGCTTCTAATTATATTATAAGTATTTTTGTAAAGCCGGATATGGAAATTTCTGAAGTTACTGATCTTTCTTTAGAAAAAATTGATGAATTAATTGCTAGTGATATAAGTGGTTTAATAATTGATGTTGATGAAACACTTAGATTCGATAGTAATGATATTCCTCAAGAAAATGAACGATGGCTTAATATGGTAAATTCAAAACTAAAAATAGTAATATTAAGTAATGGTATGGATAAGAAACTTCGAGAAAAATTTGATGATATGGGTATACCATATATAGAATTTGCTTTAAAACCATTTAAATATAATTTTAATAAATCTTTAGATATTCTCGGATTAAAACCAGAGGAAGTTGCAGTTATTGGTGATGATTTGTTTGATGATATATATGGCGGTAACAGAAATAATATGACAACCATTAAAGTTTCAAAATGTAAAAAATTATTAAAAAAATAACTTAATTGTATTTATAATAAAATAAAAACTTACGAACTATTGTCGTAAGTTATTTTTAACTGGAGCAAGTGACCGGAATCGAACCGGCATCTTAGCCTTGGCAAGGCCATATACTAACCGTTGTACTACACCTGCGCATATACATTATATAATATTTTCCTTATATTGTAAAGTAAAAATTTGTCTAACTTTAATATTATGTTTAAAGAAATTTTTATTTGTGATAAAATATGTTAAAGGCGTGATATTATGGATAAGGTAAAGGGACTTTCAGATGAAGAAGTAATAAAGCTTGAAGAAAAAGGCTTAATAAATTATAAATCAGATGTTAAAACAAAAACTATAGGGCAAATTGTTGCCGGCAATTTTTTTACTCTTTTTAATTTTTTAAACTTTGGATTAGCTTTGGCGATATTTTATGCTGGCTCATATAAAAACCTCCTTTTTCTCGGTGTGGTTATATGTAATACTCTAATCAGCACGTTTCAAGAAATAAGAAGTAAAATAACTGTTGATAAGTTATCTTTATTAAATGAAAATAAAGCAAAAGTTATTAGAAATGGAATTATTAAAGAAATAGGTATATATGAAATAGTTTTAGGTGATATTTTAAAACTTAAATCTGGTAATCAAATACCTACTGATAGTAAAGTTTTATCAGGTGAAGTTTTAGTAAATGAATCATTACTTACAGGTGAAGAAGAAGCTATAAGTAAGAAAAAAGGAGACGATTTGCTTTCAGGAAGTTTTATTATGAGCGGTTCTTGTTTAGCTGAGGCTATTCATGTTGGAAAAGATAACTACGCTTCACAAATTTCTTTAGAAGCTAAATATATTAAAAAAGTTAATTCAGAAATAATGAACTTTATAAAGAAAATAATTAAGTATATCTCACTTGCGATAATTCCAATAGGAATAGTACTTTTCTTGAATCAACTTAATGAATCAACTTTATCAGAGGCAATAGTTTCAACAGTTGCAGCTTTAATAGGAATGATTCCTGAAGGATTGGTACTACTTACAAGTACGGTTCTTGCAATTAGTATAATAAGGCTTGCTAAATATAATGTTTTAGTTCAAGAACTTTATTGTATTGAAACACTAGCTAGAGTTGACACAATGTGTCTTGATAAGACTGGAACAATTACAGAAGGTGAAATGGTTGTTTCTAAATTGGTTTCTTTAAATGGGACTATTATGAGTGATATTACAGATGCTTTAGGATTAATTAGCTATCATATGGGTAATGATAATCAAACAATGGAAGCTATAAATAAAAAATATGCTAGAAAAAATGATTATGAGGTGTTAGAAAAAGTTTCATTTTCTTCTAAAAACAAATGGTCAGGAATTTCATTTAAAAATGGCAGTTATGTTATAGGAGCTCCAGATATTATTTACAATCACAATTTAAAAGAAATAGATGATTATTTAGGTTATAGGGTATTACTTCTGGGAAAAAGTGATAAAAAATTAAATGGAGTGCTACCCTCTGATTTAAAACCGATGGGATTAATTATAATTAGTGATAAAGTAAGAAGGGAAGCTAGAGTAACTTTAAATTACTTTAAAGATGAAGGTGTAGATATTAAGTTAATATCAGGTGATAATCCTAAAACAGTCGCAAATGTAGCTAATGCTGTCGGTCTTGAAAACTTAAAATATATTGATATTAGTAAAGCCAAAACACCTATTATTGATTTAGTTGATGAATATAATATTTTTGGAAGGGTTAAGCCTGATCAGAAAAAAGAAATTATTTTAGCTTTAAAGGCTAAAGGACATACAGTAGCGATGAT
Organism: Bacilli bacterium; assembly: GCA_017513865.1. Classification (GTDB taxonomy): domain Bacteria; phylum Bacillota_I; class Bacilli_A; order RF39; family UBA660; genus Coprosoma. Next base: position 35,627 of record JAFWMN010000011.1, on the reverse strand, counting down.
TGGTGATGGTGTTAATGATGTTTTAGCCTTAAAGGAAGCTGACTGTAGTGTGGCAATGAATAGTGGTAGTGATGCTGCAAGAAATGTTTCACAGTTAGTTTTACTTGATTCTAATTTTTCTTCAATGCCAAAGGTTGTCTCTGAAGGAAGAAGGTGTATAAATAACATTCAAAGATCATCTAGTTTATTTTTATGTAAAACAACATATGCAACAATACTAGCAATAGTATTTATGTTTTTAAATATGTCATATCCTTTTATTCCAGTGCAACTTACTTTAACTAGTATGGTTACAATTGGTATTCCTTCGTTTGTTTTAGCTTTAGAACCAAATAATGAGCGAATTAATGGACGAATTATTGTTAATGTTCTTAAAAAGTCTTTACCGACAGCTCTTACAACTTGTTTTAATATTTTATTTATAATGTTTATTTCAGTATTTATAAAATTTTCACATGATGAGGTATCAACATTATGTGTTATTATGACAGGAATTACGGGATTTATGCTTCTTTACCGAATAAGCGTTCCATTTAATAGAATAAGAGGTTTGTTGTTTTTTACTTTAATTACTATGTTCTTAATAGGAATAATTTTTATGAGAGAATTTTTCTCATTAGTTATTCTTACACCTAAATTAATAGTAGTTTTAGGTGGATTATTTTTAATTGCCATTATGGTATTTAACTTTTTCACAGAATTATTTTATAAAGTTGCCAAAAAAATCAGGTGGTAAAAAGATAGCTTAAAGCTATTTTTTTTGATTTTTCCTTATAATTGTTGACACTAGGTGTAAAGCAGATGTATAATTTATTTAGCATATGAAACGGGTGATGGAACATGAATCAAGAAAGTCAAGGGGCAACATTACTTAATAGAATTAATATGGTTTTACCTGATCACATTATGTGGATAAAATCACAGTTTAAAAAAAGACAGTTTATACAGACAAGAGGTAGAGAAGTTTTAATTGATGTTCCAAAAACGCATTTAAAACGTATTGTTAATATTCCTTCTAAAGATGATCCTGGATATATAGAAGCATGGGTTAAAGTTTATAATTATGGACTTGATTATTTAGAGGGTTCAATTAATGCTGCTTGTTTAGAAAATAGAATTATTAGAAGAGAAGGTAATAATTGGGTTTTAAATGGTAAACCGATTGTTTGGCCAAGATTTAATGCAGAAGATGCTGAATATGCTAAAATATTAGATGGTATTTTATCTGAATATAATTATATTAAAAACAGTTATTTACAAGCTAAGATGAAAGCTGATAGTAGGGTTTTATTTACTAAAAGTAGTGTTATGCTTAATCCTGTTAATAAAGAACAAGTTACAGCACCTGTAGTTTCTTCTGTGAAAGCAGAACCAATAATAACTCAAGAGGAACCTAAACAATTAAAAATACAAAAGATTTCTGATGGAGCTTTAATTGACGCAAGAGATATAACCTCTCTTAAAAAGCAGAATACTGATTTAGTTATTCTTACTTGTCAGAATATTAATAATGCTCATGATGAAGATCTTTTTGTAAATAATGCAACAATGTGCCGTAATGCTGGCTTAAGAACAGGAGTTTTTATTTATGGTAAAGCAACCGATGAACATATGGGAAATATTGAACTTAAGAGAATATGTAAATGTTTAACTAGAAATTTTAATAATAATTTTTCTTCATTTGTAATATACGCTGTAGATAATGATTACATAATGAAAAATAAAGATAGTGATATTAAATTGCTTGATTTTATCAATGTTTATAATAAGATTGCTTCAACATTAAAAAAAATGGGATATAATGTAATGCTTTCGATGGATGTTACAAGTGCTAAAGTAATTGGCGATATTAATAATAGATATCATATGCAAAATGAGCATGATGTTATTTATATGGCAATTGTTCGTGATGTTGATGAAATAAATAAAAATTTATCTTTAATTATTATCGATCCTGGAAATGACTATGATGTTGTTAATATAAAAAACAGACGTATATTAGATGAATTAAGTGATTCTTCTAAAAGCTTAGTAAAAGCAGCCTAAGCTTTTTTTGTTGATTTTATTTGTTTTTTTTGATAAAATTGAGATTGCTGGAAAGAGGAGATAGTATGAAAGAAGATAAAATAATGTTATTTAATTATGCAGCTTTTTTGGAAAGAACTTTAGAGGGTTTAGGGTATGATATTAATAATAATGAAATTATGGAGGTAATTGATTCTAGTTTTAATGCAACGTCTGATTATTTAGGTCGTGTTAATGAAAGTGATGAGCGAAACAGGGAGTTAATATTAAGAACAGTTACAGAAAATGTTTTGGATAGATATTTAGGTGATTATATGATTTTTCCAAATGTTAATATTGTTTATTCACAAATGCCTTTTAAAAAACCAGATAATCTTATTAAAAAGATGGCTTTAGTACCAATTCTTACGCCTTCAGTTGCGGTTTTTGGTGCTTATGGATCAAGCAAATTTGTTTATCAACATAAAAAAAATAGTGAAAGTTTGAATGAATTTGTTTCTTATCTTGATAAATATGATTTGGATTATGATCATTTTTATGATAGAAAAAATGATAAATATTTTGAATTAATTATAACTAAAAAAAATGATCGAAGATTTTAATATATATGAAAAGGTAATGTAAAATATTTAAATAAATCCTTAGAAAATCATATTGTTATGTTATAATTTAATTGGTGATGGTATGAGTTTAATCAAAGATAGTGTTGTCGGATTTGCGATCGGGGATGCGATGGGTGTTCCTATTTCTGCTGTTCCGCGTGAAGAATTACTTAAAAAACCAGTAACTTCAATGATTGGTAATGGTACTTATAATGTGCCAGCCGGTACGTGGTCAGATGATACTTCATTAGTTTTAGCTACTATGGATTCGATTATTAATTTTAAAGAAATTAGTTATAATGATATAGCTAAAAGATTTTGTAGTTGGGCCGGCAAGAAAGAATATACAGCTACAGGAGAAGTTTTTGATATTGATAATACTACTAAGAAAGCGTTAGTTAAATTTTTAAAAGAAGGAGAGACGGCTGTTAAGTGTGGCTCTTATGAAATTAATTCAAATGGTAATGGTTCACTTACAAGAATGCTTCCTATCGCTTTATATTGTCACTTTAATAAATTAAAAGATTATGAAGTGTTTAATGTTGTAAAAAATACTTCTTCAATTACTCATGCTAATGAGGTTAGTATATTAGGATGTTATATTTATGTTAATTATTTACTATTCATATTAAATGGTAAAGATAAATATGCAAGTTATAATATGGTTAAGTGTTTAGACTATTCTGATTTTGATGAAGACACTGTTGCTTATTATAACCGTCTTTTAAAAACTAATATTGGTAATTTACGAATAGAAGATTTAAAATCTACCAGTTATATTGTTTATACTTTAGAAGCAGTTATATGGATTATATTAAACACAAATTCTTATGCTGAATCGATAGTAGGGGCAATTAATCTTGGTGATGATACGGATACAATTGGGGCAATTACTGGTTCAATAGCTGGTATTTTATATGGATATGATGATATTCCTAAAAAATGGCTTTCAAGTTTAAAAAGAATTGATTATATCGAAAAACTTGTTTTAGAATTTGAAGAAGTATTGTCATAATATTGAAAGGAAAGATTAGATATGGCATTAGATTTGGCGCACGTTATTAAGCCCGACTCTTATTTACCATGTATTTATGATATAAATTATCCTAAACTTTATGAAAATGGTATTAGGTGTGCTGTTTTTGATGTGGATTGTACTTTGCTCCCATTTGATGATACAAAAGTTACTGAAGATAATGAAATACTTTTTAGATATTTAAATAATATTGGTATAGAGGCTGCCCTTTGTTCTAGTGGTTCTGAAAAAAGAGTTAAGCCAGTGGCGGATATTTTAAATGTTAATTATTTTTCAAGAGCTCCAAAACCGTTTGTATCTTTTCACGAAATTAAAAAGCTTTTTAGTGAAAAAAGTGTTCCTTATAATACAATAATGATTGGCGATTCACTTTTTTTAGATATGTTTTTGGCTGGCAGAAATGATATGCCTAAAATCTTAGTAGATATGATTAGAGATAATGTTAATTTAACAGTCAGAATAAACGATGTTATTCAAAGTACTATGTATTTAGCTTTAAAGAAATATGGTTTTGAGCAAAAGAAATATTATAGAGGATCAATAGAAAGATAAGAAATTATCTTTTTTAATTTACTAAAACAGTTGTTCGTGTTATAATTAAATTAAGGTGGTTATATGAAAAGGATTATAATGCATATTGATGTTAATAATGCTTTTTTATCATGGTCGGCTATTTATATGCTTAAAGAAGGATATAAATATGATATTAGAAATAGTTATGCTGTAATTGGTGGAGATGAGGCTTCTAGGCGAGGAATAGTTTTGGCTAAGTCAATGCCGGCTAAGAAAAAAGGGGTTGTTACCGGTGAACCACTATATTCAGCTAGAAAAAAATGCCCTAATTTAAAAGCTTATCCACCCAATTACTATTTTTATAAAAAAATGAGTGATAATTTATTTGAACTTATAAAAAAATATACCCCAGATATTGAACAGATGAGTATTGATGAATGTTTTTTGGATTATACACCAGTAAAACATTTATATGGTGATGAGGTTAAATTTGCTTATAAGTTAAAAAAAGAGATTTATAATACTTTAGGTTTTACCGTTAATGTTGGTGTTGCTAATAACAAATTATGTGCTAAAATGGCTTCTGATTTTTCAAAACCTGATAAAGTTCATACATTATTTAGTAATGAAATTGAAAAAAAGATGTGGCCTTTAGATGTTGATGAACTTTTTGGAATAGGTAAAAAAACAGCTATAAAACTTCATAATTTAGGTATTCATACAGTTTATGATTTGGCCCATGCTGATGATAAAAAGCTTTATAAGCATTTTAAAAATATGGCTTATGATATGATTAGATCAGCAAACGGTATAGCAAGTGATTTTGTAAATCCAGTAGCTTTTGATCCTAAAGGAATTGGTAATGAGACTACTTTAGATCACAATATTTCTTCCAAAGAAGAATTATATGGTTATTTACTTTCTTTATCAGAAAATGTTACTTTAAGACTTAGAAAGCAAAAAAAATATGCTTATGTGATAGTAGTTACTTTAAAAGATAAATTTTTTAGAAGGAAAAGCCATCAAAAAAAATTAGTTAACGCGACTAACATTACGGAAGAGGTTTATAAGGTTGCTAAAGATATTTTAAATGAAATGGATACTGATGAAGGAATTAGATTAATTGGGGTTAGACTTGATAATTTAACTAATAGTTCCAATCATCAAACGTCTTTGTTTGAGAACTTAGAGGTTAGAGATGATAATAAAAATTTAGAGGAAGCTGTGGATAATATTAAAGAGAAATACGGTTTTAAAGCTATTAAAAAAGCTTCTTTAGTTAATAAAAGTGTAGGGAACAAATATTTAAATAAATAAAATCATAGTGTCAAATACTATGATTTTTCCTTTTCTTTTATGTTTAAAATAGGTATAATGATTTATGGAAGGTAATAAATATGAATATAGAAATTATTAATGAAATTGCAAAAAATTTAAATATTAAGAATAGTCAAGTAGAAGCTGTACTTAAATTACTTGAAGAAGGAAATACGATTCCTTTTATTGCTCGTTATCGTAAAGAAGTTACGGGAGCCTTGGATGAAGAACAAATAAGAAGTATAAGTGAAGTATATTTATATCAAGAAAACTTACTTAAAAGAAAAGAAGATGTAATTAGGTTAATAGATGAGAAAGGACTTCTTACGGATGAACTTAAAGAAGAAATTATGAAAGCTTCTAAATTAGTTGAAGTTGAAGATTTATATAGACCATTTAAAGAAAAGAAAAAGACTAAAGCAACGGAAGCTATTAAAAATGGTTTAGAAGGTCTTGCCAAACAAATAATGAGTTATACAACTAAAGATATAGATTCTTTGGTTAGTCCATTTTTGAATGAAAATGTCAAAACGAAAGATGAAGCTATAGAGGGGGCAGGGTATATAATAGCTGAATGGATAAGTGATAATGCTTTTTATAGAAAGTGGATTAGAAAATTTGTTTTTAATGAAGGAATAATAGTGTGTGCGAAAAAGAAAAATGCTGAAGACCCTAATAAACTATACGAGATGTACTATGATTTTAATGAAAAAGTTAAATATGCAAAAGAATATAGAATTTTAGCTATTAATAGAGCCGAAAAAGAAAAAGTTATTTCGGTTAATATTAATATCGATAACGAAAAAATAATATCTTATTTAAAAGAAAAAGTAGTCAAAAAAGAAGGCCCATTTAATTATATAATTGAAGAAGCAATTAAAGATAGTTATAAAAGACTTATTTTTCCTTCAATTGAAAGAGAAATAAGAAGTGAGCTTACGGAGAAGGCTAATGTTTCAGCAATTCATAATTTTAGTATTAATTTAGAAAAATTACTTATGCAGCCACCAATGAAAGAAAAGAAAGTTTTAGGTTTTGATCCGGCTTATCGAACAGGTTGTAAGCTGGCAGTAGTTGATTCTACTGGGAAAATGCTTGATATCAAAGTTATATATCCTCACGAACCTAAAAATGAAAAAGAAAAAAGTAAAAATGTTTTGCTTGATTTAATTGACAAATACAGTATTGACATTATTGCTATCGGTAATGGAACGGCTTCTCGTGAAAGTGAAGCTTTTGTCGCTTCGGTTATTAAAGAGTCAAAAAGAAAAGTAGAATATGTAATTGTTAGTGAAGCCGGGGCTTCAGTTTATTCAGCAAGTAAGCTTGCTATTTCTGAATTCCCAGATTTACACGTTGAAGAGCGAAGTGCAATTAGTATTGCTAGGAGACTACAAGATCCACTTTCAGAGCTTGTTAAAATTGATCCTGAAAGTATTGGGGTTGGAATGTATCAGCACGATGTACCTTCTAAAGAACTTAGAGAATCGCTTGATTTTGTTGTGGAAAAATCAGTAAACAATGTAGGAGTAAATGTAAATACCGCTAGTAAATCACTTTTAAAGTATGTATCTGGTCTTACGAAAAGTACAATTGATAAAATAGTTAATTTTAGAGATAGTAATGGAAAAATAAAAGATAGATTAGATATTAAAAAATTGTTATCTGATAAAGTTTATACGCAAGCAGTTGGTTTTCTTAGAATAATTGGTAGCAATGTTTTAGATAGAACTGCTATTCATCCGGAAAGTTATGATAAAGTTATAAAGCTTTTAGATATTTTAAATTTAGATATAAAGGATATTGGAAAAGAAGAGTTTGGTCAAAAATTAGATATTGATGTAGATAAATATGCAGCAATTTTAGAAACTGATAAATACACTTTAGAGGATATTATTAAAGCTTTAAAAAAACCTAATAGAGATCCTCGTGATGATATGCCAAAACCTATTTTAAAAAGTGATGTTTTAGATTTAAAAGATTTAAAAATAGGCATGAAACTTCAAGGAACAGTTAGGAATGTTACGCCTTTTGGGGCTTTTATAGATATAGGCCTTCATAATGATGGTTTAGCGCATATTTCAAAACTAACAAATAAGTTTATTAAGCATCCTATAGAAGTTGTGAGTGTTGGTGATATAGTTGATTGTTATGTCGATGATATTTTATATGATAAAGAAAAAGTTTCTCTTTCTTTGTTAGATCCTAAGGAGGTTTAATGAAAAAATTATTTTTAATTTTAATCTTGTTTTTAACTGGATGTGCGGTTAATACTGACTTTAATAAAGTATGTACTTATGAGACTAAAACAACTCATTTAAATGATAAAACATCTATAGATGTCACTTATAATAGTGATGATTTAATTAATGAGGCTGTTGTTATTAAAACATATAAAGCACTAGATAAAGATGGCATTAATACTTTAAAAAATATAAAGTTGTCGATTGAATCATATAATACTAAATATAGTGATATGGATATCGAGTATTATGTTTATAAAGATAGTGATGAAGAGTTTATAGTAAAATATAAATTAGATGTTCAAAAGTTAGATAACGATGTTTTGAAAGATTTTAAATTAAGGAAAAATTCAATTAAATTTTTTAATAAAATGCGAGAAGCAAATATAGAATGTGAGGGATGATATGGAAATTATTAAGTCAATTATTTTTGGTATTGTTGAAGGAGTTACTGAATGGTTACCAATTAGTAGTACTGGACATATGATTTTACTTAATGAATTTATAAAATTAGATGTTTCTAAAGATTTTTATAATATGTTTGAGGTAGTTATTCAGCTTGGGGCAATACTTGCCGTAGTAGTTTTATTTTTTAAGCAATTATTTCCTTTTTATAAAAATAAAGGAAATATTAAGATAGATAAGAAAATAATTAATTTATGGGGAAAAATAATAGTGGCCTGCATTCCAGCGGCGATTATTGGAATACTATTTGATGAAGTATTTGAAAAATTATTCTATAATCCAGTATGTGTTTCGATTGCTTTAATTGTTTTTGGTATTTTATTTATTGTGATTGAAAATAAGAATAAAAAAGCTAAAATTAATTCTTTGGAAGAGATTACTTATAATATAGCTTTACTTATTGGCATATTTCAGCTTATAGCTGCTATTTTCCCAGGAACGTCTAGATCTGGAGCAACAATTCTTGGAGCTTTAATGATTGGAGTGTCTAGAACAGTCGCAGCTGAATTTACTTTCTTTTTGGCCGTGCCTGTTATGTTTGGGGCTAGTCTTTTAAAATTAGTTAAATTTTCATTCGCTTTTACCGGGCTTGAACTTGCTATTTTACTTACAGGAATGTTTGTAGCTTTTATTACTTCAATGTTTGTAATTAAATTTTTGATGAATTATATTAAGAAACATGATTTTAAAGTTTTTGGTTATTATAGAATAGTGCTTGGGATTATTGTTTTACTTTACTTTTTTCTGTAATATTTTGTAAAAGTCTGATATTTAGTATTGAGTTTAATTTTTAAGTATGATATAGTTTAATTATGGTAAGGGAGGATTTATTATATGAATATTAGAAATAATCATAAAAATGTGATGATTGCATTGTTACTTGGAATTTTAGTTGTTATGGCTGTTGGTTATGCTGCATTTAGTACAACACTTACTATTAATGGTACAGCGGCAATTAACACGACTTGGGATGTACATTTTAACCCAAGTATTAAAACAGTTACACCAACGACTGGTTTTTCTGGTGGAACAGCTCCAAGTGGAAATATTACTCTTTCAAGCGATAATTTAACAGCTACTTTAACAGCGACTTTAAATCAACCAGGAGACCAAGTTCAATATGTTTTGCAACCTAAAAACTTTGGTAATATTACAGCTAAAACAACAGGTTCTGTAGCTTATGTTGCATCAGGTGCATCTACTGCAGCAGCACAAAGTAATGCTAACAGTAGTACAAGTGGAGGAGCGATTAATGGTTCAGGAAATTATACTGTAGGAAATATTAAATATACTGTATCATTTTCACCAAAAACTTCTATAGGATCAAATACGGCAGATAATAATATTACAGTAACTGTAGAATTCCTTTCATCAGCAACTACAACAACGCAACAGTATGCAGCAATTCACATTACTGTTCCATATACACAAGCTTAAGATTATCTTTTGATAATCTTTTTTCTTGACAAAAAAACAATATTTATTTATAATTGTTTCAAAGCGATGACGAAGGAATAGTAGTAAGAATTACTATTTAAAGAGAGTTAGTGGATGGTGTGAACTAATAATAGTTACTTATGAACGTACCTTTAGAGCTTACTTGCTGATCAGCATTATCGATTAGAGAGCATAGAAATTCTATGAAGTAAGGTGGCACCGCGGCTTTGTTCGTCCTTATTTTATAGAATTTTTTTATTATTTTTAGGAGGGATAAAATGCATAGCAAATTAGAAGAAATATTAACGAAAGCATTTAAAAAATTAGATTATGAAATAGAGGCTAAGGTTATTAAATCTAAAGAAAACAATGTAGATTTTCAGTGTGATAATTTATTTGGTTTAGCCAAAGAATATCATAAAGCTCCTTTTATGATAGGGGAAGAAGTAGTTGACGAAATAAAGAAGATGGATGATTTTTCTTTATATTTTAAAAGTGTAGAAGTTGCTAAACCTGGGTTTATAAATATGTGTGTAAGTGATAGATTTATAAATGATAGTTTAAGAAATCTTATGGATAAAGACATGCTTGGGGCTACTTTAGAGGATAAAACTATTGTTGTTGATTACGGCGGACCTAATGTTGCTAAACCACTTCATGTTGGTCATTTAAGAACAGCAATTATTGGACAAGCTATTTACAATATACTTAAATTTAAGGGAAATAAAGTAATAGGTGATGTTCATTTAGGTGATATAGGTACTCAAATGGGACAAGTCATTTATGCTATTCTTAGAGATTTTCCTAACCATGATTTTGAAACTATTAATTTTGATTTAGATTATTTAAATAAGGTTTATCCAGAAATAAGCGCTCTATGTAAAGAAGATGAAGAAGTTAAAGCTAAATGTCTTGAAATAACAAAAGAACTTCAAGACGGTGACCCTAATTATAAAATTTTATGGCAAAAAATATGTGACATTTCAATAAAAGATATTAAAAGACTTTATGATTATTTAAATGTTCATTTTGATTTATGGTATGGTGAGGCTATTGCTTATAAACAATTCCCCGAAATGATGCCTTTTATTGAAAAACAAGGAATTATTAAAGAAGATGATGGGGCTAAAATAATTGATGTTAGTGAAAAAGATGATAAAGTTCAAATCCCACCACTTATTTTACAAAAAAGTGATGGAGCTTATTTATATGCAACTTCGGATTTAGGAACAATTTGGCAAAGGGAAAAAGATTTTCATCCTGATAATATTATATATGTTGTAGATGCTCGTCAAAGTATGCATTTTGTTCAAGTGTTTAGAGCTGCTAAAAAAGCTCATATTTATGAAGGATCTTTAGAACATTATGGCAATGGTACAGTTAATGGACCAGATAACAAACCATATAAAACTCGTGATGGCGGAGCCTTAAAATTAGAAAGTTTAATTGAAGATGTTAAAAACGAATTTATCAGTTTAAGAGAAGAAAACAAAAATATGGCTAAAGAAGATCTTGATAAAATAGTTAATGCAATTATTAAATTTGCTGATTTACAAAATGATTTAACTAAAAATTATATTTTTGATATTAAAAAATTCAGTGAAGTAAATGGTAAAACTGGATCATATATTTTATATAGCTATTTAAGAATTAATAAATTACTTTTTGAAAGTGATAGTAAACTATCTGAAAATATTTATAATGAGGCGGATAGAAGCTTAAGATTAAAACTATTAGAAGTTAGTATGGTGATAGATCAAGCAGCAAAGGAAAGAAAACCACATTATATCGCTGGTTATTTATACGAACTTGCTGTTACAGCTAATAATTTTTATGAAGTAAATAAAATGTCTGAAGCTAGTGAAAATGAAAAGAATGATTATAATATTATACTTTCTTATAATAATTTTGTACTAAAAACATTACTTGAACTTTTAGGAATCGAAATACCTAAAGCAATGTAAAAAAGAAAAAAATGAAAAAATTTTCTTTTTTTTATTTTTTTTCTTGAACTTGTGCTTAAAAAATGTTATAGTAGTATCAGAGTAGAGATAGGCTACTTCGGAAAAAAAATATATAAGGAGGAAGAAAGATATGGAATCTAAACACAAAAATGCGTTGATAGGAGCGTTACTTGCAGTAGTATTTGTTATGGCAGTAGGTTATGCGGCTTTCGCAACTACACTTACAATCAATGGTACAGCTTCGATTAGTTCAAGTTGGGATGTACACTTTGATAATACTAAAACAACTGTTACACCAACTACTGGTACTGGTGGAACAACTGCACCATCTGGAACTATTTCTTATTCAAGTGATAATTTAACTGCTACTTTAACAGCTAATTTGATTCAACCTGGTGATAGCCTTGTTTATGTGTTAACTCCACATAACTATGGTTCTATTGCTGCTAAAACTACTGGTGCTGTAGCATATGTGTCTGCAGGATCAAGTACTTCAAATGCTCAAGCTTCAGCAAATGCACAAAGTGCCGGTGATCAAATGACTATAACTTCTGGTTCAGGTAGCAAACAAGTTGGTAACATTATTTATCAAGTATCATTTAATCCAAAAGCTTCTGTTGCTGGTACTGCAGATGATAATGATATTACAGTAACTGTAACTTTTGATAGTGCTGCTACTACAACTGGAACAGAGTATGCTGCAATTCACGTTACTATTCCTTATGTACAAGCTTAGTAATAATATAATTAACCGCAATAAGCGGTTTTTTATTTGTAAAATATATTGATTAAGTTTTAGATTCGTGGTATAGTTTTATTAGAGTAATTTATAATAGGAGGGATGTTTATGGAAGCAAGACATAAAAATATATTAATAGGGGTACTTCTCGGATTAGTTTTAATTATGGCGGTAGGTTATGCAGCATTTGCATCTAATTTAACTATTAATGGTACTTCAAATATTTCGACAAGTTGGAATGTGCATATTAAAACTATTACACCTTCGGCAATTGCCTCAGGAACATATGCAAATAATGAAACAACTTATACTTCAGCTGGTAGTATAAAGCATGAGGTAATCGATGCATATACTGCTGAGTTTAGTGCTATTTTACTTTCGCCATCAGAATCTGTTACTTATACGGTTGTAGTTGAAAATACAGGTACGATTGACGCTACACTTAATGGTATTACTTTTAGTGATTCAACGATGGGGCAAAACAATCCTACCGATGCTATTTTATATACTTATTCAGGAATTGCAATTGGTGATGATCTTTTAGCTAATGGTGGCACAGATAGTTTTACAGTAATAGCAACTTATAATCCAGCAATTACAACACAGCCAACTTTAGCGCAACTTACAAAAGATGTTACAATGGTATTAAACTATGTACAAAAAGCTTAAAAAGCTTTTTTGATTTTTGTGTTAAAAATTTAGATTTTGTGTTGCTATATATTTTCAAATGTGTTATAATCTATTATAGTAGTGGTAGTATGACAAAAGGCTACTTATAAGAGGGGTCATAAAATGAGAAATAATTTTGTAATTTATGGTCTTCTGATTGTATATTTCTTTCTTAACACTTTTGTCTTGATTCCAATGAATTTGACTTTTTATAATGAATTAATAAATCCAATTCTTTGGATTATTATGTGTGGTATAGCTGTTTATTTGAGTCATGATTCAAATTTGAGAATAAAAGGAGAGAGAGACAAGACCCAAAGTTTATTAATCGCACTTATTATTTATATCATTGTTTATTTCTTGTTGGGTTTAGTATTTGGCTTTGAGAGGACACCTTATTCTAAAGAAATATTTAGTATATTAAAAAACTTGTGGTCATTTGTTGGAATTATCTTTTTCCAAGAATTTATTAGAGAGGCACTCATAAAAAATGAGAAAAAGAAAATTATAAATTATTTTTTAATTATAATTTTGTTTTCTTTATTAAACATAAATTTTTCTAATTTTTTTAATCATTTTAGTGATTTACAGACAAGTTTTACTTATGTGTCTTCGGTGTTATTACCGACAATTTTAGAAAGTGCATTACTTACCTATTTGGTATATATTGGTGGTGTAAAATTTGGTTTAATTTATCGTACTTTTGTCGAAGTTCCACCATTTATTGTTCCAATCCTCCCTGATTTAGATTGGTTTGGGACGGCACTTGTTGGTATTGCTTTACCACTATCTGTTTATGTGTATTTAAATTATGTACATATTAATAGAACTGAAAGACTTTCAAAAAGAGAAAAACGCAAATATAATCCGGCTGTTTATATCCCTGTATTTGTATTTATTGGTTTGATTGCTGGATTTGTAATAGGACTTTTTAAATATCAACCTATTGCTGTTATATCTGGAAGTATGTCACCAACATTTAATAGAGGCGATGCTGTTGTCGTTAAAAAACTTAATGAGCAAGAAAAACAGTTGCTTAAAAATGGTGATATAATTCAATTTGTTAGTGGCAGTAAATATGTTGTTCATCGAATTGTTGAAGTAACTAATGATGATTATGGTAGTGTGGTTTTTATTACAAAAGGTGACCATAATAATACGATTGATGTTGATAAAGTTCACATAGAAGATGTTAAAGGGAAAGTATCATTTACAATTCCATTTATTGGATATCCATCTGTATGGCTTAGTGGTGCTATTTCATAAAGGGGCGATAATGTGAAAAAGTATAAAGATGAAAATAAAATAATCTTAAAACAATGGGTTAGAGTATTTTTACTTATCATAGTAATTGCTGTAGCCGTTTTCTCGATTGTTTCAATATTTAAAGCAGCCAATCCAAAAACTGCTGATAAGAAAAAACTTTATTCTTATAGTTATAATTCTGGTATGGATTATAAAGTTTATTTAAAAACTAACGATTTTTTCAATGTGCCATATATGGATATGAATAAACAATATATTGCCACAATTATTGATCACATTGAAGTAACACCTAAATATGTTTTTCAAAGTACTGAAGATTTAGATTATATTTATAATTATTCAATTGTCGCAACAGCTAGAGGTCTTGGGGAAGATTCCGATGGTAGAAAAGTTGATGTCTGGTCTAAAGAATATCCAATTTCTACTATACAAACTCAAAGTGGGTCAGGAAAAGATTTTACAATTAGTAAGACAGTTAATATAGATTATAATGCTTTTAATCAAGTACTTAGTGATTTTCGCAATCAATTTGGTATTTCAGTTGATGCGAGAGTTGATTTAACCATGAAGATTACTATTAATGCTGGACTTAAAGGTCAAGCAGAAAAAACTTTACAAGAGGCTTATGAGATGAGTTTACAAATGCCTTTACTTGTACAAATGTTAAGAATTAAAGCTGATTATGTTAATACTGGCGGAAATACAGTTTATAGTAAAGTGGATCCTAATGTAAAAGTTAATGTTCCTGTAATTGCTGCTTGGTTTATAGTGTTAATCGGAGCTTTAGTAGTATTTATAAAATTAGGTAAGAGTTTACTTGTTATTACTAGAAAATCTGAATATGTATTAGCTATC
Organism: Bacilli bacterium; assembly: GCA_017513865.1. Classification (GTDB taxonomy): domain Bacteria; phylum Bacillota_I; class Bacilli_A; order RF39; family UBA660; genus Coprosoma. Next base: position 20,496 of record JAFWMN010000011.1, on the reverse strand, counting down.
AATAAGATTATGAAAGAATATGGTGATATAATTGCCGAAACTCATAATATGCCTGATTTAGCTAAATATGATATTGTTAATATTAAGAGTTTTGTTGATATGGTTGATATTGAAGAAGAACTTCATTCACCAATAATCTACTATGAAATAGAGGAAAATGCTAAATGTGTATTCTTAATATTAAATGACAAAACAGCGTATAGATTTTTACTTAGAGAATCAGATTTTGATCACTTTAATAATTATGATTACAGTGAAAAAGAGCAGACGTTTATTTAAATCAAGAACTTTGTTTCTTGATTTTTTTTGTTTTTATAGTTAATTGACTTATGCAGTTATTTATTTTATAATTTATTATAGGGTGATGATATGAAAAAAGGTTTTACTTTAGTTGAACTTATTGCTGTAATTGTTATTTTAGGTCTTATCGCAACTATTGTTTATCCTTCTATTGTTAGTATAATTAACAGTTCAAAAGAAAAAGCTTATAAAAGTCAAAAAGTACTTATTGTTAAAGCCGCTAAAGAATGGGGAGTAAAAAATTCTGCTCATCTTCCTGAGGAAAGCTGTAAAATATCTGTAGCTAGACTAATAAAGGAAGGTTATATTGAAAATGACGAGGTTATCAATCCTAAAGGTGGAGTGTTTAATGGTAATATAGAAATTAAATATGAAAATAATCAATATAGTTATACTTACAGAGATGATGATGAAATTATAGATACTTGTGGTGGTGTTTATGAAAGACACATCCAAATTATTAAGTCTTCAGCTGGAAGGTGGCTAAATGATCATCCTAATCCTACTACTGACAGCTGTAAAATATCAGTATTTAAATTAATAAGTGATGGTTATATAACTGATGACGATGTAATTAATCTACAAATTGGTGGTAATATTGAAATTGAATTAAAAAACGGTAATTATGTAATTAATTATTTAGAGAATGATGCACCTACTAATTCTTGTTTAGGAAGTTAAATTATAGTATAATGAAAGTGGTGAAAAAAATGAAAAAATATAGAAAGCAAATTAAATTAGGGGTTCTTTGTTTGGTTATTATCTTATTTATTTTATCTATATGGTTATTTGTTGTACCTAGTTTTAATGGTAACAAATATGGTGATAGATTAAGAGATGAAAAAAAATATAAAATAAGTGAAAAAGCTATTTCTAGTATTAAAGATAAAGCTAAGAAAACTGATGGTATTGTTGATATAGAATATCATAAAGAAGGTAGAGTTTTGAATTTTGCAATTACTACGGCTGATGATTTTGGAATAAACCAAGCTAAAGACTTTGCTAATAGTTTACTTAGTGAAATAGGTGAAGAAAGTTTAAAATACTATGACATTCAATTTTTTATTGATTCTAAAGGTGAGAATGGCGATTATCCGATTATTGGATACAAGAGTAAAAATAGTGAAGGCATAAACTATGGAAATGTAGGTGGATAGTAGTGAATAAAAAAGCGAAATTAACAATTTTAGTCACAATAGTTTTAGTTTTATTATTTGGTATTTTCTATTTTTTTACAAATGAAGATAAAAAAACTTCTTTAACTGTTCTTGAAAAACAATGGATTGAAAATAATAAAAGTAAAGTTGTTGATGTAGCGGTTTTAAATGATATTCCGATTGTTAGTTATAGTGGTAGTGGAATATTTTATGATTTTTTTGATTCACTTGAGAAAGATACTGGTCTTGCGATAAATAAGCTTCCATATAACCGTAGTTCTAAAATTAATGCTGAATATGCATTAGCGGTTAAAGATGATATTAAAAATAGTATTTTATTATATCAAGATAATTATGTGATAGTTACTAAAGAAAAATTACATTATAATGCTGTTACAGAACTTAAAAATTTGCGCATAGGTGTTTTAAGTAATAATTTATCTAAAGTTACTAGTTATTTAGGTGGTGCTTATAATCTTTCTTATAAAGATTATAAAAATGAAAATGATATGCTTACAGATATAAAGGGTGCTAATATTGATGGAATGGTTGTACCTAAGCTTGAATATTTAAAATATACTTTAGAAAATGATTTATATATTGCTTATAATATTGATGAATATAAAATAAATTATGTTATTACTTTGGGAAATAACAAAAAATTAAATAGAATATTAACTAAGTATTATGAAAATTATAAAAAAAACAAATATCAAAAATCATATAACAAATATTTAATGGATAGTTATTTTACATTTAATAGTGTAGATGAAAAAGAACAGACGAGTTTTAGAAGCAAAAGATATAAATATGGACTTGTATATAATGCACCTTTTGAAATGAGTATAAATGGTTCATTAAAAGGTATTAATCATGCTTTTATTAAGAATTTTACAAAGATGACTAATACAGAAATTGATTTTAAAAGATATTCTTCAATTAGAAAAATGGTAGATGATTTTAATAAAAATGATTTGGATATTATTTCAAACGATGTTAATATTGATAATTTTAAAATGGATACTTTAAATACGGTTAGTGTTTATGATAATAGAGCGGCGGTTATTTCTAAGAATAATATTTCTGTTATAAATAATGTTAGCTCTTTAAATGGGCAAACAGTATTTACTATTAAAAATAGTAAAATAAATGGTTATTTGGCTAAAAATAATATTAGTGTTAAAACTTTTAATACAGTTGATGCTCTTATTAATAGTTTAAATAAAGATGCAATTGGTATTATTGATGAATTAAATTATGATTATTATGTAAGATCAACTAAGAGTATTAAAAAAATAGGATCTTTAGATTTTGAATTAGATAATGGTTTTATTTTAAGAGATATTAGTGAAAATGAAGTATTTAATAATTTTTTTGATTTTTATTTATCATTTGTTGATACTAATAATATAGTTAATGAGAGTTATAATGACATCCTTGATTCGAATAATCATATAGCGCTATTACAAACAATACTTAGTGGTTTAGTTATTATTTTAATTGGATTTACAATGTTCTTGGCTGTAAAAATATTTAAGAGCCGCAAGACATATGATTTTAAGTTATCTAAAGCTGATAAATTGCGTTATATTGATTCAATGACATCACTTAAGAATAGAGATTATTTAAATGATAATATTTCAAAATGGGATACTAGCGCAGTATATCCGCAAGCTGTTATTATAGTTGATTTAAATAATGTTGCTTATATTAATGATAATTTTGGGCATCGAGAGGGTGATAAAGTTATTATTGAAGGAGCAAGTATTCTTATTAATAATCAATTAAGTGATAGTGAATTAGTTAGAACCGATGGTAATGAATTCTTAGTGTTTACTGTAGGTCATGATGAAAAAACTATTGTCACTTATATTCGTAAACTTAATAAAGAATTTAAAGAACTTTCTCATGGATTTGGAGCAGCTATAGGTTATAGTATGATTCATGATGAGATAAAAACAATTGACGATGCAATTAACGAAGCGACTATTGATATGCGTAATAACAAAGAAGAAGTAAATAATTAATATTAAGGAAGAGGCTTATGTTAAAGAGTTATTTTAAAAGAATTTATGATATTATTATGAGACCGGAAATGAAGATATTACCAGGACAACTAGCGTATTTTCTTATTCTTTCTATCTTTCCATTACTTACATTACTTGGTTATATTGTTTCTAAGATAACTCTTTTATCACTCCCATTTGTAAGTGTTATTGAACGAATTATTCCAAGTAATTTCACAAAAATATTGCTTCCATTTTTAGATGGTAGTAATATTTCAGGTAATGTTACATTAGTAATGATAGTGGGATTTGTTTTAGTTTCTAATGGAACCCATTCTATTATCGTTACTTCTGATGAATTATTTGGGATTAAGTATGATGATTATCTTAAACGAAGAATTAAAGCCTTTTTTATGATTTTTATATTACTGTTCTTATTTTTATTTGTTTTAATTGTTTTAGCTTATGGTAATGTAATTTTAAATTATTTAACAGGACTTAGTTTTTTAGCAAAATTTCGCGACAAAATATATATTATATTTGTATTAGTGAAATGGCCTATATCTTTCGTGTTATTCTTTTGGATATTAAAGCTTTTATATACAATGGCGCCAGATGAGCAAATATCCAGTAGTTTCATGAATAAAGGGGCACTTTTTACAACAATTGGTTGGATAATTACAACATTTGTATATTCTTATTATGTTTCTCATTTTGCTAATTACTCATTATTTTATGGAAGTTTATCCGGGATTATAGTTATGATGATGTGGGTTTATTTACTTTCATTTATATTTGTTATGGGTATTGCGATAAATGCTGAAGGATATTTAGCGTATAAAAATAAAAAAAGTGGTAAAAATAGGTAGTGGGTACATATTTATACCTGGTATGTACTTACCCCAGACTACTAGTACTTGATGTTTTCTTTTATAAGAATTCTAAGAAGTATTATAAGGTATTTGAAAGTGGTTTTTCACCACTTTTTAATTTTACATTTGTTTAAAAATAAGTGAGTTTATCTACTTTTTTTTCATGTAAAAAAGTGTTATAATGTTAGAAGTATGGGGTGTAATATGAAAAACTTTGGACATAAATTTTTTGATTTACTTTCTAAAGTAAGAAAAGAAGTTGTAATATTTTTTAAGAGTAATGTTTTATTTACAGCTTTTGTTATTTCATCTTTAATAAATGGAATTTTATTAAGATTATTTACGGTTAAAAATGTCACTAGTATTAGTCCTATTTTTGCTGATATGACATTTATTTTATTAGTGGGATCTTTTGGCTATTTTTTTAAACCTAAACATAGGTTTAAATATTATATTACTTTGTCAATTGTTTTAATGATGGTTTGTTTAATAAATTCAATTTATTATACTAATTATATTTCATTTACATCATTTTCTTTACTGGCAACAAGTTTTCAAATAATTGGTGTGAGTGATGCTTTACAAACAATTATGGATTTGCAGGATTTTAGTTATATTTGGGCTCCATTAATGCTTATCTTTGTCCATCACAAACTAAAAAAAAGTGGTTATTATTCTAGATTAAGAGAAAAAAATAAAGCTAGAGTAAATTTTTTAAAAGTTTTAGTTGCTGCGGCTATTTCGGCTGCTTTCTTTGCTTCTACTTTAACGGGAACTGATATAAGTAGACTTTATAAACAGTGGAATAGAGAATATGTAGTTATGAAATTTGGTATTTACATTTATCAAGGCAATGATTTAATAGCTAGTTTAAAACCACAGATTAGCCCACTTTTCGGTTATGATAAGGCAGCTAAAGAGTTTAGAGAGTATTATGAAGAAAATAAAATGGAAAAATCTGATAATGAGTACACGGATATTTTTAAAGATAAAAATGTTTTAGTTATTCATGCTGAAAGTATAATGAATTATTTATTAGATACGGAAATTAACGGTAAACAAATCGCACCTAATTTAAAAAGATTAGCATCAGAAGGTATGTATTTTTCTAATTTTTATGCGCAAGAAAGTGTTGGAACTAGTAGTGATACGGAATTTACTTTAAGTACTTCTCTCCTTCCAGCTAGTAGCGGAACAGTATTTGTAAGTTATTATGATAGATATTATCCTTCTATCCAAAAGAGTTTTAAAAATTCTAATTATTATGTGTTTAGTATGCATGCTAATAAAGGAAATTATTGGAATAGGGAAGCAATGCATAAAACATTAGGATATGATAATTTCTATTATTATGATAAAGATTATAAACTCGATGATATTGTTGGGCTTGGTCTTTCAGATAAATCTTTCTTTAAGCAATCAAGCAAAATAATTAAAAAGATTAAAGATAAAAAGGGAAAATATTATGGTACTTTATTAATGCTTACTAATCACACACCTTTTGAGGGACTAGGAGATAATACTGATTTAGATTTAACATACAAGTATACGAAGACTGATGGTACTGAGGTTGTCAATAGTTATTTAAAAGATACAACGCTTGGTAAATATTTTACGACATCTCATTATGCAGACGAAGCTTTAGGTGAATTTATAAATGAACTTGAAGAAGAAGGGTTGCTTGATGATTTAGTTATTGTTATATATGGCGATCATGATTCTAAGATTAAAAGGGCTGAATATGATTATTATTATAACTATAATCCAGAAACAGATTCTATAAGAAAATCTGATGATCCAGAATATAAAGAGTATACAAAATATGATTATGAACTAAATAGAAAGGTACCATTTATAATTTGGACTAAGGATAAAAAACTTTCTAAAAAGATTAATAAAGAGATAACATATCCAGTTGGAATGTATGATGTTTTTCCAACTTTAGCAAATATGTTTGGGGTAGAAAATAGTAAATATTCATTGGGACACGATGTATTTAATACAGATAATCATTTTATTATTTTCCCAAATAGTAATTTTTTAACCGATAAGTTATATTATGATAGCCAAAATGATGAGGCTGTAGTATTAGATGATAAGGCGGTTATCGAGGCTGGTTATATTGATAAATATAGCAAGCGTGCGGAACAAGAAATTGCTGTTTCAAATGATATTATTGTTCATGATTTAATTAAGAAGATAGCAGAATCCGATAAGGTTCTTAAAGGAGAGTAGAGTATGGCAAAAAAAAGAAAAAGGAAAATAAAATTTGGTAGAATATTTATTTTACTTATTTTACTTGGCGTAATCGCTGGTGGAGGTTACTATGCTTATCAAAAAATGAATGTTAAAAAAACACCTACTAAAGAAATCAAAAATATTTCTAGTATCGATAAGTATGGGTACACTTTAAAAGAAACTTCATCACCTTATTTTAAAAAATTATTTAAAGAACTTGAAAAAATTTTAAATAAAGATGAAGTTAATGAAGAAGAGTATATGTTACAAGTTAGTAAAATGTTTGTTGCTGATTTCTTTAATCTAGATAATAAAGTAAATAAAAGTGATGTTGGAGGCAAACAATTTGTATATGAAAAATATCGTGATGATTTTTCTAAATATGCGATTGATACAATGTATAAAAGTGTTGAAAGTAATGTATATGGTAATAGAAAACAAGATTTGCCTATAGTTACTAATGTAGAAGTTGAAAAAGTTAAAACGGAGTCATTTAAATATGGTGATTCTACCGATGAAGGTGCTTATGTGGTTAATTTTGAAATTACATATAAATCTGATATGGACTATCAAACTTCTGGCACCTTAGTATTAATTCATAATGATAAGAAAATTGAAGTGGCTTCAATGAATGATAAGAGTCTTAGTTAAACTGAGACTTTTTGTATATTTACAAAAGTTTTAACAAATGATAAAATATAAATAGAAAGTAAGTTGATGATATGAAAAAAAGTTATGTAATTATTTTTGTTTTGATTGGTATTGTATGTTTATTAGCTATTGGATTTGCAGCTTTTAGTACTAATCTTAAAATAAATGGTACAGCAAGCATTGATACTAGTTGGGATGTTGAAATAATAAATATTGAAAGTAAAAATAAAATAGGAGATGCATCAGATACTAATCCTCCAGTTTATACTAAAACATCAGCTACTTTTAAAACTACTTTAGTTTCTCCTGGCGATAGTATGACTTATGATGTTACAGTAAAAAATAGTGGAACAGTTGACGCTAAAGTAGATAAAATAACACTTACTGATTCTAATAATCCAGCTATTATATTTCAAACTAGTGGAATAGCTGAAGGTGATGTTTTAACTGCAGGATCTTCCGATGTATTTACAGTGATAGTTTCTTATAATAATGCGGTTACGATGCAACCTAGTGTGTTAAATGCTTCACTTACAGTCAAATTAGATTATGTTCAAAATTCATAGTCTTTTTTTTATTTAAAGGCATATATTAGTGTAGGTGATTATAATGAATACTAAAGATAGTTTTAAAGTTTTTGTAAAAAAAAATCCTAGTTTAATTAAACATGTTCAAGATGGAACAATGACTTGGCAAAAATTTTATGAAATATATGATATGTATGGTGAGGATGATAGTGTTTGGAAAGAGTATTTAAATAAGTCTGTTAACAGTAGTACTGGTTTATTTGATTATATTAAAAATTTAGATTTAGATAGTATTCAATCAGGGGTTAATAGTGTGCAAAGAGTGATAAGTTTATTTCAAGAAATGTCATCTAAAAATGACGGTAAAAATACCAATAATGAAGAGTATAAACCAAGGCCAGTTTATAAACATTTTGAAGATTGATTTTACCTATTCAGTTTAAAATAAGGGAAAATCCTTATTATTTACGTTATTTAAGATCACATTCTTATTGGTATAAATTATTAAATAGAGATTTTAATAATTTTAAAGCTTTTGAAGAGGAAATTAAGAAGGAATATCGCCTTAATAAAATTGATAAAATAGAAAATATTTTTAATACTTTCGAAATGATGGAAAAAATTATGCAGGCGTTAAAATAGTGTGTTAAAATAATAGTGGTGATTTTATGCGAATTATTAGTGGAAAATATAAAGGTAAAAAATTAAATGCATATGATATAGAAGGCACTAGACCAACGATGAATAGAGTTAAAGAATCATTATTTGGGATGATTCAAAGTTATGTGCCTGATGCAGTAGTTTTAGATTTATTTGCAGGTAGTGGTTCTTTAGGAATAGAAGCTATTAGTAATGGGGCTAAAAGATTAGTACTTACTGATAATAATAAAAAAATTACTGATATATTAAAAGATACTACAAAATCATTCAATGATGATATTTTGATTTTAAATATAGATTATAAAAAGTATTTAAAAGAGACTAATGAAAAATTTGATATTATATTTTTAGATCCACCTTATAGAGCAGATCTTATGAATAAAGCTTTAAGAATTATTGAAGAAAGAGAAATACTTAATAAAGGTGGTATTGTGGTTTGTGAATTTGAAAACATTAAAATCGAAACAAATTTAGAGCTTATAAAAGAAAAAAGTTATGGGCCTAAAACTATTCAAATATATAGGTCATAACTATTATTAAACTTTAGAATTTTTCTAAAGTTTTTTGTTTATAAACTTGCTTATAAAAAGGAAATCATAAAAACCTTCAGTATATTAATAAATGAGGAGGTGATAATATGAAAAAGTATCCTTTTGTTAAACAAAGGGGTTTGAAAGATTGTGGACCGGCATGTATTTTAATGATTTTAAAGTATTACGGTGGTTATATAAGTTTAGATAAATTAAGTGATATGCTTTGTACTAATAATAAAGGAACAACAGCTTATCATATGGTTGAAGTTTTAAAGTCATTAGGTTTTGATAGTGAAGGATATAAATATAAAGATTTTTCTTTAATAAAATGCCCATGTATTGCCCTTATAAATATAGACTCCTACAACCATTATGTGGTGATATATGAGATTAATTTTAAAAAGAAATATCTTATTATAGGAGATCCTTCAAAAGGAATAATAAAAATGAATTTTGATGAATTTTTATCTATATTTACTGGTGTTATTATTTCTATGACTCTAAAAAGAAAACTTATTAAGGAAAAGGAGGTTAGTGTTTTTAAGTTTTTGTTTAAGCTTATAAAGCCAAATATTAAATATTTAATTATTATTAGTTTTCTTTCATTAATTATTTCTATTGCTTCTATTTTTTCTTCATTTTTTATTCAAGCAGTGATTATGAATATTCATAGTTTTTTTCTAATGAAAATCATTTTACTTTTTTCATTTTTACTTTTATTTATAATAATTGCTGGTTATGTTAGAAATTTAATAATAATTAAAATTAATCAAAATATTGACCGAAATCTTTCTATAAATACTTTTAGTCATATTATTTATCTTCCTTATTGTTACTGCAAAAATAAAACAACTGGGGAAATTTCTAGTTATTTTAGTGATTTGTTTTTGATTAAAAATGTTATTAACAATTTGTCTATTACTATCTTTATAAACATTCCTTTAATAATTTTGTTAGCTATATTTTTATTTTTTATTAGTTATCAATTTTTTATTATTAATATGTTTACCGTTAGTTTGTATCTTATTTTGTATTTATATTTTAAAAATAAGAATTATTATTTAACAGATTCACTTTTAAGAAAGAAGGCTTTTATTAATTCATATATTGTGGAAAGCATTAAAGGTTATGAAACTATTAGAAATATAGGTATTATGGAAAAAAGAATTTTTGATTTTGAAAATGAGTATATAAAGTATTTAGATATTAGTAAAAAATTTGATAAAATTAAGAATACTGAGTATTTGTTTAGGGAAATAATAAGTAATTTAAACATTATATTAATTATATTTTATGGGACTATTAGTATAAGAAATGGTTTTCCTATAGAAATGTTTATAACTATATTTTTGCTTTCAAATTTATTTAATAGTTCTTTTAAAAGTATTTTGGAATTTGATTTTGAAATTAATGAAGTTAAAAGTTCTATTGAGCATATTGGAGAACTTTTTATTAAGGAAAACAGAAAAGAAAATATATTAGTTAATGGTGATATATGTATTAAAAATCTAAATTATAGTTTTAATAAAGTAGATAAAGTTTTAAATAATATTAATTTAAATATTAAAAACGGCACTAAATTAATGGTAAGTGGTCAAAGTGGCTCAGGTAAAAGTACTTTATTTAAAATTGTTAAAGGCTATTATGATGATTATGATGGTAATGTTTGTGTTGATGGAAAAGAAAGCAATAAGTTTAGTTTTAAAAATGTTTTATATGTTTCACCTAGAGAAATATTATTTACTGGGCGAATTATTGATAATTTATTTAATTTTAAAAATAACGAAATATGTGAACTAGACGAATTTGTTGATGATTATAATATGTTAATAGAAGAAGATGGTTTTAATATTTCAGATGGTCAAAGACAAAGAATTGTTTTAGCTAGAGCGCTTACTAATTTTAATGTTTTAATTATCGATGAAGGGTTAAGTCAAGTTGATATTAATATGGAAAGGAGAATATTAAAAAGGCTATTTAAAGAGTATACGAATAAAACAATTATTTATATTTCACACCGATTTGATAATTTAGATTTGTTTGATAGATTTTTAAAATTAGATAAGGGAAAAGTTGTTTTAGATGAAGTGCGCAGTTAGAAAGGATTTTTATGAAATTAGATGAAAAAGAACTTATGAATTTATCTGGTGGTGGTTTTGGTTTAGCTACTTCTATAGGAGCGGCAATCGCTTTTTTAATCAGCATGATTGATGGCTTTTTAAATCCAGTGAGGTGTATTAATGATATTAGATAAAGAAAGCCTTTTAAAAATAAGTGGAGGATATATTTCGGCTACTTTAATAAACGCGATTGTTAAGGGTGTTACTATGCTTATGGAACTCGGAAAAAGTTTAGGATCTACTATTAGAAGAGTAACATCTAATAAACCTTGCGGAATATAAGTGAGAAAATTTCTCACTTTTTTTATTTTTTTGAAAAAATGCTTTAAAATAAAGGAAATTCGTGTTATAATATGTTTAGCCGAGAAGGGAGGGATTTTTATGACCAAAGTAGTAGTTAGAAATGGTAATGTCGATGGTGCACTTAGAACACTCAAAGTCGACAAAGATGGCTCCCGCAGGAAACTTAGAGAAAATATGGAAGGTTATTTGAAACCTGGCGTTAGACGTAGACTAAAAAAAGAACAAGGTATTAGAAATACTAGAAAAAGAGCATATAGAGAAAATAGAAATAGTTATTAAGACCATTATTGGTCTTTTTGAATAATGAAGGGAGATATTATGAGAAATCAAATTTTAGAGGATTTAAAAAATGCAATGAAGGCTCAAGATAAACCAAAGCTTGCTGTTATTAGAATGGTTAAGTCTGCTATGCAGATGGAAGAACTTAATAAAAAAAGAGAACTTACTGATGAAGAGGTTATTGATGTTATTTCTAAACAGATAAAAACAAGAAAAGAATCTATTAAAGAATTTGAAAAAGGAGCAAGAGAAGATTTAATAGAAGCTACTTCTAAAGAAATAGATATCTTAACAGCTTATTTACCTAAACAGTTAACTGATGAAGAAGTTATAGAAATAATTGAAAAAGTTTTTGAAAAAATCAAACCAGAATCAAGTAAAGATATGGGTAAGATTATGAAGGAAGTTACTCCTTTAGTTAAAGGAAAAGCTGATATGGGTAAAGTTAGTAGTATTATAAGAGAAAAATTAAATTAAAAAAAATAGGTAATATCCTATTTTTTTAGTATTCATAATACTGTGTGTTATTAGATGGCATGAACATTTCACTTACAAAACTAAGAGGTGTATCTTTCAAAGAATTTACAAAAGTTGTTAGAGCTTCAGCAAATTCTTCTTCGGTATATTTAACCGCATTATTAGTATCAATATTAGCTATTTTCGCATTTTTTTCTTGGTTTTCTTTTATGTTGAATGAATAAGTATTTTTACCATCATTTATCATTATATCTAATTTTGTTTTATAAACATTTTTATTCTTTTCTCTATTACAACTTATGTTACCGGTATAACTATCGGTTATAAAATCGAATGCAAAGTCATTTCTCTTATATTTATTAAATGTTAAGGTTGCATGTGTATTTATTCCTTCCTTTACGGTAACTACGAGGTTTTTATTCTTTTTAATTCCTTCAATATTATAGTTATCATAATTAATAATAAAATCATCATTATTTTTATAATATGAAATTATAACTTTTTCATTTTCATCTATATCAAACCCTAATATTTTATTAAATTTATTATATACATTAATTCTAATGGTTTCTTGATTAACATATTCTTTTATTTCATCTATTTCCTTTTTTAATTCTTCTTTTGTTTTTCCTGTTAATGAAGTGATGATTTTTATAGCTTTTGAGTCGTTATATATATCATTATATACAGCTTTTGTCATTCTAACATATTCTTTACTATTGATTTCATAGGTATTCTTTGTTACTTTAATTTTATTTTTTCCAATTGTTATAGTATTTGATTTTTTTGAAAAATTTTTCTTATTAAAATTCTTAATTATAGATTTGGATGCTACTTTGATTAAATATTTTAATTCTTCGCTGCTTATATCACCGGTTGTTTCAAATACTGATGTGAGATCTTGATTTTCTATATTATAAAGTATTAATGTATCTAATGATGATAATTTGTGATATAGATTTGAATTTTTAATATATCCAGTATAACTATACTCTTTATTATTTTGATCTACCATATATACTTTGGTTTCAGCAGTTTTATTTTTAGAATCTGTTCCAAATTTAACACCATATGTATAATTCGCAAAGGCTTTTAAATCTTGCAAACTAGTATTAAATTTAACATTGATATCAGTCATGGTGTTTTTAAAATTTATTTCTTCAATATTTTCATTTATTTTTTTAACAGCTTTATTGATCCCTTTACTAAATATTTCTTTTGGTGAAAACATAATATTGTAGACTACAAAAGTATAAAGTGCCATAAAAATTAAGGTTCCAACTATTATAAATATTTTTTTATTTTTCATTTTACTCACATCCTATATTTTTATTTTAGCAAACTTTTTTTATAAGTGAATAAGAACTTTTATTTTAAGTGTATAATTGTGTTAAGAAAGGGTATTTTATTATTTTTAAAGTTTTGCTATAATGAATGTATAGGAGGGTTTAGTTATGGCGAGAAAAAAGGTAGAAGAAAAAGAAGAGGTTATAGATAATAAAGTTGAAGAGCTAGATTTGGAAGAGGTTAAAGATGATCTTACTAATTATATGAAAGAGAAAATAGATAAAGAAGTATCTATTGCAGTTGAAAAGGCTTCAAAAAAATTAGTGAGGCATAAAAATGCAGTTATTATTAAAAGAGATATTTTAATAATAATATTACTCATTATTTGTTTATTTTTAGGATACAATTTGTATAAAAACTCAAATATAAATATTGATGTTACAAGAGGTAAAAACAATGTTAAAGAAAATAAAAGTGAAGAAGTAAAAGAAACGGAAGTTAAGGAAGAGACTCCTTCTTTGCAAAGCTTAACTGAAAAATATGGTTATTTATTAAAAAATATTGTAATTGATGAGGATAGTAATTATTTAAAAGAATTTTATAAGGGCAATCTTACTGATGAGATAAAACTTTATTTTTCTTTAAATAATTTGGATGAAACTAAAATTATTTCTGAAGATGATACAGTATATGTTGATGAGAAAGATTTAAAAAATATATTTGTGAATATGTTTGATGGAGAATTTAAACCTAAATCATTTAAACACGGAGATTTAAATTTACATTATTTGTCTTCGAAAGAATTGTTTTTTGCCGATGGAAAATTTGAAAAAGAAAACTCTGACATTGTAAAGGAAATTATTAATATTGAAGAAAAAGAGAATGGAGTTTTAATTACAACAGTTGAGGGATTATTAGATGATGGAAGGTTATATAACATTGTTTCAGGCGAACAAGTAAAAAAGTATGTTTCTAAAGATTCTTTAGAAAAGTATAAGAATTTACTTACTAATATGAAATATAGTTTTAATAAAACGGACGATAATTATAAGTTAGTAAAACTAGAAGTTATTTGAAAATCTACATTAGTAGATTTTTTTGTTAAAAAAATGGTGCAAAATCATATAATTATGTTATAATATTGATGGCTTTTTTAAAAGACATGGATATGGATTTTTATGCCTAGTGCCTTTAATGGTGGTGTAAACTCGAAATATTCAGAAGATTTAACAAAAGGAGGATGAAAAATGGCAGTTGTGTCAATGAGTTATTTATTAGAAGCTGGTGTTCATTTTGGACATCAAACAAAAAGATGGAATCCTAAAATGAAGGAATACATCTTTACAGCTAGAGATGATATTTATATTATCGATTTACAAAAAACAGCAAAGAAAATTGAGGAAGCTTATGAGGCTTTAAAAGAAATCGCAGCTAATGGTGGTAAAGTTTTATTTGTTGGAACAAGAAAACAAGCATCAGAAGCAGTTAAAGAAGAAGCTTTAAGAAGTGAATCATACTATGTTAATGAAAGATGGTTAGGTGGAACACTTACAAATTTTAAAACTATTAGAAGAAGAGTTAAAAGATTAGAACAAATCGAAAAGATGGAAAAAGATGGTGTGTTTGAATTGCTTCCTAAAAAAGAAGTTATTCATATTAAAAAAGAATATGCTAAATTAGATAAATTATTATGTGGTATTAGAGATATGTATAAATTACCACAAGCTATGTTTATTGTTGATCCATCTAAAGAAGAAATTGCAATTAGAGAAGCTAGAAAACTAAATATTCCAGTATTTGGTATTGTAGATACAAACTGTGATCCAGATATGGTTGATTATGTGATTCCTGGTAATGATGATGCAATTAGAGCAGTTAAATTAATCACAGGAGTTATGAATAATGCAATTGTTGAGGCTAATGGTGGTAAACTTGTTGATTATGTAAGTGATGGCCGTAAAGAAGAAAAAGGCGAAGATATTATGCAAAAAGCTTTAGAAACGGTTAAGAAAAAAGAAGATAGAAAACCTAAAACTGAAATTAAATCTGATAAAAATAGATCATCTGAAAAAGTAGAAACAAAAGAAGCAAAGCCAAAAGAGGAGACCAAAGAAACTAAAAAGGTTTCTAACGAAGAAGTTAAAGAAGCTCCTAAAAAAGAAGTAAAAACTAAAACTAAAAAAGCCGATGTAGATTTATCTACAAAAACTGTAGTTGAACTTCGTGAAATGGCAAAAGCTAAAGGAATAAAAGGAATTTCTACAATGAAAAAAGCTGAGCTTATTGAAGCTTTAAGTTAATAAATTAAGATGACTATAAGTCATCTTTTTAAATAAAAGGAGGGAAAAATATGATTAGTGCAAGTTTAATAAAAGATTTGCGTGAAAAAACTGGAGCTGGAATGCTTGATTGTAAGAAAGCTTTAGAAGAAAATAGTGGCGATATTGATAAAGCTATCGATTGGTTAAGGGAAAAAGGAATTTCAAAAGCTGCTAAAAAAGCTGATAGAATTGCAGCTGAAGGGGTTGCAGCAATTTTAGTAGAAGGAAATAATGCTGTTATATTAGAAATGAACGCTGAGACAGATTTTGTTGCTAAAAACGAAAAATTTCAAAATTTAGTTAAAACTATTTTAGAAACTATTATTAAAAGTGAAGCTAACACCTTAGAGGAAGCGTTAGAACTTCCTTGTGAAGAAGGGACAGTCAATGATTTAATAGTTGCTAAAACAGCAACTATTGGGGAAAAACTTTCTTTGAGAAGATTTGCTAGAGTAGTTAAGAAAGACGATGAAACATTTGGTGAATATATTCACATGGGTGGAAAAATTGCTGTACTTATCGTAACGGAAGGAACTAGCGCTGAAGTTGCTAAAGATGTTGCAATGCATGCTGCAGCAATGAGACCTTCATATGTTAGACCAGACGATGTTCCAGAAGAAGAAGTTGAAAAAGAAAAAGCTGTTTTAAAAGAGCAAGCAATTAACGAAGGAAAACCTGCAGAAATAGCTGAAAAAATGGTACAAGGAAGAGTCAAAAAATTCTTTAAAGAAATTTGTCTTGAGGAACAACAATTTGTTAAAGATGGCGATATTGATGTTAAAACATTCGTTAAAAATAATGGTGGTGTAATTAAAGAAATGTACCGTTATGAAGTAGGCGAAGGAATGCAAAAAAGAGAAGATAACTTTGCTGAAGAAGTTATGAAACAAATGAAATAAGTATCTTTATGATGCTTATTTTTTAGAAAGGAGCTTTTATGCAATTATTTGTCGTTGATATTGAAAACAAAATGATGGAAGTTTATGATGACGATAAACTTGTTAAATCTATTGCTGATGTATGGATTGGTAGAAATGGTGTGACAACTTTTGAAGACGCTATAGATTTTGATGAAAAAACGCCACTTGGAACTTTTAATTTAGGTGTTTCTTTTGGCATCCATGATTTAAATATTAATTATCCTTATATTAAAATTGATGAAAATAGTTATTGGGTTGATGATTATAAGTCTAGACATTATAATTATTTTGTTGAAATTGGAAAGAATATCGAAGATTTTGGATATCCTTATATTGTCAGTTTAGAAAAAAAAGATTTTTCTTCGGCAGAACATTTAATGGATTATAAGCAGCAATATGAATATGCTATTTTTATAGAGTATAATACATCTAATCAAATAAATGAAGAAGGCATAGGTAATAATAAAGGTTCGGCAATATTTTTGCATTGTCATGGCAATAAAGGCTATACTGGTGGTTGTGTAGCTATAAATAAAGAAGATATGTTTTGGATTATAAATTATATTGATAGAAGGAAAAATCCTAAAATATTAATAAAATAAAATACTATAAATCTAGTATTTTATTTTTTATACATTGTTTTTAATATTAAAATATATTATAATGTATATAGGTAAGAGAGGTAGTGTAATGGACTATTCGAAATTAAAAATTCCTACGCATATAGGCATTATTGTTGATGGAAATGGTAGATGGGGAATGGAAAGAGGATTATCCAGAAGTGAAGGCCATAAAGAAGGCTTTATGAATGTTATGCGTTTACTTAAGTATAGTTATTCTAAGAAAGTAAAATGTGTAAGTGCTTATCTATTTTCAACAGAAAACTTTAAAAGAAGTAAAAAAGAAGTAGATTTTATTATGGGGCTTCTTACTGGAAAATTAAAAGATATTTTAAAATTTTGTCATGATGAAAAAATAAAGGCTGTTTTTTCCGGGAGAAGAGATAATTTGTCTTCAAAGATAATAAAGGCTATTGAAAAAATTGAAAGTGAAACTAATGATTATAAAGATAGAATATTTAATATATGTTTTAATTATGGCGGTCATTTAGAAATAATTGATGCCACTAAAAAAATAGTTTTGGATTCTGTCGAAGGAGTTTTAGATATAAATGAGTTGGATGAAGAGAAATTTAGTAAATATTTATATCAGGATTTACCCCCTGTTGATTTAATGATTAGGACTAGTGGTGAACAAAGACTTAGTAATTTTATGTTATGGCAATGCTCTTATGCAGAATTTTATTTTCCAAAAGTTTATTTTCCGGATTTTAATGAAGAAGAGTTTGATAAAGCTATATTAGAGTATACTAAAAGAGATAGGAGATTTGGAGGTATTGATTATGAAGAAAAGAGTAATTAGTGCGGTAATTGCACTAGCAATTGTTATTCCTCTTATTTGTATTGGAGGTGTGCCTTTTAATATTGGTGTTTATGCTATTAGTATGATAGCTTTGAAAGAATTTTTAGATATGAAAGCAGTAAAAAAACCTTTGCCAATTTTTATTCAATTAATCGCATATATTTTTATGACACTTATTATTTTAGTTGATAAGAAAGTTGAAATGTTTTTTACTTTAGATTACAGGATTTTAACATCTTTGTTTATGGCATTTTTACTTCCGACAATTTTTTACCACGAAAGAACAAAATATAGTATTAATGATTCATTTTATACTATTGGGGGTCTATTGTTTTTAAGTATATCTATGTCTTTATTAATTATAATAAGAGATATTAGTTTAGAACTATTAGTGTTTTTGTTATTAATTCCAATGATTACTGATATATTTGCATATGTTGGTGGTATGCTTATTGGAAAACATAAACTTTTAGAAGAGATTTCTCCTAAAAAAACGATCGAGGGTATGGTAGTTGGAACATTGATGGGAGTTTTTGTTAGTGCAATGTATTATCATACTGTAATCGATGTTGAATTTTCTAAATTTTGGCTACTTGTAATATGTACTTTCCTTAGTGTGTTAGGGCAATTAGGTGATTTAGTTTTTTCAGCAATTAAAAGACATTTTGGCAAAAAGGATTTTTCTAATTTAATGCCAGGGCATGGTGGAATATTAGATAGATTAGATAGTATTATATTTGTTATTTTAGGATTTATGTTTTTTATAGGTTTAATGTAAGAAAGGAGCATTATTTATGACCTTAATTTACTTTATATTAATTTTAGGAATTATTATTCTAATACATGAATTTGGGCATTATTTCTTTGCAAAAAGAGCGGGAATTTATGTTTATGAATTTTCAATAGGAATGGGCCCTAGAATATTTAAATGGACTCGTAAGAATGATGAAACGGAATATTCAATTAGGTTAATTCCAATTGGTGGTTTTGTTCAAATGGCTGGTGAAGAAGTTGAAGATGATCCGGATGTTCCTAAAAACAAAAAATTTATGACTAAAACATTTGGACAAAAATTTATGACTGTTATAGCTGGAATAATGAATAACTTTATTTTAGCTATTATTCTATTATTTTTGCTTGCTTTATTCAACGGAGCTCCACAAAATAAGGCAATAGTTGGAGAAGTAAGTAAAGATATGCCGGCTTATTCATCTGGTCTTATGAAAGGTGATAGGATATTAAAAATAAATAATAAAAAAGCCGCTAGTTATGATATTTTTACTTTAGAATTAGCTGTTACTTCTGGAAAAACAGAAGTTTCTGAAAAAACAATTACTTTGGAAGTTGACCGTAATGGGGAAACTAAAGAAATAACTATAAAACCTAAAAAGGTAATTGAAGAGGGTAATGAAGTATACAGATATGGTTTTGCGATAAATGATGAAGTTAAAACAGGATTTTTTGCTTCTTTAAAATATGCATTTACTAAAACTTTTAGTTTACTTTATCAAATGGTTTTAACGATTTTTTATTTGGTAACTGGTATTTTAGGTTTAAAATCTTTTTCAGGTCCAGTTGGCATTTATAATATAGTAGGTCAAGCAGCATCTTCTGGTTTTTGGTCTTTAGTTAGCTTGACGGCTTTACTTAGTATAAATGTTGGTTTTATAAACTTACTTCCACTTCCAGCTTTTGATGGTGGTAGAATACTATTTATACTTATTGAAAAGATTTCTGGTAAGAAAGTTGATCCAAAATTAGAAAATACAATCCATGCAGTAGGCTTTTTCTTACTGATGGCTCTTATGATATTAATTACTTATAATGATATTATAAGACTTATAAAATGAAACTATTAGTTTCTTTTATGCGTGGGTGGCGGAATGGTAGACGCGCTACTTTGAGGGGGTAGTGGAGAGATCCGTGTGAGTTCAAATCTCATTCCACGCACCATTTTATTAGTGAAAAACAGTTCTAGAAAGAACTGTTTTTATAATTTTAGATTAATTATAGTGAAAAAAATTATGTTTTATTATAATGTTTTAGGTGTTTTAAATTTAGAAAACAATTTTGTCTTTTACATGTAAAAGTGTAAAATGTAAAAAAATAAAAAAATTTTTAAAAAAAGTGTTGCAATTTGTCATAATGTATGTTATATTAAAATTGCTTAATAGGATAAGGAGGTATAAATACATCATATTATTTTAGTTTTACAAACTGTAAGAATATATATGTATTCTTAAGCTGGGTATATTAAAATAATAGTATTTATAAAAAAAATAAGATTACCTGTTTTTTAATAGCTAATCTTAAATAAAATTTATTATTTTATATAATAAGTTTTATAAAATAAATTTATTCTATTTATATTATAATAAATTTTAATAATTAATTTTATCTATTTTATATAGAAAAATTAAATT
>JAFWMN010000017.1 GCA_017513865.1 Bacilli bacterium | reverse complement strand
TTATCAAAATAGTAGGTAATTACTTTTTTTATGAAAAAGAATTGAAACAATAATAATAAAAATATATAATATTATTAGGAGGATAGAAATATGATAAGAGTAGCAATAAATGGATTTGGAAGAATTGGAAGATTATGTTTTCGACTAATGGAGGAAAATCCTGATTTTGAAGTAGTAGCAGTAAATGATTTGACAGATGCAGAACAACTAGCTTATTTATTAAAATATGATACTAACCATCGTAATTATAGAATAGATGAAATAAAAGCAGATGGTGATTATATTGTTGTTGGCGAAAGAAGAGTAAGAGTATATGCTGAAAAAGATCCAGCATTATTACCATGGCAAGATTTAAATATTGATGTAGTATTTGAATGTACAGGATTATTCACAAGTGATGAAAAAGCAATGGCTCATATTAATGCCGGAGCAAAACATGTTATAATATCAGCACCTGCCAAAGGTGATTTAAAAACAATTGTTTATAATGTAAATCATGAGACATTAAATGGTGATGAAAAAATAATAAGTGCTGCATCTTGTACCACAAACTGTTTAGCACCAGTAGTTGATGTTTTAGACAAAGAATTTGGTATTGTCAAAGGATATATGACAACAGTTCATGCCTATACAAATGATCAAGCCTCACTAGATATTGCTCATAAAAAAGGACATCTAGCAAGAAGAGGTCGTGCTTGTGCTGCTAATATTGTACCAGCATCAACAGGAGCAGCATCAGCAATAGGACTAGTTTGTACAAATTTAGCTGGTAAATTAGATGGAACCGCAATGCGTGTACCTGTACCTACAGGATCAGTTATAGACTTAACTTTAGAGTTAGGAAGAAATACTACTAAAGAAGAAATTAATGAAGTATTAAAAGCTCATACCAACGAAACACTAGAATTTACAATGGATCCAATAGTATCAAGCGACATTATTGGAAGACGTTGTGGATCATTAGTAGATGGTTTATTAACAAATGTATTAGAAGTTGATGGAAAACAATTAGTAAAAGTAGTAGCTTGGTATGATAATGAAATGTCATACACTGCTCAAATGGTTAGAACAGCAACATATCTAATGAATAAATAAGTGATAAGAGGAATAAGAGGAATAAAAGGCGAAAGCCTTTTTTTTAATTAAAAAAAATGGTATACTGTATATAGTTAGGAGATAGTTAAATGAAAACATTAAAAAATATAGATATAGATAATAAAAGAGTAATAATTCGTTGTGATTTTAATGTTCCAATAAAAGATGGAAAAATAATTGATGATACAAGAATCCAAAGAGCATTACCAACAATAAATTATTGCCTAGATCATAATTGTAAAGTAATACTACTATCACATCTAGGGAGAGTAAAAGAAGAAAAAGATTTAGAAAAAAATAACTTAGAACCAGTCGCAAAAAGATTATCTAAATTATTAAAAAAAGATATTTTATTTAGTGAAAAAACACGCGGAAAAGAATTAGAGGCAGTATGTGAAAGCCTTCAATCAAAAGATATATTACTAATCCAAAATACTAGATATGAAGATTTAGATGGTAAGAAAGAAAGTGGAAATGATCAAGAACTAGCAAAATACTGGGCTTCTCTTGGCGATGTATTTATAAACGATGCTTTTGGAACAATCCATAGAGCACATGCTTCAAATGTTGGAATAGCAAATTACTTAGACTCTGCTTGTGGATTTTTAGTTGAAAAAGAACTAAATGCATTAAGTATTTTGGATAATCCACCACATCCATTCATTGTAATATTAGGTGGAGCAAAAGTATCAGATAAAATTGGTGTAATAAAAAATCTAGTAACAAAAGCTGATAAAATAATAATAGGTGGGGCAATGGCATTCACATTTTTAAAAGCTGAAGGAAAAAATATTGGTAAGTCCTTATTAGATGAAGAAAGTATCGATTTTTGTAAAGAAATATTAAAAACATATAAAGATAAAATAATTCTTCCAATAGATTTTGCCGTTACAAATGAATATACTAATGATGAAGAATATCGTGAAAAAGATATTGATTCAATAAGTGATAATGAAATGGGGTTAGATATTGGTACAAAAACCCTTGCGTTATTTAAAGAAAACCTAACAGGAGCATCTTTAGTTATTTGGAATGGTCCATTAGGAGTATATGAATTTGATAAATACAAGAAGAATACTGATAAATTATTAAAATACTTAGTTGAAAATGATATTAAAACAATATTAGGTGGTGGAGATATAGTAGCAGCCGCAACTAATGCTAAACTAAGCGAAAAAGTATATCATGCTTCAACAGGTGGGGGAGCAACATTAGAGTATTTAGAAGGAAAAACATTACCTGGTTTAGAAGCAATTAGGTAGGTGGGTATCGTTGAATACTGAAAAATTGTTTAAATTAGATTATAATAATGAACATCATCTAAAACTTCTTCATGAATTTGAAGAAAAAGAAGGTTCATTTGGTAGAATATATAAAAAGAACAAAACATCACAAAACATAATAACAGAAGGACTATTTCTTGAAGAAAATGATAAAATAAAAGATGTTTGCTTTATTGAAGGAGAAAAAGATATTAAAACTTGCAATATATTCTTTTATCCACTACAAGAAAGATATAAAAATAGAAGATTAGTCTCTCTCGCAACTGACTATGCATTAAATATTTTAAACATGCAAGTCGTAGTCATAAGACCAGAAGAAAATGATAAAGAACTAATTTCAATCCTTCAAGACAAAGACTTTGAATGTCTAGGAAAAGATAATAATACAATCATTTTCTTAAAAGAAAAAGAAGAAATAAAAAATATACAAAGGAAGGTATCATGAAAGCATTTATAAAAAACATAAAAAAGAACACTATATTTTTACTTATAATTACAATACTAGTATTATATTTTGTTCTAAAAGACGATTTTCAAAATATAGTAAATACACTTAATAAAATAGATTTAAAATATGTTATTATTGCTGTGTTCTTTTATATGCTTTCCGTAGTGATTAAAGGTTATGTTAATTACACTATAATAAATCAACCAAAAAAGATTAGTAAAAAAGAAGCTATTAAGCATAATTTTATAACCCAGTTTTTTAATGGTATTACTCCCTTTTCAACAGGTGGTCAACCTATGGAAGTATATATGATAAAAGAACATGGGATATCAATATCTCAGGCAACTAATTTCACAATACAAAGTTTTATTTTCTATCAAATAGCACTAGTAATATGTGGATTCATCTCAGTAATATTTAATTATTGTTTTAAAATGTTTCCTAAAAACCCACTATTAAGACAATTTGTTCTATTAGGATTCTTAATAAACATAGCTGTTGTAGTAGTACTAATACTTATTTCATACTCAAAAAAGATTAATAATTTATTAAAGAAAATGACAATTAGTATTAGTAAAAAGTTTAAAAAAGAAACTAACGAAAAAGAAATATCAAAAAAATTTGATGAATTTTATGAAGGATTTAAAGAATTAAAAGATAAAAAAGAAATAATAGTTCAAGGAATACTATTAAATATAGTTAGTCTATTATGTTTATATATAACCCCTCTATTTGTAGTTTATAGTATGGGTGATTTCAACAGTATAAATGTCATAGAAACTATAACTGCTTCTGCTTATGTTTATGTAATAGGAGCCTTTGTTCCAATACCAGGAGCTAGTGGTGGTATTGAATTTGGTTTCACGCAATTTTTTGGAAATTTCATAGAAACAAGTGTTTTACCAGCAGCCTTATTAGTATGGCGATTTATAACTTATTTCTTAGGTATTATCTTAGGAGCCATATTATTTAATACTGAAAAGAAGGTGGAAGAATGAGAATAGGAATATTTACTGAAACATATACACCCTATATTAGTGGGCTAGTTACCAGTGAAGTGATGTTAAAAAAAGCATTAGAAAAACTAGGCCATGAAGTATACATAGTAACTGCAAACTTAGAAAGTTTTAAGTATGAATATAATGAAAAAGAAAGAATTTTAAAAATTCCAGGAATACCTACTGGTATTTATGATTCAAGACTTACTAGTATTTATCCAGTACAAGCTGTAAATAGAATAAAAAGCTGGCACTTAGATGTAATACATTCACAAACAGAATTTGCGATAGGTACATTCGCAAGAATTATAGCTAAACAATATAATATTCCTCTAGTACATACATATCATACTTTATATGAAGATTATGTTCACTATGTAACAAAAGGATATTTCAATAAATCTAGTAAAAAAATAGTTGAATATCTAACTAAATTCTATTGTGATAAAACCGCAACAGAACTAATTGTTCCAACCAATAAAATATATAAATTATTTAAAGAAAAATATAACGTTGAAAAAAATATTCATATTATCCCAACCGGTATAGAAGTAGAAAGATTCTACAAAGAAAATGTTTCAAAGGATGAAGTTGAACAATTAAAAAAATCAATTGGCTTAACAAAAAAAGATTTCGTAATACTCTTCGTAGGAAGATTAGGAGAAGAAAAGAATGTTGAATTTTTAATTAATTCTCAAAGAAATCTAGTTGATAAAGAAAAAAATATGAAGTTAATAATAGTAGGAGATGGACCAGATAAAGAAAAATATGAAAATCTATCTAAATCATTAGGTTTAGATGATAATGTTATCTTTACTGGAAAAGCAGCTTGGGATGACATGCCATGTTATTATCATATAGCCGATGTATTTGCAACTGCATCCAAAACAGAAACCCAGGGATTAACAGTAATAGAAGCTATGGCCTCAAACGTAGTTCCTTTATGTATAAAAGATGAAGCTTTCCAAAGCATGGTTGCAGATGAATTAAATGGATTATTCTTTGAAACAAATGAAGAATATGAAAATCAAGTATTACGATTATTTAAAAATAGAACTGAATTAAATAAATTTGATAAACAGGCCAGAATACAAGCTGAACACTATGGTTCAAAACACTATGCTGAAAGTGTATTAGAAGTATATCATCGAGCAATTAAAGAAAAGAAAGAAGAAAATAGATTTGGTATTATTTCTAAAGTAGTAAAAAAGATAAAGGAGATAATAAAATGATTATAGCTTTAAATAATAAAAGTAATTTAGGGAAAACAGAGTTTGGACTATACCAAGAGAAATTAAATACCATTAATACAAATCATACTTTGATACTATGTCCTACCTCTCTAAATATAAGCTTGTTTTCTTCAAATAAACTATTTTTAGGATCACAAAATGTAAGTAAAACAGATGATGGAGCCTATACTGGAGAAGTAAGTGCTAAACAACTAAAAAGCTATGGTGTTAGCTATTGTATTGTAGGCCACAGTGAAAGAAGACAATATCAAAAAGAATCATTAGATGATATTTCAGAAAAAGTAAAAAAACTATTAGAAAACGATATAATACCAATACTATGTATAGGAGAAACAAAAGAAGAAAGATTATCAAATAATTATAAAGAAGTTTTATTAAAAGAAATAAATAGTGTCATTACAACACTACAACAAGAAGAAAAAGATAAAATAATAGTTGCCTATGAACCAATTTGGTCTATAGGAACAGGCTTAATCCCAACAAATGAAGAAATAGAAGAGGTAAACCAACTAATTAAAGAACTATTACCAAATAATAAAATATTATATGGTGGAAGTGCTAATGAAAATAATATTGAACAATTAAACAATGTTAAAGGAATAGATGGTTACCTATTAGGAGGACTAAGTTTAAAACCAGATAATCTAAATATATTTTTAAATAAGATTAATTAGACACATTGGACAGTTTCGACAAAACTTGTCCTTTTTTTTTCTTTAAATTTTAATCTACATATTATATAATTAAAATGCGTGGTAAGATTGAGAGGAGAAAAAGATGGAAAAAACAAGATTATTAGTAATAGATGATAATGCAAGTTTAGTTGAAACTATGAAAGAGTATTTCAAAAAAACAGCAAATATTGAAGTATCCCAAACAGCAAAAGATGGTAGTGAAGGAATAAACATAATTGATAAAAAACAAGATGAATTTGATTTAATATTATTAGATTTAGTTATGCCAAATAAAGATGGACTAGCAGTATTAGAATATATGAATAGTCATAAAATATATAAAAAAGTAATAGTAATTACTTCATACAGTACACCGGAAATAGTAAGAAGAGTAGCTTCTCTAGGAGCAAGTTATTTTCTACTTAAACCATTTGACTTTCCCGATTTAGAAAGCAAAATAAAATATGTAACAGGAGAATTAGATAAAGGTAACTCAATAGATCTATTTCATAACAATCTACAAATATCAATTACAAAAACACTTCACGAATTAGGAGTACCATCACATATTAAAGGATATCAATATATTAGAGAAGGAATAACACTTGTATATCAAAGACCCGAAATGGTTGGAGGTATTACTAAAGAATTGTATCCAGAAATTGCCCAAAAATTTGATTCAACTACTTCAAGAGTAGAAAGAGCAATAAGACATGCTATTGAAGTAAGTTGGAATAGAGGAAACTGGGATTTAATGGAAGAAATCTTTGGACACAGCGTTGATATAGATAAAGCAAAACCAACTAATTCAGAGTTTATAGTAACTATTGCTGATAAACTAAGGTTGGAATTTAACAAACCTTTATTAACAAACTAGGCCGATATAAAGGCTTTTTTTATTTGACAAAAAAATAAATTAAAAGTATACTTATTTTATAAAATATGTCAGGAGGTTACAGAAAATGGAACGTAAGATAGAAAAGTTTTTTTATAAGTGGCAAAAAGATATAATAAGAAAACCCTTAATTTTATATGGACCAAAGCAAGTTGGAAAGACTTTTTCTACTCTAGCCTTTGGAAAAAAAGAATATAAGAATACTGTATACTTCAATAGTGATAATAATATCGAATTACTAGAAATATTTAAAAAAGAAAAATCAACTGAAAAAATTATTTTAAAGTTATCACTACTAGCAGGAGAAACTATCTTAAAAGAAGATACCTTAATTATTATAGATAATTTAAATGATTTAGAAATAGTTAAGGGATTAAAATTATTTGGAAGTGAACATAGTAAATATCATATTATTGGTATTACTTCTAAAAAAGAAAAACTATCTGAGTTTAAAGGAGAAGAACTTCAATTTAAAGGAATGACTGGACTAGACTTTGAAGAATATTTATGGTTAAGAAAAGAAAAAAGTTTAGCTGAACTTATAAAAGAATCATTTACTAAAAGAAAAACAAATCCTTTTCATAAAGTAGCTCTAGATTACTTTCAAGAATTTATTGAAACCGGTGGATTACCAGAAGTAATACTAGCAAGTATAGAAGCAAAATCTAGTGAGGAACTAGATGCTATTAAACAAAAAATAATCGATGTTTATAAAAAAGAAATATATTCAAATAAAAATTTAATTGATATCCCAAGAGGTTTAGAAGTACTAGATTCTATACCAAATCAACTTAAAAAAGAAAATAAAAAATTTCAATATGGACTAATTGGTCATGGAAAAAGAAAAAAAGAATATCAAACATCTATTGAACATCTAGTAAATAATCAATTAGCAAATAGAAGTTATAAAGTAAAAACTATAAAATCACCTCTAAGTAGTTGCAAAGAAAAAGATAGCTTCAAATTATATATTACAGATGATGGCTTATTATATACTATGCTTCATTTAAATAAGAGAAAATTCTTAACAGATGAATCAATTAAAGAAATATTATATGAAAATCATATCGCAAAAACATTAGTAGATAGTGATTACTCATTATACTATTATCAGTCAGAAGGAAAAGCAGAAGTAAACTTTGTTGTTCAAAATAGAATGGGTAAGATTATACCTATCGAATTAACTATCAAATCAAATTCAAAAGCTAAATCACTTTCTGTCTTAATGAAAAAGTTTACAATAGAACAAGCCTATAGAATAACAGAAAATAATTTCTCAACCAAAAAAGAAATTAGATATATCCCAATATATGCAATGTTTTGCTTAAATGATAATAAAATATAAAAGAATAAACTTAACTGTTTATTCTTTTTATCTGTTTACTAACTCATCCATGTCTATTTCAAAAAGTTTACCAGGATCAATATTTAAAACAACTGCTATTTTCCAAACTGTATCAACAGAAAATGATTTCTTTCCTTTAGCTGATTCATTTCTACGAATAAATTCATGAGAAACACCAACTTTTTCAGCAAGAACTGCTTGAGTCATACCAGCAGCTTTTCTATATTTTTTAATATTTTTTGCTATTTGTTCATATATGTTTATTTCATACTTATTTATATTCATAAAAGCCTCCAAAAACTTTAATTTTATTATGAATTAAAAAGCAAAAAAGATATGTAAACCGACAATGTACAAAAAAAGACGCTTTGAAAAATACGAAAAAATGTTCTATAATAAAAAAAGAGGTGGTATTATGAAAGAAAGAGTTATATTTCATATTGATGTTAATAATGCATTTCTTTCATGGACTGCAGTGTATTTATTAAAAAATGGGTTTAATAAAGATATTAGAAAAGTACCATCTATAATAGGTGGAGATGAACATTCAAGAAGAGGAATAGTGCTAGCCAAATCACCAGTTGCTAAAAAATATGGAATAGTTACTGCAGAACCAATATATCAAGCTAGAAAAAAATGTCCTATATTAGAAATTTATCCTTCAAATTATTCCTGGTATCAAGAAAAATCAAATGAACTAATGTCCTATCTTAAAAATTATTCTCCTGATCAAGAACAACTATCTGTAGATGAATGTTTTCTAGATATGACTGGAATGAAGTATATATATGATGATTTAATAGAACTTGCCTATAAAATAAAGGATGAAATTAAAACTAAATTTGGTTATACAGTAAATATAGGTATTGCTAATAATAAGTTGTGTGCCAAAATGGCATCTGATTTTGAAAAACCAGACAAAGTTCATACATTATTTAATAATGAAATAAAAGAAAAAATGTGGCCCCTACCTGTAAATGATTTATATATGTGTGGAAAAAAGACCGCTGAGCAATTAAATAAGTTAAACATAAAAACAATAGGAGATTTAGCTAATACCAATAGTAAAATATTAGAAAAATACTTTAAGTCATATGGAAAATACTTAAAAGAAGCAGCTAATGGAATAGACAATTCTAAAGTTGAAAAAAGAAAAAGTAAAAATAAAAGTATAAGTACAACTACGACTCTTCCTCACAATTATAAAGATATAGACAGTTTAAAAATGATAGTTCTAAATCAAGTAGAAGAGATAACTCGTGAATTAAGAGATAAAAAATTATATGCCAAAACTGTAGGAGTAATATTCAAAAATAAAGATTTTATAAGCTATAGTGCGCAAGAAACATTTGATAAACCAACAGATAATACTAAAGAGATACTAAATAAAACATATAAAGTCTTAGAAGAAAACTATAAAGAAGATGAGATAAGACTAATAGGAGTAAGACTATCTAATCTAACACAAGAAAAACAAGAACAAATATCATTGTTTGAGGAAAATAAAGAAGAAGGAGAAGATATTCTTCAAAAAACTATGGATAAAATAAATAACAAATTTGGAAAATCACTAATAAATCCAGCCTCTTTTAATAATATTTCCAAGAAAAAAGAACAAAAATAGAAGTTTAACCTCTATTTTTTTTATTTTTCGTGAAATAAAAGCAAAAAAATGCTTGCAAATAAAGAAAAACGTTGATATAATTATAAACGTGTGACTGCTTAGATGTGCGAGGTTGTCGATACACCAGGAAGAGTTGCTAATTGGTTATCGGGTTATTCGTTCGGAGCAAGTCTATACTAGATATAGGCGAAG
>JAFWMN010000016.1 GCA_017513865.1 Bacilli bacterium | reverse complement strand
CGCCCCATTTTGAAATCTCGTCGAACTAAGCTATTTTGGTTCGACTGTAGATACATGTATAAAGTTTTTCGAAAGAAAAACTTTTTTTGTGTTTAAGAAAAGGAGATGGTTAAAATGATAAACATAATTGAAAAAAAGTTAGAGATTGATGAAGGAGCTAAAAAAAGGTTTGAATTCATTGGTGATTTCACTGGATATAAGCCCAAGTATATTAATGGAAGTATAAGGAATATTGATAGGACTAATATAAGTTATATTGAGCCTCATAGGATTATATTTAAAGATATTACGTTCTTATACTTTAATTATACTAATGAAGTTTATGTAGAAAATTTAGAGAAAAAGATAAGGATTAATGAAATAGAATCCTATCTAAATGCCTAAACTATTGACTTTTAAAATAAAAGTGATATTATAAATAACCAATGAAAGAGGTAACTCTAGAAATGGAGGTACATCTATGATTAAAAACAAACAAAAAATATTTATTTATAATATCGATTATTTAGAGGAGTCAGTAGTACATAGACTTTTAGGTACTGCTGTCTCCTCTTTTTTTGTAAATCGAAAGGAAATATTAAATGAATAAGATTAGATTAGATGAAACAATAAATGAGGTTTTATATCTAAAACATATAAAAAATATTATAGACAGATTATATAAAGAAAAAAGTTTATTAACAGAAGAAGAACACAAGATAATTATTAACGAATGTGATAAAAGAATCCTTAAATGTGAAAGTGATTATGTAAATAAAAAGGAGGAATACAATGAAGTTAAGTCTAAACAAGAAGAAAAGAAATCATCTAGAAAAAATAATAAAACAGAAAAATATAACAATGAGTCAATTAATTAACTTAATGCTAGAACAAGGTTTAAAGGGGATGATTGAAAATGAATGAAAATAGAAAAGTTGCTGGAATCTATATGAGAGTATCAACTGAAGATCAAGCACGTGAAGGATTTAGTCTTCCTGAGCAAAGAGAAAGACTTGAAGCATTATGTAAGTTTAAAGGATATGAAATATATGATTACTATGAAGATCGTGGTATAAGTGCTAAAACTGGAAATCATAGACCTGATTTTGAAAGATTACTTGATGATATTAAAATGAAAAAAGTTAATGTCTTAGTAGCTCTTAAACTTGATAGAGTTTCTCGTAGTGTTTATGACTGGGAAGAAATAATGAAATTTCTAGAGGAAAATGAAGCATATATAGATTGTGCTAATGATGATATTAATACTACTAATGCTAATGGAAAATTTTTATCTAGACTACTTATGAACATGAGTCAAAATGAAATAGAAAGAACAAGTGAGAGAACTAAGTTCGGATTAGTTGGTGCTTATAAAGAAGGACACTTACCAGGAAAAGCTCCATTTGGATATAAACGAGAAAATAAAAAGTTTGTACCAGATGAATTAACAATGTATCACGCTAAACGAGTATTTGAGTTATATTTAGAAGGTTGTTCATATACAAAAATAGCTAATATCTTTAATGAAGAACAAGTTGCTGGAAAAGTTAATTGGAATGATACAAGAATATTAAATATAATTACTAACCCTATTTATAAAGGAGATTTTATATCAAAAGCAAAAAGTAAAAATCCAGAATTTTATTTTGATGTTGTTGAACCATTAGTAAGTAAAGATGTGTGGGAAAACTGCCAAGTACAAAAAAAGAAAAATCAAAAGAATTATTTGAGAAATAATTTTTATATATTTTTACAAAAGATTAAATGCCCTAAATGTGGAAGAATACTAGCCGGTGGAGCTTCACATAAAATAAAAGCTGATAAATGGTATTACTATTATAGATGTGATAAATGTAGAGATAACATCAGAGAAATAGATATAGAAAAATCCGTAATTGATTTATTAAATGGAATATTTGAATATGATTCTTTAGTTAATGATTATTTCTTACCTATCTTAAAAAATAAAGTAGATAATCCAAAAGAAAAATTATTTAAAGATATAAAGGATATGGAAAAGAAAA
Organism: Bacilli bacterium; assembly: GCA_017513865.1. GTDB lineage: Bacteria > Bacillota_I > Bacilli_A > RF39 > UBA660 > Coprosoma. Next base: position 8,689 of record JAFWMN010000016.1, on the reverse strand, counting down.
AAGAAAGAATCAAACAAGCATATATAAACGAATCTTTTACTCTTGAAGAATATGATAAAGAATCTAAAATTATTGAAGCTGGTATAAATGAACTTAAAAGACAACTTCTTGAAAATGAACAATCAAATGATTTAGGTTTTAACATGGAAAGTATTTTATATAAACGAGATCTAAAATTCTTAAATACAATTAAGTTTCCAAATTTATATGTTGGAGTTGCTAAAGAATGGAATGACTTATCTAGAGAAACAAAATTTAAATTAATAATGACTTATGTTGATGATATAGAATTAAGATACACCATTGGAAAAGGATATGAAGTTGATAAGATTAATTTCAGAAGTACATTCTATAATGACTTTAATAAAATATTCTCTCAGGGATATATTGACTGGTTTAAAAATTTCAAAACAGTTGATGGAATTAAGAAGATAAGATTTTCAAATACTCTTTCTAAAGATGAAATGGAAAACTATATATTAAAACTTAAAAAGAAATATCACATCACTTTCAATGTCGGAAAACTAATTAATCCTCCTGGTGCTTTCTATGTAGAAGATAAACCTAAGGAAAATGAAATAGTTAGGATATTCCCGCTTGAAGGAGATATACAAGATAAGGAAGTTAATATTGGAGTTATATCGATTGATAAATGTCCATGCGAAGATGACTTTTATAAGTATATTGCACACCTACCAAGTATGGAAGAAATGTTTGAATCGTATGTTAAGGTTGTTGAAGGAGATCTAACTTCCAAGATAGTAACTGTTAGTAATGATGAACTATACGAAGTATAGCCCGCAGAAGATTGTATGCTCGCGTACAATCTTCTTAGAGGGTTAAATAGTTTGGCATCCCAATCTGGGAGCTCATACTATTCTTTTAAAAGGAGGTAATATATGGAAACTTTAGCCTATTCATTTCATCTTGGTAATGACGGAAATAAGTCTAGAAAAGCAAAAGCAAAAAGTAAAAATAATTTAAGTGGCACTACCTCTTTTGCAAATAATGCTATTCAAAATTCTCAACAATTATCAAAAGTAAGTAATCATGATTTTAGAAAATATGATGGAGATACAGAATATATTTATGGACTTAGAGGAACTAATGATGTTGTATCGGATGTTAAAGAATTATATCTAGATATGTTTGAAGAATCTAGAATAGAATATAACTCAAAACAATCAAGAGCTAGTAGAATGATTAATGATTATTTTAAACATGTATCAGATGATGAACAAAAAGATTTAGCTTGTGAAATTATAATTGAACTTGGAAATAAAGATTTTTGGGATACAAAGAATCTAGATTATAAACAAAAAATGGTCAATGTATTTAATCAACAATTAAAGGATTTAGAACATAAAGCTCCAGATTTTAAAATATGCTCTGCAGTTGTTCACTTAGATGAAGGATCACCTCATATGCATGTTGTAGGAGTTCCAATTAAATATAACAATACTAGAGGAATGAATATTCAAGTGGGTAAGTCTGCAGTCTTTACAAAAGAAAAACTTGAAAAATTACAAGACTATATGAGAGAAAAATGTATTAATGCTTATAATGAGGTTTATGGATTAAATGATGAACACAAAGCTGAATTAAAAGAAAAACAAAAAGGTCGAGCATTTAATATACACGTTAAAGATATGGCAAACTATAATGAAATAATGAATCAATTAGAAGTAAATAAAAAAAGTATTAAAGAATCAGATGAGTTAGTTGATAAAATTGATAAAACATCTAAAGAATTAGATGAGATATTCTATGAAATTGAACCAGATGAATTTAATAATTATAAATTAACAGAAAAGCAAATAGTTAGATTTATTGAATTAAATGATGAAGTTCAAAGAATGGAAGAAGTATTTTTAAGACTAAAAGAAATATATCAAAATATTAATAAAGTAAAAGGTAATGTAGAATATTTAAATAAACGAAATAATGAGTTAATTAAGAAAAATGATGAACTAGCTGATATGAATCAAAGATACGAAAGAAAAATAAAAAATTATGAAGGCTCAGAAGAATTATTAAAAACATATATCCATACAAAAGATAAAGAACATTTAGAATTAGTTACTTATCTTTGTAAACATGCTAATAGTCAAGACTACACTACTTCTAGATTCTATAAACAATTATCTGACGATTTATATCAAAAAGGATTTATCAAAGATAAAGAACATAGTGTTATATTTAATCCTCCTAAAATTATTAATAGATCTGAAATAAATAAAGCTATTAATTCTATTAATAAAGAAATGGAAGAAGCTGCAGAAGAATTCTATAAGACAAAATCTGACAATTATAGTATATAATATATTATATAAAGCAATTGTATCTTGTGTTTGTTTTGGATTGGAGGAATACTGTGTTACAAGTAAGTAGGAATAATAATTTAAAAATCCCAAAAGAGATAGAAATAACTACTAAGAGCGCAAATAATGTAGAAGATATTATTGAAACAAAAAAAGTAATTGCAATAGCTGAAGGTAGAAAATTTAATTCCAAAAGGGAAAAAGAAAAAGCTGAGGTGGAAGATAATGAAATAAAAATAATAGATAAACTCCCATTTAATGCAAATGATCTAGTTGTAATTACCGTAGTGAAGAAATTATGTGCTTATGTAATTACTATAACCGAAAAATCTCCTAAGAAATTTCGAGGAGTTTTTGTTAATAGAATGCAGAATTATTGCTTAGATACGATAGAATATTTATTAAAGGCAAATTTTATTAGAATTGATTCTGCTTTAAATAAAGAAAAAAGAGAGAGTTATCAAAGAGAAGCTATTGTTAAACTGAAATTATTGGGTTATGTTTCTATGGTTGCAGAATCATCAGGTTGTATTTTAACAAGGCAATATAAACAAATTTCAATGCAACTTGCTGAAGCCATTAATCTAATCACGAGTTGGAAGAAAAGTGATGATGAGAGATGGAAAAATAAAAATTAGGATTTTAGGTTGAAAGGCCTTTAATTAAGGAGAAAATTTGTTTTTGTGTCGTTGCGTTTTTTAGAGCCACTCTCTTGACTCGCGCGCGCGTTGTTAATAACAATGGTAATGATAACAACAACAATGTCAACAATCGTAATAATGGGGCTCGTCCAGATTCACTTTTGAAGGAATTAGTTATAATTCAAAAAACAGATCAGAGAAATATATTTTAAGTAAAATATATCAGTATTGTAAGGTGAAGGAATTTTCTTCTTTTCCAATCGCTAACAGATTAAATCTTAGTGCGATAGAAAAATAAAAGAACACTCACACAACCAACGGGTTTTAACTCTTTGCGCGTTATAAGGGGTGTTCATTTTATTTGGAGGTAAATATTATGAATTTGAGTGAAATATTTTCATTTGAAAATCTATATAGTGCATATAAACATTGTAGAAATTCAAAGCAACATAAAGGGGAGGTTATAAGATTTGAATCAAATCTTTCCGTTAATATAAGCAATTTAAGCAAGGAATTAATAAATAAAACTTATAAACTTGGTAAGTATAAAAAGTTCTATATCTACGAACCAAAAGAGAGATTGATTGAAGCCCTACCCTTTAAAGATAGGGTAATGGTTAGATGCTTTTGTGACATTGTTTTAAGAGACAAGATTGAAGTGAAGTTAATATATGATAATTGTGCATGTAGAAAAAATAAAGGGACTACTTTTGCAATTAATCGATTACATATATTTTTAAGAAATGAGTATATGAAGAGTAAAGATAATAATATATATTTCTTAAAGTGTGATATTTGTAAATATTTTCCAAGTATAAACCATGATATTTTGATAAGTATGCTAGAAAAGATTGACTTTTCCGATGATGAAATGTGGATTATGAAAAAACTTATTAAAGAACAACCTGATAATGCAACTAAAGGGCTTCCTTTAGGTAACCAAACAAGTCAATGGTTTGCACTTTTATACCTAAATGGAGTTGATCATTTTATTAAAGAACAATTAAAAATAAAACATTATGTGAGATATATGGATGATATGATTTTAATACATAAAGATAAAGAATATTTGTCATTGTGTAAGAAAAAAATAGAAGAATATTGTAACAATATATTAGACCTAGAATTAAACGATAAAACTCAGATAGGGATGACTAAAAATGGTATTGATTTTTTGGGATACAGGCATATTATAAATAGTAATGGTAAAATAATAGTAAAATTAAGGCATTCTTCAAAACAACGAATGAAGAAACATCTTAAGACTTTATATAAAATATATAATAATGGACTTGTAGATGATGAATATGTCTATCAAAGAAAAAATGCCTTCTATAATCATATAGAGTGGACTGCTGAAAGTAAAAGATTAAAAGATGAGGTTTTCCCCTTTGAAGATGATAAAAGCTTTAAATTTGTCCAAAGATATGTTAAAGAATAGGAATTTATGTTATGATATATATGGTGATTATAAATGGATAATATGACTTTATTAACATATGAGCAAATCTTTGGAGATGAGCAATTAGATATAATTAAAAAATATGGAACTAAATGTGCTGTTACGGACTTTTCTATTCTTTTAGGGAATGCATATTCTAATGATACTTACACTAACGTTGGAGAAGAAACTGAAGATAAAAAGGAAAGAACAGGATGGTGGTGGACAAAAACTTCTTATCCGGGATATAGTTCAGGCGCGCGCGTTGTTGATTACAATGGTAGTGATTACCGCAACGATGTCGACGATCGTCCTAATGGGGCTCGTCCAGCTTTACCTTACTCATCAATCAAATTAATCGCCTCGAACGAAGTGAGAGGCAAGTTTGATATTAAGGAAGTTGAATATGGAGAATATCCGCAAACAATCGTTGATGAAACCCTTTCAAAGAAATTAGAAGAGTGTTATAACGAGGATGTTCCATTTGAAATAGATCTAGTAAGAACGGGAAAAGTATATACTACAGATTCAGTTAACTATGATGAATATGATACTAATTTTGAACCAGTAGAATATGAAGAGTTTGCATACAAAGGTAAAAAATATATTCGAGTTGTTGCCGGTTTTAATGGAAATGGTGAAACACTATCTGATGGTAGAGTAATAGAAGACGGTAAACCATATTGGATTTTTGTTGAACCAATAAAATGGTTAGTAGACGAAAAAGCAAATGTAGCACTATCAAAAAAGATCCTTTTTTCTGGAGTTCAATTCCAAAATGATACGGAGTATGATGGAGACTTTGATAAAACTGATATAAAGAAATTTATGGACGGATATTTTTCAAAAGAAATATGTAGAGCAACTGCACCTCGTATGTTGTTAGATGAAGACGAGTTGTCATCTTATGTACAAGCAGACACAGAATGGAATCAAGAATCAGAAGAAAGGAAATCAAGATTACAAAGATTAAATCCTGATACTACTAGTCCTCAAGATAGACGAAGAATGACTGATACAGAGATTATTCATTCATGGATAGAAGCAGGACAATCAGTATTACTTAGAGGCCCAAGTGGTATTGGTAAAACTGAAAGGATTAAAGCTTTATATCCAAATTTAATATATATAAAATTAACGAATAATATGTTTCCAGAAAAAGTTGTGGGTTCCATGAATCTTCAAACTGGGCAAAATATTCCACCTGATTTTGCTAAGCAAGCTTTACTTGCTTGTGCAACTAATGAGGAAAGAAGATTAATTAGTGAGAATGTCCAAAACCTTTATGATTTAGCTGACGAAATATATGAAAGATCTAAAAACAGCAATGAAAAGATAGTTATAATGCTAGATGAATTATTAAACGTTAAACCAGCTGTTCAATCATTAGTCTATACTCTAGTTTTAAATAGATTAGTTGAAACTGGAAAAGGATTAAAGCTTCCTGCTAATACTGTTATAGTTGCAACGGGTAACCAAAGGAAGTATTCAAGCGTAGCTGAAGATTTAGCAGAGCCACTTGAAAAAAGATTTGATCACATTTTAGATATGCAACCAAAAGTTGGTGAATGGATAAATGAATATGCAATTCCAAATAAAATTCATCCATCAGTAATTGGATATATACTATCTAAATATATTCAAAGTGGAAAAAGTGAACATATTTCTGACATGGGTTATTTTTATGAGGAACCTGAAGTGGGAGAAAAGAGATTAGACCAAAATGGTTGTAAAGGAAGAACTAATGACCCTCGTGGTTGGACATCAATTTCAAATACTCTTTATGCTTTTGAAGAAGATTTAAGAAAAGGTAAATTTATTGGAAAAGATGTAGAGCACATGTTAGAGGTATCTATCAATTCTAAACTTCGCGAGGAATGGGCTAGAGAGTTCTTTGATTTTTATAATATACCTACAATGTCAGTTGATGAAGTTGTTACAGATTCGTTTTCACAAGCTGATTTACCAAGAGATATTAATGAAAGATTTGCTTGTGTAACATCATTATTGCTTGCTGATGAAAATCAAGTCGGAAAATGTAGAGATTTTATTAGAAAATATTGTGATCCAGAATATCTACAATTATATGATATTTGTTGGGCAGGTAATGATGAAAGAAAAATAATGAGAATAACAGAACTTCAAGAAATGACAATGATTAATGAAGAAAGTGCAGGTAAGAGACTATGAATAAAGAGTTAATTGAATTACAAAGAGGTAATAAAGCTACTTGCGTTGTGGTAAAGAATAGTGATTTAAACAAACTTGGAAATGCTGTGCATATGGATTCAAGAATAAATGATTCATGGTTGTTTGGTGCTAAAATGGGTAATCCAATAATTAAAGAAAAGGTAGATATTGTTTCAAAAAATGGTGAAATAGGGTATTTTGTTATTACTAATTTTGATTCTTTATCAGTTGATGAACAAAATAAATATGTTCCAATAATTAAAGATAGAGAACTTCTTGGTTATACATTACCAGATAATATAATAATAGTATTATCTATAGAAAATAAAGAATCATTAAAAAATATTTCTTCAGAAATTTATCATTTTTGTGTAGTATCAATTTAGGTGATTGTTTATGGATGCAATGACAAAATTACTTTACGAAACTAAACGATTAATGATGTTAAGATATCCAAGATTTGCAAGTGAGATAGCATCAGCAAATATTTCCTATAGAACGGATTTAAAATGTCATACTGCGGCAACTGATGGAAAAAATATTTTCTTTGATCCAGAATACTTAGCAGGTTTAAGCGAGGCAGATAGATTATTTCTTATTGCACATGAATTAATGCATATTAAATTTGCTCATGCATTTAGACTTGAAGATAAAAATGGTGAAAAACGTGATATGGATACATGGAATATAGCAACCGATGCTATAATAAACGCTAATCTTGAAAGAGACGGATTTATTATTAAAGAGGGATATGTTAATAGACCTGAGGCTTTGAATTATTCAGCGGAAGAGTTTTATCAATTGCTTTTAGAAGAAAAGAAGGCTAAAGAACAGGAAGAACATCAAAGTAATAGTGAACAAGATAGTCAAGATAAAAAAGAAAGTGGAGACTCACAAGAACAAACTGAGAGTCAAAATAGTGAAAATCAAGATTCTCAAGATCAAACAGAGAGTAACAATAACGGTGGTGAAAATCAACAAGATTGTCCAAACACTCAAGATGATAAATCAACAAATGATAAGAATGATGGTGAAGCTCAACAAATTGGTGATGATCATAGTTTATGGGAAGAAGCTTTTGAAAAAAGAAAAAATGGAGATAAATCCCGCGATAAATCTAATAGTTCTCAAAGTGATGATAAATTATCAACCGATGATTTAGAGTCTGATAATTTTGATGAAAAAGAAGAATTTGAAAAGAATTATGAAGAAAGAAGAACAAGAGCTAAAGAAAACTTAGAAAGATTAAAAAATGAAATGTTAACTAATTCATGTTTCTCTGATAAAACTAATTTAGGTTCAGTTGGTGAAAGCACTGAAGAATTTGATTGGAGACTTTTATTAAGAAGAGAAGTAGAAAAGACTGAAACAATATGGTCACAAAGAAGATCTATAGCTGAAAATAATTATGCTTATAGACTAGAAGAAAATGATATTGATGATGAAGCCGAAACAGAAGTTATGATAGATGTTTCTGGTTCTGTTGACCTGGATTTAGTTAAAGCATTTTTAAGAATGATAAAACCAATATTAAAAGAATCAAAATTAAAAGTTGGATGTTTTAATGAAAAGTTTTGGGGTATGAAAGAAATTAAAAATGTGTCGGACATTGACAATTTTGAAATACCTAACGGAGCAAGAGGACACTCTGCTTGGACTGAAGACTGGGATTTAGCTGTTAGATCTTTTACTAAGAAAAGAGAAATAAATAAAATTGTTTTTACGGATGGTGAACCTTGTCCTGGAACTATGCCTAAAGATGATTTAAAAAATGAAAATGTTATTTGGCTTGTATATGGTAATAGATATTTTAAACCATGCTGTGGTACTGTAATTCAAATTACTTCAAAGCAACTTGAAAGACTATATGATTGTAAAGTTGATGAAGATGCAAGTAGGAAGATTAGATAAATATAAAATGTGATAAATGAAATATTAATATTTGGTATATATAATTATAAAGTTGGAAAATCTATACTAAGGTGAAATATATAAGTTGATAATTTATAGATTTTTGTAGTATAATGTTTATAGAAAAATTTTATACTTGTGAAACAAGGTGGAAAGTTTAAAAGTATCTAAATAAACGCCCCATT
>JAFWMN010000010.1 GCA_017513865.1 Bacilli bacterium | reverse complement strand
AAAAATATGCTAAAATTAAAATAAGGTGATAGTATGAAAAATAAAGGATTCACATTAGTGGAAATACTAGGAGTAATAGTAATAGTAGGATTATTACTATTATTAATAGTACCAAATATTGTAAGTAAAATAGGAAAAGGAAAAAGTAACGTAACCAAAGTAACGAAAGATATAATATATAATGCATCAAGCCAGTATATAAAAGAAAATAAAGAAATATATAAAGTAGGAGAATACTGCATAACAATAGAGCAGTTGGTAAATGATGAAAAGTTACAAAGTCCTGTAAAAGATGTAACCGGAGAGATAAATAATGGGAATATATTAGATAAAGATTATGCCGTACATGCAAAAATCGGTGCGAGTGGAAACGAAGAATATGAATTAGAAGAAAAAACAACCTGCATAATGGCATTAAACGCACCCAAACCAAAGATATATGTAGATGAAGAGAATGTAAAAGTAAGAATAGAATGGCCGGAGGTAGGAGAAGGAACAGAATATCCATATGAAATAGAAGGAAGAAGTTACAGCATTCCAAATGATGATAATAGGTATCAAGTAACAGGAAATGCATATGAAAAAAAGACAGTAGAAATAACAGCAGATCCAGCAAACACGCCACATCTAACAAAGTCAGGACAAGTGACAGCGTATATAAAATATAAAGATTTAAATGAAATACCTACAAGTAGGACAGTTAATATAAGCGGAGTAAAAGTAGAGTTTACAGTAGCGAATTATGAAAAAGTAAGTGGAATTCCAACAACACCAACTCCACCGAAAAAAATAACCGAAATAGCAGATTTAAAAAAATGGATAAAAAACATCAATCTAAAAGTAAGTGCGACAAGCAAATACGGAATAAAAGAAAAGGAGGACAATGGAAATCCTGCCTCACACAATATATATTATAAATGGATTAAAACAGACGAATATGATCCAAACACATCATTAAATCTAAATACGGCGAAATATGTGGTAGGAGATTATGAAAATAAAGATTCAAATCCCGAAATAAATTATAAAACAATAAGTAAAACAATTCCATCCAAGAATGGGGACCAACTTTTACCAACAGGAGAATATTATTTGGTAATAGGGCAAGGGGTGTGGACCAAAGCCCACACAGTATTAGATACCGATGTCATAAGTGATGCGGTAAAAATAGATAATACAGCCCCAAATGTTCCAACAATAATAAATTCAAATGGAAATAAATATACAAATGGAAGTATAAGCTTAACAGTAGAATCAAAAGATGAACACTCAGGAATGGGCAAGTTTCAATATACATATAATGCAAACGCAACAAATTATCAATCAGGATCAAACGATCAAACACAGTGGAAAGATCTTACAGGATGTAATAATAAGGATAAATGTAAAACAGAACCATGGAGTGCAAGTAGAAACCAAACAACATATATAAGAGCTTGTGACAAAGTAGGAAACTGTTCAGGGAAAAGTAGTACAAAAATAATGATAGATAAAGTGGTGCCAACATGTACAGTAAAGAAAACAACAACAGATTCACCAAATGGTGTATCAGTAACAATAACCTGTAGTGATCCAAAAATAAATGGACAAGACGGATCAGGAATCAAGACGTGTGCCGGAGTAAATGGTGCAACAGCAACCAAAACAGGATTAAAATCAAGTCAAACATATCAAATAGTTGATAATGTTGGAAACAAGGGGACATGTAAAGTAACAATAAATTCTAGAAAACAATATGCACGAAGACACTGTAATCAATGTAAGAGCTGTTCAAGTGCTGGATGTGCTTCATATGGCTCATGGGTATGTACTAGAAAAGTAAGAAAATGCCCTAAGGAAACTCAATATGATTGCTTCCCAAAAGGGGCATATTCAAGTGCTAGAGTTTGCAAAGCTCAAGAAGGAAGTAGTGCTGTATGGATGAATGGCCAATGCTGCAGAACTTACACAACATCAGGAAATTGCTACTATGAATGTGTAGACGGATATTATCCATGCAATAGTTACAAAAGAAATTGTTCAGTTTGTGGTGGCTGTAATTCCTGGGGAAGCTATGGTTCTTGGACACATAATAAACCAACATGTAGTGGAGAATACTCATGCAAAGAAAGAACAGTATTTTATTAAGATGCCAATAGGCATCTTTTCTTTACACATAACCTTTTAAAAAAAACAAAAATAATTGAATAATAATAATATTTAATTTATACTATAATTAGGTGATATTATGAAAGTAATATTAGGGGTATCTAATAGACATGTTCATTTAACAGAAAAAACTTATAAAAAATTATTTGGTGAAAAACCATTAGAAGTAGCTAAAAAATTAAGGCAACCCGAACAATTTGCTTCTAATAGGTTCGTTACAATAAAAACAGAAGCCGGGGAAATAAATAAGGTTAGAGTAGTCGGCCCACTTAGGAAGTATAATCAAGTAGAAATATCTAAAACCGACAGCTACCTTTTAAAAATAAATCCACCTATAAGAGAATCTGGAAATATTAAAGGGTCATGTCCAATAACTATAATCGGAGATAGTGGTGAAGTTCATTTAAAAGAAGGTTGTATTCTTGCTAATAGACATATCCATATAACTCCTGATGAAATAAAAAAATATAATTTAGAAAATATTAAAAAAGTAAAAATAAAAATAAATGGTAAAAAACCAGGTATATTAGAAAATGTTTACTTAAAAATTGCTAAAAAATCAAAATTAGAACTTCACCTAGATACCGATGACAGTAATGCTTTTAATGTAAAAACAGGCCAAAAATTTGAAATAATAATTGAAAAATAGTTCAAAAAGAACTATTTTTAATTTTCTATTTTTACTGTTGGAATTATCGTATCTAAGCTTTCTTTATTTAAAGTGGGCTCAGTCCCTTTAATATAATAAAGAATCTTCGCTTTTCCACTATTAACAGAAGCTTTACCACTTATCGGATCAATAGCCACTGGAACAACATTGTTAGGTGTTTTATACCAAGTATCTTGATCATTTTTACCAGTCATAGCTTCTTCCATAATATCTACCCACATATTTTTAAGATTTAAACTATCTTCACTATTTACACTTTTATTATCATCATAACCTGTCCATAGTCCTACAACTAAAGATTTATTATATCCAAAAATCAAATTATCAGTATTAGTAGTCCCACTTTTAATCGCATATTTATGAGTTATTTTAGGAAGAATACTAAGACAAGTAGGTACATTATAATCAGTAAATTCTTTTGCATATGTAGTTGTTAAAAGCTCATTTAAAACATAAACAGTACTTTTATTTAAAACAGATAAATTATTAGCCCCGTATTCATACAATATATGTCCATCCATATCGGTAACTTTACTTATAAAATAAGGTTTTATTTTATAACCTTCGTTAGCTAAAGCACCATAAGCACCCATCATATCAAGTAAATCAATCTCTTCAGCGCCTAAAGCAAGCGAAGGCAAGTTAGAAAAATTTTTATTTATGCCCGTCCTTTTTAAAATATCAGGAAGAACCTCTTCCCCTAAAAAAAGATGGGTTTTAACCGCATAAATATTATCTGAATAACTTATAGCCGCAGCCAAACTTATCGGACCTTCCGCATACTTATCGTTATAATTTTTAGGAGTGTATGTTTTTTCACCTGAAAAACTAAAAGTTGTTTTCTCACTTGTGAAAGTAGTGGAAGGAGTAAAACCATTTTCTAAAGCTGCATAATATAAAAATGGTTTAATTGTAGAACCTACTTGTCTTCTAGCTTTCGTTGCTCTATTAAATTCACTTTTACTATAGTCTCTACCGCCAGTTAAAGCCAAAACTCTACCGCTTTCTGGATCCATAATAATTCCTGCAAGTTCAATATTAGGATTACTGATATTTTTATCACTACAATTTTCTAAAGTTTTTTGTAAACCAATATCTAAATTAGTATATATTTTAAGTCCACCAGTTTGTATAAAAGATGAAGGAATAGAACTAATATTAGAAAGTTCATCCATAACCGCATCTTGATAATACATTAACATCTTTAAATTATCATTCTCACTTCTTTTAAAAACGAGTTCCTCATTATAAGCCTTATCGGCATCAAAAGTATTAATGTAATTATTTTTAACCATTGAATCTAAAATCATTTTTTGTCTTTTTTTAGCCTCGCTAAAATTAATTAAAGGAGAATACTTACTAGGATTTTTGGGGATTCCTGCCAAAATGCTAGCTTCAGCCAAAGAAAGAGAAGAAGAATTTTTTCCAAAATAATAATTAGAGGCATTTTCAATCCCAAATATTCCCCCATAATTTATCGTATTTAAATAACCCTCTAATATTTCATTTTTACCGTAATGAGATTCTAATCTAACCGTAATCCATGCCTCTTTCATTTTACGCGCCCAAGTTTTATCAAAATTTAAAAACAAATTTTTTGAAAGTTGTTGGGTAATAGTTGAAGCTCCTTGGCTAGTACTTTTGTTTTTAACATTAATCATCATGGCTTTCATAATTCTTAAAATATCAAAACCCTTATGTTTGTAAAAATTTTTATCCTCAGCTGAAATCGTCGCTTCTATAAGATTTTCAGAAATATTTTTTAAATTAACCCATTCTTTAGAACCCCCATTATAAAGTTCATTATTACTATCATATAAATAAAAACCATTGGCCCCTTTAATTGAAAGCTTAGTAGTAGTTTTCGCATACAAATAAATTCCAAAAAAAGTTATAATAAGTGATAAGAAAAAAAACAATAAGAATATAAACAATCTTTTACATTTTTTCATATAATCACTCACTTTCTAAGATTATTATTAGAAAAATTTAAAAAAATATGAGTAAAAAAATAAAAGTGTGGTATAATCTACTCATCGGAAGTGATAATTTGAAAACAAAAATAAAAGCCAGTTTAAAAAGTGAAAAAGAAAATCACATTTTTAAAGGATATGGAATTAAAAATAAAAATACAATTACTTACAATGATAATAACATTATCACCAAAATCATTTTAGATAATATAATAACTATTGAAAGAAAAGAAGAATATACTTTAATTATAAAAATGAAAGAAGGTATAAATTTAGAAGGAAAGTACATAACTAAATATGGTAATTTAAAAGTTGAAACATTTACCAAAGAAATAAAAAAAGAAAAAAACAAAATAAAAATAATATATGATTTAAAAGTGAATAATGAATATATTGATACATTTACATATAAATTAGAATATAGTATTGACAGTTAGAAAAAATGTGATACAATGTTCTAGGTTACTAAGGAGTGAAATTTATGAAATTAAGTAAAATGCCAAAGGAAGAATTAGAATCATATTCGTATGTGGAATTAGCAGAAATGATTTTAAAAGAAAACAAAAAAAGCTTAACTATCGTTGACATTTTTAAAAAAATTTGTAAATTATTAGAACTAACAGATGAAGAATATGAAAATAAAATTGGAGATTTTTATACAACATTAACAACCGATAAAAAATTTATTATGCTAGAAAACGGAGCCTGGGATTTAAGAGATCATCATTCAGTTAAAATTGATTTAGAAGAAACTGAAGATGAAGAAGATTTAACAGAAACTGAAGAAGAAATAGAAGAAGAAATGGATGAAATGGCGCCTGAAGAATATCATGATATGGATGATGATTCTGACTTAGATGATCCAGACATGGATGACGTTGATGACATTGAAGAAGATGAATTAACAATAATAGATGAAGATGAATTAGAATAAAAGTGTTTTAAAAACACTTTTTTAGTTGAAAAAAATAATTAAATTTGTTATTATTAATATGAATAAAAAAATAATAATGGAGGCTAGACTATGCGAAGATTTAGACGAGGAAGACAAGGTATAAGTAATAAAATCTTAATATTTGGTGTATTAGGCCTTTTTTCCGTGCTTACAATTGGATATGCAGCCTTTCAAACAAATATATCTTTAACAGCAAAAGGAAATGTAACACCAGCCACAACATACACAGTAAATCAGTTAAAAAGTTTGGCAGTTACTTCAGGTGATGGTCTTTATGCCGATACTGCTGAGACCGGTAGATATGTATATAAAGGTGCATCACCAGATAATTACTTATCTTTAAATAATGAAACATGGAGAATAGTATCTATAGAATCAGATAATACATTAAAAATAATAAGAGAAGATTCATTAGGTAATAATTTGTTTGATCCAGGAAGGAATTCGACAATTTCCGGTATAACAGCAAGTGGTTCAGATGTTGGAACAAGATATTCTTCTACTGATTTTTGCAATGATTATTCTAGTGGCTGTAAAGTATGGGGAAGTAAGGATACAATGAGAGATTCTAGTGGGACCCTTCTTAAAAATACAGCTGGTGGGGCTAAAATGGCCAGAGCAATAAATGGCACAACATATAATCTTCCAAATGATGAAGCATATTTAAATATCTATTTAAATGGTGGAACATATGCAAATGTTGCAGTAACAGGATGGTATGACACTTGGTCTAGTAATTTAAATAGCAATGTTGAAAGCTATATAGAAGATGAACATACCTATAATGTAGGATTAGTATCAAACACAAGTGGTCAGTTAACCGCTACAGATATAAGCCAGGAAAAAGCGCTTACTTGGAAAGGTAGAGTTGGCTTACTAACGGTATCTGAATATGTAAGAGCAAGCACTAATTCCGCTTGCACGGGTGCTTATGCGTATAGAAACACAACAAATTGTTATAATAATGGCGCATCACATAATTACTTAAGGAAGGCGTCTTCACAGTGGACAATATCTCCCCGCTCTAATTCTAATGCTTATTATTTATTTGGCTGCTCTTCTACAAATTTATCTATAAATTCAACAGCTTCAAACACATCAGCTTATGGTGTTCGTCCAGTTCTTCATTTATCATCTAATACAGTATTAAAAGGCGCTGGAACAAGTGCTAAAAAATTCCAAATAGTAGCCACTAGTCCTAATAATTCTGGTGGTGGTGGCTCTGGAGGCTCTGGTGGCGGTGGAGGCTCTTCAAACACGGTATATGCAATTAATACAAATACAATTACTAAAAATTCATCAACTTTACAAGATATAGGAACAACATATGGATCATGTGCAGCAACAGGCAAGAGTGTGTGTATACGATATACAGTAGAAGGTAATATAGTAACAGGAGCAGAAGCATGTTTTATAAAAGGAGGAACTGAATATTGTTTAACTGGATGGCATGATGAATCATTATCAGGGATAACACCAATATATGATTTAAATGTTGGAACATTAAATACTGCTTTTACAGAAACAAATGCTTGTACTGATTACGGCAATTTTTATACGTGTCGCGCCTCTGGTTTGAATGCTTATACTTATGGCGATGGTTATGTGGGCGGGAGCGTTTCGAGTTGGAGCTGCTACGTCCTTGAAAATGATAGCGCAGGCTGTGAGTAGCTGCTTAGTAGCCTGTGCCCACCTATCTTAATATCTAGAATCCTTATCATTTCGCCATATGGCGAAATGTAATGGTGCCGAAGGAGCGAATGCGAGTATAGGCACCGAAATTTAAATATTATAAATAATGATAATAATAACAGTTTAAAACCAATACTAATAGTATCGGTTTTTTCTTGCTCATATTCATAAAATATAGTATAATTGAAAACGAAAAAAAGGTGATATTTATGAAAGAAAGACTAATCGCAATTGAAGAAAAGTACAAAGAATTAGAAACAGAACTTCATAATCCGGAAGTAGCTAATGATGTTAAACAAATGTTAAAACTAAATAAAGAATTAGCCGATTTAAAAGAAGCTTATGATGCCTATCAAAAATTAAAAAAACTAGAAAATGATTTAGAAGAAGCAAGAGAAATGACTAAAGATCCTGAATTAGGTGAATTTGCTAAAGAAGAAATAAATAATTTAACAGAAAAAAAAGCTAAATTAGAATCTGAAATAGAAGTTATGCTTCTTCCAAAAGATCCTAATGATGATAAAAATGTTATCGTTGAAATAAGAGGAGCAGCCGGCGGTGATGAAGCTAATATATTTGCTGGAGACCTATATAGAATGTATACTAAATATGCTGAAAAAGAGGGTTGGAAAGTAGACGTTCTTTCAGAAGAGCACAATGATGCTGGCGGTTTTCCTTTAGTTGAGTTCATGGTTAAAGGAGATAGAGTATATTCTAAATTAAAATATGAAAGTGGAGCGCATAGAGTTCAAAGAGTTCCTGTAACTGAAACGCAAGGAAGAGTACACACTTCAACTGCCACAGTCCTAGTTATGCCAGAAGCTGAAGAAGTTGATATTGAAATAAATCCAAATGATTTAAAAATTGATGTTTTTCATAGTGGTGGCGCTGGTGGCCAATCAGTAAATACTACTGACAGTGCAGTTAGAATAACCCACCTTCCAACTAATACTGTAGTTACTTGTCAAAATGAAAGAAGCCAAGTTCAAAATAAAGAAAAAGCTATGCAAATACTAAGAAGTAGAATATACGAAGCTAAATTAAGAGAGCAAGAAGAAGCTTTAGGTAGTGAAAGAAGAAGTAAAATCGGTAGTGGGGATAGATCAGAAAAAATTAGAACTTATAATTACCCTCAAAATAGAGTGACTGACCACAGAATAGGTTATACGACAAAAAATCTAGATAGAGTTATGGAAGGCAATTTAGATGATATTATTAATGCTTTAATTACTGAAGATCAAAATAGAAAACTAAAGGAAGTTTAAATTGACAGATAAAGAATATTTAGAAAAATATTTAGAAAAAGATAAACTAAAGGAAGGTCTTAAAAAATTAGAAAAAGGCCTTCCTGTTCAGTATATAGTAGGTAACGTCAATTTTTATGGGAATACTTTAAAAGTAAATGAAAATGTTTTAATTCCAAGATTTGAAACCGAAACTCTAGTAGAAAAAACTATAAATTATGCAAAGAAATATTTAAAGGAACCACTAAAAATCATTGATTTAGGAACGGGTAGTGGAGCTATTGCCATAACCTTAAAAAAAGAGTTAAATAGCACAGTAGATGCAATAGATATATCAGAAAAAGCTTTAGAAGTAGCTAAAGAAAATGCTAAAATAAATAAAGTAGACATAAACTTTTACAAAAGTGACATGCTAGAAAATGTTAAAGGTAAATATGACATAATAATTAGTAATCCACCATATATTGCCAAAGATGAAGAAGTAGAAGATGTCGTTAAGAATAACGAACCTCACATTGCTTTATATGCTGATAATAATGGATTAGAATATTATGAAAAAATATTAAAAAAAGCAAAAAATCATTTAAATAAACCAGGGATCATCGCCTTTGAAATAGGTATGAATCAAGGGAGAAAAATAAAAAATATTGCTAGTAAATACTTTGATAAAATAATAATAGAAAAAGATTTAACACAAAAAGATAGATATATATTCATAATTAACTTGCCATAGGCAAGTTTTTTTATAAAAACTTTGCATTTAAAAAAACACTATATAAAAAATAAGATAATTTATATAATTTACTATAAGCAAAAATAAAAAACTATCCAAAAAAAATAATAAAAATAGTAAAAACACTCATTTTACATATTAAAAAACATATACTATAATCACTACCGAGGTGCAGGTTTAATAACTTTAAACTTAGCTTTCATATATTAAATATTTCGTTCATAATTATTCATATAAATACCTAACCCCAAATTATATTTCTATTCTTTCTTCCTGCACCTCCCATAAGTAGTGTAAACTTTTATAAAGTTCATTAAAAACCTTGTTAAAATCCTGTGAAAGGTTTATAATATAACTAGGGTGGTTTGGGTGAACATAAAAGAATTAATATTAAATGAAATTAGTAAAAAGAAGCTTACTTCTAAACAATTACGCTCCTTAATACATATAAAAGGAGAAGAAGAGGAGGCTGCTTTTTTTAGTGCCTTAAAAGAACTAGAAGAAGAAGGAAAAATATATTTAGACAGTAAAGAATATTATCAAGAGTTTGATGAAGGAAAATTAAATAAAGTTCAAGGTGAAATTCATATTAATAATACAGGTAGTGGTTTTGTAATAAAAAAAGGAAAAAAAGGCAAAAGAAAATATATCATAAAAGAAAAAGATCTAAATGGCGCCTTAGATGGTGACGTCGTTGTTCTTAATAGCTTTGGCAACAATGGAACTAATTATTTAGATGCCAGAGTCGAAAAAATAATTAAAAGAGGAGAAAAAAACGCTGTTTTTGAATATGTTGGCAGTAATACCTTTATTCCATATAACGTACACGGGAAAATTAAAGTTATATGCCCAGAAACAAAAAGTGATATAGTTATTGGAAATTTAGCCGTCGTAAAACTAGGAACAAATTATATCGCTGAAGCAAAAGATAATTTAATATATGAAGGAAACGTTAGTAAAGTAATCGGTCATAAAGATGATCCTGAAATTGAAATTGCCGCTATTGCCGCCACTCACGGATTTTTCAATGATTTTTCAGATAAAGTTTTAGAAGAATTAAAGCAAATACCCGACAGCGTATCAGAAGAAGAAATAGAAGGCCGAGTAGATTTAAGAAAAGAAAAAATATTTACTATTGATGGAGCCGATACTAAAGACATGGATGATGCAGTAAGCATCAAAAAAGACGGCGAAAATTATATTTTATCTGTTCATATAGCAGACGTTAGTCATTATGTTAAAAAAGGAAGTAATTTAGATAAAGAAGCGTTTATAAGAGGGACTTCTGCTTATTTAGCTGATTCTGTATTACCGATGCTTCCTCATAAATTATCAAACGGGATATGTTCATTAAATGAAAAAGTTGATAGATTAACCAAAACTGTAAAAATGATTATTAATAAAAATGGAAAAATACTAGATTATGAAATATATAATAGTGTTATCAATTCTAAAAAGAAAATGACTTACGAAGAAGTTAATGAAATTTTGGAAAACAAAGTTTTAATAGAGGGTTATGAAGATTATTTAGAAGAGTTAAATATAATGAGAGAATTATCTATAATTTTAACTGAAAAACGAAAAAACAGAGGGAATATTGAGTTTTCATCAGACGAAATTAAAGCAATTGTGACCAAAGAAGGAACACCAACATCATTTGAACAAAGAACCCAAAAAACAGCAGAGAGAATTATTGAAAACTTTATGATATGCGCTAATGAAATAGTAACCACACATTATGCATATATGGGTGTGCCTTTTATTTACAGAGTGCATGGAGATCCACATGACGACGCTTTAATAGATGCCATAAATTCATTAAAAGCAGATGGTTTATATGCTAGTTCAGCTAATAATCTACTTAATAAAATAAATAATGGTACATACACTTCAAGAGATTTAGATAATTTTATTGAAAGTTTTAAAGGAACTGATGATTATGGAGTAGTATCGAATTATATATTAACAAGTATGAGTAAAGCAAAATATTCAAGCATAAATGAAGGTCATTACGGCCTAGCATTAGAATTTTATACTCATTTCACTTCACCAATAAGAAGATACCCAGACCTAATAGTTCATAGATTGATTGATAGTTATAGTGATTTTGAAACAGTTATCGACAAATTGGATATTATAGAATCTTCTTTACCTGAGATATGTGCTCATTCATCAAAAATGGAAAGAGAAGCCGATATTGCTGAAAGTGAAACATTAGATTTAAAAATGGCTGAATTTATAAAAGAACACATCGGTGAAGAATATAACGGACAAATAGTTAAAATGACTCCATATGGTATGGATGTAAAAATGGAAAACAATATAAAAGGTGTAGTTAGACCTGAAGCCGTATCAAGTGCTAAAAAAAGTTTAAATAAAAAATTTAAATTAGGTGAAAGAATATGTGTTATTGTTAAAGAAGTGTCTGTACCTCATAGAGCTATATATTTAGAAATAAAACATTCATTAAATAAAAAACCAAAACAAAAGACAAAAAGAAGTTGCTAAACTTCTTTTAAAATCAAATAAACATGATATAATTAAAGAAGGTGATAGTCATGCAAGATAAATTAGAGTTACTTTTAACCCAAATAAAATTACCAAAAGAAGAAATAAAGTATTTTGAAGAAGGAAAATTAGAAAAAATTATTGGTAATAGAAATAAAGATAAATATGTTTTTTATCTTTCATTAAAAGAAGTTTTACCAATAAAAACATACTTAAATTTAAATAAATTATTAAAACAAAAATATAAAAACATGACTGTAAATGCAAAAATTAAAACAGAAAATTTTAATTTAGAAAAAACCGAAGAATATTATAGATATTTCATTGAAAAATACAGTAAAGAGGCTCCTTTACTAGCTGAATTTATCGATAATAAAATATTAATCGAAGATAATCATTTAATAATAGAAGTAATAAATACTGCTGAAAAAATGAAATTAAGCAGTATCAAAAAAGATTTAGAAAAAGAACTTAATAATGCTGGCTTTAATATAAAAATATCATTAAAAATAAATGAAGAAAAAAGCAAGGCTATAAGAGAAGAAATAGAAAAAACCAAAGTTATTCCAAAAATAAAAAAAGAAGAAAGTATGTTAATAATGGGTGAAGAAATAAAAGATGAAATAACCCAAATCACTAACATCACCTTTGAAATGGATAATGTAACCATTAAAGCCAAAGTATTTGGGATTGACGGATTTGAATCACCAAAATCAAGCTTTAAAATAATAACTTTAAAATTAACTGACAAAACTGACAGTATGTACTGTAAAATTTTTTGTAGAGAAAATAAAGAATATCAAAAATATTTAAAACAAATAAAAAAAGATAATTGGTATTTAATAAGAGGATATACCAAAGCCGATAGATACTCAAATAATGAAATAGTTTTAAATGCGAGAGACATTAATTTAACAAAAGTCGAAGAAGAAAAAAGAGTGGATGAAGCCAAAGAAAAAAGAGTAGAACTTCATGCTCATACTAAAATGAGTCAAATGGATGGCGTTGCTGATGAGGAAGAATTAGTTAAAAAAGCGATGGATTTTGGTCACAAAGCTATAGCCATCACTGACCATAATGGCTGTCAGGCTTTTCCTCATGTTTTTAATTTAGTAACAAAATATAATAAAGGAAAAGAAGATAAAGATAAATTCAAAGCTCTATATGGAACAGAACTAACCTTAATAGATGATTCTGTAAATATTGTGTTAAGACCAACTGAAGAAAAATTATTAGAAACAACATATGTTGTCTTCGATTTAGAAACAACAGGTTTTAATGCTGGTGGAACAGATTCCATTATTGAAATTGGTGCTGTTAAAATATGTAACGGTGAAATAATAGATAAATTTGATGAATTAATAGATCCTAAAAGACCCCTTCCTAAAAGAATAACTGAAATAACAAGCATAACAGATGAAATGTTAAAAGGGAAATTAGAAGAAAAAGAGGCTGTAATTAAATTTAAAGATTGGGTTAAAGACCTTCCAATGGTAGCCCATAATGCTAAATTTGATGTATCATTTATTGTAATGGCTCATCAAAAATATGGATTAGGTGAATTTACAAACACGGTAATAGATACATTAGAATTATCTAGAGCCCTAGACACAGGATATGCTAGACATAGCTTATCTGCTTTAGTAAAAAGATACGAAGTCCCTTGGGATGAAACATCACACCACAGAGGTGATTATGATGCTGAAGGAACGGCTTTAGTATTCCATAAAATGTTAAAAAAATTAGTATCTAGAAATTTTAAAACAATTAAAGATTTAGATAAACTAGTTTCTAAAGATGAAATATATAAATACGGTAGAGCTTATCATGTAAATTTAATAGCCAAAAATAAAAAAGGATTAAAAAATTTATTTAAATTAATTTCCTTTGCCAACACAAAATATTTATATAAAACACCAAGGATATTAAGAAGTGAAATAGAAAAACATAGAGAAGGATTATTAATAGGTAGTGGCTGCTACGAAAGCGAAATATTCATCGAAGCTAGAAGTAAATCAGATGAAGAATTATCAAATCTAATTAATTTTTATGACTACGTTGAAGTTCAGCCGCCAGAGGTATATACCCATTTGATTCAAATGAATGATTTTGGAACAAAAGCAGAACTATTAGAACATATTAAAAAAATAATTAGAGCTACCAAAGAATCAGGAAAAATAATTGTTGCAACTGGGGATGTTCACCAAATAAATCCTGAAGATAAAATATATAGACAAATCATTGTCAATCAAAAAGTTCCAGGTGGAGGTAGACATCCTTTAGCCAAAAAAGATATAACGGATATTCCATCACAGTATTTAAGAACAACAGATGAAATGTTAGAAGAATTTTCTTTTTTAGATAAGGAAGAAGCTAAAGAAATTGTTATAGATAATCCAAACAAAATAGCTGATATGGTAGAAATTATTGAAGTTATTATAGACACAAATGGTATACCATTTGCCCCTAAAATTGAAAATTGTACAGAGACAACTTTGAAGCTTGTATATAACAAAGCTGAAGAAATATATGGAAGTCCTTTACCATATAATATTGAAGAAAGACTTGCCAGCGAATTATATGGTGATGAACCATTAAATGCTATAAAAGCAAACATTCCAAAAGAAAATTTATCAGACGAAGAATATAATAAAAAAATATATACTAATCTTCATGAAATAATGGTTGGCGGTCTAGATAAAGTGAATGAAGTTATAAAAGAAAAAATCTTAAAAGAAAACAAAGACATCAAAGATATTGAAAAAGAAATAGATGAAAAATTAACCGGTATCATTGGAGCTCACTTTGATGTTATTTATTTAATTTCTCAAAAACTAGTAAAAAAATCAAATGATGACGGTTACTTAGTAGGAAGTAGAGGATCGGTAGGATCATCACTAGTTGCCTATATGATGGGAATTACCGAAGTAAATGCTTTGCCACCACACTACATATGTCCAAAATGTAAACATTCCGTGTTCGAAATAGATGGCAAAAGCTTAGGAAGTGACTATGGTAGTGGTTATGACCTTCCAGATCTAAACTGTCCAAAATGCAATGAAAAAATGAATAAAGAAGGTCAAGACATGCCATTTGCCACATTCTTAGGATTTCATGCGGATAAAGTTCCCGATATCGATTTAAACTTTTCAGATTTAAATCAAGCTGCGGCTCATGAATATACTAAAGTATTATTTGGTGAAGATAATGTATATAGAGCCGGAACTATTGGAACTGTCGCTGAAAAAACCGCATACGGGTATGTCAAAGGTTACTGTGAAGATAAAGGCATATTTATGAGATCAGCTGAAATTGAAAGATTAGCAAACGGATGCACAGGTATTAAAAGGACAACGGGCCAACACCCAGGAGGAATAGTCGTTATTCCAAGCTATATGGATGTCTTTGATTTTACACCGTTTCAATATCCGGCTGATGATATAAATTCCCCATGGCGTACAACCCATTTTGATTATCACGCTATCGACCAAGACGTTTTAAAACTAGATATATTAGGACATTCTGGACCAACTAAATTAAGACTAGTACAAGATATAACCGGAGATGACGTTACTAAAGTACCATTAGATGATAAAGAAACAATGGGCATATTTTTATCACCAAAACCACTAGGCGTAACTAAAGACAAAATTATGAACGATACTGGAACTTTAGGCATTCCTGAGTTTGGCACACCATTTACTTTACAGATGGTCAAAGAAACCAAACCAAAAACTTTTGCCGAACTTGTTAAAATATCAGGATTATCACATGGTACCGATGTTTGGAATGGTAATGCCAAAGATTTAATTGATAGTGGTACCGTTCCATTTTCTGAAGTTATTGGATGTCGTGATGATATTATGGTATATCTAATGTATCATGGTTTAAAACCAATAGATGCCTTTAAAATAATGGAATTTGTAAGAAAAGGTAAAGCCAGTAAAGAACCTGAAACCTGGTCTAAATATGTCAAAGTAATGACCGAAGCTGAAATAGAAGATTGGTTTATTGATTCATGTGCCAAAATAAAATACATGTTCCCAAAAGCCCATGCTGTTGCTTACGTCATAAATGCCTTTAGATTAGCTTATTATAAAGTTCATAAACCAGAAGTATATTATGCTGCTCAATTTTCTGTCGAATATGATGACTTTGATATTGAATGCATGATTAGAGGCTATGAAGCAGTTAAAGCTAGAATCATTGAAATAAATGAAAAAGGCTATGACGCTTCAAATAAAGAAAGTTCAATACTAGAATGTTTAAAAGTAGCCTTAGAAGCTCTAGCTAGAGGTTATAAATTTAAACCAATTGACTTATATAAATCAGACCACACTAATTTTGTCATTGATGAAGACGGTAAATCATTAATCCCACCATTTAGATCAATAGACGGATTAGGCACAGTTGTTGCTAAAAACATTGTTGAAGAAAGAAAAAAAGGTGAATATATAAGTATTGAAGATCTTCAAAAAAGAGCTAAACTTTCATCAACCCTAATTGAAAAATTAAGAAGTATGGGCATACTAGATGGCATGGAAGAATCAAGTCAATTAAGCTTATTTTAATTAGTTTGACAAAAAAAAGGGTAATATGATATAAAGTAAATAGAGTTTAAACTTTCATATAATAGTGAAATGTAAAAAGGAGAATAAAATGTTAGAAAAAATTTTTAAAGATGATAATTATAATCCATATCCAAGAAGTGATATCGGCAAAGCTGGAAGAGATGACTTTCAGGATAATCAAGACTACTATGACAATTTTCATACCAGCAAAGAATTTCATGTCAAAAGAATTATACGCGGCGAACAAATTCGCAGTGAGACAAGAAAAAAAGCCATTAAAAGCGGTTTAATGTCAACAATTATTGTAACAGGGGGTATTGCTGTTTTTGGTGGATTAGCTAGATGCGTAGCCTTAGATCCAATTCCACTATCTGCAAAAATCATATCAACCTCTTTAATTGGCCTATTTGATTATATGGGTACAGCTTTCATAGGCCTAAACTCTTTCCTTGATTTAAAAAATAGCCTAAAAGCGCTTCCACGTATTGATAAAGATCTGGAAGCATCACATGAAATGCTAGAAAGATTAGGTGGCGCAGAGGAAACTGAGAATAAAAAAGGGGGAAAATAGTATGCAATATAATGTTCACGATATTTTAGAATTAGATGATAATAATAGTTATATTGTCATGGATATTATTGATTATGACAATAATAAATATGCTTTTCTATCTGATATTAACAATCATAGAAACTTTATGTATGTTCAAATAAAAAGTGATGGTTCTTTATTATCAGTAGATTTAAAACAAAAAAAATTAATTTCAGAGTTAAACAAACATTTGTCACAAATTGTTTCAAAAGAACTTTCCAGTTTATCAGAAGACTAAAGTTTAACCAATTTGACAAAAAAGCACTTTTCTGATAATATATAGCTTGTCCGAAAGGGAGTAGCTTTGAAAAACTTAATTCGACAGTCGAAATTATATTTCCGGATTAAGTGATAGTAAAATATCAAGCAAGACTTTTGTACATTTAAATGTATAAGTCTTGTTTTTTTATATATTGATATATAAAATATTGTTTTATTTGAAAAGCTATGATAGAATAACAAAACGAAAAGAGGGAAATTATGAAAGAAAAATTGAAAGTGTTTGCAACCGCACTTGTTCTTACCGGTAGTATTGTTTTATTACCAGGATGTTCAAGTACAAATAACAAAAATAATTCTAATGCCGAAGAAGTAGGCCAAGCAGAGCAGGAATTTATTCTTGAACCAGGGCAGCACATATTAAGAATTGAAGAAAGAGAGTTATTTGCTGAAAATAATCAATCGACAGGCAATTATAAAACGTATGTTATATGTCCAGATGGATATGAGCTTGTAACAATTTATTCACCAGGATATTCACGAAATTATTATGTTTTTACAAACACTGTTCCAGTTATAGTAACTGCAGATGAGACAGGTGCATACACCGATTTTGGAACACCAGTTGAAGAAGAAAACACAAATGATATAGCCAAAACTTTAGTTTTAAGACAATAAAAATGTAAACAAACATAAAAAGTATTGAAACGGTAAAAGAATAAATATATAATAATACTAAGGAAGGTGAATCATGGAACCAAAATATATAGATAACGAAGGTCAAATCGTATACATCGGAATTGATGGTCTTAAATATCCAACATTAGAAGAAAAAGAAGAAGCAGATAGAAATTATCTTGAATCAATGAAAAATTTAGATGAAGAAACTAAAATTAATAAAGAAATATCTGAATTACAAGAACTAAAAGAAGAATTCTTATCTAATGAAGACAAAAATGTAAAACAAAAATAACAGCTCGAAAGAGTTGTTTTTACATGTAAAATTATTTATAATTAAAGTGGTGATATAAATGAAAAAGATAATTCTTGTTGACGGAAATAATTTGCTTTTCAGAAGTTATTATGCAACCGCTTATAATGGTAATTTTATGAATAATAGTAAAGGATTTCCAACAAATGCCATTTTCGGTTTTGTAAACATGATAAATAAAATAGTAAAAGAAGAAAATCCAGAATATATGATAGTTGCCTTTGATAAAGGAAAAACATTTAGACATGAAGAGTATGAAGGTTATAAAGATGGTAGAGTAGAAACTCCTAACGAGCTTAAAATTCAGTTTCCTGTTGCCAAACAAATATTAAATGCAATGGGTATCAAATATTATGAAATAGATAACTATGAAGCCGATGATATTATTGGAACATTTGCTGAATATTGTGATAAAGAAGAAGATTTTATTGGAACAATTATCAGTAGTGATAAAGACTTACTACAATTAATAAGTAGTGACATTGATATAAAACTTTTAAAGCAAAAAGATTATATTAGATATAATGAAAAAACTTTTAAAGAAGAGTGGGGAATTGACCCAATTAATATTATTGATCTTAAAGCCTTAATGGGAGATCCTTCAGATAATATTCCAGGAGTAAAAGGAGTCGGTGAAAAAACCGCACTAAAATTACTTCAAGAGTATAAAACTTTAGATGGTATATATGAAAACATAGATAAAATAAAAGGTAAATTAAAAGAAAAGCTAGAAACGGATAAAGAAAATGCCTACAAGAGTTATCATCTAGCCACAATCATAAGAAATGTTAAAATGGATATTAATATAAATGATATTAAGTATCTAGGAGAAAACACAAATGAACTAAATAAAATATATGAAGATTTAGAGTTTTATTCATTTTTAAAAAAACAAAACACCTATAAAAAAGAAGAAGTTAAAGTTAAAATAATAGAAAACATAGATGAATTAAACATTGATGGTGACATTGCCATTTATTTAGAAGTTTTAGGATCTAATTATCATAAATCTCCTATTATTGGTATGGGTATTTATAATGATAATATTGCATATTATGTACCAGTAGATTTATTAAAACAAAACCCAAAATTTCTAATAAAAAACAAAAAATATACATATGATTTAAAGAAAATAATCGTTTCCTTAAAATATCAAAATATTGAAATAGAAAATGTCATATTTGACACAATGATAGCTGGCGCTTTACTTGATTATAATATGAAAGATGACATTGCTTATCTAGCAAATCAATTAGATTATGAATTAAAATTTTATGAAAATATATATGGTAAAAATAATCGTTTAGAATTGCCAGAAATAAAAGAAATTGCTAAAGAAACCGTAAATAGAGCTAAATTTATTTGGGAAACAAAAGACTTCTTCCAGGAAAAAATAAAAGAAGAAAATTTAGAATACTTATTTAATGAAATAGAGTTTCCACTAGCCACAGTACTAGCTGATATGGAATATACTGGTGTTAAAGTAGATAGCAATGTTTTAAAAGATCAAGGAGAAGACATAAAAATAAAATTAGAATTACTTACCAAAGATATTTATAATAGTGCTGGCATGGAGTTTAATATATCATCCCCAAAACAACTTGCTGAAGTACTATTTGAAAGACTAAACTTACCGCATAAACAAAATAGTAATTCTACCGCTATAGATGTCTTAAAAAAGCTAGAAGGAAAACATCCAATTATAAGTCAAATTATGGAATACCGTAAACTATCTAAAATATATAATACATATATTGAAGGATTAATAAACACTATAGAAGACGGAAAAATACATACTATATATACCCAAAATTTAACTAGAACGGGAAGACTTTCATCAATAGAACCAAACCTTCAAAATATTCCGATTAGAGATGAAATAGGTAGAAACATAAGAAAGGCTTTTGTTCCTGAAAATGACTACATATATGGGGCAGACTACTCACAAATAGAACTTAGAATTTTGGCTCACATGGCTGATGTAAAAGCTTTACAAGATGCTTTTAAAGAAGGCAAAGACATTCACGCTAAAACAGCTAGCGATATCTTTAAGGTGGATGAAAAAGTAGTTACTAGTAACATGCGAAGAGTTGCAAAAGCCGTAAACTTTGGAATCATATATGGTATAAGTGGCTTTGGATTAGGTGAAAACATCGGCGTAAGTGCTAAAGAAGCCAAACAATTTATTGACACATATTTAGAAACTTATCCAGGAATAAAAGATTATATGGATAAAACTATTAAAGAAGCCAAAGAAAAGTATTATGTTAAAACGATGTTTGGAAGAAAAAGAAATATTCCTGAGCTTAAAAACACAGTATACACTATAAGACAAGCCGGTGAAAGAATAGCTTTAAATACACCTATTCAAGGGACAGCTGCTGATATAATTAAATTAGCTATGGTAAAAGTATATAAAGCATTAAAAGAAAACAATTTAAAAAGTAAAATGATTATCCAAGTTCATGATGAATTAGTTTTTGACATTTATAAAGACGAGCTACAAAAAATAAATAAAATAGTGACTGAAACAATGGACAATGTATATAAATTAAATGTTCCATTAACCGTTTCAACAAGTTACGGAAAAAATTGGTATGAAGCTAAGTAGGTGAAAAATGGATAAAATAAACAAAGTAATGGCAAAAAGTTTTATAACTAATATATCTCTTGCCTTACTAAAAATAATATCAGGTATTTTAGGAAAGTCAGGAGCCTTGATTGCCGATGGTATTCATTCATTTAGTGACATGTTAAATGATATATTTGCGGTAGTAGGGAACACTATTTCTAAAAAACCAGCTGATTTCGAGCACCCATTTGGTCATGGCAATGCTGAGTATTTAACCTGTTTAGTTATTGGTTTATTAGTAGGTATTATGGGGATAAATGTTATTAAAGAGGGAATTTTTAGTCAATCAAATATTCCCAACATATTAACTGCTATAATAGTAATAATAACTATATTTGCCAAAATATTATTATCAAAATATTTGTTAAAAAAAGGAAAAGAATATGAAAATGATATTTTAACTTCATCAGGGAAAGAGAGTTTATCTGATGTTATAAGCTCATTAGTTGTTTTACTATCAGTCCTTTTTTCAAAAATATTCCCATATTCAGATAAAATAGCCATGGTAATTGTCGGTTTTTTAATTTTAAGAATTGCTTATGAAATTTTAAAAGAAAACTTAAGTAATTTACTTGGTAAACAAGAAACCGATAAAGAATATATAAATAATTTAAAACAAATTATAAATAGTCATAAAGAGATTAAAGATATTGATGAATTAATAATTATAAAATATGGATCATCAAAAAAAATAGATTGTGAAGTATCAATGGACAAGAATATGATATTAGAAAAAGTTCATAAAACAATTGATAAAATTGAAAAAGAAGTCAAAAGAAAAGATAAAACCGTATCTAACATCATTATCCACGTTAATCCTTATTAAAAAAATGCCAAATATGATAGAATATAAAAGGTGATGTCATGAATAACGATATGTATACAAAAGAAGAAAAATATTTAGAAAAAGTAAAACAAATAGCCACCAAACATATTGAAAAAACTAATATAAATATTTTAAAAGAAAAAGAAAAGATTTTCGAATTTAAAAAGTTTATTTGGACCGAAAGTGGTTCAATGAATGAACTTGAATATAGTGACATATTAAATGAAGCAAATTCCAGAGTACATAAAACCGAAAATCAAGTAAAAAAACTATTAAAATATGAAAAAATATGTGACAGTGCCTATTTTGGAAGAATAGATTTTAAAACTCAAGAAGAAACATACAATGTTTATATTGGGACGTATGGTTTGTTAGAAAATAACAAAAATTATATTTTTGACTGGCGTGCTCCAATTTCTAGCTTATTTTATGATAATATCATCGGTAAAGCTGAATATGAAGCACCAATGGGAAAAATAAAAGGCGAAATTACCTTAAGAAGACAATATAAAATTGAAGAAGGAAGAATTAAACGTATAATTGAAAGCGATATTAATATTGATGATGATATTTTACAAGAAATACTATCATCAAATTCTTCGGAAAAAATGAAAAATATCGTTACAACAATTCAAAAAGAACAAAATGAGGTAATTAGAAATACTAAAGATAAATGTTTAATAGTTCAGGGAGTTGCCGGAAGTGGTAAAACATCAGTCGCATTACATAGAATTGCCTATTTGTTATATAAGGAAAAAGAATTAAATTATAATAATATTCTTATATTTTCTCCAAACAATATCTTTAGTGAATATATATCAAGTGTCTTACCAGAATTAGGGGAGGAAAATGTTTTAAATACAACGTTTAATGAACTAGTTAAAAAGTATTTAAATAATGAAAAAACAGAAGATTTTTCATCTTTCCTAGAAAGAAAATATGAAAGTAATACCATGGTAAAAAATCAAGACGAACTAAAAAGCAAGTTAGATGAATTTATTAAGTATTATTCTTCAAATTATATCTTTACAAAAGACTTCATAATTAATAATATGTCTATTAACAGATTTGAACTAAACAATCTACTAATAAAAAAATATGAAAAATTACCTTATTTTGAAAGAATAAAAAATCTAACAGAATATATTTGTAACAGATTAAATGTTTCATATAAAATTAACAAAAATAAAATATATAAAAAAATAATTAATGATTTAAAAATAGAAACAAATCCGATATCAATTTATAATATGTTCTTAGAATATACAAACGATGAAAGAAAAGTAATTGGAAGAATAAATTATGATGACTTAGAATATATAATTTATTTAATTTTTGAACTTAATGGTTATCCATATAATACCAAAGTAAGACATGTAGTGGTTGATGAAGCTCAAGATTACAGTAAATTACAGTTTTCTATATTGGAAAAAATTTTTCCTTATGCCTATTTCACAATACTAGGAGATGTAAATCAAAGTATTAATCCAGATAATAATTATAGTTCATTAAAAGAAATAGCAGAAATATTTAAAACAAATCCAAAGTTTGTAGAGCTTAATAAAACATATAGATCAAGCGAAGAAATTATTAATTTTACTAATCAAATTTTAAATATTAATAACGCAAGCGCTGTAAGAAAATCAAATGGTTTTAATGTTAATGTCAAAAACGTAAAAAAGATAGAAGAAATAACTGATGACATAAATTATTTAAGAAAAAATAAAATGAAAACAATTGCTGTTATAACTAAAAACATGAAAGAAACAAATAAGATATATAACAAATTAAATAAAAATACCCAATTTTCAGTTATAAAAAACAGTATTAAAAAAGATCATGTCAGTATTTTACCATCATATGCTGCCAAAGGTTTAGAGTTTGATGCTGTAATTTCTTACAACGATATTGACAATAAATACAGTGAAAATGAAAAAAAACTTTTTTATGTTGTTTGCACAAGAGCCCAGCACATGCTTATAGTATATAACAAATAAATTTTTATTGACTTTTAATAACATGTATATTATCATAAATTTAAAGGAGGTTACGGTATATGGCAATAATTAAAGTTAATGAAGCAAAAAACAGTGTCATGGATTTGAATGACAATGAAAAAATGACTCTTGCTAATTCTTTATTAGATGCTTGTGGTTGTACAGGTAACGGTCAATGTTAAAAAAAAGGGTGAAAGTGTTCACCCTTTTTCAGAAGGTGGTAATATGTATAAAATTAGTAATTATAACATAGTAAAAGAATATAAGGATAAAATTATTGTATATAATTCATATACAAAAGCTAATATATTTTTAGAAAAAGGATCATCAACAAAAGCTTTTGAGGATATAGATGAATTTAATAAACTAGATGAAAATACAAAAAACATTTTAATAAGAAACGGGTTCATTATTGATGAAGATCGTGACGAGTTTTCCGAAATAAAATACATGTATGAAAAAAAATACTATGATAAAACCTTTTTTAACATAGTTTTAGTTCCTTCATTAGCCTGTAATTTTTCATGCCCATACTGTTTTGAAAAAGATTTAAAATGTGGTAGTGAGGACATAAAAAAATATTTTTCAGCACTAAAAAAATTTGCTAAAAAAAATTTTAAAAATTATAAATGTATTCAAATTAGTTTATTCGGCGGGGAACCACTATTATTTGCCAAACAATGTATAGAATTTTTAGATTGGGTAAAAAAAGATGCTAAAGAAAACAATTATAAATATTTTACCTCAATTGTAACAAATGGCTCATTATTAACAGAAAAAATACTAGATGGCCTGTTAGAAAATGATTTGCGAATGCTGCAAATAACAATCGACTCTGATAAAAAAACTCATGATTTGACTAGAAGGTTTAAAAATGGAAAACCATCATTTGATTTGCTAATTGAAAAAATATCCATGATAATAAATAAAACTAAAAACAAGAAAGATTTTAAATTCGTTTTGCGAATAAATCTTTCAAATACAACTGTAAAAAAAGTAAGAGAATCATTGGAATATATTAATCCTAAATATCGAAGTAAAGTAAATTTGCTTATAAGGTCTGTATATAATACCCATGCATACAAAGATAAGAATAAAAATAACAATTCACAAATTGATGACTATTTTGACATGGGTAAAGAACTTGGATTTGAAATTTTTCAAGAAAGTTTTCAATATCAAAGCTGTGAAGCTTGCGCCGATGATAAATTTTTCTACTTAATGCCTGATTTAAGTGTCTGGAAGTGTATTAATGATTTAAACTATGATAAGGCTAAAATAGGCCAAATTTTAGATGATGGTTCAATTGTTATTGATCCTAGAAAAAATGTTTATTGGTCTAAAAACGCCATGTCGGCATTTAATGACAAAAAATGTATTAACTGTAAACAACTTCCTGACTGTTATGGAGGATGTATTTTAAAAAAATGTAAAACATGTAAAAAACAATGCCGACCATTTGAAATGACCAGCATGCTTCATATATTTAGATAAAGTGGTAAAATGAATTCTTGTGAACATGATTTGTTAAATAATTGTCAGCAAAATTATAAAAGA
Source organism: Bacilli bacterium (assembly GCA_017513865.1). Lineage (GTDB taxonomy): Bacteria > Bacillota_I > Bacilli_A > RF39 > UBA660 > Coprosoma. The sequence continues at coordinate 43,327 of JAFWMN010000010.1, read as the reverse complement.
AGAGAATACAGTTTTAATTCAGTGATAGCGCTAATGGACAGAGGAAACATTAGAAAAAAACAGGAAGATTCACTTCTTATTTCAAAGCACAAACTATATCCAAATAATGAAATATTGCTTATTGCTGATGGCATGGGTGGATTAAATAATGGAGCCTTTGCTAGTAATCTTGCGGCCACAAATAGTCTTGTTTGGTTTCAATCATTAAAAAAATTAAATAGTATTAATAGTTTAAAAAAAGAATATGAAAAATTTGTTTTACAGTTAGATGATTTGATAAGAATAAAATGTGGAGATGGTGGTACAACACTAGTCACAGCTTTTCTCTTAGAAGATGTTGTTTTAATTGCTAACATTGGTGACTCACGCGCATATATCTATGACAATAATGAATTAATACAAGTGACAAAAGATCAATCAGTAACCCAAAAATTACTTGATGATGGTATGATTACAAGTAAAGAACATATGAGATTTCATAAAAAAAACAATTTAATACTATCAAGATTAGGATGCGAAAAAAGGCTATTAACTCTTGATTTTTATGAAATAGATATTGAAAAAATGAATCAATTATATTTGTTTTCAGACGGTATTACAGATTGTGTTTCAGATAGTACTTTAAATAGTATAATTTCAAGTAACACGTTTGATCAAATACCATCAAAAATTATTAATATAGCTTTATCTGAAAATTCACATTGTCCAATCAAATCGCAAGATTATTATGAAATGATTCAAGCTGGAAAAGATAATGCATCAATAATAGGTAAGATAAAAAGGAGAAAATAAAATGGCAAAAATACAAGAAAAATGGCGCGAAAGTCTAGTAGATATAAATGAAATAAAGTTTAAAAATATTGAAATTGAAAAAATAATTAGTTATCCACCTGCAGGAAATGATGTATTTGATTGCCTCGGGAAATATAAAAGCGAAAAGAAAAATTTTATATTCAAAAGTGAAAGAGGTAGTTTTGCTAATTTTTCTAATGAAATAAAAGTGTTACCAAAGATAGATAAATACATGCCTGTCCCTAAAATTTTGGAAAGTGGCTCACATGATGGACATGTTTATATAGTGATGGAAAAAATGCATGGTGAAAAACTATCAGATATATTTAAAGAAAATCATAATGCAAACAAAGAAAAATATCTATACAATTATGGTTTGGCTTTAGCCAAAATACACAAACTTAATATAGCTTGTGATAAAGCCAAAATAAGAATAATTAATGATTATCCTAAGAAAAAGGATTATAAAAATTTTGATGAATGGGAAAAAAATATAATAAATTACTTAAAAGAAAATAAACCACAAGAAATAATTTATAATACATTTATTCATGGTGATTTTCACTATGGAAATATTTTTTGGAAAAATTATGAAATCACAGCTATATTAGATTGGGAATATTCAGGGATGGGATTTAAAGAACAAGACATAGCTTGGGCTCTTATTTTAAGACCTGGACAAAAGTTTATGAATAAAAGAAAAGAAATAGAAGAATTTTTAAGAGGGTATAGAAGTTCTAATACCTATGATAAGCAGAAATTAAAATGGTGTTATATAAATGGTTTACTACATTTTTATTTGATGAATAAAAAAAACAACAACAATGATTATTTAAATAAAATAAAAGAACTAATTGATGATGCCCTAAAGATTAGTGACTAGAAAGGATTGAAATTTCAATCTTTTTTTGATATTATAATACACAAATTATCAGGAGGTATGTTATGGATAATAGGGTAATTATTGACGAAAAAGAATATCTAGAAAAAACATTAAAAACTATAAAAGAATTAATTGAAGAGGAAAATGGAAGTTTAGAAGAAGTGACAAATTCAATATATGAATTAAAAAAATATATATGGGAAAATATTGGTAGTGGGGATGAAGTTGAAATAGAAAATGATATGTATGAAGCTAACAAAAAAGTTGACCACGCCAATGATAAAGTTTTAAAACTCCAAAAATTAAAAAAAGCATCGAAAACTCCATACTTTGGTAGAGTAGATTTCACTGCCGATTTTAGAAAGAATAAGCATAGAAAGGTTTACATAGGAATAACCGGCATATCAAAAGATTACAATTTCTACGTTTTTGATTGGCGTTCTCCAATAGCTAGCCTATTTTATAACTATGGAAAAGGTAAAGCAGAATATGAAGCACCTAGAGGCACAATAGAAGGTGAAATATCATTAAAAAGGCAGTATAAAATTGTAAATGGAGAAATTCAAAGAATAATTGAAAGTGACATTAATATCGATGATGATTTTTTGCAAGAAATACTATCAAAATCTTCATCCGAAAAAATGACAAACATAGTAAATACAATTCAAAAAGAGCAAAACAAAATTATACGAAATGTCGACGATAAATATTTGATTGTCCAAGGCGTTGCCGGAAGTGGCAAAACGGCTGTCGCATTACATAGAATAGCTTATTTATTATTTCAGCAGAAAGATTTAACCTCAAACAATATCTTGATATTATCACCAAATGATGTTTTTTCAGAATACATTTCTAGAGTGCTCCCAGAACTAGGTGAAGAAAATGTCTTGGAAACAACATTTAGTGATTTCGCCAAAAGATATATTAAAAACAAAAATATCGAAAGTTTTCCAAAATTTATAGAAAGATGCTATAAAATTAAAGATGAAAATGAGATTAAAATTATCAAATATAAACTTTCTGACGAATTTATAGAATTGCTGGACCAAAAGATAAAAGAATATAAAGATAATATATATTTTTCCGATAATTTGATAGTAGGTAGTTATGAGTTTTCAGCAAAAGAACTAGAAAAATTATTTAAAGAAAAGTTTCATAAACTTCCTGTAGAAGAAAGAATAGAAGCAATGATAGAGTATATATGTGATATAACAGGAAAGGCATACAAAAAAAATAGAGCAATCATAAAAAAGGGCTTAAATACCCTCATAAAAAATAAACTAAACGCTAAAGACTTATATAACAAAATAATTGACTCCAAAGAGTTCAAAGAAAAAACAAATAATTTTGATAATAAGCTCACAAATAAAATTTTAAGATATGAAGATTTAATACCTCTAATGTACATTTTCTTTGAAATAAATGGGTATCCAAATAATAACCACATCAAACAGGTTGTAATAGATGAAGCTCAAGATTACACTTTATTACAATATAAAATTTTAAAGCAAATATTTAAAACTGCTTCATTTACAATATTAGGGGACATAAATCAAAGCATAAATCCTTATTATGTATACCAAGATTTAAATAAAATAAATAGTGTATTTGATAATAAAGGAAGAGAAATTCAATTAAATAAAACATATAGATCAAGCAAAGAAATTATTGATTACACAAATGAAATTCTTGATTTATCAAATACGTGCGCCGTTAGAAGAGCTAATAATGAACCTGTAGAGTGTAAGGAAATAAAACAATCTGAAGCCAAAAAAAATCTTAAATTTGATATAAAAGAAATGAGAAAAAACAATATTAAAAGAATTGCCATTATTACTAAGGATGATGAGCAATCAGCTTGGTTATATGAATTATTAAAAGAAGAAATAAAGGAAATAACAGTTGTTAAAGATAGTACAGATAATAAAATGGGAAATGTTGTTATATTACCTTCATATATTTCAAAAGGTTTAGAATTTGATGGAGTAATAGTTTATACAGATGCTGAGAATTATTATGATAAAAATGAAAAGCGACTTTATTATGTTGTATGCACAAGAGCCCAGCACAAATTAATAGTATATAATCAAAAAGAAACCGATATTAAAAATAATTGTGATATAATAAAAGAAAAATAAAGAAGGAGATAGATTGTGGAAGAATATAAATGTAAAATAGCCACCAAAGAAGAACTGATAAAAAAACATGATTACGAAATAGCAAAACATCCAAATGATCAAAAATGGGAAGAGTTTAAAAAAATTTCCTTAAATAATTTTAATACGAGGGTAACATATATAGGTTTATTAAATGATGATATTATCACTGAGGCAACAGCTATTATTTCTAATGACGATTTAGATATGCAAAATAAAGAAAACTTAATAGGCAAGGATATTGCCTATTTAACAGGATTTAGAACAACTAAGGAATATGAGGGTAAGGGTTATTTCTCTAAATTATATAAATTTATGGAAAATGATTTAAAACAGCGCGGATTTAAAAAATTGACTTTGGGAGTTGAACCAAGCGAGGTTAGAAATATTCAAATATATTTTAATTGGGGATATACCAATTACATAAAATCAGATTATGAAAAATATCCAGAAGTAGAAGAAAAAGAACCAGAAAAAATTCTTGTTAATTATTATTCAAAAAAAATTTAATAAAAACCCGAGATTATTTAATCTCGAGTTTTTCTTTTCCACCCATATAAGGTCTTAAAACTTTTGGAATATTGACACTACCATCTTCATTAACATTATTTTCTAAAAAGGCAATTAATCCTCTAGGAGTCGCTAAAACAGTATTATTTAAGGTTGTGACAAATTTGTTTCCTTCATCTGTTTTCATTCTAATTCCAAGTCTTCTAGCTTGAGCATCACCTAAAATAGAGCAAGAACCAACTTCAAAATATTTTTGCTGACGAGGAGACCAAGCCTCAACATCACAAGATTTAACTTTTAAATCAGCCAAATCACCACTACAACATTCCAAAGTTCTAACCGGAATATCTAAACTTCTAAAAAATTCCACAGTATAAGACCACATTTTATTATACCAGTCCATACCATCTTCGGGTTTACATAAAACTACCATTTCCTGTTTTTCAAATTGATGGACTCTGTACAATCCACGTTCTTCAATACCATGAGAACCAACTTCTTTCCTAAAGCAAGGAGAGTAAGAAGTTAATGTAATAGGAAGCTCATTTTCCTTAATAATTTGATCTTTAAATTTACCTATCATTGAATGCTCTGACGTTCCTATTAAATATAAATCTTCGCCTTCAATCTTATACATCATCGCATCCATTTCTTCAAAGCTCATAACACCAGTTACCACATCACTTCTAATCATAAATGGTGGAATAGCATAAGTAAAACCTTTGTCAATCATAAAGTCTCTAGCGTAACTAAGCATTGCTGAATGTAGCCTAGCAACATCACCCATTAAATAATAAAAACCATTACCACTAGTTCGGCCAGCACTATCTTTATCTAAACCATTTAATTTTGCACATATATCTGCATGATGAGGAATTTCGAAAGAAGGGGTAGTTGGTTCACCAAATTTTTCGTTTTCAACATTTTGTGTATCATCTTCACCAATTGGTACAGAATCATCAATAATATTTGGAATAAGCATCATATGATTTTTAATTTTTTCACTTAGTTTTTCATAAGTTTTTTCACATTCAAGAATTTCATCAGCATATTTACTTATTTCTTCTTTTACCTTTTCAGCCTCATCCTTTTTTCCTTCACGCATGAGCGTTCCAATTAAAGAACTTTTTTCATTTTTTAAAGCGCGAAGGTTATCACCTTTAAGTTGTGCTTCACGGCACTCTTTATCAAATTCAAACACTTCATCAACTAAAGGTAATTTTTGATCTTGAAATTTTTTCTTAATATTTTCTTTTACTAATTCTTTGTTTTCTCTAATTAATTTAATATCTATCATTTTGTTTTTCCTCCTTTGTTAATTTCTGATTCTAACACTTCTATTTTAAATAAAGTATTAAATAATTTTTCTCTAAGTATATTTAATTCTTCCTTCGAAGCCTTGCTTCCCATTGCTTTAGCAATTTCTCTTTTTAACTTTTTATGTTCTTCTTTATATTTTTCTAAATCAATTTTCATGTCTTCCATAATTATTCTCCTTTATTTTTATCGTGTGATTAGCTTCAAGTTCATTTTCAATATTAGTTATTTGTTCATCAATTTCTTCATTTTGTATCATAAGTGCTTGTTTTTTTCCATTATAAAGAGATATCAATTCTTTATATTTTTCACTTTCCAAAAACATATCATTATATTCTTCCTGTAAATCATCAATCATTGGCAAAATATGACTATAACTAGGAACTAATCCTGGCCAAGTAAAAGTAATACTATTTTTTTTATAATCTATTATATCTAAATAACTCTCAATATTTTTCCTCTTTATTGTCATAAGACCCGATAAAGTATCGTAAAGATGTGTATAAGTATAAATTTCTTGTTCACATATCCAAATTTGTAATTTGTTGCTTTCCTTATCTCTTAATAAATTCTCCCGTTTTTCTATAAGAGATAATATTCTTTCCTCTAATTCTTCCATAATTATTCTCCTTAAATAAAAAGACTATGCGTAAGGAGCACATATAGTGCGGTACCATCCTAACATAGTCTTAATTAATATAACGGCTAAGCCGGAGGCGATTAACCTCACTCCAAAGTAGATTCATATAAGCTTATTATTAGTTTTCACCAGCCACTAACTCTCTTTAAAATAACACTTTATATTACTAATCTTTATCAACGCATTAAATACATACATTCACATTTTAACACATAAAAAAACATTTTACAATAATTATTATGGTATAATTATTAATAAAGAAGGTGATAAAATGCCTGAACTTCCAGAAGTTGAAACCGTAAGGAAAGTATTAAAAAAAGAAGTATTAAATAAAAAAATATTATCCGCATCTATTTATTGGAATAATATAATTGCCTATCCAGAAGTAAAAGAGTTTATAAAAAGCATTAAAAATCAAACAATATTAGATATAAATAGATATGGAAAATGGCTAATGTTTGAACTTAACGAATATTATTTATTAAGCCACTTAAGAATGGAAGGAAAGTACTTCATAAGAAATAAAAAAGATATTAAAGAAAAACATGAACACGTTATTTTTCATTTTAATGATAATACTGATTTAAGATATCACGATACCAGAAAATTTGGCAAAATGTATTTGATTAATAAAGAAGAGGTATATAATGTAAAACCTTTAAAAGATTTAGGGTTAGAGCCATGGGATAAAAATCTAACAATAAAATATTTAAAAAATAAATTTCATCATAAACCTATAAAAACCGAACTTTTAGATCAAAATATAATTGTTGGGATAGGGAATATATATGCGGATGAAATACTGTTTTTAAGCAAAATAAATCCTTCAAAATATGCGGATGAACTAACAAATAAAGATTATCAAAGAATTATTGATAATACTAGAAATATCCTTGCAAAAGCTATTGAAAACGGAGGGACAACTATTAAAAGTTACACATCTAGTGAAGGAGTCCATGGAAGATTTCAATCGCAGCTACTTGTTCATACTAAGAAAAAATGCCCAATTTGTGAAAATGACATCACAAAAATAACTATAGGTGGTAGGGGAACTTACTACTGCAAAAAATGTCAAAAATAAAAGATGATATTAATGAATAGGCTTGTGCTCATGTTCACTTAAATTATCATCTTTTTTTATTAAATTATAAATATCACTTACTCTAGCTTCAATATCTAATAAATCATTATTTTTTTCAAAAGTAGTTATTATTGGTAAAGAACATTTTTTCTTAACACTATTTAAATACTTTTGCCCTTTATTATTAAATCCTAATACTCTTATATACTTTGTTTTAATATTTTTAGCTTCTTCTTTAGTAAAACCAGTTAAAATATGAACAAGCATTCTCTTAATTCTATTATAAGTATATCTTTTAGTTTTAATTTTATTAATAAGTTCATCTACATTATCAACACCATTAATAACTTTTTTAAGTCTATTTTCTATTCCTTCATCTACTGTTTGATATTTTGATATATCCTCAGAAATTATTTTATATTTAATTAAATCAAAATAATCATCTAAGAATTTAACCTTTTTTAAATATTTATAAGAAATAGAAGGAACGTATTTTTTAATATTTATACCTTTTTTTAGGCCTTCTCTAATACTAGTCGCACTAGTGATAAAATGATCTAAATTTTTACTTAAATAATCATTAGTTCTTTTAATAGTTACTAATTCTATGTTAGTATTTATAAGCTCTTTTACATAACTAAATCCGAGTAAATCATTTGATGTATCAATAACCTCACCACCAATAGTTTTTAAAGCTTTTGATAAACTTGTAGGATAATTTAATCCTTCATCTAAATATTTTTTCACTAAATTATCATATTTTTTAGACTCGGTAATTTTAGCTAGTTTTTTAAGCCTATTAACATCATCACTTTCACTTCCAAAAACAAGTGCATCAACATTCAAAGCTTTTAAAATATCAGCACTTCCTTTTGCAAATAAATCAGCCGATTGACTAGCAAAAACAAAAGGTAGCTCAATAACTAGATCAACATAATTTAAAGCAATTTCTGTTTTTTTCCACTTGTTAATCAAACTAACTTCGCCCCGTTGAGTAAAATTACCACTTAAAATTAAAATAATTAAATGATCAGGAAAAATTTCTCTAACTTTATTTATATGATAAATATGCCCATTGTGCAGAGGATTATATTCACATATTATTCCAACACTCTTCAAAAGTATCACCTCGAATTCGCTTATATTTTAACACGCCAAAAGAAATAATACAAATATTAAAAATATAAGTATTTAAAGAAAACAATCTTTGTTTATTGACAGTAAAGAATCTCTAAAGTATAATTTAAAGTAGGTGGTAATATGAAAAATAAAGGATTTACACTAGTAGAAGTAGTAGCAGTTGTTTTGATTTTAGGATTACTCGCAACAATAACATCACCAATAATAATTAAATTTATAAACACCGCTAAAAATAGTGCGTGTGATAAGCAAAAAGAGATGATATTAAATGCCGCTGAAAGATATGTTAATGATAATGCTAGTACTTTTAGTTTAAATGATGAAATGTGTGGTGGCACAGGAATTACTATTCAATTACTGCAAAGTGAAGGATATTTAAATTCCGAAAACTTAAAAAATCCAAAAACGAAAAAATTATTAGATCCTCAAATATGTATAACTATCCAAGAAGATATAGTAGGCGGAGTTGAATATAACCAATATAAATATTCTATTGATGGAAATGATATATGCTCATAAGAAAATAATTGATATTTTCTTATTTTTTTCGACAAAATTCGACAAAATAATATTTTATAATAAACATGGTGATAAAAATGAAAGCATTTAACCATGTTTTATTAGATTTAACTATAATATTTTTTCCAATAATCATATACCTCATTTATATAGCATACGTAAAAATATTAAACGAAGAAGAAAGTGATCTAATATTTAATTTAACTATTATTTCACAAGTTTATTTTATTATAAGATATAAAACCTATACAGGTCCATTTATAATTAATATTCCATTAATTCTTTTGTATAAAAAAAAGTCTAAAATATTATCACTAATAATATCGGCAATAATTATTTTATATTATTACAAATTTTATAATAATTATTTAATTGTTTTAATAATAGAGTATTCAATATATTACTTATTGAATTTAAAAATTAACAAGATAAATATTTATATAACTTTATTTGCCATATTAAAAACTGTGTTTATCATTTTTTATAATAAAGGCTTAACTTTAGAAATAATGTTTAAAGGGATTTTATTTTATATAATAACCTTTTTTGCAAATCACTTTTTAAATAAAACAAAAGAAGTCTTAAAACTTCATAAAAGTATAAAAGAAATAGAACATGATAAACAAATAAAAACTTCATTGTTCAAAATAACTCATGAAATAAAAAACCCTATTGCCGTGTGCAAGGGATATTTAGATATGTATGATGAAAATAAAATGAAAGAATTTAAAAAATGTGTTCCAATTTTAAAAGAAGAAATAGATAGAACTTTAGTTTTACTAGAAGATTTTTTAGCGATGAATAAATTAAAAATAAATAAAGATATTCTCGATATAAATTTATTGTTAGAAGAAGTTATAAAAAGTATGGAATTACTTTTTGTAAAAAATAGAATTAAAATCGAAAAAAATATTACTGAAGACGAAATATTTATTAATGGCGATTACAATAGATTAACCCAAGTTTTTATAAATATATTAAAAAATAGTGTTGAAGCTTTAGAAAACAAAAAAGAAAAAACTATAGGATTATGGTCAAAGCTGGGTAAAGATAATATAACTATTTATATTAAAGATAATGGGGAAGGAATAAAAAAAGAAATTTTAAATAAAATAAAAGAACCCTTTTATACAACTAAAATAAAAGGTACCGGACTAGGTGTGTCCCTTTCTAATGAAATAATTAGTGGACATGAAGGATACTTAAATTATGAATCAAAAGAAGGAGAGTATACCTTAGTAACCATAATTTTACCATTAGAAAAAGCCATTTAATGGCTTAGTTCTGGGTAATAATCTTTATTAAAGTTATGACTTGTAGAATCTAATTTTAATAAAGTATTAGTATCAATTAAGAAAAACTTATGTAATAAAAGATTTTGACCAGTATTTGTAACTGGATCATCCCAAGTTAGATCAATATGTAACCATTTATTATCGACATTAACTAAGTTCCAAATGTGTTTATCATTGGCCACTTTGTAATTTGAAACATGTAGTTTATCTAAATAAATTTTCATCGCATCACTATAACCACTACATAATGATATTCCATCAATCAAAGGGCCAATTGCCTTATGTGAATTAGAATCCGTAACATTATTACCACTTTCAATTATATCGGCTCTAGCTTTATCATATACACTATTATTGATTAAATAATCATGGAAAGCTTTTATTTTATCGGTTATAATCATCTCATCTTTTATGTTTTTATTCATAAAATCATCAATTTTATTTTCAATTAATTTTATTTCCTCATCAGAGTATAATTTATCTACTGACAGTGTAATTTTACCATAAGAATTATAACTAAAAGATATTTTAGCATAACTATTGTAAGGGGAAATCATATTATTTATGGTTGAAAGTAAAGCTTGATTTTTTGATAAATTTTCAAAATCATCCATACATTTATTATATGAAGAATCACAGTAAAATGAAAATTCTGAAGCCCCACTATCTAAAATTGTATATATAGTATCAAGAAGACCTTGATAATCCTTAACATGAAAATCATCGGTTTTTTGGACAAGTTCAAAAGTAAAACTATCAGAATAAACATTCGATTTTGGTGTATTTAGAGTTTCGAAATGCATGTACGTTTGAACAGCCGTTTTAGCTATATCTTCTCTACAAACATATACAAAAATCACAAAAATTAATAAAATAAATGTTAAAATTACATCTTTTATTTTCATAGGTTCACCCCTTAATAAAAAAAGTAAATTACTCCATCGCATTTACTTTCTTAGTTAATCTAGATTTTTTTCTTGCAGATGTATTTTTATTTAATACATTAGCCCCTGTAGCCTTATCAATTCTTTTAATGGCGATTTTTAAATTAGCTTCTGCTTCTTTTTTATCTTTTTTGTTAATAGCTCTTAAAGTATTCTTAACAGCCGTTTTAGTACTTGCTAAATAACTATTGTTACGTTCTTCTTTTTTCTTGTTAACTAAAACTCTTTTTTTCGCATTTTTTAAGTTGGCCATAATTTCACCTCCAAAGCCCATTCGTATATACATTTTAGCAAATTTCCTATAAAAAATCAATAAAAAGTTGCTTTTTTGTTAAAAATAAAAATGAGGTGTTTAATATGAGTCATGAAATAGATTTAAAAAATATAAATATAAGAACCGATCTAGCTATCGAATTAACTAAAAACCAACTACAAAAAGAAGAAGAAGGTATAAAAATAACTAATATTAAGCTAACAAAAGAAGAGGCAAAAAAAATAAATAAAAAAGAAGGAACATATATAACTATTGAATTTACCGATATTACAGATTATGAAAACAGAAGCAAAGTTAAAACTATTTTTGTTAAAGAATTAAAAAAAATGTTAAAAAAACAAAATATAAAAGATGATGATTTATGTCTAGTAATTGGCTTAGGTAATGAAAAAGCAACCCCTGATTCTTTAGGACCTTTAACAATATCTAAAACTTTAGTAACTAATCATTTGTATCTATATGGCGATTTAGACAAAAACTTTAGAAGAGTATGTGCTTTATCACCAGGAGTAATGGGTGAAACAGGAATTGAAACAAGTGACTTAATAAAACAAATAAAAGAAACAGTAAAACCTGATTTTATAATAACCATTGATGCTTTAGCTAGTTCTTCCGTAGAAAGGGTAAATACAACCATCCAAATGACCGATAGTGGTATAAATCCTGGTAGTGGAATAGGCAACAAAAGAAAAGAAATCAGTAAAGACATATTAGGAATTCCCGTTATTGCTATTGGTGTTCCTACTGTTGTTGATGCTGTTTCCATAGTAAATGATACTATTAAATATATGTGTTCACACTTTGCCTATCAAAAAGAAAATTATAATAATCATCAAAACAAAATGCCTTTAAATATTAATCATTTAAAACACAAAATAAAAAAAGAAGATAAAAAATATCTTTTAGGAATGATTGGTGATTTAAGTGAGGAAGAAACAAAAAAATTAATATATGAAATATTAAATCCTACAGGGTATAACTTAATGGTTACACCTAAAGAAGAAGATTTTATAATCGAAAAATTATCTGAATTAATAAGTGAAGGATTAAATGAATCATTACACAAAAAAAGACTTATAAACTAAGTCTTTTAACATACCCACCATAAACGCACTCGCATCCATTATCATTAATTAATCTAATAGATCCGCCTTTCATTTTACGTTCATTATTAAACCAACTAGGCAAATAATGAAAAGTATTCATAATAATTGTTTTAATTGTAGTGTCATGTGAAACAATAAAAACAGGATTATTTTTACTTTTAGAAAGCATGTTTAAAAACATACTTGTTCTAACTGCAACATCAAGAGGTGAATCCCCTTGTGGCAGTTTTACATAAAACTCCCCATTAGCTTGAAAGTAGTTATCATAATGCTTAAATTCCATTTCATATTCCATGCGCCTTCTACCTTCGCTTTTATTACTAAATAATCCATGTCTTTGATCAATTAATAAATAATCCTCAATAACATTATCAATTCCCAAATGTTTATTAATAATTTTTGCACTTTGCCTTGCACATAAAAAAGGACTAATCCACATAACTGCATTTTCTATATCGACATCATTTTTATTCAAATAATCACTTAAAAAAATGCCAGTTTCATTAACTTGTTCGAGTCCTTTTTCTGTAAGATAAATTTGATGATCAGGAAGGCCTAAACTAAAGTTTGCATGAGTATCCTTTATAGATTCTCCATGATTAATTAAATATAATTCCATTTACAGCAATCACCTAAAAATATTATAAAAAAAATACAAAGCAAATGCAAGAAAAAGAAATATTAAAATTACCGAAAAAATCATTGTACAATTCATTTACACATGATATAATATTTTTATAATAAGAACGTAAAAGAAAATAGGGCGTGATAATATGTATAGAGCTAGAAAAAATAGAAAAATAATAATAGGTAGTTTGCTCATATTATTACTTATGATTTCAGTAGGATATGCCGCATTCCAAACAAGCCTAACAATAAGAGGAACAAGTAGAATAACAAGTAATTGGGATGTAAGAATAACTAATGTAACAACCGGAGTTGCAACCGGAGATGCTGAAAACGTAAGTACTCCAACATGGACCGACTTAACAGCCTATATGGAAGCGAATCTATATGATAAAGGATCAGCGATGGATTACGATGTAACGATATCAAATAGAGGAACATTCGATGCCAAATTAGATAATATAATAACAACGCCAAGTAGTAATGAAGCAGTCATTATTACTTTTTCTGGTTATACAAAAGGAGAGACTCTAGCCAAAGGGCAAGATAAAGTAATACATGTAAAAATAGAGTATAATCCAAACTATAATGGAACAGCAGAAGTATCAGGAACATCTATAGTAGAATTCCAATATGTTCAAGACGAAGGATCAAATATCCCAACAGAAACAAGATACTTACTAACATATGATTATGGGGAAAATGGAGGAACAAGTACAAATGCTGAAAACGAATACTTGGCTGAAGGAACAGTAGTAAACTTAAGTGGAAAAGCAGCCACTAAAGCCGGATATACATTTGTTGGATGGAATACCGATAAGAATGCACATACAGGACTTTCTACAACAACAATGACTGCCAATACAATTTTGTATGCAATATATAGTAAAAATGTAACCATAACATTTGATAAAAATGGAAATACAAGCCAAACAAATGCTTCAGGAACAGCAGTAACAACACAAACAGTAACAAGAACATGTACATTATGGAATAAAGATGCAAGCTGTAGTGTAACCGCGCCAACAATGGTAGCGGCAAGTGGATTTAGTATTGATGGATATTCAACTGGGCCAACAGTCTATAGTAATTATTGGACCCACAATACAGCTAAAAATGTATCAGCCGATGCAACATGGTATGCGCAAAGTACCAAAGCAGGAGTAGATAGAACAATCACATTCTATAGGAATAGTAATACAAACTTTATCCATGGAGGAACAACGACAACTGGAACATCAAGAACAATCACAGTATGTACGACACCAGAAGTACATAATGGAGCTGCACAAGCTACAAGCTGTTCAGCAAGCTTCACTATGCCAACAATAACCGCACCAAGTGCAACACCAGATGTAATAGGATGGTCAGATGCAGCAGATAATAGAACAGCAAGTTATACATCAGGACAAGTAGTAAATAGTTTATCGATGAGTTCAAATAGAAGTTTGTATGCTCAGTCACAAAAAGCATCAGTACAATTAACAGCAAGTTGGAATGCGAATGGAGCAAGCCTATCAAGTACATCAGCTTCAAACTGTACTATAGCAGCAGCATATAATGGAGCATCACAAGATTCAAGTTGTACCGTAGATGCCCCAACAATCACAAGAGAAGGATTTACAATAACAGGATTTAACACAACAGCAGATGCTACAACAAATAATTCAAGTTATAGTACATCAACTAAAAAATTAACATTAAATAGTAGTAATACAGGAAGTACTTGGTATGCGATAACATATAAAACTTTTACCATAACATATGCAAAAGGAACAGGAGTATCATCTATCAGTCCAACATCAACCAGCGTTTCAAAAACAATTAGAAATAATGCTTCATCAGTAGATGTACCTTTACCAAAAATAAATCCAAGTACAAACTATGAAGCATTAGGTTGGTTTGATGGAGATACAAAAGTAGGAGATTCTGAAGGAACATATGCAGCTACAGGCGCAGTAACCCTAACAGCAAAAGCTAAATTATTACCAGTATTAAAAACATCAGGCACATCATCATCAAATATATTAATAGGTAGTTCAGGAATAGCTGAGACAGATGTAACATCTATTGTGTTTGAAGATAATATAAACATCCCAAATGGGGCAACTAACTGGGATGTGTCTGCAGTAACAGACAGTGGAGCTGTAATGGCATGGGTAACAGCTGATCCAAATGACAATACTAAATATGTTCTACACGTTGGTGGAGATGGCGGTGTCATAGCTAATACCAGTTTAACATATTTATTTGATGGTTATACAAACTTAGCAAGCGTAACCTTTGGAAATAATTTTGATACAACCAGGACAACAGGTATGGGATACATGTTTAGAAATTGTACTAGTTTAACTAGCCTAGATTTAAGTACTTTTGATACTAGTAAAGTATCAGGTATGACCTATATGTTTTCTGGCTGCACAGGCTTAACAAGTATAACCTTTGGTTCCGGATGGAGTAATAGTACAGCATCAACCAATAATATGTCGTATATGTTCAACAATTGCAGCAACTTAACGACAATAAATAATTTAAACAATCTTGATACCAGCAATGTAATAAACATGTCATATATGTTCCAAAATTGTACTAGCTTAACTAGCTTAAACTTAAGCACTTTTGATACCAGCAAAGTAACAACTATGTCATCTATGTTTTCTGGAGATTCCGGCTTAACAAGTATAACTTTTGGAACTGGCTGGAGTCATCCGGCAGCATCAACCAATAATATGCAATACATGTTCAGAAATTGCACTAGTTTAACTAGTTTAGATTTAAGTACATTTGACACCAGTAATGTAACAAGTATGTACTATATGTTTTCTGACTGCACAGGACTTACTACAATAACCTTTGGATCAGGATGGGGAAATGCCACAGCAGCAAGTAATAATATGGCAGGTATGTTTGCCGACTGTAGCGCCTTAACCACTTTAAATAATCTAAGCAGTATAGATACTAGTAATGTAACAGCGATGGGAAGTAATACAGGTAGTGGGGGAATGTTTTCTGGCTGCACAAGCCTCACCAGCTTAGATTTAAGCACTTTTGATACCAGCAAAGTAACAAGCATGCAGCAAATGTTTTCTGACTGTACAGGACTTACTACAATAACCTTTGGAACAGGCTGGAATAATGTTACAGCAGAAAGTAACAAAATGTGGGAAATGTTTAAAGGCTGTAGCAGTCTCACCACTTTAAATAATTTAAACAACGTTGATACCAGTAATGTAACAAGTATGTACCATATGTTTTATGGATGTAGTAGCCTGACTAGTTTAAATCTAAGTACTTTTGATACTGGCAATGTAACAAGTATGCAAGGCATGTTTTATAATTGCAGAGGATTAATTAGTATAACATTTGGAACCGGCTGGGGGCATGCCACAGCATCAACTAATACTATGGCACATATGTTCTATTATTGTACAAGTCTCACCAGTTTAAATTTAAGTACATTTGATACCAGTAATGTAACAAGTATGACATATATGTTTAATAATTGCACTAATTTAGCAAGCATAACCTTTGGAGCAGGATGGAGTCATTCTACAGCATCAACTAATATTATGTCGTTTATGTTTCAACAATGCTACTGTCTCGACAATCTAGACCTAAGTACCCTAGACACCAGTAATGTAACAAGTATGGGATACATGTTTAATAACTGCACCAGTTTAACCAATTTAAATGTCAGCAATTTCGATACCAGCAATGTAACAGTTATGTCGTATATGTTCAGTAATTGTAATATCCTCACAACTTTAAAACTATGTACATTTGATACAAGTGCAGCAACAGACATGAGTTATATGTTTAGAACTACAAGCAATATGCAAGCAATTTTCGTAGGAACCGGATGGGATACATCTGGAGCTACAACAACAGGTATGTTTAGTCAAAGTGGAGTAAGTTCAGTAACACAACTTACAAATTGTTCAGTAGCAGCAAACTCCCCAGTAATACAAAGCTGGGATCAAAATGCAGCAGCAGACTTCCATGCAAGTGAATATAAATCATCTATAACAAGCGTAGTATTTGAAAATCATACAAATGTACCATCAGGTGCAACCTCATGGGATGTATCAGCAACGCCAAACACAGGAACAGTAATGGCCTGGGTAACAGCAGATCAAAATGATAATACAAAATATGTACTCCACATAGGTGGAAAAGGTGGCGTGATAGCAAACGAAAATTCCGCAAGATTATTTGATGGATTTACAGAAATAACTTCGATAAACTTTAATGGAAATTATAATACGAACAATGCTACAACAATGGAAGGTATATTTAAAGGATGTACTAGTTTAACTTCCTTAGATTTATCGGATTTTGATACAAGTAATGTAACCAATATGGGAGCTATGTTTAAAGGAAATACAGCATTAAGCAGCATAAATTTAAGCAGTTTTGATACTAGTAGTGCAACCCATATTGGCTCGATGTTTGCCAACTGTACAAGCTTAACAAATATAGATTTGTCTAATTTTAATACTAGTAATGTAACAAGGCTAGATAGCATGTTTAGCGGAGATAGTAGTTTACAAATTCTTACATTATGTAATTTTGATACTAGTAGCGTAACAAACATGAATAACATGTTCAATGGAACTACAAATTTACAGGTAGTATATGTGGGTTCTGATTGGACAACAGAAAATGCAACTACGACAGACATGTATATAAATAGTGGCATAAGTGGTGTGACTAAATATAATAATTGCAAAATAGCAGAAACGAATCCAGTAATTAAAAGTTGGAGTGCAAGTGATACAACAGATTTTCATTCAAGTGAATATAAAAACAGTATAACAAGCATAATATTTGAAAATAATACAAATATCCCTCAAAACGTCATAGCTTCATGGGATGTATCAGCTATTATGAATACTGGAAATGTAATGGCATGGGTAGTAAGTGATGGAAATAGTGGCTATGTTTTACATATAGGCGGAGAAGATGGCGTAATAGCAAATGAAAATTCAGCTCATATATTTAGAAATTTTACTGCCTTAACTTCTATAAGCTTTAATAATAATTATGATACAAGCAATACTACAAGCATTAGCAGTATGTTCAGAGACTGCAGCAGCTTAACAAGTTTAGATTTAAATTCATTTAATACAAATGCTGTCACCAATATGGGCGCACTATTTAATGGATGTACAAATTTAACCCAATTAGATATAACCAATTTTGATACAAGTAACGTTACAAATATGAGTTCAATGTTTAGTGGGACAAAACTCACAAGTTTAGATCTAAGTAATTTTGACACGAGCAAAGTAAAGGACATGAGTCATTTATTTAATGGGTGTTCAGTCTTAACTAATTTAGACATAAGTAATTTTGATACAAATAGTGTAACAACTATGGAATATATGTTTTATAATTGCACTAGTTTGACAAACATTGATTTAAATAATTTTAATACAGATATTGTATCAAATATGAATAGCATGTTTAGAAATTGTACAAGCTTAACAACAATATATGCATCAGAAGACTATGTGACTACAAATGTTACTGATTCTACAAATATGTTTTTGGGAGATACAGTATTAGTTGGAGGTAATGGAACAGCATATGACACAAGTAAAATAGATAAAACATATGCAAAAATAGATAAAACAGGTCAAAAAGGATATTTTACAGTTAGTACATCACCAATAATCACAAATAAAACCACACAATCAACAACAGACACCATAACATTAATAGTAGACGCATATGTACCAAACGGAGACGATATCGTAACATATGAATATTCGATAGACCATGGAGAAACATGGGTAACACAAGCAAATCCAAATATATCACCTAACATGTATACATTCACAAATCTAGAACCAGAAACGAACTATGAAATAAGAATAAGATTAACAAGTGAAAGCAATAACAATATTACAGAAACAGTTTCAGTAATAACAAAAACGATAGAAGCACCAACGTTTAGCGAAAATGTATCGGGGGAAGCAGTAATTACATACCCTACAGGCTGTTCTAGTCCATACTCATGTAGTTATAAACTAGATGATAGTGAAGAAGTTCCAGTAACAACAAGTTCAGTAACATTACCACTTGGAACCGATGGAATAGTGGAAGCTAAAGTAACAGACGGAACAAGTACTGAAAATTCAATATACAATTTAAGAAAAACTGATTTATATGTATCAATAAATGGAAATGATACTACAGGAGTAGGAACAGTATCACAACCATACGCGACGATAAATAAAGCATATTCATCAGCGTCATCAACAACAGATGCAACAATATATGTCATGAATAATATTGAACAAGCATCAACAGTGAATATGGACTCTAACAAAACAATCACTATAACAAGCAGCGATAGCAATGGAGATACTGGAACAGAAATAATAAACAAAGTTACTAGAGCAAATTCCAACTTAGACAACATAATAAATATTACATCTGGAAATTTAAATATAAACAACATCACAATTGATGGAAACAATATTACCAATAGCGATACAATGATAGTAGTTGACAATTCAATAATATCTTTAAACAAAAAAACGACACTACAAAATAACAAAACAAATGCCAGAGGAGGGGCACTAAGTATTAAGCCAGGCTCTATACTTAATGTCAATGGAGCAATTATTAAAAATAATTCTGGATTAATTGGTGGAGCTATAATCGGTGAAGACGGGACAGAAGAAAGTTATAGCACTATTAATATAAATTCAGGATCAATTAGAGGCAACGCATCAAGCGGATTAAGTGGTGGAATACATTTAGGATATTATGCAAATTTCAATATGACAGCAGGTGCTATTTCTAATAATACCGCAACGACTCACGGTGGTGGATTATATATGGGAGGTAATGCTGTAGCCAATATAACAGGTGGAAATATTGTATATAACAAGGCAACCAATAATGGTGGTGGAATATATAATAATAATGGTTCGCTTACCGTAGGTGGAACTTTAAGCCTAGGAAACAATACATCACAAAGCTTATATTCATACAATATAGCTGTTACTGGAGAAACTTCTGAAATAGTTGATTTAAAAGCTAATTTCATTGGAAATAATTCAACAAACGCAACTTATAAGATAGTATCTAAAAAAGATAACACATTTGTTGTTGATGTTACAGGTGGAAAAGCTGTTAATGGTACTAATATAGAACTTTATAAAGATAATGGGAGCAATGCTCAAAAATTTAAAATGCTTCCAGATAATATAATAGATGGTGTAGTTTATTACCATATAGAAAATCAAGTAGATAGCACACAAGTTATAGATAATGCAGGTAATTCTGCTGAATCCGGAAACAATATTCAAACATATGCATGGGGAACAGGAAATGGAGAAAGATGGTCGCTTGCAAAT
This sequence comes from Bacilli bacterium, assembly GCA_017513865.1. GTDB lineage: Bacteria > Bacillota_I > Bacilli_A > RF39 > UBA660 > Coprosoma. The sequence goes on along the minus strand of JAFWMN010000010.1, from coordinate 22,673 downwards.
GGAGAATCTAATTATTATAATATTAAAACTTATACTGGACTATGTATGGATGTAAAAAGCGGAACGATGGCCAATGGTACTAATATCCAGAGTTATACTTGTAATAATAGTGATGCACAGTTTTATAAATTTATATCAACAACAGGGCAAAATAGAGTTAGTTCAACTTACAATAGTACAGTAGGAAGCGGATCTGCTGTCGTGCCAAATGTTACATCAGCAGCTAAAAATACAACAGTAACATTTACTGTACCTAACGTATCAGGATTTACCTATCAAGGTGCTACCGTAAAAAGCTCAGATGGCAAAACAACAGTAGCCACATTAAACTCTTCTACAAAATCTTTTACAATGCCAGATTATGCAGTAGTTATTCATCCAACATACAAATACAATGATAAAATGATTTTAAATACTGACGGAACAAGGGATACAACATTCAGTATGACAAAAACACATGCATCTGTACTATCATTTAATTATAACACCAGTGGTTCAAGTAAATTTTATTATTTCAATGCTGGAACTAATACTGGTGATTATAGGGGGCAGGCAACTTCAGCTAAGACATATGATATATCAAAATATTGTGGCCTATATTCAAGCGCAAGTGGTAGTGTATGGAGCACAAATAATAATTATTCTGTAACCCCAAAAAGATATTATTATTTTGGTATTAATACTAATATAGATAGCTTTTCCCATGGTACAACATATCATAAAGAGATTAATATGACTTTAACCAATGGATATACGGGCAGTGGGACATTATCAATACCTGCAAGTTTAACAGGAAATTATTATATACTACTTGAATATTTAAATCACAAATCAAACGCTTCATTAAATATCAATCAAGTTAAACTAACTGGATGTACATATACTTCGTAAATTCCAATGAGGAGAACTATTATTAAATAGTTCTTCTACTGGTGTTTATGAAACACTGTAGTACATTCACAAAAGCTCTATACAGTGTACTAACACACAAAAAAAAGGAAAATACTTTCCTTTTTTTACATTTTATTTAATTAACCATAAATATAATGTAAATGGTGATATAAATGAAAAAAACAAAAAAAAGAAGATTTAAATTTAGATTATTAGGATATATTTTATTAATATTTTTAGGGTACCAAATATCTTTTAATATATTTATGAATTTTAGATTAAAGACAACCAACGAATCTTTTATAAGAGCTTTATTAATAGATTCTAATTATTATATGCTTTATGAAAAGAAAGCTAGTAATTTACTAACTAGAGTTTTTTCCAAAATAATCGATGTAAATAAACCAGTTACCATATTAGATAATGTTTTTCATTTAAAACAAAATAAAATAGATAATATTGATATAGCATACGTAAGTAATCCAAATACTGAAACAATTGAAAAAAATCCTGAAGTTTTTCTTTATAATACTCACCAAGGAGAGTCGTATGAAGGTAAAGCTTTAGAAGGATATAATATAACCCCAGGTGTTATGATGGCCTCGTATATTATGCAAAAAAAATTAATGGACCAAAATATAAACACTTTAGTTATGGAAGAAAACATAAATGATTACTTAAATTTAAATAATATGCGATATAGTAAAAGTTATTTAGTAAGTAGAAAATTTTTAGAAGAAATTCTAAATAAAAACAAAGACTTGAAACTAATAATTGATATTCATAGAGACTCAATTTCTAAAGAAAAATCCACCATAAACATAAATGGCAAATCGTGCGCTAAAATACTCTTTGTGATTGGTAAAGAATATAGTACCTATCAAGAAAATTTAAAAATAACAAACAACATCAACAACAAAATAAAAGAAAAATATCCGAGTTTAACTAGAGGTGTAATAATTAAAGGAGGCAAAGGGAATAACGGCATATATAACCAAGATTTAAATAGTAATATAACTTTAATGGAAATAGGTGGAGAAAAAAATACCATAGAAGAAGTTTTAAATACTATAGATTTAATCGCCCCTATATTAGGAGAGTATATAAATGAATCATAAAAACGAAAACAAAATTTTTAAATATATTATTTTTACAAGTTTTATAATTTTTTTAGCCCTATTTATTTCTCAAAATACTGGTTACTTTGAATATAAAAATAGTAAAAAAGTGGCCTTAACTAACGAACAAATAAAAGCTTTTGAAAAAGACGTAAATGAAGGGAAAAACGTTGATTTGACTAAATATATTGAGATAAACAATAAAGATTATCAAAACAAAATATCAAAAACCGGATTATTTATTTCTAACACATTAAAAAAAAGCATTGAAAAAATTATTAGTAAAAGTTTCAAAGTTTTAGAAAAATTTGTGGGCGAATAATACAAAATGTGATATTATATTTCTAGGTGATTTTATGAATTTGATAATTGGAAGCCACGTATCTTATACCAAGGATGAAGGATTATTAGGAAGCGTTAAAGAAGCTTTAAGCTATAATGAAAACACTTTTATGTTTTATACAGGAGCTCCACAAAACACTTTTAGAACAGAAATAAACAAAGAAAAAGTAAAAGAAGCAAAAGAACTTATGGAAAACAAAAACATAAATATAAAAAATGTTATTATCCATGCTCCATACATAATAAATTTAGCTAATGATAATGAAGAAAAATATAATTTTGCAATCAACTTCTTAAAGCAAGAATTAAAAAGAGCTACCGAACTTGGAATAGATAAAATTGTCCTTCACCCAGGAAGCCACGTTGGCATAGGAGAAGAAAAAGGCTTAGAAAATATCGCTAAAGCTTTAAATGTTGTTTTAAATGAAAAAGAAGGCCCAATTATTTGTCTAGAAACAATGGCCGGAAAAGGAACAGAACTAGGAAAAACCTTTGAAGAGATAAAATACATAATTGATAACGTTAAAAACAATAATAGATTAATGGTATGCTTAGATACATGTCATCTAAATGACGCTGGATATGACATTACTAATTTTGATAATTTGTTAGATGAATTTGATAAAATAATTGGAATAGAAAAGATCGGATGTATTCACATAAACGATAGTAAAAATGAAAAAGGATCACATAAAGATCGCCATGAAAATATCGGAATAGGAACCATTGGTTTTGATTCCTTAATAAAAATCATATACCATGATAAATTAAAAGAAGTTTCTAAAATATTAGAAACCCCATATATAAGCATGGATGGTGGAAAAGATAGAACATATCCACCATATAAATTTGAAATTGAAATGATTAGAAATAAAAAATATAATGAAAATCTACTAGAAGACATAAGAAAAAATTATAAATAATTTTTATATTTTTCCTTATATTTATAGAACAAATTACAAATAGATTCGCCTTTAGTTTTACCAAATTTATTTTCTATTTTTTGAATAATTGGTAAAGGATTTCCATAAATTAATTCCTCCCAATTATTTTTTAAATAAAAATGTAAAAATTCTCCTTCAGATTCACTTAAAAAAATATCGTTTTCCATTCCGAAATTTAAAATATCTTGAACAGTGATTTTAAAGACGAAAATTCTTATTAAATCGCGCATAAATCCTCCTACAAAATTATATGAAAAAAGAAAGTTGAGGTGATAGAAGTATGATAAATATTTTTAAACGAAAAAGAAGTATTTATACACCAAAGAAAAAGAAGAAGAAATATAAACCAAAAAGAAAGAAAACCTTAAAAATAAACACTACAAAACAAAATCAAAATTATAATTTTAGTTTATACAAACAAACAAAAGATATAAAACTAGAAATAGAAAAAAGATATAATATTCTTACTTTTATCATCATCATTTTACTATTAGTATTAATCGTATTTCTTTTCTTTATACAAGTTATTGAAAATGAAAAGCATACTGGAGAATTAAAAACTTTAACAAAAAAAATTGTCTATGGCCAGTCTGCGCCAAGAGGAAGAATTTATGATCGAAACGGAAAATTAATAGTTGATAATAGTCCGACCAAAGTCATTTATTATAAAAAACCGTCTGAAATCACAACTAAAGAGGAAATTCAAATAGCCTATAAATTAGCTGATATGATAGATTTAGAAACCAAAATAAACGATTATGATTATAAAAACTTTTGGATTAAGAACAATAAAGAAAAAGCTAATAAAAAGATAACCAAAAAAGAATGGAAAAAATTAAAAGAGAGAAAAATAACTCTTGATGACATTCAAAAACTAAAAATCGATAGAGTAACAGAAGAAGATTTGAAAATATATGATGCTAAAGATAAAAAAGCCGCTTATATATATACCCTTATGAACACTGGTTACTCATATGCCGAGAAAGTTATTAAAAATAAAGATGTAACAGATGAAGAATATGCTTTGATTTCTGAAAATTTAAGCTCCTTAAAAGGTGTTAATACTAAATTAGATTGGGAAAGAGTATATCCATATGGGGAAACCTTTAGAAGCTTACTTGGCAACGTATCTACTAGTAAAAGTGGCATACCACTAGAATTAAAAGATTATTATTTAGATAAAGGATATAGTTTAGATGATAGAGTTGGAATTAGCTATTTAGAATATCAATATGAAGAAATTTTAAAAGGTAAAAAGAACAAATATGAAGTTAGAAATGACGGTTCATATAAATTAATAGAAGAAGGTAAACGAGGCACTGATATAACAATATCGATAGACATTAATCTTCAAAGAGACTTAGAACAAATACTATCTGAAGAAGTATTAAATACTAAAAGAGAAGCCAATACTCAATATTACAATCGTTCATTTGTCGTTATTAATAATCCTAAAACTGGAGAAATTTTAGCTATGGCCGGCAAACAAGTAAAAGAAGAAAACGGTAATTTGGTTGTGAAAGATTACACTCCAGGCTTACTAACATCATCAGTCGTAGCCGGATCTGTAGTTAAAGGAGCTTCACAAACGGTAGGTTATAACACAGGAGCATTAAAATTCGGTGAGGTAAGATATGATAACTGTGTTAAAATAGCTGCCACCCCAGAAAAATGTTCATGGAAACCCTTAGGGCGATTAAATGATATAACCGCTATTGCTTATTCATCAAACACTTATCAGTACTATACCGCCATTAAAGTTGGTAAAGGAAATTATAAGTATAACAAACCATTATATATTGATAAAGAAGCCTTTAATACATATCGAAATACCTTTAAGCAATATGGATTAGGGGTGAAAACAGAAATAGATCTTCCAAACGAAATCGAGGGTTATAAAGGGACAGATACAGCCCCAGGACATTTGCTTGACTTTGCCATTGGGCAGTACGATAATTACACACCACTTCAACTTGCTCAATATATGAGTACAATCGCAAATAGTGGAAAAAGAATGCAACTACGTATATTTAAAAACATATATGGCGAGGAAGATAAAAACAGTAAAGAATTAAATACAGTTGAAACCGCACCTGATATTATGGCTAGAATAAGAGAAAGCTTTAAAGCTGTAACAAGCTATGGTACCGGAGTAGGTTATATTGATCCCGTATTTAATCCAGCTGGAAAAACCGGAACTAGTCAAAGCTTTGTTGATTCAAATAACGATGGTAAAGTAGACACTGAAACAATTAGTACTACCTTTGCGGCTTATGCTCCAGCTGATGATCCAGTTGTAACATTTACTATTGTTTCCCCAGATGTGTCACACAATAATGGAAGCATCACTTATCAATCACAAATAAACAAAAGATTAGCTGATAGAGTTTCTAAAAAATACTTTGAAATTTTTAAGTAATTTGGTATAATATAACTAGAAACGTGAAAAGGAGGGATATTCATGGCTAAAAAAGGAGAAGCTAGAGAAAATATTACTCTAGTATGTTCAGTGTGTAAAAATGAAAATTATCGAGTAGAAAAGAATAAAAGGAACACACCAGATCGTTTAAAATTAAATAAATATTGCCCTACATGTATGAAACATACAGAGCACAATGAGAAAAAATAGAACTGAGAGGTAAAGTATGATAAATATTAATGATATTAAAAATGGCATGACCATAATTATTGATGGAAATATCTATTTAATTTTAGAATTCCAACACGTTAAGCCCGGTAAAGGCCCTGCTTTTGTTAGAATCAAATTAAAAAACCTACGTACAGGTTCAACTATTGAACAGACATTTAATACAAATATTAAATTTGAAAAAGCTATTATCGCAAAAAAACCAATGCAATATTTATATGGTAGTGGAGATACCCATAACTTTATGAATATGGAAACTTACGAGCAAATAGATTTAACTAAAGATCAACTTGGCGACGACGCAAAATTCTTGAAAGAAGGCTTAAACTTAGAAGTAACCTTTTATCAAGGAGAAGTATTAGGAATAACATTACCAGAAAAAATAGAATATGGAATTTCTCATACTGAACCTGCGGTAAAAGGTAATACAGCAACTAATGCAACTAAAGAAGCAACATTAGAAAATGGTTTAACTATTAAAGTTCCATTATTTATAAATGAAAATGATCGAGTTATCGTTTCAACTAAAGATGGAAAATACGATTCAAGAGCGTAATAAAAAGGAATAAAGAGGTGGAGAAAAATGTTAGAAAAAGAAAGATTTTTAGCAATAAAGAAATTAGCACGAGATATTAGAAAAGAAAATAAAGAAATATTCAAAAAAATAGGAAAGAAACCAGCAGATCAAGCAATGAAGGAAAAAGAAAAATTCATTGATGCTATGATAGAAGAAATGGCCATTGCTTTTAGCGAAGGTGAACAAGGAAGAGAAGAAAAACAAATATTTAGAGCTAACATTTTAATTCCTGATGACGAGGAATTTTATGCAAGTTACTCTAAAGATAAAAACATTCGTAGCTTAATGAAAAAATATGTGGTTAATATTGAGGATATTATGAGTAAAATAACAGAATTAAACATTTATGGTAAATATTTAGAAGAAGAGGAAACAGATTTTGTTGATGAAATGACTAAAATTTCAAAAGAACAAGCTGAAGATTTATTAGATGAAATAGATAGTTTATCTAATACCTTAACTGATTTAGATTTAACTGAAGAAAAAGAAGCACCTAAAAAAGAACCTAAATTTATTAAGCCAGATATTGAAGAAGTTATTCCTGAAACAAAAGTTGAAATTGATGATGATTTCTTAGATGAATCTTTTGACAATATTAACAATGCTATTTCTGGTTTCGTTGATGACTATAACAATTTAAAAGAAGAATTAAGCGCTAAAAAATCTGAAATAAACTCATTAAAAACTAGATATGAAAAAATATCTGTTGAAAATGATAAACTTACATCTTCAGTTGAAGATCTTAAATCATTAAACGATAGCTTAAAAGATGCAACTGATAAACTAAAAGAAAGTAATAGAGTTTTAAAAGAAGAAAATGAAAAAATGAGCAAAAGAATGACAATCCTAGAAGATAAACTTTATAAAAGTGCAATGCTTCTTAAAAAACTTTATAAAGGAATAAAAGGATAAAAACAGCTAAAAAAGCTGTTTTTTTACATCATCTGATAATTTGAACCATTAACAGTATTTTCAAGTTTTCTAACTCGTTGTTCTAGTGAATTTATTTGATTAGTTAAATTATTTATATCAGAACCATAATTATTATACATATTAGAAGGAACATTAAGCGGATAATTTGGCATTTGAATTATCTCTCCAGGCATAACTCCATTAGATATCTGCGGATATACAGGATATCCCATACAATTACAGTCTTTTTTCAAAATAGATTACTCCTTTCATATCTAATAAATTATATGCTTTAAAGCATTTTTGGTGTATAATTAAAGAGGTGACAGTATGAGATTAAAAAATGTTAAAGGTGCTAAAGAGATAATAGACTCTTCACCATATATAATAAAAAATCCGAAAGAGTATAAAGGAAAATATAAACAATTATTTAAGAATAATAATGATATCCATATAGAGATTGGCATGGGAAAAGGTGATTTTATAATTGAGATGGCTAAAAAACATCCAGACATAAATTTTATCGGTCTTGAAATGTTTGATAGTGTAATTGTAAGAGCTGTCCAAAAATTAAAAGAAATAGAATTGCCAAATTTAAAATTAATAAGATTTGATGCTACCACAATAAATGAAATATTTAGCAAAGAAATAAAAACCATATATTTAAATTTTTCAGACCCGTGGCCTAAAAACAGACATGAACATCGAAGATTATCCAGCACAAGATTTTTAGAAAGATATGACAGTATATTTAAAGATAAAAAGCACATTGTTCAAAAAACCGACAACCGTAAATTATTTGAGTTTTCTCTAATGGAATATACTAATTATGGTTATAAGATAAAAGAAATATCATTAAACCTTCATGAGGATGACTATGAAAATGTTGAAACAGAGTATGAAAAAAAGTTCATAAAATTAGGTTATCCGATATATATGGTCGAGGTTTATAAGTAGACATATATTTACATGTAAAGTTTATGTTTTTCTATTAAAAACAAGGAATATCTGATATAATCTAAAGTAAGCAGGTGTTTATATGAGGAGAAATATAATTATAATAGGTGTAATAATCTTACTTCTAACCGGCTGTACGATCGTTAGAATCGACACTACATCTATTGATAATATTGTAAAAGTAATAACATCAAAAGAAGGATCTTTATATAACCATGTGGGAAGAGGATATAAGTATTATGTTCCTAGAGGGGTTACTTATATCGACAGTAATGGTTCTAATGATAAGCTTTATTCAAACGGAGTATATTACTATTTATACTTAGACGAGGTTAGCTATTATTATAAGAAAGCTGTGAACTATAAAGAAAACACATCAAAGTTTTACTCAAGAAAAATTGAAAATGGCAAAAAAATAGGTTATTTAGAAATCACTAAGAAAAAAGATTTATATTTAGTTGAGTTTGTTTATAACTATGCCAAAATAGAAGCCTTAGTTCCTGAAAAAAAACTTAACGACACGGTTTTAAATAGTTCATACATTTTATCGACAATAAAATATAATAGTAATATAATAAAATTGTCATTAGAAGAAGACTTTTTAAAAAACAAAGAAGAAAAATATAACGTATTTACTCAGAAAAACAAAGACGAAAGTAGTTTCTTACGTTATGAAGAAAAGTAGAGGTGCTAAAATGGGATTATTAGACAAAGTAAAAAACTTATTTACTGAAGAGGTTGAAGTCGAAGTCACAGAACCAGAAAGAAAAGAAAAAAAACATAAAGAAAAAAAACAAGAAGAAGAGATACAAAAAGAAGTAATTCAAGTTGAAATTCCTTCACCGGCTGAAACATATGAACCAGAGGAAGAAATAGAAATAAAAGAAGAAATAAAAAAAGAAGATTATAAGTTTCCTTTCTTTGATGACGAAGACTTTGATATGATTGATTTAGAAAAAGAGAAAGTAGAAGAAAAAACTAATAATTATAGAAGTGTATATAATCCACCAAAAGAAGAAAAGAAAGCATTTAAACCATCACCAATTATTTCACCAGTATATGGTTTCCTAGATAAAGATTATCAAAAAGATGAACTTGTCAAAAAAACCAATGATTATAATCCAAGAAAAGCTACAGTTGATGAAATTAGAGATAAAGCTTACGGAAGTTTAGAGTCAGATATTGAAACGACACTATTCGGTAATAATCGAGTGTTATTTGATGAAAAAAGCAAGATTGATGAAACTGAAAAAATAAAAGAAGAAAAAGCTATTGATGAAATTAGAGATGAATATAATTCAAGAACAATTGAAGAAAAACCAAGACATCAGAAAATGAAAGATGATGAAGATTTAACAGAATTACTTGAAGAAGAAATGACAAAACCTGAAAAACAAGAAAAGAAAAAACCAAGGAAAATAAGTGATAAAGAATTATTTAATCTAATTGATTCAATGTATGAAGGGGAGATAAAATGATGGTAGACGTTTCGGAATTATTTAATGTATTATTTTATATACTATTAATGGTGTTAATAATCGCACTAATTGTTTTAGTTGTTCATGCAATTAAAACATTAAGCAAAGTTGACAGATTAGTTGATGACATAAGCCAAAAATCGACTAAACTAAACGGTGTATTTTCTATAATTGATGGAGCTACAGATGCTGTTGTTGGGTTTAGTGATAGTATTATAGGCCTAGTCAGCGGAGCTTTAGGAAAAATATTTTATAGAAAGAAGGAAAAGGAAGATGAGTAAAAAAGGATTTGGAAAATTTGTTGCTGGAGCTGGTATAGGTGCAGCTTTAGGATTATTATTTGCTCCTAAAAAAGGTGATGAAACTAGACAAGATGTAAAAAAAGCCCTTGATGATTTACTAAACAAAGTAAGAAATGCAGATGCTGATGAAGTTCGTGAAACAGTAGAAATTAAAATAGCTGAAATAAAAGAAGGAATTGCTAATTTAGATAAAGAAACCGTTTTAGCTGAAGCTAAAAAACAAGCTAAAAGGCTTCAAGAAGCAGCATCTGAATTAGTTGAATATGCTATTGAAAAAGGAACTCCAGTAATTGAAAAATCAGCTAACTCGCTCAAAAAGAAAGTTGCTGAAGTATCTAAAGAAGTAACAAAAAAACTAGAACAAAATGAAAAATAGTCACACAAGTGATTATTTTTAATAGGAAATATTATGAATTTATGGAAATATGAAAAAGAATTATTCAAGCAAAAAATAAACATAATAGGAGGAACTGATGAAGCTGGAAGAGGGCCATTATATGGGCCAGTAGTTGCTGCTTGCGTAGTTTTACCAAAAAATTTCAAATTAGATGGGTTAACTGATTCAAAAAAACTAACTGAAAAGAAAAGAAATTTATATTATGATTATTTAATAGAAAATGTCATATACGGTATAGGCATAGTTGATGCTAAAACAATCGACAAAATAAACATCTATGAAGCAAGCAAAAAAGCTATGAAAATTGCTATTGAAGAAGTTAGAAAGCAAATAAAACTAGAATATGTCTTAACCGATGCTATGCCAATTGATTTAGATATTCCAGTTATGCCTATTATAAAAGGCGATTCTAAAAGTATATCGATAGCCGCTGCTAGTGTAATAGCAAAAGTAACAAGAGATAAGATGCTATATGAAATAGATCAAAGATATCCTGAATATGGTTTTAAAAATCATAAAGGATATCCAACAAAAAAACATCTAGAAGCCATAAATAAAAATGGTTTAATAGACGGTTATAGATTAACTTACGGGCCGATAAAAAATTACATTAAAAATGGTAAATGCTAGAAAGGTGATAAAATGATAATAAATGATAATAATAAAAACAATATTTTAAAAGGAACTGTTAAAAGAGGGTTTAATCAAACCCCAGGTGAATTAAAAGAAAAATTGTATAATGAATGTAATATGCCAAAACAAGAATCAAAAGAAGAAAAAAAATCACCTGAAGAAACGATATCTCCCGCACAAAAATTAAGTAAAGCACTTAACAATATAAAAAGAATGCAATAAATTAAAAATCGTGTTATAATTAAAATAGGAGGCGGTATAAATGTTATTTGAAGGAACAGGAAAATATTTTTGGTTAATATTTTTAATATTTTTAATAGCTTACATAACTGTTAAAATCTCTTTGGCATACATTTTTAAAACCGCAAGAATTTCAAGTTGGAAAGCATTTATACCAATTTATTGTAGATTATTATTAGTAGACAAATTAGATTTAAAAAGAACAGTTTTTTATAAAACATTAATCCCATTTGTCAACTTATATTATTATTATATAATCATCCAAAAACTTTTAGAAGCTTATAATATGAATAATAAAGATGCCATTTATTATATATTAATTCCAATGTATAAATTTCCAGAATTAGTATTTAGAAGACCGCAATTTATGCTTCATATGTATGATAATACTGAAGCATTTATAAATGATGAAAAAACTTTATTTGAAAAAGAACCAGTAAAAGAAATAGATAGTAATGTAGAAGTCCCTAAACAAGTCGAGGAAATGTATACAGCAGATAATGTTTTTTTAAATAGCAGTTTAGAACCAGATGAAAGAAAAGAAACAATCGTTGAAGCAAAGGTTCAAGTAGAAGAAGAAGCCAAACCGATTAATGTTATAGATAACAAACCAAAAGTTTGTCCAAAATGCGGAACAAAACTTGAACCAACCGCAAAAATTTGTTTTTTCTGTGGAACAGAAGTTTCTTGACAATATAAAAAGTATTTATTATAATACTGAAAAAGCTTACGCAAGAGGAGTAAATATTAAATAATTTAAAGAGAGTTAGTGTTTGGTGTAAACTAATAATTGTTGATATTGAAGGTAGCTTGTTAGCTGATTTTCTGAAAAAGAAAAAACGGTAAAGCCCGTTATCGCTACAAAGATAAGTAAACACTTATAAATTAAGGTGGTACCACGTTCAATACGTCCTTAAATTTAGAGTGTTTTTTTAATTATAAAGAGGGATAAAATGGAATATGAGTTTACAAAATACATAGAAACTTTTGATAAAAATGAGCGCATGATTAAATTAAAATATAATCATTCATTAAGAGTTAAAGATAATTGTATAAATATTGCTAAATCAGAGAAATTAGATAATGAACAAATAGAATTAGCTAAAGTAATAGGCCTACTTCATGATTATGGAAGATTCGCTCAGTGGGAAAAACATCATACATTTAAAGATTACAGTTCTTTTGATCACGCTGACTACGGTGTTCAAAAACTGTTTGATGAAAATGAAATAGAAAAATACTGGGCCTATAAAAAAGATTATAAAATAATTTATGATGCCATTAAAAATCATAATAAATATAGCTTGCCTGAAGACATTGGAGAAAGTGCGCTAATGAGCAAAATAGTTAGAGATGCCGACAAACTAGATATTTTATATCTATATACTGTAGGAGAATTAACCTTTAAAAATGAAGGAGAAATAACCAAAGAAATAGAAACTGTTTTTTACAATCACAAACAAATTAAAAACCAAAAAATGATTTCCAAAGCAGATTGGATTTTATGGGCGCTTGCTTTAGTATATGATTTAAACTTTAACTATTCATATAAATATTTAAAAGAAAATAAAATAATAGAAAAAATATATGAAAAAATAAAAAATAAAACAAATCTACAAAAATACTTTGACGAAATAAATATATACATAAATAAAAAACTAGAGGTGATAAAATGTTAGAAAAAAAATATAACAATAAAGAAGTTGAAAAAGGAAAATATAAAACATGGCTTGAACATGGGTACTTTAAAAGTGGGGACAAAACCAAAAAAACATATACAATAGTGTGCCCACCACCAAACGTAACAGGTGTACTTCATATTGGCCATGCGTGGGATATGACCCTGCAAGATACCCTTATCAGGTTTAAAAAAATGGAAGGTTATGATACATTGTGGCTTCCAGGGATGGATCATGCCGCTATTGCTACTGAAGCCAAAGTTGTTAAAAGAATCAAAGAAAAGGGCAAAACAAAAAGCGATATCGGCAGAGAGGAATTTTTAAAAGAATGCTGGAACTGGACTCATGAACACGCCGATATCATAAGACAGCAATGGGCAAAATTAGGCTTAGCTTTAGATTATGATAAAGAAAGATTTACCTTAGATGAGTGGCTAACAAGAGCTGTAAAAAAGGTTTTTGTAGACTTATATGAAGAAGGTTTAATCTATAGAGGAGAAAGAATTATAAACTGGGACCCTGTAGCTAAAACAGCCTTATCAACTGAAGAAGTTATTTATAAAGATGATCCAGGGGCATTTTATCATTTAAAATACATAATCGATGGAACTGATGATTATCTAGATATTGCAACAACCAGACCAGAAACATTATTTGGGGATACGGCGGTAGCTGTTAACCCAAAAGATAAAAGATATAAAAAATATGTTGGTAAAAATGTAATTTTACCAATCGTAAATAAAAAAATACCAATTATAACTGATGAGCATGCAGATCCAGAATTCGGAACCGGCTGCGTCAAAATAACACCAGCTCATGATCCTAATGATTTTGAAGTTGGAAATAGACATAATCTAGAAAGAGTAGTAGTTATGAACGAGGATGCTACTATGAATGAAAATGCTGGCAAATATAAAGGTATGACTAGAGAAAAATGTCGTGAAAAACTTTTAAAAGATTTAGAAAAAGAAGGATTACTTTTAAGTACCGAAAATATGATTCACTCAGTAGGTCATTCTGAAAGAACAGGTGCTGTAGTTGAGCCTTATTTATCAAAACAATGGTTTGTTAAAATGAGACCACTTGCCGATAGAGTTTTAGAAAACCAAAAAAATAAAGAAACTAAAGTAAACTTTGTTCCACCAAGATACGAAAAAACAATGAATCACTGGATGGAAATAACCTATGATTGGTGCATTTCAAGACAACTATGGTGGGGTCATAGAATACCAGCTTGGTATAAAGACGATGAAATATATGTTGGTATAGAAGCCCCTAAAGGCAAAGGTTGGACTCAAGATGAGGATGTATTAGATACTTGGTTTTCATCAGCTTTATGGCCTTTTGCCACCTTAGGCTGGCCTGAAAGCACAGAACTTTTAAAAAGACATTACCCAAATGATGTATTAGTTACGGGCTATGATATTATTCCATTTTGGGTTAATAGAATGACTTTCCAAGGGCTGCACTTTACCGATTCAAGACCATTTAAAGATTGTTTAATTCACGGCTTAATTAGAGATAAAGAAGGAAGAAAAATGAGTAAGTCTTTAGGTAATGGAGTAGATCCTATGGATGTTATAGATGAATATGGCGCTGATTCATTAAGATTTTTCTTACTTAAAAGTTCAGCTCCTGGTATGGATTTAAGATATGATGAAGATAAAGTAAAAGCTTCATGGAATTTCATAAACAAATTATGGAATGCTTCAAGATATGTCTTAATGAACATTGAAGATCTTACAGTAAGTACTTATAACAAAGAAAATTTAACTTTAGCTGACAAATGGATTTTAACGGAAAAAAATAATTTAATAAAAAGCGTTACTAGAAATATGAATAATTATAATTTTCATAATGCTGGAAATCAAATATATGACTTTACATGGTCAAAATTCTGTGATTGGTACATTGAACTATCAAAAAATAATATGAATACCAACACTAAAGCAGTATTATTAGATGTTTTAACCACAATATTAAAATTATTGCATCCATTTATGCCTTATGTAACTGAAGAAATATATGGAAAACTTCCAATTAAAGAAAAGGAATCAATTATGATTTCTTCTTACCCAAAATATAATAAAGAAGAAATATTTATTAAAGAAGCTGAAAAATTAGATAAAATTATAAATGATATAGTTTCAATAAGAACTTTAAAACTAGATAACAATATTAAAAAAGACGCTTTAGTAAAAATAAACTGTTTGAAAGATACCTACAGTATATATTTTACAGCTTTAAAAATAAAAGATGAAAACTTAGTTACTGAAAAACAAGAGTTAAATAGTGTAAACTATAAATCAAACATGATTGATATAACTTATTATTTCAAAGCTGATGAAATAGATGAATCAGCTAAACAAAAAGAAATAGAAGAACTAAAAAAATCAATAGAAAGAAGAGAAAAACTCCTTTCTAATGAAAATTATGTCAATAAAGCACCTAAACAGATAGTTGAAGAAGAAAAGAAAAAGCTAGAAGAAGAAAAAAACAAACTATCAATTTTACATAAATAAAAAAACAACTATTGATTTAAATTAATATTTATGGTATATTAAATTTAAAGTAGAGGCGAGGAGGTGATATTATGAGACAAAATCAAAAAGGTTTTACATTGATTGAACTTTTAGCTGTAATTGTTATCTTAGCTGTTATCGCCTTAATCGCAACACCAATTATCTTAAATGTTGTTAGTGATGCTAGAAAGAAAGCAGCTGCAGATAGCGCATATAGTACTATTAAAGCCGTTGAATTAGCATTTTCTAAAGCTTTAACAACTGAAAATCCACCTACATCTCTTTATGTTCAATTTTCAACTAGTGATACTAAAGGTTATATAATAAAAGAAAAATCATCAGATTCTAGTCAATTAACTGGTATAACAGTAGATATTAGTGGAACTAAGCCTACAGCTGGATCAATAACAATTGACTCAAATGGTAATGTAACCGTTGGAACACTAACAATAAACGGATATTCATGTGCCAAATCAAGTGGTGACAAAATAACATGTAGTTAGGGTCACCTTTTTTCTTGAATAAAATACAGTAATATGCTATTATTATAATAGAGGCTGATTGCAATGAATGATTATGTAAAAGAAATAAAAATGGTGGAAAATGGACTGGTTATTATTTTACTTTTCGTAATAATCATTATTTTGTTGCCATCAGTTACAACAATGGCCAGTAAATCAATGCAAGTAGCTGCAGAAGCCAATACTGCTGCCAATGTCGAATTTGTTAAAGAACTTTACACAACCATAAACTTAAATGATAATATTGGTTTGCCATTTAAAGTTATATATGATAAAAACGGTTATAAAATATATAGTAATGGCATAAGATATAAAAAAGAAGTTAATATAAATATCGATTCAAAAAATAAGCTGCCAACTAGAGGAAGTATCGAGATTGAAAGTGATGGTTATACAATAGTCAAAAACTTAAAATTTGGAAGCTATACATGTAGTCAAATTAGAGAAGAAGATATTATATGTGAAAGATAACGGTTATTGCACAATTACCGTTTTTTCTTTATAATAAATTTAGGTGATATAAATGAAACAGGAAAACATCAGAAATTTCTCGATAATTGCCCACATCGACCATGGTAAAAGTACTATTGCTGATAGAATACTAGAGCTTACAGGGACAATTACCGAAAGAGAAAAACAAGATCAGTTATTAGATAGTATGGATCTTGAAAGAGAAAGAGGAATCACCATTAAATTAAATGCTGTTCAGTTAAATTATAATTATAAAAATACTGATTATATCATGCATTTAATAGATACCCCAGGACATGTTGATTTTTCTTATGAAGTATCAAGAAGCTTAGCTGCCTGCGAAGGAGCTGTTTTAGTCGTGGATGCCGCCCAAGGAATTGAAGCGCAAACACTTGCCAATGTTTACCTCGCATTAGAAAATAATTTAACTATAATTCCTGTTATTAATAAAATAGATTTACCTAATGCTGACATCCCAAGAGTAAAAAAAGAATTAATAGATACTTTAGGTTTCGATGAAGAAGAAATCATTTTAACCAGTGCAAAAACAGGTGAAGGAATAAAAGAATTAATTGAAGCTATTATTGAAAGAGTTCCTCATCCAAAAGGGAATCCCAATGATAATTTAAGAGCTTTAGTATTTGATAGTTTCTTTGACCCATATAGAGGAGTAGTTGCCTTAGTTAGAATAGTCGATGGCAAAATAAAAGTAAAAGATAAAATAAGATTAATGGCTACTGGAGCTACTCATGATGTGACTGAACTTGGCATAAATAATCCCAAGGAACAAATTAAAGATGAATTAGTTACCGGCGAAGTAGGATATATATGTGGAAGTATTAAAAGTATCAGTGACATTAAAGTAGGAGATACCATAACTTTAGATAGTAAGCCGGCCAAAGAAAAATTACCTGGTTATAAACAAGTAAAACCTATGGTTTTCTGCGGAATATATCCTGTTGAATCAAATAAATATACGGATTTAAGAGAAGCTTTAGAAAAACTAAAACTAAATGATGCTGCTTTAGAATTTATACCTGAAACTTCAGAAGCTTTAGGCTTTGGCTTTAGATGTGGCTTTTTAGGTCTACTTCATCTAGAAATTATTGAAGAGAGAATTGAAAGAGAATTTAAAATAAATATCATTGCCACAAGCCCTTCAGTAATTTATAAAATAACTAAAACAGACAATGAAATTATATATATCGACAGCCCATCTAAAATGCCTGATAGACAGAAAATAAAGAAAATCGAAGAGCCATATATTAAAACCAATATATATGTGCCATCTATTTACATAGGTCAAGTCATGGAAATATGTCAAAATAAAAGAGGAACATATATAAATATGGAATATATAAACTCAGAAAGAGTAAACATCCATTATGAAATTCCACTATCAGAAATAGTGTATGACTTCTTTGATAAACTAAAAGGTGCAACTAAAGGATATGCTTCTTTCGATTACGACTTAATCGGATATAAAGAAAGCGATTTAGTCAAAATGGATATTTTATTAAATGGAAATATTATAGATGCTTTAAGCCTAATTGTTCATAAAGAATTTGCTTATAAAAGAGGCAGATCTTTAGTGGAATCATTAAGAAAACTAATCCCAAGACAAATGTTTGAAGTTCCAATCCAAGCTGTAATTGGTTCTAAAGTAATCGCCAGAACTGATATAAAGGCTTTAAGAAAAAATGTTTTAGCTAAATGTTATGGGGGAGATATAACCCGAAAAAGAAAACTTTTAGAAAAACAAAAAGAAGGTAAAAAAAGAATGAAAATGGTTGGTAATGTGGAAGTACCTAGTGAAGCTTTTCTAGCAGTCTTAAAGATGGATGAGGAAAGCTAATGAGTGTATATATCCACATTCCTTTTTGTAATAAAATCTGTTCATATTGTGATTTTCCTAAAATGTTAAAAAACGAAAAATGGATAGATGATTATTTAAATGAGCTAGAAAAAGAAATAAAAGAAAACTATAAAGGTGAAATAATAGAAACCTTATATATTGGAGGAGGAACCCCAAGTTCTTTAAATATAAAAGAATTAAGAAAACTTTTTAAAATTATAAAAATATTTAACATCAAAAATAATGCAGAAATAACTATTGAAGCTAATTCCGAAGATTTAACTAATGAAAAATTGAAGCTATTAAGTAAACATACAAATAGACTTAGTATTGGGATAGAAACTTTTAATAAAAAAACTTTAAAAGAACTAAACAGAAAAGTAAATGTAAAAAATATAGCAAATGCCTTCAAATATTTTAAAAATATAAATTTAGACTTAATGTATGGATTTAAAAATCAAACACTAGAAGATTTAAAAGAAGACTTAAATAAAATAATAGAACTAAATCCTACACACATTTCAGCTTACAGTCTTATAATTGAACCAAATACTAAATTTTATATAAATAATTATCAAAATATCGATGAAGACGAAGATTTAAAAATGTATAATTATATTAAACAAACTTTAAATGAAAATGGCTATATTCATTATGAAATAAGTAATTTTGCCAAAAAAGAATATCAATCTAAACATAATCTAACATATTGGAATAATGAAAATTATTATGGCTTTGGACTGGGGGCCAGTGGATATCAAAATGACATAAGATATGAAAATACTAGAAGTTTAAACAAGTATTTAGAAGGAGAACATAGAAAAGAAAGTCACAAATTAGATAAAAGTGAAACTATCCAAAATGAATTTATGTTAGGTTTTAGAAAAATAGAAGGCATAAATAAAAATAAATTCAAAAATAAATTTAATATAGATATAAACAGCGTCAAAGAAATAGAAAAATTAAAAGAAAAAAAACTACTATTAGAAAATAAAAATAATATATTTATAAACCCAAAATACCTATATATTTCAAACGAAATACTAATCAATTTAATTGATTTTACTTTACTAGAACAATAGTTTGTGATATAGTGTAAATAGGTGATAGTATGCAGGAAGATAAATTTAAAAAAGAGCTAACTTATATCAAAAATGATAAATATAAAGAAAATGCTAAAATATTAATAAATTTACTTCCAGATTATTTTTTTAAAGTGGCTGCCTCATCAACTGGAAAATATCACCCATCTTTTGCTTTAGGGGAAGGCGGTTTATTAAGACATACTAAAGTAGCTGTTAGGATAGCTTATGAACTATTAAGTGATAGTTCAATAGGAAGTGCATTTACTGATGATGAAAAAGATTTAATGATCATCTCTATCATTATGCACGATGGCTTAAAACATGGTTTAAAAGAAGAAAAATATACCAAGTTTGAGCATCCATTATTAATGGCTGATTTTATTAAAGAAAATAGTGCAGCATTAACGTTAACAAAAAATGAAACAGATTTTATTAAAGATGTTATAGCAACACACATGGGACCTTGGAACACTAATCCTTACAGTGATATAACTCTTCCAACGCCTAAAAACAAATATCAAAAATTTGTTCATATGTGTGACTATTTAGCTAGCCGAAAATTTTTGGATATCACATTTAAGAATGATGACATAGAAAGTTAGGGGGAATGATTAATGTCAAAATGGGATAGAGAGTATTTAAGCTTATGCAAAAAAATACTAAATGAAGGAATAAAAAGTCCAAATAGAACAGGAATAGATACATATAAAATTCCTGCTCATCATTTTCATTTAGATGTAGGAGAGGAGTTTCCAATCCTTACAACTAAACAAACATATTCAAGACAAGCTTTCTTAGAAATGCTTTGGATTTACCAACAAGCATCAAATGATGTTAGAGATTTGCAAAATGTAAACGTTCATATTTGGGATGAATGGGAAATAGCTGAAGATGGTTATTGGTATGCCGATCAGTATAAAACTGATAAAGAAGGAAATCAAGTACTAGAATTTTCTAAAAAATACTTTGGTAAAGATCTTGCTCATACTATTGGAACCGCTTATGGTTACGTGGTAAGAAAATATGATTTAGCTAACCGTGCTATTAAACTAATTAAAGAAGATCCATTTAACAGACGAAATGTTATAAGTTTATGGCAAGAAGCCGACTTAGAAACCGGCGTTTTAAAACCATGTGTTTGGTCAAGTGAATGGGATGTAACAGACGGCAAGTTAAATGCTTGGGTTCATCAAAGAAGTTGCGATGTTCCGTTAGGCTTACCTTTTAATGTAACTCAGTATTCCGCACTTTTATATTTATTTGCTAAAGAAGCAGGACTAGAACCAGGAACCTTAGATTGGTCAATTAAAGATGCTCAAATATATGAAAATCAAGTTGATGGGATTAAACAGCAGTTAGAAAGAGAAAATCTAGAAGATTTGCCTGCACCAACGTTATGGATTAATCCTGAAAAACATTTTGGTGAATATGACTTTTCAAAAGATTGTAAAGATATAAAAGTACTAAATTACAAACACCATGGCCCAGTAAGATTCCCAATCGCTAAATAATGGCTATAAATATTATTGCTGCCATTGGCAAAAACAATGAACTTGGCAAAAACAATGATTTGATTTGGAGAATTTCTGAAGATTTAAAGTTTTTTGCTAAAAAAACTATGGGCCATGACATTATAATGGGGAGAAAAACTTTTGAATCACTTCCAAATCTTTTAAAAGGCCGAAGACATATTATCTTAACTAGAAATCCAACAATAATGCCAGAAGTTATTGTATGTGATTCTATCGAGGAAATTGTTGATAGGTATAAAAGAAAAGAAGCATACGTAATAGGTGGCGCATCAATATATGCACAATTTCTAGAATATGCTAAAAAAATGTATCTGACAGAAATAGATGCTGAATGTAAAGATGCTGATGTCTTTTTTCCACAATTTAATGAAGAAGAGTTTATTAAAACAATTTTAGATGAAAAATATGATAACAAATTAGATTTAAACTACAAACACGTCTTATATAAAAGGAGATAATCTATGTTAGGGAAATTAATCGCTATAGAAGGAACAGATTGTTCGGGAAAAGAAACTCAAACCAATTTATTAATAAAAAAATTAAGAGAAGAAGGTTATCAAGTTCAAAATTTTAGTTTTCCAAACTATAATTCACCAACTGGAAGAATTATTGGTGGACCATATTTAGGAAAAGAGTATATTGAAAATAGTTATTTCAATGAAGGAGCAGTTAATGTTGATCCTAAAGTAGCCTCATTATATTATGCTGCTGATAGAAAATATAACATCGAAAAAATAATTTTTCTTTTAGAAAATGGATATAATGTTATCCTAGATAGATACATATATTCTAATATGGCCCATCAAGGCGGGAAAATTAAAGATAAAAAAGAAAGATTAGAAATGTATGATTTTTTAGAAAGGTTAGAATTTGATTTATTGGAATTACCAAAACCAGACATAACACTATTTCTTCATATGCCATTAGAAGCAGCTAAACAATTAAAGAAAAATAGACAAGAATCTCCAGATGGTCATGAGAAAGATGAAAATCATCTAAAAATGGCTGAAGAAGCCTATCTAGAACTTTCTGAAAGATATGGATTTGAAACTATAGAATGTGCAAACGAAAATAAGCCAAAACAAATAGAAGAAATTCATGAAGAAGTTTATACAAAAGTATTAAGATTAATTAATAAAACGCCTATAAAAAAATAGGCGTTTTTAATATGTAAAACAAGTGATAAAGCATATATTAATTTGGTGATAACATGAAAATAATTGCCCATAGAGGAAATGACCAAATTAACAGAGAAAATAGTAAAGAAGCTATAGTAAATAGCCTAAAAAAACCATATATTGATGGTGTAGAATTTGACATAAGAAAAACTAAAGACAATAAATTTATAATTAATCATGATCCTTTTTATCACGAACACTTTATTAAAAACACAAGCTCAAAAAAATTAAAAAAACTTGGGTTAAATACATTAGAAGAAGTTTTAGATAAAATAAAAACAGATAAAGCATCATCTATTTCAAAAACACTTGAAACACAAAAAGCAGACTTAGCTAAAATTGATGAAAAACTTCAAACTGTAAAAGCAAAAGAAATCAAAAGAGAATATTCT
>JAFWMN010000009.1 GCA_017513865.1 Bacilli bacterium | reverse complement strand
GGAATTGATCTTTTCCGTGAATGAGAATGAACTGATGCCGAATACTTTTCCGAGCTTTTCACGGATCTCACCGGGATCAGCACCGTTCAGACGGATATCAGCGTGGCCTGGGCAGTCTACGTGTGCGTAGTGTCTTTTTTCAGTTTCATATTCAATATGTGCAGTATTAATTGTAATACCACGTTCTCTTTCTTCAGGAGCTTTATCGATTTCTGAATAGTCTTCGAATTTAGCTAATCCCTTTCCAGATAAATATTTACTGATTGCAGCTGTTAATGTTGTTTTACCATGGTCAACGTGACCAATTGTACCAATATTAACATGTGGTTTTGAACGATCAAATTTTTCTTTTGCCATTTTATATTCCTCCTTTTTCTTATTACATTAATAATTTTAACATGGCTTTTGTAAAATTTCAACTTATTTTATTAATTTACACCATTTTTTTTGATTATTTCTTCAGTGATGTTTCTTGGAACTTCTTCATAGTGATCAAATGTTGGAGTAAATGTGCCTCTACCTTGTGTATTTGATCTTAATGAAGTAACATATCCAAACATTTCTGAAAGTGGCATCATAGCTTTAATGACTAAAGCATTGCCTCTAGATTCTTGTCCCATTGGTTTACCTCTTCTCGCAGTAATATCTCCCATTACTGTTCCTAAGAATTCTTCTGGAACAACAACTTCAACACTCATAATTGGCTCTAAAAGTACTGGATCACATTTCTTTTTAGCTTCTTTTAAAGCTAAGCTAGCAGCAACTTTGAAAGCCATTTCTGATGAGTCAACATCGTGGTATGAACCATCAAATAATGTTGCTTTAACATCCATTAATGGGTAACCAGCTAAGATACCTGATTGCATAGCTTCTTGCAGACCTTTATCAACAACTGGGATGTATTCTCTTGGAACAACACCACCAACTACAGCGTCGACAAATTCATAACCTTTGCCTGGATTTGGTTCAAATTTAACCCATACGTGTCCGTATTGTCCACGACCACCTGATTGTTTAATATGTTTTCCTTCACAATCGGCAGCAGTTCTAATAGTTTCTCTATATGAAACTTGTGGTTGCCCGATATTAGCTTCAACCCCAAATTCTCTTTTCATACGGTCAACAATAATATCTAGGTGAAGTTCTCCAACACCAGCAATAATTGTTTGTCCTGTTTCATGGTCAGTAGTAGCTCTAAAAGTTGGATCTTCTTCAGCTAATTTTTGCAGAGCTAGAGCCATTTTGTCTTGGTCAGCTTTTGATTTTGGTTCAATTGCAAGTTCCAAAACTGGTTCTGGGAATTCCATAGGTGCTAAAATACAAGCATGTTTTTCGTCACATAATGTGTCTCCAGTAGTTGTATCTTTAAGACCAATTACTGCAGCAATATCTCCAGTATACACCTCAGAGATTTCTTCTCTGTTATTAGCATGCATTTGAAGTAATCTTCCAACTCTTTCTTTTTTGTCTTTATTAGCATTTAAGACATATGAACCACTTGATAAGTGTCCTGAATATATTCTAACAAAAGTTAGACGACCAACAAAAGGATCAGTCATAACTTTAAATGCTAGAGCACTAAATGGTTCTGAATCGCTTGGGTGTCTTACTATCTCGTTACCTCTCATGTCTACACCAGAAATAGATTCAACATCAGTTGGAGCAGGCATGTAATCTACGATAGCATCTAGTAATAATTTAACACCTTTATTTCCTAGTGCGGTTCCACACATTACAGGGAAGAATTTAACTTCTAGAGTTCCTTTTCTAATTGCTTTTTTAATTAGTTCTACAGAAATTTCTTCTCCTTCTAAATATTTTGTCATTAATTCATCATCGAATTCCGCAACAGCCTCAATAAGTTCATTTCTCTTTTCTTCAACTATTGCTATTAAATTATCAGGAATATCAATAATTTCTGGTTCTTCTTCTTGTTTACCATCATATTTATAAGCGGTTCCTGTAACGATATCAATAATACCGTTAAAATCGCTTTCAGCGCCTATTGGCCATTCAATTGGTTTAGCATTAACGCCTAACCTATCATCAATACTTTTTAAACTGTATTCAAAATCAGCTCCCATTTTATCCATCTTATTGGCAAAGATCATTCTTGGTACTTTATATTCATCAGCTTGTCTCCAAACAGTTTCGGTTTGTGGTTCAACACCTGCTTGAGCATCTATTAAAGCAACAGCACCATCTAAGACACGAAGTGATCTTTGAACTTCAACGGTAAAGTCAACGTGTCCTGGGGTATCGATAATGTTTAATCTATACCCTTTCCAATAAGCTGTAGTGGCAGCAGAAGTTATGGTTATTCCACGTTCTTGTTCTTGTTCCATCCAGTCCATTTGTGATTCACCATCATGTGTTTCACCAATTTTATGGATTTTATGCGTGTGGAATAAAACTCTTTCCGTGCATGTTGTTTTTCCGGCATCAATATGTGCCATTATTCCAATGTTACGGGTTTTTTCTAAGCTATATTCACGTGCCATATACATTTTTCCTTTCTATTACCATCTATAATGAGCAAAGGCTTTATTAGCCTCGGCCATTCTGTGAGTTTCTTCACGTTTCTTAACAGAAGCTCCGACACCGTTTGCGGCATCCATGATTTCATTAGCTAAATTTTCAGCCATTGAGTGGCCGCCTCTTAAACGCGAATATTGAACTAACCATCTCAACCCTAAAGCTTGCGCGCGATCGGCTTTTACTTCAATTGGAACTGGGTAGTTAGCGCCACCTACACGTCTAGTTTTTACTTCTAGAGCAGGTTTTATGTTTTCTAATGCTTTATTAAACACATCTATTGGTTCTTCATTTGTTTTTTCTTTAATCATATTAAAGGCATCATAAAGAATTGTTTGAGCAGTTCCTTTTTTACCATCTAGCATTATTTGGTTAATTAATTTTGTTACAACTTTAGATTTATATAAAGGATCTGGTAATACATCTCTTTTTACTGCAGCTCTTTTACGCATTTATATTCCTCCTTCTATATTATTTTTTTGGTTTTTTTGCACCATATTTTGAACGTCCTTGACGTCTTGCTTCAACTCCGGCTGTATCCATAGTTCCACGAATAATATGATAACGTACACCGATTAGGTCTTTAACACGTCCGCCACGAACTAATACTACAGAGTGCTCCTGAAGGTTATGTCCTTCACCAGGAATATAAGTGTCTACTTCTTTTCCGTTTGAAAGTCTAACACGAGCATATTTACGAAGAGCTGAGTTTGGTTTTTTAGGTGTCTTTGTTCCTACACGAGTACATACTCCACGTTTTTGTGGTGAATTTGTGTTTGTTATTTTTTTATCTTTACTATTTAAACCAATACCTAACATTGGTGATTTGCTTTTCTTTGTTTTATCTTTTCTTCTCTTTCTTACTAATTGATTAATAGTTGGCACAATTTTTCCTCCTCTCATTACACACATCCAGGTGTTTCATTTTTAAACTTAATTAAAGATTTACTTATTAGTAAACCTTTAATCAAAAGCATATTAAATATATCACTTAATAATTAATATGTCAATATTTTTTTGTTATTTATTTCTATTTTTCTTTTTTTCAACATATACAAGTTTTCGATTCTCGCCATAACCTTCATATTCCCATGTAAAATTCGGATTTACTTTTACTTTTTCGGTAGGTTTAGGTCTGAATTTACTACATTGTGTTACGACTCTTTTAACACCTGTTTCGTAACATTCTTCTATTGGTGAATCTTTTCTTAATGGTTTTATAACATCATATATGTCTTCATTACAATCTGATAAGTGTC
This sequence comes from Bacilli bacterium, assembly GCA_017513865.1. GTDB lineage: Bacteria > Bacillota_I > Bacilli_A > RF39 > UBA660 > Coprosoma. The sequence goes on along the minus strand of JAFWMN010000009.1, from coordinate 32,769 downwards.
TTAAAGCACATTTTGGACATATTGATTCTACATTACATGGTAATACTACAACTCTAATAATTTTTCTATCAAGTTTCATATTTTATCCCCCTCTCGGGTTAGTATTATACATTAATAATACAATTTGTCAAATTTAGTTAGAGGCGTCATATCCGACTGTTTGATAATTGTTCCCACATTTGATATATGGGGTATATGATATCTTTGCTTCCATTTTTTTAAATATAACATATCCAGCACACTCTTCCCCGCTATTAGGATCTATTAATTTTTTCTCTATGTATCCTTTTTCTTTTAGCATGTCATATTTTAATATATATGTTTCAGTACTTTCTAATTTACCTTGATAATTGTCATTTTCATATCTTTCAGCAGCTAATTTTATTCTACCTTCTAGATCATTATATGTAACATTTTCTATTATTTGAGCTTCTTCAGTTTCTTTTTTTTCTGCTTTTTTTTCTGCTTGTTCTGCTTCTTTTTTTGGAGCTTTATGTTTTCTAGTAATAGTTGTTATACCTTTAAATATTAAAGCAAATATAATACATACTAAAATTATAATAAATAGTATTTTTAGTAGTTTTTGTAAACCTAATTCGTCTTTCATAACCTTATCCCCCTCATTTTGTCTACATTAAATCTATATAATGTACTTGGTCTGCCACTTCCTAAGTTATCTTTTATTCCTGTATCATTAATCAAATCTTGAGATAGTATCTTTTTCTTAAAATTTTTTCTGGCTTCTTCATCACTAGTTATATTTTCATAAAATATTTGTAGTTCAGTTAATGTAAAATCACTTGGAAATAAATATAATAATATGTCGTGATAATTACAAGCTATTTTATATTTTATTTCTTTTGATACTTTTTCTAAAATTTCTTTATGGTCAAAACCTATTTTTGGAAGTTCATCGATGTTAAACCATTCGGTATTTTCTTTTTCTTTTTTTAAATCTACTAGTTGTTTATCAGTTATTACAACATTTGTTAAGGCAAATACTCTTTTGTTTTCATATCTGTTTAAAGCATCAAATGTCTTATCTTCATATGAATAATTATATTCAATAGGACTTATTTCTTCAAATATTTGTTTAATACTTTCTTCCATGGTTGTATTATTATCAATAAACTCACTTGGTAAAATCCAATAACCAAAATATGGTTCTTTTTCTCTTTTTTTGAGTAAAACTTTTAATTTGCCTTCATCTGCTGCACATATTATAAGTAAATTTTCAATTTCATTATTAGAATTTTCCATGAATACTTCCTTTCTAATAAAGTGTAAATATTATATAAACATTAATAATTATTGTCAATTTTTAGTTTTATTTTGTCATATATGATTGCAATAGCATATTTAACACTGATATTTCTTTCAATTAAATACATTATGTCATCATATTTTTTATTTTCAATTGGATATGATAGTAAACATAAATTTTCCGCATTTAATCCATCATTTGATCTGAGGACTTTTTCAATTTCAGCTAATTCTTTCATTAAACTATCGTATTTTTTGGTTCCTTTTAAATTAACTAGTGTTTTTAACATTTCAAACGTTATTATACTATGATTATATTGTTTTTTGAAATAATCATCTAACATAATATACTGGTCACGATATTCATTATCATTAGTTAAATATTTATATTCACCTTTATATAACATCATAACTAATTTTACTAAATCATATTCTTTATAATCGTATTTTTTTATATTATATTCAATTATTTCATTTATAATATCATATACCGGATTTATTAATTCTGTTTCTAATCTTGTATCTCTTATCTCTTCGTCACTCATTTTATCAGCCCTCTTCTACAATATAATTATATAAAAAAGAGTAAGCTTCAGTCAAGGGTTTATATATATTATGTATAATTAATGAGTTATATAATTATTATATAAAAATTACTTGAAAAAATATTTGTTTTATAGTATACTTTTTTTAGAGTAAAGGAGGCTTTCTTTATGAACGACGAACTAAACACTATGGAATTTGAACTTCAAAGTAAGAAAACTGAAGATAAAATGGCTATTCTTGAAGATATATTTAGTAATGGTTCTAGTGACGAAAAAGATACATTTGATTTAACACAGAATTTACCGTTTCAAGATACTGCTGTCACGGACTATAATATTAATAATTATGAATTTTCTACTCAACAAGCTGAACCAAGTTTAGACGATACACAAGAAATTAGAAATGTTGAGTTAGATGAATTAAAAAATTTAAAGGAGCGTATTAAAGATATGGAAAAAACACACGAGTTAAGCGAATCTGGTCAATCAAAAGGAAAACAAATGGTTAAAACAGCTCATCCTAATGTTAATTTTTCGAATGATATAAAAGAAATTACTACTTCGTTTGTTAATTGCTTTGTCCTTTCTTTTGTAACAGCTGCTATTGGTGCTGGCTGGCTGGCAAATTTGATTTTACACTTAAGATAAAAACACAACAAAAGTTGTGTTTTATTTTTGTTTAATTTTATTTAATGTTTCTTTTATTTTTGATGATTCTACATTGTTTATTTGATACCATCCATATCTTGTCATTTCATCATAAGTGTTTGCTTGATGAGTTAGAGTTTCGTTTAAACTTTCTTTTAATATTTTTCTGATTTCTTCATTGGAACTTTCTAAAGTTCCATGGACATATACTTCAACGGTGCTTTTTAATATTAATAAATAATTGTCTAAAAGTATTTGATCATTCACTTGCTTTTTCCTCCAATTTATTTAATAGTTTTTCTTTTGTTTTTTTGTGCTCATTTGTTTCTTTTTTTAAAAATGTTTTTAATTTTTCATTCTCTATTTTTTGAATAGTATCTTCACATATTTTAATAATGTTTTTTTCATGATTTATTGCATCTTCTATATAAAGTAATTCTTTTTGTGTCATCTTATCCCTCCTTTATTAATATGGATGTTTTTTTTATTTTTATTAATTTTTTTTCATATATTTATGTAGGGGTTGATGTTTTGTTTAATTTATTTAAAAAATTGTTTAAAAACTTTTATATTTTTACGGCTTCTTATTCTAATAATGTGTTTCCAGAACCGTTACCCAAAGATATTGAAGAGGAATATATTAAAAGGGCTAATATGGGTGACAGCCTTGCTAGAGGAAAACTAATTGAACACAATTTGAGATTAGTTGCCCATATAGTTAAAAAATATGATCAGAAAATTGATGATTCAGATGATTTAATAAGTATTGGCACTATTGGTTTAATTAAAGGGGTTGATAGTTATAGTTTAAAACATAAAACAAGACTTACAACATATTGTGCTAGATGTATTGAAAATGAAATACTAATGTTTTTTAGATCTAACAAGAAAAATAATAAAAATATAAGTATTGATAAGCCAATTGGCTTTGATAAAGAAGGAAATGAGATTACTTTTTTAGATGTTTTAAAAACACCTAATCACGATTTTGCTTTGGATATTCATACAAAAGATAATATTAAATTACTTAAACAATATTTAGATGTTTTATCTTCTAGAGAAAAGAAAATTATTATAAAAAGATATGGGCTTAATGGTTCTTTAGAAATTACGCAAAAAGAAATTGCTAAAGAATTAGGCATTTCTAGAAGTTATGTTTCAAGAATTGAAAAAAGAGCTTTAACTAAAATTCTTAGGGAATTTATCAAAAATAAAAAGAATTAGTTTTTTCTAATTCTTTTCTTCAATGACTACTTGACATCTTGGACATAGATGATCTGTTAAATCTTCTTCATTAAAGAAGTTCCAACATCTTTCACATCTTACTCCATCAAATTTTTGAACTTTTACCTTACAGTATTCATATTTAGGTAAATCTTCGGCAGTAATTATAACATCTGAAACAATGAATAATTGTTTTAAGTTTGAAATTATTGGCTTTATTGCCTCTTTATCTTCGTCGCGTAAGTTTAGATAAACTTTGGCTTCTAAAGATTTACCAATTACTTTATCATTTCTCGCTTCTTCTAAAGCTTTATAAACATCATCTTTAATACTGAAGAATACTTCCCACATTTCTTTTAATTCTTCATTATCTTTATACTCTTCTACTTCTGGGAAGTTTTCTAAGTGAACACTTTTTTCCTTGTTTCCTGGCATCAATTTATATACTTCTTCTGATGTATAAGGTAAAATTGGAGCCATTAGTGTAATTAATGATTTTAATATTTTATATAAAACTGTTTGAACGCTTCGTCTTTCTAGTCCATCCGCTTCTTCGATATACAAAATATCTTTAGTAAAGTCTAAGTAGAAATTAGATAAATTATTTACATAATTATTAACTAATTTATATATTTCGTCATAGTTATAGTCATCGTATTCTTTTCTGACATTTCTAATAAACTCATTTAATTCATTTAGCATATATTTATCAGCATAAGGCATTTTATCATAAGCAACCATTTCTTTTTCTGGGTTGAAATCAAATAAATTTCCTAATAAGAATCTATATGTATTTCTTATTTTTCTATATGATTCTCCTACTTGTCCTAATAATTCATTACTAAATTTAGCGTCTTCGGTATAGTCAATACTTGAAACCCATAGTCTTAAGATATCTGATCCTTGTTTGCTTACTACTTCCATTGGTGAAACTGAATTATTTCCGGATTTACTCATTTTAAGTCCATTACCATCTACTATAAATCCAGCAGACAAAAGTTCTTTATATGGGCTTTTGCCATAGGCTGAAACACCACATATAATTGAAGAATTAAACCAGCCTCTATATTGGTCAGATCCTTCAATATAAACATCAGCTGGGAATGGCATATTTCTTTCTAGTAATGTTCCTGCGAAAGATGTTCCAGAATCAAACCATACATCCATAATATCTTTTTCTTTAGTGAAATTACCGTTTGGACTTGCAGGATTAGTATATCCTTTCGGAAGTAATTCTTTGGCTTCTTTTTCAAACCAAATATTAGAACCATGTTTTCTAAATAGCTCTGCAATATGCATCATAATATCATAGTCTAATATTTCTGACCCATCTTCGTTATAGAAAATTGGTAGTGGAACGCCCCAAGCTCTTTGTCTTGAAATACACCAATCGCCACGATCTTTAATCATATTATACATTCTGGTTTTACCCCACTCGGTGTGGAATTTAACGTTGTTTTCTATTTCATCTAATATTTTTTCTTTAACTTTATCTACACTGCAGAACCATTGGGTCGTAGCTCTAAAGATAATTGGTTTTTTAGTTCGCCAATCATGTGGATAAGAGTGAGTTATAAATTTTAATTTTAATAAATAACCGTTTGCATCTAACCATTGTGTTATTTCTTTATTAGCTTCTTCAAAGAATAGATCTTTAAACATTCCTGATTCTTCAGTTAAATATCCTTGATCATTTATACCATTTATCATCTCTAGACCATATTGTCTTCCGGCATTAAAGTCATCTACTCCATATGCGGGAGCGGTATGAACTAAACCAGTACCGGTATCTAGTGTTACATGGTCAGCAGTAACTACTGGGCTTATTCTATCCATAAATGGGTGTTTATATTTAACGTTCTGTAAGTTTTCACCTTTAAAAGTGTCTATTATTTCATAGTTTGTAAATTCACATTCTTCCATTAAAGGTTTAACAAGTTCTGTAGCAGCAATATAAATGTTATCGCCAACTTTTACTCTTGAATAATCAAAATTAGGTCCGACACATACTCCAGAGTTCCCTGGTAAAGTCCAAGGTGTTGTTGTCCATATAACTAATTTATCACCTTTTAAAACTTTGTCATTACCTTCTTCTACTGTAAAAGGTACATATATTGATGGGTCTTTTCGATCTTTATATTCAACTTCGGCTTCAGCTAAGGCACTTTCACTACTTGGTGACCAGTATACTGGCTTTAATCCTTTGAAAATTAATCCTTTTTGGGCCATTTTAGCAAAAACTTCTATTTGTCTTGCTTCATATTCAGGACTTAAAGTTATATAAGGATGATCCCAATCTGCTAAAACATTTAGTTTTTTAAAATCTTCTCTTTGAGTATCAACTTGTTTTAAAGCATAATCGTAGCAGTATTTTCTAAAATCAGCTACACTCATTTCTTTTCTGTTTACTCCACTATTAGTGATAGCTTGTTCAATTGGAAGTCCATGTGTATCCCATCCTGGAATAAAATCAACATAATATCCTTCCATCATTTTTGATCTATTTATGAAGTCTTTTAATATTTTATTCAAGGCATGCCCTAAATGAATATTGCCGTTTGCATAAGGTGGGCCGTCGTGTAAAACAAATGGTTTTCCATTTTTGTTTTTTTCTTTAATTAAATTATATAAATCCATTTCTTGCCAAGCTTGTCTTTGTAAAACTTCGTTTTCAGCTAAGTTACCACGCATTTTAAATTCTGTTTGTGGCATTAATAGTGTGTCTTTATAATCATCCATATTTATTCCTCCTTTTATATTTTATTAATATATCCCTTTCATATTTACCAATTATAACATACTTGGTTTATTTAAACAATGTTTTTCTTTTTTCCAATATAAAAATCACATCCTTTATAAGGACGTGATTTACGTGGTACCACCTTACTTTGTAATTTATATTACCTCTAAACTATAACGCGTTACCGTCTTTTTCTACTTTATTCAAAAAAAAGCATCGGGAGTGATCTATATGCTTAAAGTTTGCTTATTTTCACCAACTAAAGCTCTCTATAAAACTTTTTATAAACATACCGTCTCCGTCATATGCATTTTATATATCTAATTCATCAATATCATCAATTATTTCTAATTGTGATTCAATTATGTTTTTAAGTCTTCTTTTTAAAATGTTTACATTTCTTTTTGTATTTGATGCATCGCTTTCTATTTTTTCAGCTCTAAGTAAAGCTTCATTTACAATTCTACTAGCATTTTTCTTAGCATCATCTAGTATTATTTCACTTTCACGATGAGCGGTAATTTTTAATTGGTCTGAGGTCTTTTGAGCCATGAATATAGCTTTATTTAAAGTAGATTCCATTCTTTCATATTGTTCTACTTTTTCTCTTAATGAACTACTTTCTTCTATTTTTTCTTCTAATTCTTTTATTTTTTCATCTTTTTCTTTGATTAGTTCATTTTTATTATTAACGTCTGTTACTAATTTTTCTACTCTTCCTATGACCTCATCTAAGAAGGTGTTTACTTCTTCTGGATCATATCCTCTAAGAGTTCTATTAAATTTTTCCATAATATAACCTCGCCTTTGGCTTTAAGCCCTTATATTCTTTTTACCACTCTATATTAATATCATCATTGTCGTGAATACCTTTTCCTTCGGTTTCACCAGTTATTTTACCTTGAACGTTTACATTATTAGGTGTACATAGGAAAATACCTCCACCTATCTTTTGTAAGTCTCCATTAATAGCATATATTGTTCCACTTAAAAAGTCAACTATTCTTTTAGCTTGTTCAGGGGTTACTCTTTTTAAATTTACTACAACAGTGTTTCTTTTCTTAAGATGATCTGCGATTTGTTGTGACTCTGAATAAGCTCTTGGTTCTAGTAAAATCATTTTAGAATTACCATCATCTAAAGCTTCCTCAGGTTTTAAATCATAATATTTATCTTTATCTGGATCTGTGAAGACTGGCTCTTCTTCGCCCATCATTTTTTTAATAAGTCCCATATATATCCTCCTTTATGCATATAATCTTTACTATAAATAATTTTAACATAAAATGCAAAAAAAGAAAATGTTTTTTACATTTCTTTTTGTTTTTTGCTATATTTTTTTAATAAAATACACTTTTTGACACTTTAAAAGGTAATTTTTTCATTTATATAAGCTACTATTTCATCTACTTTTATAGTTTCTTGTTTCATAGTATCTCTATCTCTTACAGTAACTGTATCATTTTCTAGAGTTTCATCATCAATGGTAATTGCAAACGGAGTTCCAATTACATCTCCTCTTCGATATCTTTTTCCAATGTTACCTGTTTCATCGTATGAGGCCATAAAATGTTTAGAAAGCATATTATATATTTCTAAAGCTTTTTCACCATGATTTTTTTTGATAAGAGGTAAAACATTAACTTTATATGGAGCAAGGGCCGGAATAAATCTCATTACTTCTCTAGTTGTATCATCTTCTAGTGTTTCTTCAGCATAAGCTTCACAAAGCAAGGCTAAAGTTAATCTATCAGCTCCTATTGAGTATTCAATTACGGTTGGAATAAATTTTTCATTAGTTTCTGGGTCTAAATATTCTAATTTTTTGCCAGAAAATTCTGAATGTCTAGTTAAATCCCAGGTTCCTCTATGATGAATACCATTTAACTCTGACCAACCTATTGGAAATTTATACTCTATATCACATGCTGCTTTAGCATAATGTGCTAATTTATCATGATCATGAAATCTTAATTTATCTTTATCAAGGCCCATATCTATAACAAAATTTATAGCTCTTTCTTTATATTCGTTATATATGTCCATAGATTCAGAATCTTTACAAAACTTTTGAAGTTCCATTTGTTCAAACTCAATTGTTCTAAATAGAAAATTACCTGGAGTAATTTCATTTCTAAAACTTTTACCAATTTGCGCAATAGCAAAAGGTATTTTAGCTCTAGCAGTTCTTTGAACATTTAAAAAATTGACATATTCCCCTTGGCATGTTTCAGGTCTTAAATAAACTATATCTTTATCTCCTTCAACAGTACCCCTACTTGTTTCAAACATTAATTTAAACTGTTTGACTTCAGTCCAATCAAATGAGCCACATTTAGGACATTTAATATGATTTTCATTAATATATTTTTCCATTTCTTCGTTACTCATGCCTTCAGCAGCTACTTTACCTTTAGAAAAATCTTCAATTAGATTATCAGCCCTAAATCTTTGTTTACACTTCCTACAGTCCATTTTAGGATCTGAAAATGACTGAACATGACCAGATGCTTCCCAAGTTCTAGGGTTCATTAAAATAGCAGCATCTACTCCATAGGTGTCTTTATCTTCTTGAACAAATCTTTTCCACCATGCTTTTTTTACATTGTTTTTAAGTTCGACACCAACTGGTCCAAAATCCCATGTGTTAGCAAAGCCATCATAAATTTCACTGCCTGGGAATACAAATCCATATTGTTTGCAGACATTTACTATTTTATCCATCGTTACTTTTTCCATAATATTCCTCCTTTTTAAGAAAAAACTCCTAGAAATTATAAGGACGGTTTCCCGCGGTTCCACCTTATTTATTCTAGAAGAATCCCTCTTAATATATAGCTCTAGGTTTCCAAGCCCGTCATCGCTTTTAACTACAATTAAATTATATGCATTTTTTTTATTTTAGTCAACATTTTTTTACAAGCAAAAAGTCTATAAGAGTTTTTGTTTTTCGAATATTATTTTAATATATATTTTAAAGTGTAATTTGTATATTCATCTATTTTCCAAGTATTATCTTCTTTAACTAATATTAATTTAGTTTTAAAATTTTCACTTTCATCTATCTCTTCACTTATTTCATTGTTGTTTTCTTTGTAAAATTTTTCAGTAATATCATATATAACCATATCTTCGGTCATTTTTGATATAATCATTTCATATTTATCATATCCATATGTTGGGTCTCCACCACATCCATCGCTATAATTAATATAAAAATCATTACCATCTTTTTTGATTTCCATGAAATATATCCAATCACTAAATCCATGATTTGTTAAGTTGTTTTTAATCTCGCTTATGTTAGTTATTTTTAAATATGCACCTGTTTCACCAGCTATTGTCATACCTGTATTAGTGTATGAGTACTTTTTATTTTCTTCTGTTTTTATTTGGGTATAACCGCATTCATAAAGTCCATCTCTTATATATTTATATTTTTCTTTACCCATAGCTAAAGCCTCTTCTTTGCTAAGAAGTGTTTCAGTAGTTTCCAACGTTTCATTTCCTGTTTTTATTTGTTCTTCTTTTATTAGATATTTATCATATCCAATGTATCCAGCCAGTCCTATAACTATTATTAATAAAATGACTATAATTATATTTTTTTTCATAATTTTCCTCCTTTATTCTTACATTATCATTTTATTATTTATTTACTATTTTTTCAATTTGTTTTATTAGTTTGTATTTAACTTTACGTAAAGAATTGATAAAAAGGGGGAAATGTGGTACAATGTATATGGATGAGGGAAACTTCATATAATAAAAAGGAACACTTAATAGTTGCATGTTGAGTGTTACCCATTTGGTATAGCACCTAAACTATGCAATAGTTAGGTGCTTCTTTTATTTTAACATTACAAATAGTAATGCTATAAGTAAAAGGATGATAAGAATTAAAGAGAAGACTAAAAAATCTTTCTTACTCATATGCAGCACCTCCATTCATTTTCATGATGAAGGTAGCACCCAACTTATTAAGTATTCCTTGTATGTGTTATAACATATTGTTATTTATCTATCAAGTTAATAATAACACTTTTTATAAATAAAATAACCAATTTTTAACTATTAATTGGTTATTTTTTGTAAGCTTTTTATAAATTTTTTGCTTTTTAAATAAAGGCCTGTATATCTGCTATAGTAGTCATCTAAAAATAAATTTATTTCATTTTTTGATTCTCTGCTTATGTCTAATTTTGATATTTTGGATATATCAACATAGTAAAACATTCTAATTAATTTAATGGTTTTTTCAGAAACCATTTTTTCATTGGTATAGCATTTATCACAAACATAGCCTCCTCTATAACTAGATAAAGTTACTATTCCATGTTTGCTTCCGCACATAGAGCATCCATCTAATACAGGCATCACGCCTAAGAAGTCTAAATATTTAAGTTCTAAAATGTTCATGATAACTAAAGGATCAAACCCTTCATCTATTTTTGTTAAAGCTTCTACTAATAATTCAAATATTTTTGTGTTTTTACTTTGTTTAATTACTCCTTCAGAAAGTTCTAATATATAAGCAGCATAGCTAATACTTGAAATATCTTTTTTTAAATTTTTAAATGAATTTATAATACTAACTTCTTTTAAAGTAGAAAGTTTTCCTTCTTTGTAATAAATTATAAAAGTTCCATAAGTTAATTTTGATGTTACACTTCTTAAGGGGCTTTTAATATTTTTACAGCCTTTGGCCATAATTCCTATTAACCCTTTTTCTTTAGTAATAACATTTATTATCTTACTTGTTTCTCCATAACTTGTTTCACTAACAATAATTCCTTCTACTTCAGTAATTTCCATATTAGCCTCGCTTTTTTAGTTTTACATATTCTAAATAATATTCTATTTTTCCAGTTAATCTAAATAAATTCCATAAATCTTCTTTAGTCATAATATTCACCTCTACTATTATTGTGTTTGATAATTTTATTTTTTATTCATCTTTATCATCTAATAATAGTATAGCGAACATATTTTCGGTAGTCAATGTTTTTTTAAAATTTATTTTTTTATTTGACATTATAATTATATCACATTTTAAAAAAAACACCTTATAAAAGGTGTTTATTCCATGAAATCATTAAATTTAAATTCTGTTAAGTATTTTTCTTTGTCTCGCCATTTTTCTATCGTTTTTACATAGAGTTCTAAATAGACTTTAGTATTTAAAAGTTTTTCAATATCTTCTCTAGCTAAAGTTCCTATTTTTTTAATCATTTGCCCATTTTTACCAATGATTATTTTTTTAAGGGAATCTCTATCAACAATAACGGCTACATTAATAATATTTTTATCTTTATCTTTAACCATTTTTTCAGTTACGCATGTTACTGAATGTGGCACTTCTTCTTTGGTTAAATTAAGTATTTTTTCTCTTACTATTTCTGAGATCATAAATTCAATACTTTTATTTGTTTTTGTTTCATCGTCAAAATATTTTATTTCATCTTTTAAATATTTTTTTATAGTTTTAATTAGTTCTTCTATGTTATTTCCTTTTAGAGCAGATATTGGAACTATTTCTTTAAAATCGTATAAATCTTTATATTCATTAATTTTTAAGAATATTTCGTCTTTAGATAAGCCATCTATTTTATTAATTATTAAAATTACTGGTTTATTTATTTCTTTTAATTTTTCAATAACGTATTTATCGCCTTTACCTAAACCTGCTTTAGCATCAACTAACATACATACGATGTCGACATCTTCAATACTGTAATACGCACCTTTATTTAGCATTTGGCCTAGTTTATTATTTGGTTTATGAATACCTGGAGTATCAACAAACACTATTTGGCTCTCTTCATCATTATAAATGCCTTGGATTATGTTCCTTGTTGTATTGGCAACTTTAGAAGTAATCGCAATTTTAGATCCAATTATACTATTTATTAAAGTTGATTTACCAACATTGGGTCTACCCACAAAACTTACAAATCCACTTTTCATATTTTCATACCTTCTTGCTTTCGTTTTTTATTTTCTTCTATCATTAGTCCATTAAATTCATGGGTTAATTTTTCTAACTTTTCTAAGCCGATTATTTCTATAGCTTCTTTAAGTAAGTTTTTGAAACTATTTGAAAAGTAATTATCCATTTCATCTAATATGGCTTCTTTTAATTCGTTAGGTAAATCGCTATTATCTAAAACATATTTTAAATGCATGCCGTCTATTTCTTCAGCACTTGTTAGTGTGGCTTCGTGTTCTTCTTTATATTCAGCTGTATAAGAGTGAGGAGTTTGAGAAATACTATGAACTTCAGCAAAAGTTTTTAAAAAATCAGTCATTTCTTTGGCTGGATAATCTTCATCTTGGCCATTAGTTAGGTAATTATTACTAACTAAGAAACTATCATATCCCAAAGTATTTAAAGCTTCTCTAACCGCAAGTTCTTCATTTTCACCGGTGTATACAAAAATATTAGCATATGTTTCTAATTCTTCCTTATATTTTGGGTCATCTTTTATTTGTTCATATACTTTATCATTAATTAGAATAGAGCTTTCATTAGATAATTTCATACTTCCTTTAAAATAAGTATCTTCAGGTCTTAGCGCTAAAAGAGAATCATCTATATGATATTTTAATGGCTCTAAAATTATGAAATTTCTTCCTTCAAAATTTCCGTAGTCGTGAGACTGCACTAAACCATTAACAGTAAAGTGAATTGTTTCTCTTTGTAATTTAGAGAAAACACCATATTTTTTTTCTTCATCTTTCCAAGTATCAGGATACTTTTCTTGAAGTATTTCCAAAAGTGGGTATTTAAAATACATAGAATTATCTAATTTGTATGCATTTTCTTCTTTTTGAGTATGAATTTCGTGATTAAATGGAAAAAAATTAGTAGTTCTTACTAACATACAGTCTTCTATATTATAAGGTTTTAAATCTTTGTCTATAAGCCAGCTATCTTCTTTGTTTGCGTCTTCAAAGAAATATTTGTCGGTTACTCTTCTTCTATAATCATGTGTTTTAGTTCTATCAGTACAATCAATATATATTATTTTCATATTACCTCCTAAAATAGCAAAATAATTTTAGGAACAAATATTACGATAGCGATTGCTAAAGCAGTTATTCCAAAAACAAGAACAGCTGCAGCGGCGGTATCCTTGGCTATTTTAGCTAAGGGATTTGTTTCATTAGTAATTAAATCAATTGTTGCTTCAATACTTGTATTTATAAGTTCGGTAGCAATAACTAATCCAATAATTAGAAAAACTACTAGCCATTCCACACTTGATATTTTAAATATAATTCCTAAGGCAATTACTAATACAGTTGCTAAAAAATGAACTAAAATGTTTTGTTCATATTCAAAAGCATATTTTAATCCTTGAAAAGCATATTTAAAACTATTTATTAATCTTTTTTTTCCTCTAATTTTTATTTTATCTCTTGAGACCGTAGTCATTTAAAATCAACTCCTGTTTTGTAAACATTATTTTTTCTTCTTCTTTAGTCATATGATCATATCCTAACAAATGAAGCAAACCATGAATGGTTAAAAAGCCTTGTTCTCTAAGTAAACTATGACCATATTCTTTTGCTTGTTCTTTCATTTTATCAACGCATATATAAATATCACCTAATAATCTTCCAAATTCAAAAGTTATGTTTTCATTATCTTCTAAAGCAAAGCTAATAACGTCAGTTACTTTATCGATATTTCGGTATTTTTTATTAATTTCTTGAATTGTATTTGCATCTACAAAAATAACATTGAATTCGACATTGTTTAAATTCTCGTGTCTTAAAGCATATTCTATTAGTTTTTTTTCTTCTTCTATATCTACTTTTTCATTTGTTTCATTAAATATTTCAAATTTATTCATTTTATACTCCTACATTTATCATATTTAACATATACATTATGAAGACTATGACAAGAATTGTTATTATAATATTATACACAAAAGATTTTCTTAAAAATTGGGGCATGTGGTTTCTTATAGCATCTAGGCTGTGATAAAAATAAAATCCAATAAAACCACCTAATACATTTAATATTATATCATCAATGTCAAATACTCTTCCTATCACTAGTTGTGTTGTCTCGATTGAAATTGATAATAATAAAACTAAGAAAATACTAGCGTTTGGTTTTTTTAAATCTAGGTAATATGACACAAAAAATCCATATGGAGCGAACATTATAATATTTCCTAAAACATTTTTAATGAATAATCTACTTCCAAGGTTATATCTAAACATTTCTTTAAATGGGATGAAGTTTGAACTACTCCATCCAACATCTTGAAAGGTCACCACATAGAACAGACATAATACATATATTAAAAATGCGAATGACATAAGTTCTTTATAAAAGATAAATTCTTTTTTGGTTTTTATGATGTATGTTATGCGCATGCTTATAGCAATAACGCTACATATTAAAATTGTTGGCCAAACTTCATCTAATATTTCTAATATGCTTTGTCTTATCAAAATCATCACCCGGTTTCTATAAAATCGGTAATGTCCTCATAAACGGCGAAAAACATTTCCACTATTATTGTACTATTATTTACGGTACTTTTCAAATAATTACTGCGAATTATGTATTCATCTTTGTTTAGTTTACGTTTTATTTCATTTATTGTTTCAGTTTTTGCTTTTGTTAGAGCTTCTTCATATGTTAAAACTTCTTCAAGTATTTTTGTTTCTTCTTGATATTCTTTATTTATAGAAAGTGGTAGAAATTGATGCTTGAAAAGTGTCTTTCTTTTTGTTTTTTTTGTTTTGAATTTATTAAATGTAAACTCAATACTTTTATTCAAAAATTTTATAGTATATATTTTTTGGCTTTTTCCGGTTTTAATTTCTTGTTTTATGACAAGAGGATATTCTGTTTTTGTAACATACCATATTTCCGCATATACTTTTCCTTTTGCCCTTACTTTTCCTTTCAATTCATTATTAAAAATCAGGTCGCCAGTTATTATTAAATCGCCTTTATTAACATAATCATCCATATCTTTAACTATATCGCCCTTTTCAGCTATTACCTTTTTTAAAACTCCAGATTTTTTAGCAACTATATTCCTTGGACTATTTGATTCATTTATTTTTGGGATTTTTCTTTCTTCTACTTTAACTATATATTTTGTTCCAAGGTTTTCTATTTCTAACCATTCAATTTTATTTTTATATTTATTTAAAATTTTATCTTTAATTTTATTAATTTCATTATAGTTTTTTTTAATAGCATACTCTTTTATTCCATTTTTATTTAATTCTTGTTTTAAAATATTTCTAATTTCTTTTGAAGAATGGATGATTTCTATTTTAAATATAATGTTTGTTAAAAACAAAAACATTGCAAAGCCCAGGGTGGTTATTATAAATAAGTGACTATTTTTTTTGAAATTTCTTTTTATTTTAAGCATTCCATATACTTCTGTTTCAGTAATATTATATATTGATTTTATTCTTTTTAGTTTTTCGTAGTCTTTTTTATATATGATTATATTTACTTCATTTTTGTTTTTATATTTATTTTTAAAATATTTATTTTGTTTGTTTTTAATCGTTTGATGAATCTATTGATGTTTTTTCCTTTAACATTTAAAGATATTTTACTTATTAATTTATCTATCATTTAAATTCAACTAATTTTATTTTACCATTTATCAATATTTCATCATCAAGAAGTTTTGTTATTATTAGTTCTTCTCCCTTAATTACTAATGATTTATTACTATATCTAATAATTATTTTATTATCATCAAAATGATCTATTTCTTTATAGTTTATGATATTAAGTTTATTTTTAAATATGATTATTTTAAATGTATTATCAAAAACATAATTTTTTATATCATCAATCATAATATCACCTATACTAATTTATGGAAATTATTATTTAAATATACACAAAAATAAACCTCATCTTTAAATTAAAACGAGGTTTATCATTTGTTATTTTTATCCATTTTTTTAGTTATTATTGGTAAATTATGATCTTTCAAATATTTTGTTAAATATGGTTTTGCGATTAATAAAAGTAATATCCCAAGAATTACGAAAGCTGAAAATTGAATAATGAAATTATCGATAAATATTGAGGTAATTAGTGCGATAATACCACTAATTACAAACCATATTGTGGTTATATTTATTGTCATTATTTCAATTAAAAAAAGTAAAACAACTATTATTAGCCATACTATCCATTCGTGCATTATGGCACCTCCCCTGTAAGATTATATCATGTTTTTTTCTAAAAAATCAATAAAAAAACACCTTTCGGTGTTTACATTGACATTCCATAATCATCATCAACTGACATATCTTCTTCTTCAGCTTGTTCTCTTATCTTTTTTAAAGCCTCTATTTCTGGACTATCAATTATTTCGTTATCAATAGCTTCTGAATCATCATCTGGTTTAGGGTCTTCTTTATCTGCTTTTTTCATGTGTTTAGCTTTTTTAGGTTTAGAAGCTTTTTCTTCAGCTTTAGCAGCGGCAACATATTCACGTGCGGCTTCTAATTCTTCTCTTTCTTTGGCTTCTTTATCAGCAACATATTCGCTTGCGACAGTCTCTAAATCTCTAGTATCGCCAGTTTTTGCAGCTTCTATTACACCTGTAACACCACTTGTTAATGATGATATTTTTTCTGTTAATTTTCCGGCTTTTTCTTCAGCTTGACGAGCTCTTTCTTCGGCTTCTCTTTCAGCTTCAGCCAATTTAGCATTTTCAGCCTCAATTTGTCTTAATTGTTCTGATTGTTCACTAACTTGACGTTCTAGTTCATAAACTCTATCTTGTGACTGTGTTAAATTAGTTGATGTGGTACGAACTTGTGTATCTAATTGACTTATATGAGATTCTTTGTTAGCAATTTCAGCTTCTAATTCTGCAACATTTTGAGATAGACTTATAGTTTCGCCTCTTGCTTCAGATAAACGATTTTGTAGTTCTGTAAACTGTCTTTCTAAATCTTCTATTCTTTCTTGAGCACTACCTAATTGTACCCTTTTTTCAGAAAGTTCTTTTTTTAGTCCAACAATTTGTTGTTTTTGTTCTTCTTGCGTTTTTTTCTCAATTTGTTTTCTTTTTTCATCTATGAATTCTTCTTCAGTTTTTAAATCTTGTGGTTTTCTTCCATTTCGCAAATCTATAAAGAATTTTATATGATCTTCTGGTTTTCTATTAGCACTACAATAAGCTTCTAAATAATCGTCATAAGAATCAAATTGGGTTAAATCTTCTAAACCAATACCTTCTTCTTTGTCTTCAACTACTGGTTCAGGTTCTTCAGTTTCTGTTTGTGAATTTGGTGTGAAATGTTTTCCTTTTGGTTTTTCTTCTTCAACAGGAGTTGGTTCTTCAACTACTGGTTCAGGTTCTGGTTTTTCTTCTTCAACAGGAGTTGGTTCTTCGACTTCTGGTTCAGGTTCTGGTGTTTCTTCTTCAACGGGAGTTGGTTCTTCGACTTCTGGTTCAGATTCTGGAGTTTCTTCCTTTGAAGCTTTGTCTTCAGAATCAAAAGGATCTGAAAAATCAATAACAGGATCTGGAGTTATAACGGGCTCTTCTTGTTCTGGCGTTTCTACGCTTGGTTCTTCTTGTTCAGGAGCTGGTTCTGTTGGATAAATGTGCTCATATGTTTCATTAAATGTGTTTTCAAATTTTTCGATTTTTTCTTGTATTGCTTCTATAGGAGTTTTATCTTGACCTTCTGGTGCTTGTTTAAATGCTGGATTATCTTTATTATCTTCGTAGAATCTTTTCCATTCATCAATGGCAAGAGCACAATAACCAACTAATTCTTCTCTTCGTTCATCAGTAGTATCCTCATTTTTAATTTCTTCTAATAATTCATTAAATTTTTCTTCATCCATTAATTTGTATTCGTTTGCTTTTTCATCAGTTTTTTGATCAACTTCTTCTTTTTTTGCTCCGAAGAAATTTTTAATTCTAGCCGTAATAGTCTCTTCTTTCATTTATCCCATCTCCTTTATCTTTTCTTTACTGTAACTGTTTTTTCAGTTCCTTCTTGTAAGAATCTATGTCTAAATTTTATAAGCTTTTCTTTATATTCTTGAGTTATTTTTATTGATTTAGCACCTTCACCATTTTGAACAATTTCTTTACCATTCATATTAATCACTCCTCATTTCTAATAATTTCACGCATTATTTCTTTTACATCAGACCATTCATCATCAGGTATTACATCTAATTGATATCCATTTTCGGTTTCTGTTATAACAGATGCGTGAATTGTTTCCATTTTTTGAGCATCAACCTCATTAAATGTATATAATATATAATTTTTCCCTGTTTTTTCTAATTCAAAGCATAATAATACTTCTGCTTCAATTTCTTCACCGTTTGATTTTTTTACCGTAATTTTTTGAAACTCTTCCACGGGAACCCCTCCATTCTATTATTAATTATAGCATAGCTTTTTTTTGTTTACAATGTTTTTTGCGCTATTTTATATTTTATTCCTATTTAATTATACCATGCGTTTTCAGGCTTGTAAATAAAAAAAGCCTTTTTAGGCTTTTTTTATGAATTTTTTTGCTTTGAAAGCAAAATTTATATCATTAATTTCTTCAAAATTTTTGAGATATTGTCTTAAAAAATATATCTTATCTTGATTATTATCAAATATTAAATCAACGTAATCTAAAGCTTTTTTTAGCATAACTTCGTTATACATGTATCGTCTTTGGATGCTCGAATTATCATTTTTTTCAATTACATAATCAATATATTCTTCATCAAAATTATTAGAAGAAGATTCTATCATTAATTTGGTTAGGGCGTTAATATTATTTTGCCAAATTACTTCCTCGGTTGTTGAATTGGGACATCTAAATTCTATGGTGTTTTTTATTATAACTTGATCACCAAGTTTATGAAATTTAACATTAGTAAAGTTAACCGCTTGCGCTCTTGACTGAATTGGTAAAGCATTTCTTAAAGCATACATATCTTTTGCTTCATTTAATTCTTCTAATCGCCAAAATACCATACTAGCAATTGGTGGGGCATATTTTCTTAATGTTTTTCTTGGGCTTAGTTTATCTCCATATAGAAATCTAAATAATATATCTTCATAAGCGGCGTATGTTTTAATGAATTTTCGCCATTTATTATGGTCATTGCCTAATATATGTGCACCAACATGAATATGTCCTCCAGCATTATCACTGGTAACTACAAATTTTCTTCTTAGGTATGTACAAATCTTTTTAATATCTCGCCATGTTTCTTCATTATCACGCATAATTGGTGATATTACTTCACCACCAAAAGTTAACGAACCATCTGGTCTAGAAAACCATGCATTAAAATTTCTATTTAAAAACAATTTTACTAAGCTTTTAGAGAGTCTTTCGTATTCTATTTCAATGCCAAAAGTAACATTTTCATCTAAGTCTAAGCTATTTCTATATTCTAAGTTGTAGTTTTCAATATTTACTAGTAAATCTAACAACTCTGTTCCTTTTAAAGCAGAAAAATTATCGTTTCTGTCCATTGTTTACTTTCCTTTCTTTTACTAGTTCTAAATTTTCTTTTTTTAATTCTAATATCTCATTTAATTTTTTTATTTTCTCTTCATCGATTTCTTGATAACTAACTTCTAATCTTTCTAAATTGTTTTTTAAATAATCATGAAAAACGATCTTCTTCACTTCTTGAATACCTCTACCTAATAAAAACGTCATTATTAAATAAAATATTGTAAAAAAGCTATTACTTATTATTGTTTCTTTTCTGTCTGTGTATCGATTAGTTGGAAAAACTCTAGTAACAATAACAATTTCATCATTGTATGTAGGGTCTAATGCATTTGGATTATCTTCAACTACTATTTCTGCATTATAAATACTAAAGCATTGATCTAGTTCTTCTGGACTCATATTTAATATTGTTTCTAACCCAATATTTAAATCATTCAGCATGTATGTTGTTGATATTCTTTCATATAAGCCATATTCATTTTCTTGCCAAGCTGTTGAATACTCGATATAACTTATTTCATCAATTGCATCAACATATTCTTCCATATGTTTTCCGTTTGAAGTATCAACTAGTTCTAAATACTGTCTAGTTATAATATCATCTGTATAAAATGGTGTTTGGTGGATATTTTTAAATCCTGAAAATAAAATTATAGCACTTAATATATATGGAAGTGCATAATCAATGGCAATGCCGGTTTTTAAAAACTTTCTTATTATGGCATTTTTTATATTGTGCTTTTCTGGATTGTTTATTTTATCTTCAATTTCAGTAACGTCATTTTCTAATTTTTCTAATAATTCGTCCCTTGTTATCATTTTTTTCCCTTCTTTTTCAGCGGGATATATAATAACATATTTTAAAAATAAAATCCATTATTTTTGATAATGGATTTAATATACAGTATTTTTCATTACTAATTTTTTTACTTTTGATCTATCTTTTCCGGTTTCATCCCAAATATCTTTTTTACCAAATATTATTTCTTCTGGTTCAAAATATTGAATATTTCCTTTACTATCAGAATATATATTTAGGAAATACGCTCCTAAGGCATTATATAGACCTTTTTTCTGTTGGAACTGTGTTTTATCGCATAAAGCCGGAACTAATATACACTGAACATTACGATAACTAAAAGCATAACTTTTGTGATAATGACCAATTAATAGTATTTTAGGTTTTGTGTGTGATTCTAATATTTCTATTCTTTTTTGTGGTCTATATGAAAGTGATTGAGCAGAACCACCACCAGGATGATCTAAAACGATTTTTACTTTATCAATATTTATTTCACCAGTATCTTGGCCTAAATATATCATATCTTCGCGGCACCTTGAAATCCAGTTGTTTACGGTAGCTTGGCCATTTTTATAATGGGTTTCATCATGGCTACCTAAAATATAATATGTAGTTATTCCTTCTATTTCAGGATACATATCGACAACATAGCTTGCTTGCTGGTCAAAGCCATGAAGGAACTGTTGCCTTGGACTTTCTGGTCTATTTGGATAACTACCGTCGACTAAATCACCAACATGAAGAACTGTTTTAATTCCCCTATTATAGGCTTCTTCATATATTTCATTGACTAGATGAAGTTGATTATGAATGCTTCCAAAATGAGTATCTGATATAACACATATTTGATTACTATTTAATTTTGGGCTATCGAATTCTAATTTGCTTACAGGCGATTTCCTTTTTATGCTTTTTCTAAAAACTAAAGTATCTTTTTCTTTTTCTAAAGAAACATCTTTACCATACATTCTGCATAATTCAATTATTCCATATAGTTCTATTTCAGATACATGAAATTTTTCCATAAATGTTTCAATAGACATGCCATTTCTTATGTACTTATAAACTTTATTTACAAATTCCACTTCGATATTCTTTTTTTCATCCATATTATTTTTTCCCCCTTTTTGTTAATTTTTTAGCTTTACCTTTTTTTAATGGTCTAGCTTTAATATAATCATCTTTATCAGTTACATAATATGGTGAACTTATAGCTGTGACACTTTCTAAAAGTCCTTTTTCATTAGTTTTTACCGTAACATACCAAGCTCCTATGGTGTTCGAAAATCTTTTTTCAGTCATTTCTTTTGTTGTAGCACAAACACTTGGTGTGGATATACAACGAACATTACGGTAAGTAAATTTTTCCATTTGCAAAAGGCCGCCATATAATAGTATTTCTGGTTTGTCTTCACTACGGAATGAATCTATTTGTTGTTGTGTTCTATATGAAACTGTATAAGTTTTTCCTAATTTGTTTCCTAAAACTTGCATGGTGACATTATCTATATTAACATCACAGGAATTTTCTCCAAGGAAAACCATATCATCTCTTTTTTCAGCGATTCTTCTGCCAATACTTATTTTTTCTTGTTTTAAATGTTTATCATCTATCTTGCCAGTTATAAAATATGTAGTCATATCTTCTATTTCAGGAAAGAAATTAACAATATAGTTTATTTGACCTTCGGTGTCATTTATGAAATTACTTTCCGCATATAAATCGGTTAATCTATATAATCCGGCCGAAATATTACCACATAAAATAACATTGTTATAACCGTTTTCATGACCTATTTTATATATATCATTTAAAATTGATATTTGTTGGGATTTTGATCCTAATCTAGTGTCAGATATCGCAATAAATTTAAATTCATTATTTTCATCAGTTTCAAAATCATAAGTGTTTTTTTCATGGTATTCGATATCCCCCATATATATCATATAAATATCGTCAGTACTTTTCTTTAAAGCTATATTTATATCTTTATTCTTTATATAATTTACTAAACCTAAAACTTCATATTCATTTAAGTCTAGTTCTTTACAAACACTAGTTAAACTTTTTTCTTTTGTGATATATGCTAAAAATTTGTTTACTAATTTTTCATTATATTTCATATGTGCCTCCAACTAAAAAAGTGGTGTTAAGGTTATGAATGCTGCCATTTAATTCTGCTTTCTTATTCATAACCTCACCACCTATCTTAATCATTATATCACTTTTTTGGATTTTAAAGTAGTGTTTTTAGTGATTTAATTATTTTTTTTGTTTCGTGTTCGATATAAGGATCTAAAAGAAAGGCTTTTCCACCATTTGTTTCCCAGTCAAAACAGTTTTTTATGTCATCATCTACAAGAATTCTATTTTTGTTTGGAACAACGACACTACTTTTACTTTGTTCTGGCAAAACATAAAATATTGGTAAGTCAATATTGTTCTCTCTTAAAAAATTAGCTTTTTCAATGCCTTCATTAAAGGTGTGTATTCTAGTAATTATGCCTTTTAAATTTCTGTATTTTTGCAATTTTTGAATTGTTGTTAATGATTCATCAATTTCTCTACATTCTCTTAGAAAATTATACCATTCAATTGAAGCCAAATAATTAATCCAGTCTTCTAAATTAGTGTTATCGAGCATTATTTTTTTAAATCTTTCTTGTGAGTCTAAAATAACTCCATCAAAGTCAATATATAATTCTTTCATAGTTTTCCCTACTTCTTTATAATATCTCTAGCTGCTACTAGGCCAGTGGCGGCGGCAGTTACAATATTTCCTGCTTTTCCGGCCCCATCCCCTACAAAATATATATTCTCCTTTTCTAATTTAAAGTTATTGTCAGTTTCTATTTCATTACTGAAAAACTTTATTTCTGGTCCATATAAAAGGGTGTCATCGTTGTTAATTCCAGGGATTATTTTATCTAGTATTTCTAACCCTTCTAAAATATTTGTAATTATTCTATGTGGTAAGACTAAAGCTAAATCTCCAGCCACACAATCTTTTAAAGTTGGTTCGATAAAACCTTTATCTAATCTATGCCATTCACTGCGTCTACCATTTTTTAAATCTTTTAAGTTTTGAATAATTGGTTTACCATCACCTAAAACATTGGCTATTTTGGCAATGGATTCGCCATATAATCTTGTGTTTGTTACTGGTTCTGTTAAATTTACTTTAGATATAAATGCAAAGTTGGTATTATTACTTTTAATCTCTTTTAAGGCATGTCCATTTACACATATATATCCATAATAGTTTTCTTTAGCTACAAAACCTCCTGGGTTTGTACAAAAGGTTCGCACTTCATCACCATATGTTTTTGTTTTAATAAATATGGTTGGATCATAAATAATATCAGTTATTTCTTTCATAATATCCTTACGAACTTCAACTCTAACACCAACTTCAATGCTTTTAGATGTATATGGTATTTTATATTTATCAGCGAGTTCTTGAACCCATTTGGCTCCAGTTCTACCGGGAGCTACTATAACATATTTAGCAGTAACTTTCTCTTTTTTATTATATGTTATGTCGTAACCTTTTTTATTTTTTATAATATCTTCAACATCACATCTATCTAGTAAAGTCACGCCTTTTTTTTCTAAAAAATCACATATTCCTTGAATATAATCAGGAAGATGATCAGAGCCTAAATGTTTTTGTTTTATAATTAAAAGTTTTGCTCCCGCAATAGCGACTTTCCTTCTTATTTCTTCTGCTTCTTTATTATTACTTGGAAAGACTTCGGCATCCATTTTAAATTTGTTAAATATTTCTTCGGTTTCATCTATTAGTTTATAACTTTCAGATTCACTCATATATTTAGTTAAATCACTTTTTCCAAGTTTTGGAATAAAGTTTAACTTGCCATCAGAAAAAGTTCCAGCTCCCCCATAACCTGATAAAATGGCGCATGGGTTACAGTTTTTACAAGGCACTTTAAATTTGTTCATTGGACAAACCCTGCTTGCTACTTTCGAACCTCTATCTAATATAGCTATTTTTAATTTGCTATTTTTAGTTATTAATTCATAAGCGGCAAATAAACCGGCTGGCCCTGCGCCTATTATTACAACATCATACATAATACCACCATCCATATTTATTTTAACATATAAAAACACTAAAAAAAAGTACCCCAGTAATAATTACTGGGGCATCAGGGGGTTTGGTTAACTACTTATATTTTGCCATAAGTAGTCCCGCATAGAATATCTATGCATTTACAATATAAAATATCCTGTGTTTAAAGTCAATAAATTTTTAATTTATTTTTTTTAGTTTACGTCAATCTTGATTAATAGAATTTATTAACATTTCTTTTATATGGGCATTTTCTTTGATATCAAATTCTTTACTTTTCAAAAATCTACTACTATCTTCTTTGGTTTTTAAAAGTAATTCATAGTCTTCTTTAATGTTAGATAATTTAAAATTCATATCACCACTTTGTCTTATGCCAAAAACGTCCCCACCACCTCGTAGTTTAAAGTCTTCTTCACTTACTTTAAATCCGTCATTAGTTTTAGTTAAAACATCTAGTCTTTTAGTTTCTTTATCACTTAAAAGCACGCAGTAAGAATTTAATTCATTTCTACCTACTCTTCCTCTTAATTGATGAAGGGCGGATAAGCCAAATCTAAAACTATCAAATATAACCATCATGGTGGCATTTTTAACATCGATTCCAACTTCAATGACAGTTGTGCTGATTAATATTTTGGTTTTACCTTCTTTAAAATCATTCATAGCTTTATCTTTTTCTTCTTGGGTCATTTTGCCATGAACTATTCCTATTTTATATTCTGGAAATTTTTTAAAGGCTTTTTTCAAATTTTCTTCTATTTCATTTATGTTTTTTAAATCTATTTTTTCGCTTTCTTCTATAAGGGGAGCAACCACATATATTTGATGCTCTTTTTTTAGTTCATAAAGCATCATTTTTAAATATTTATTTATGTCTTCCTTACTACTACCTAGTAAAATAGTTTCAACTGGTTTTCTTCCTTTAGGCATTGTTTTAATGCTAGATATATCCATATCACCATATAAGGTTAAAGCGTATGTCCTTGGAATTGGAGTCGCACTCATATATAAAATATCTGGGGTTATTCCTTTGTTTTTTAAGTTTCCTCTTTGATTTACCCCAAAACGGTGTTGCTCATCAGTAATCACTAACCCTAAATTTTTATATATAACATCTTCACTTATTAAAGCGTGAGTTCCAATTATAATATTAGCTTCTCCTGTTTTTATTGATTCTAAGGCTTCTTTTTTTTCTTTAACTCTCATTTTTCCTTTTAATAAAACAATGTTTAATTTAGGAAATAATTTTTTCATATTTTGGTAGTGCTGGTTTGCTAATATTTCAGTTGGCGCCATTAAAGCTCCTTGATATTTACTTAAATAATTTATGTATAAAGCAATAAATGAAACAATAGTTTTACCACTTCCAACATCTCCTTGAAGTAATCTATTCATCCTATTTTTACTTATTAAATCATTATATATATCCTCTATACTTTTTTCTTGATCTTTAGTTAATTTATAAGGTAATGTTTCAATAAATTCTGTTACTTTTTTATAATCTACTTTTCTTTCTAAGCCATCACCTTGTTTCTTACTGTTTTTTAGATAATTTATTTTCATCATAAATATAAATAATTCTTCATATTTAAGTCTTTCCAATGCTTTATTTAATTTTCTTTTATCTTTAGGAAAATGAGCAATATCTACTGCTTCTTTTTTATCTATAAAATTATATTTTTCTACTATAGAACTAGGCAAATAATCTTTTATATCTACTTTATCAATAGCGTAACTTATCATTTTATTTATTTTAGTCGAATTTATTTTAAATGAAGAATGGTATATAGGTTCTATTAATGTCTTTTCTATTAGTCCAAATTTAATGTCACTTGCGGTTATTGAATTATGTTTTCTATCATATTTACCAATAACGGTTATTACGGTTCCAGCGTTTAATTTGCTTTTTAAAAAAGCTCTATTAAATATTTCTACTTTGGCAATAAATTCTCCAGTGTTTAATCTAAATGTCATTTTATTTAATCTTCTATTAAAATGAAATACGTTTGGTGTTTGTTCACAAATTCCACCTATTACTATTCTATCTCCATCATTTAAATCTTTAATATTTGAGTTTTCAATTATTTCATATCTAAAGGGAAAATAGTTAACTAAATCTTCAGCGGAATTTATTCCAAGTTCATTTAAATATTTTTCAGTTGTAAGGCCTATTCCCTTAATTTCACTTAACTGCATATTTTTTCTCCTTTTTTTACTTTTTTTATCAAAATATATTGACTTAATTTTAAAAATGAATATAATATTAATCACCAATTCAATTTAAATTGAATTGGCGCTAGTGTAAACTAGCCAGCCCCTTTTTATTCTTTTATTGGAGATGGCCCTTCAGGGGGGACCATCTCTTTTGTTTTATAAATATATTATACTAAATTTTTTTATTTTTTTATATGTTTCATTTTTATTAATGTGTTTTTTATTTCATTATAGCTGTTAATATTATCACCTCTATATTATATATACTGGATAAAATACTTGTTTCCTTTTTAAGGATTAAAAAACTTCAGAATTTTCTGAAGTCTTTTTATTTTAAAGATTTTAATTATTGTTTTCTAATGATTTATAATATTCATATCTTTTCATGGCTGCTTCTTTATTTAGTTTTAACATTTCATTTGCTTTTTCAGGATTTACTTTTTTTAGCATATTATATCTTGTTTGGCTTTCTAAAAATTCTTCATATAAATTAAAGTCAGTATTTTTACTATCTAAAGTAAATTCTTTATCATATCTAAAGATTGGATAGTATCCGCATTTAGTTGCTAGAGCTTCCATGTTTGAGCTTTCACCCATGCCATCTTTAATACCATGAGCTATACATGGTGCATAAGCAATTATAATAGATGGTCCTTCATGGTTATTTGCTTCATCTATTGCTTTTATAGCTTGCATCATGTTAGCCCCTAAACTAATTTGCGCTACATAGGTATTAGGATAGGCCATAGCTATTCTAGCTAAATCTTTTTTATATGTTTTTTTGCCTGATGTGGCAAATTCAGCAACGGCTCCTTCTGGTGTTGCTTTTGAAGCTTGACCTCCGGTATTAGAATAACTTTCGGTATTTAAAACTAATATGTTTATATTAGCATTACTTGATAGAACGTGATCTATACCTCCAAAGCCAATATCATAGGCCCAGCCATCTCCACCGATAGCCCATATTTTTTTAGAAATAATATTATCTTTTAATTTTTTTAGTTTTGGATGTTTATCATAATCAATATTTTCATATACTTCTTTGGTTATTTTATAATCATTACTATTTTGAAGCCATTTATCAAATAGTGCATCTTCATTTTCTAACATGTATTTTCTTATTTCGTGTTTTTTAGATTCATAGCCTTCTACCATACCATAACCAAATTCAGCATTATCTTCAAATAAACTATTTACCCATGGTACTCTATAAGGAAGATTTGGTAGCTCTCCACCATAAATTGACGAACAGCCTGTAGCATTTGCAATAATTAAATTATCTGTAAGCTGCGTTAATAATTTAATATATGGTGTTTCACCACATCCAGCACATGCTCCATGGAAAGCGAATTTAGGTGTTTTAAGTTGACTACCTTTAATAGTATTTTTTGGAAGTAACTGTTTTTCTTTAATATTTTTATCTAGGTAATCAAATATTTTGTCATTATTTTCATTTTTAATATTTATAAATTCTAAAGCTTTTTTACCTTGTAGTCCTGGGCAAGAATTTATACATACTCCGCAGCCTGTACAGTTTTTAGCACTTATTCCAATTATAAAATAATGGTCTTTAATACCTAGTGCTTCTTTACATCTTTCCTTAATATATTCTGGGGCGTTTTCAAATTCCTCTTTATTTAAAATAAATGGTCTTATGACTCCATGAGGACAAGTTATTGAACAAAATGAACACTGAGTACAGTTTTCGTTAATCCATTTTGGAACAGTATCGGAAATGTTTTTCATTTCAGGTTTTGTGTGTTTGAAAGTGCCATCTTCAAATCCATTAAAATCAGATACTTTTAAGTTGTTACCCATTCTATGTTCGATAGCGTCATATATTGTTTTATTTTTAAATTCTAATTCTTCTTCAAAAGCATCTAGTTTTATTTCTTTTAAATTTTCTTTAACATATTTTATAGAATCAATATTACTTAGGGCAATTAATTTGCTTTTTAAGCCAAATTTATTTTGAATAAATTCTTCTAATATTTCATCCTTGTTTATACCCATTAAAATTAATATAGCTTTAGTCATAATCATACTTATTTTTCTTCCTAAATCATGACTTTCAGCTATTTTACCAGCATCAATTGTATATAGTTTTATTTTCTTTTGTTTTAAAAATCTCTTATATGGGTTTAATATATCTAGTATTTGTTCATCTGTTTTACTTGTATTTATAAGTAAAGTTCCACCTTTTTTTAATTTTGATATTGGGTCAAATATTTTTGGATAATTATCTTTGGAAATTACTATAAGTTCTGGATTTTGAACTAAATATGATGATCTTATTTTATCTTTAGAAATTCTTAAATGACTTGCGGTTACACCACCTGATTTTTTAGAATCATATTCAAAATATCCTTGAACATTTTCTTCTTTACTTAAAATATCAATTAGTGATTTAGCACTGCTTACCATTCCATCACTGCCATAACCATATATTAATATTTCTTTAGAATTATCTAAATTTAGTGGTTTATATGGGATACTTAGTTTTGTAACATCATCTATAATACCAATCGTGAAATTATTTTTAGGTCTATCTAGCATATCATATATAGCTTTTATCATTCCTGGAGTAGTATCTTTTGATGATAATCCGTATCTTCCCCCAACTATTTCAATATCTTTATCTTTTAAAGCTTCTCTTATATCTAAGTATAGTGGTTCACCAATACTGCCAGCTTCTTTAGTTCTATCTAAAACAGCGATTTTTTTGACAGTTTTTGGTAAAACTTTTAACAATTTTGCCTTAGAAAATGGTCTATATAAATGAACTTCAATTAATCCATAATTAGGAAGTTTATCAATTGTCTCTTTTATAGTTTCACATACAGAACCCATAGCAACAATAACTTTTTTGGCATTTTTATTTCCATAATAATTAAATGGTTTATAATTTGTTTTGGCTATTTTGTTTATTTTTTTCATGTAGTCTTCAACTATATCAGGAACTTCTTTATAAAATTTATTTCTGGATTCTGTTATTTGGAAATATATATCAGCATTTTGATTTGTTCCTCTTGTTACAGGATTATCATTATTTAAAGCTCTTTTTCTAAATTCTTTTATTTTGTCTTTTGGGACTAATGGTTTTATTTCTTTTTCTTCTAATATATTTACTTTATTTATTTCATGACTTGTTCTAAAACCATCGAAAAAATGCATAAAAGGAAGTGATGATGATAAGGCAGATAAATGACTAACTAAACTTAAATAATGGGCGTCTTGTGGTGAAGATGAGGCAAGCATACAAAAACCGGTTTGTCTTACGGCATATATGTCTTGATGATCCCCGAATATACTTAGAGCATGGGTTGATAGGCTTCGTGCAGCAACGTGCATTACAAAAGGAAGCATTTCACCAGCTATCTTATACATGCTTGGAATCATTAAAAGTAAACCTTGAGATGCGGTATAAGTCGAAGCTAAAGATCCCATTTGTAAAGCTCCATGACACATACCGATGGCTCCGGCTTCGCTTTGCATTTCAACCACTTTAGGGATAGTACCTAATATATTTTCTTTACCTTTACTACTCCATGTATCTATTTGTTTTGGCATTGGACTAGATGGTGTGATTGGGTAAATTCCAGCAATTTCCGTAAATAAATATGAGGCCCTTGCACAAGCTTCATTTCCGTCACAAGTTATTTTTTTCATTTTACCTACTCCTTTACTATCTTAATTATACGTACATATTTAGTAAAAAGCAATAAAAAAAGTGATAATTAAATATCACTTATATATTTATGTTTTTGGCTTCTTCTAAATATTTTGCTAAACGTTCTTTGGCTTTATTTTGATTTATGACACTACTAATATTCATATTAGAATAGTTTTCTCCTTGAAGGGCTCCAACAAATCCTAACATGTCATCACTATCTATTTTACCATTCTTATAGCAAATATCATCTTCTACTTTTTCTTTTGTAGTGTTTTCGTAATCATCTAAATGGGCATCTAAAACTTTTAAAGCTTTTACAGAGTTTTTATAAAATTCTACTTGGGCTTTTTCGTTAGTTGCAGCATCTTCAGCTCCTACGTCTGTCATGTTATTTGTTAGGTCTAAATAATCATACAAATATAAGGCATAGTAATAACTACTTATTTCAACTTTTTGACATATTTGGTCACCCATATCAATAGTTTCTTTTATTTTATAATTTAAGCTATTTAAGTATCTTTGTTCAACTTTCTTAGCTAGCTGTTCTTGCAAATTAACATATTTAGTTAAATTATATTTGCTTATAACTTTAGCGCTTGGCTTATTTCTTAAATATGAGTCTTTACCAAGGGCGATATGCACATTAGGAACATTTTCTCCTATTATGTTTTTAAATTTTTCATAGTTAAGATCTGTAGTTGTAAGGTCATTTATATTATTTTTAACATCTTCCTTTATTTCTTTAGCAGTTAGTTTGTCAGCTTTTTTTGGTTTTAATCCTTTTGTTAAAACTACTATTAATAATATTAAAGCTACTATGGCTACTATTATAAACACTTTCTTTTTATTCATTTTTTACCCTTCTTTCTATTAATTATTTGGTTGCATATGTAGCTTTTGATGCTCCATTTGCTGCTTTAACATAAATATCTACTCTACCTGTTGATCTGTAAAAATCCCAAGTATCATCTTTGGTAAAACAGGCATCTCCGGCTGTTGTATTAGTATTATTTTTATAATTACCACAATATTTACTACCTTCACTTGGTCTATTATAGCACATATATCCACTTGATGGGCTGCTGCCATGATAATCAATTGTAAATCTATATCTGTAATCCCTCCAATAACCTTTACATGATGCTTCTGCTTGCGTTGTTACTTTGGAAGATATATCTACAACGTTAGCAACCCAGTTAACATATAAAGTAATTGTTTTATCGGCATCTGCTACACTAGAGTATATTTCTTGTGCCTTATATTCTTTATCTTGATCAATACACGTTCCAGTTCCGTCTGATGCTGTACACCATTGTTTTTTGCTAACCGCAGCATAACCATTTCTTTTTATATTTACCCCGCCTGGATTATTATAATTCCATGGGTTAGTTGTGGCATTATATTTTACTTTATAGAATTCTGTGGTACCACCTCTTGTTATGTAACTACCGGAATTACTTATTGCTGTGTCTGAAGAAGTATCTCTACTACCACCATTCATGTGTAACTTCATTGTTAATACATTAAGTCTTGAATTTGCATAATAAGTTGTATTTTTAGACAGTGCTACTTTTTGACCGGCAGCGGTTCCTGAGGTTGCAGTATTTGATGATCCCCAACCTATAATTGTACATCCAGTTTTTCTAGTTATACTTGGTAAGGTTACTTCACATGTTGTATTTCCGCTAGTTACGGTACAAGCTTCACTAGTTTTTCCAATGGTATCAACATTACTTCCTTTTAAGAATGATGCGGTAAACTTAATTGTAATATTTTGAGAATTAGTTAATTTGTTTGTTGGTTTTCGATTACTTTTAACTTCTGTAGCAATTGTTCCACTACCAACAAAGTTAACAGAAGTTGTTGTTTCTGTTATCGTAACTGCTGTTTCACTATCTTTGGTATATGTACATGTGTATTTACCGTTTGTACATCCGATTGGATATGTTAAATTTACGGTTGTATTGCTTCCAGAGGATGCTTGTGGTGAAATGATAGCATCAGCTATTTTAGTTTCAGCTGATTTTCTTTTGACATCGATATAGCCGTTTTTAGTG
>JAFWMN010000008.1 GCA_017513865.1 Bacilli bacterium | reverse complement strand
TGCCCCAACAATCACTAGATCAAATTATGATATTATCGGATTTAATACAAGTGCATCATCAACCGCAAACAACTCAAGTTATAATACGTCAACTAAAAAATTAACTTTAACCAGTAGTAATACAGGTAGTACCTGGTATGCTGTAACTAAGAAAATCGCGGCTTATACAGCCACATGGAATTCAAATGGAGCAACCCTTTCAAGTACAACAAGTAAATCATGTTACATATATAATACTGAGACAACATGTACAGTAGATGCGCCAACAATCACCAGAAATGGATATACAATAATTGGATATAATACAAGTGCATCATCAACTACAAATAACAGTAATTATAATACATCAACAGGAAAACTAACATTATCAGCAAGTGGAACATGGTATGCTATAACTAAAAGTGATACAGCATGCACAGCAAATTGGGTTCCAAATGGAGCAACGTTATCATTCATAACAGAATCATCATGTTACCTATATAATACAGAGACAACCTGCACCATAGATGCACCAACAATCACAAGAGATGACTTTACAATCACCGGATTTAATACAAGTGCCTCATCAACGACAAATAATTCAAGTTATAGTACCTCAACCGGCAAATTAACATGTAATCCTAATACAAACTCAGGGCAACCATGGTATGCAATAACTAAGAAAATGTTTACTATAACATATGCTAAAGGAACTGGAGTTAGTAGCATAAGTCCAACAACAACAAGTGTTTCAAAAACAATTCAAAACAGTGCAACATCAGTAGCAGTAACTTTACCAAAAATAAATCCAAGTACAAATTATGGATCATTAGGCTGGTTTGATGGAGATACTAAAGTAGGAGATTCTGAAGGTACATATTATGCAACTGGGGCAATAGCCCTAACAGCCAAAGCTAAAGTACTTCCAGTACTAAAATCTTCAACAGGCTCATCAACAAATGTAATAATAGGTAGTTCAGGAATAGATAAAACAAATGTAACAAGTATCGTATTTGAAGACAGTATAAATATACCAAATGGAGCAACCAATTGGGATGTATCAGCAGTAACAGATAGTGGAGCTGTAATGGCTTGGGCAACGGCTGACCCAAATGATAACACAAAATATGTTATTCATGTGGGTGGAGATGGTGGAGTCATAGCCAATACCGGTTTAGGATATTTGTTTGATGGCTATACAAACTTAGCAAGTGTAACATTTGGAAATAATTTTGATACAACCAGGACAACAGGCATGTCATACATGTTTAGAAATTGTACTAGTCTAACTAGCTTAGATTTAAGCAGTTTTGATACTAGCAAAGTAACAAATATGAGCTACATGTTTTCTGGCTGTACTAGCCTTACCAGTTTAAATTTAAGTACATTTGATACAAGCAAAGTAACAAATATGGGATACATGTTTGCTGGAAATACAGGTTTAACAAGTATAACTTTCGGAACCGGCTGGAGTCATCCTACAGCAACAAGTAATAATATGCAATACATGTTTAGAAATTGTAGTAGCTTAACAACGCTAAACAATTTAAACTACTTAAATACTAGTAATGTAACAAATATGACATATATGTTCTATAATTGTCCCAGTTTAACCAATTTAAATGTAAGCAATTTCGATACAAGCAAAGTAACAAATATGTCTTATATGTTTGCTGGAAACACAGGCTTAACAAGCATAACTTTTGGGGAGGGCTGGAGTCATCCTACAGCAGCAAGTAATAATATGAAAGCTATGTTTCAAGACTGCAGTAGTTTAATAACCTTAACTAATTTAAACTATTTAGATACCAGTAATGTAACAAATATGGGAGATGATTATTCTTATAGTGGTATGTTTAATGGTTGTAGCAGCTTAACAAGTTTAGATGTAAGTACTTTTGATACTAGTAATGTAACAAGCATGCGATGGATGTTTCAAAACTGTAGCAATTTAACAAGCATAACATTCGGAACAGGTTGGAGTCATCCTACGGCAGCAAGCAATGGTATGGGTTCTATGTTTGCTGGTTGTACCAGCTTAACAACACTAAATAATTTAAATAATGTCGATACTAGTAATGTAACAAGTATGGCAAACATGTTTCAAAACTGCACTAGTTTAACCAATTTAAACTTAAGTAATTTTGATACAAGCAATGTATCATATATGAGTCAAATGTTTGATGGCTGCAGTGGGCTCACGGGAATAACCTTTGGAACCGGCTGGGGGCATGCCACAGCTACAAGTCTTAGTATGCAATACATGTTCAGAAATTGCACTAGTTTAACTAGTTTAGATTTAAGTACTTTCGATACTAGTAATGTAACAAGTATGAATAACATGTTTCAAAACTGCACTAGTTTAACCAATTTAAATGTAAGCAATTTCGATACCAGTAATGTAACAACCATGACAAATATGTTTTATAATTGTAGTGCTCTTACCACTTTAAAACTATGTACATTTGATACATTAGCAGCAACAGCTATGAATTATATGTTTCAAAATACAACCAATATGCAAGCAATCTATGTAGGTAGTGGATGGGATACATCTGGAGCTCAAGCAGTGAATATGTTTACTGGTAGTGGAGTAAGTTCAGTAACTCAACTTGCCTCATGTAAATTAGAAGCAGGAATAAGTGTAGCACATACTGCAACACCAGGAACAATAACTCTAACAGTATCAGATTCACAAAACAATAATATAACAAGTTACGAATACTCTATAGATGGTGGAACAACATGGGTAACTCAAACAAATCCAAATATAGATGACAATATATATACTTTTACAGGATTAACATATAATACTCAGTACACAGTTAAAGTAAGAGTAACCGATAATAATAATAACCAAGTAATAAGAACACTAGGAATAACAACAGAAAATGTATCAGCCCCAACATTTAGTGAAAATGTATCAGGAGAAGTAATAATAACTTATCCATCAGGATGTTCAAGCCCATATTCATGTAAATATCAAATAGATGGTGGGCAAGAAATAACCGTAACCGGAAATGAAACCCTACCTTTTGCAACAGATGGAATAGTAGATGCGAAAGTAACCATAGAAGGTAACACAATAACAAGTACATATAACTTAAAGAAAGTAGATTTATATGTATCTAGTTCAGGAAATGATACAACAGGCTATGGAACTCAGGCTAAACCATATGCAACTATCGGAAAAGCCTATGATTCAGCTTCAAGTTCAAGAGCGGCAACAATTCATTTACTAACTAATATTGATGTTGTAAACAATATAACAATGAACAGTAGTAAAAGCATCACAATTGATGGAGGAAAAGTTATAAAAAGGGCAAATTCAAATGTAACTCCAGTTATTGCAATTGCAAGTGGAAGTTTAACCTTAAACGGGACAAAACTAGACGGAAATCTTTCAAACTACTTAACCCTTACAGACGGCCCACTATTATCAGTAACTAATGGAGCATCATCAACTATAAATAGTAATTCCTCTTTAGAATTAAACAGTGCTAGAGGTCTATACGTAAATAATGGTTCAAGTGTAACATTAAATGGGAAAATAGAACAATGTCTTTCTCGAACTGGTATAAATGGAGGAGCAATATATATTGGAACAAATTCAACCGTAACTCAAAATGTTGGCAGTCAAATAACGGAAAGTGGTACCAACAGTGGTAATGGTGGGGGAGTATACATTGCTTCAACTGGAACATTTAATACTAGTGGCATAATATACGAAAATAGTGCTGCTAATGGTGGCGGTATATATAATAATGGAGGAACCGTAAACATTAACGAAGGAAGCAATATAAGTTATAATGGTGCTTCAGCTGGAAGTGGTGGTGGTATATATAGTAACGGCGGAACGGTTACCTTGAACGGAACCACCAACGGAGGAATAATACAAAACAATACCACCGCAGGATCAGATACTGGTGGTGGCGGTATTAATATGCATGGTGGAACTCTCACCGTAAATAAAGGAACAATAACTGAAAATACCACAGTTGCTTATGGCGGTGGAATTGATTCAACCGCAGCAGCTAATATAAATATTAATGGCGGAACTATTTCAAATAATACAGTTAGTACCGGAATGGGTGGAGGAGTTCACTTAGGAACGAATGTAACAGGCACAATGACAAACGGAACAATAACTGCAAATCACGCCAATGGTACTGAATCATCAACCGGAAACGGCGGTGGAATGAGTATTCAAACTACAGCAAATATGACAATATCAGGAGGTACAATTAGTAATAACGTTGCCAATAGATACTATGGCGGAATAGCACTTCTAGGAAATACCACAAATAGTGGAGAATTAACCATCTCAGGTGGAACTATTTCAGGAAACACAGCAACTAACTACGATGGTGGTGGAATAGGCGTTGAAGGAGATCTAACCATGACAGGTGGTAGCCTAACAAGTAATACAGGTAGATATGGTGGAGCCATTTATATCAATAATAATGGGACATTTAACTTACGTGGTGGAAGTATTACAAATAATGTTTCAAGAACTGCCTATAATGGTGTTAACTACGGAGCTATATATAAAACATCTGGTGCAACATACAATGTAAATACATCAGGAAGCCAATATTGTAACAACAATGGTCAATCAAATATAAATACACAGTGTATCTTTAATACAACAACCACAATAACAATAACTTCTAGTAAAACAACTCAAGATACGCAAACATGTACACACAATAATGCTTCATTTGGTGGTTATGGATATAGATATAGATTTAATATTACCGTAACAAATGGTAGTGTAACTAGTGGTAAAATGTGCTATTCTCCAGATTCATCAAGTACAACATCATACTGTGCAACATATAGAAACAGTGGCCTTGCGTCTGGAAACGCTGGATATGCTTGCTTTGTCGGAACAAACACATGGGATTTCTATAGAGCAAATTACTGCGTTTATGCAGTTGTAAATGGAAGTAACAATTCAACAAAAACAAAATATCAATGTTAAGAGGTGATAAAATGAAAAAAGTATATATAACATTAATGATATTATCAGCTTCATGTATAATATTTATAACTGCAAATAGACATATATTAAACAATAGTAATAATTATACAAAAGAAGAGTTAGAAGAAAAAACAAAAGAAATTACCGATACACTAACCAATACAAATTTAACATACGACGAATTTACAAAATTAGTAGGCGAAAAAGTTCCAAATGTTCATATCGCTGTAGGACCAAATTCATATCTAAGAAACAAACCAACAGATAAGCAAATAAAAAAATACAAATTAGAAAATTATCTAAACCTTCAAGAACAACTGGTACAAAAAGTTGAAAGAAAGTATTTAGATAATTTGCACTATGAAATATTAGAAACAACATATTCTGGAAATGAAGTATGCCAAAAAGTAAACATAACTTCATACTACTATGCAACATACCTAGATGACCTAATAAATATAACAAGCAATTTAACAAATAAAGATTTAGATGATATTGCAACAAGTGAAAAAACCCAAATAGAATTCTTTAAAGTCCAAGTTCTCGCTCTAAAAGTGTTGGATAATCACTTAGAAGATTACAACAATGTAAATAATGAAAGTGTTATATTTCCAGTATGTTATGTAAATGGTAAAATTAAAAACAGCGATGACATGATAGGATTTATCGGAGCCCTTCAAGGTGAAAGATATGAAAACATGGACTACTCGAAAAACGAAAATATTAAAAAAGCCGATGAACGAGTAAAAAAATATCTAGAAGAGGCTAAACAAATAAAAATATGAAAAGAGAATTTATTTCTCTTTTTTATTATAAATATGATAAAATAAATTCGTGATGTATATGAAAAAAATAATTATTAGTACAATTTTCTTAATAATACTTATCCCTATAATTTATACATTATATATGAATTATAGAATAAAACACGCCATAATCAAAGTAGAAACAATAGATGATTTAAATATTGAAGTTTATAGTGAAATTAAAACAAAAGATCTAATAAAAAGTATAAATGGAAAAATTATAAATAATAAAAAAATTAATACTGAAAAACTAGGAAAAAAAGAAGTTACTTTCAAATATATTAATGAAGAAAACTTAAAAATAGATTACTCGTTTGATATAAATATAGTAGATACCACACCACCTATAATAAGTAACCATAAAAAATTCACTTTTTACAAAGAATCAAATGTTGATTTAGAAAGTAAATTCTTCTGTGGAGATAACTATGATGATAAACCAAATTGCGAAATAATCGGAGAATATAACCTAGACGAAATAGGAAAATATGACCTAACCTATAAAGCTACCGATAAAGAAGGAAATGAAACAGTTAATAACTTCACCGTAAATATCATAGAAAGACCTAAAAACACTACAAATAAATCTACAAAAACAAACACAAAGAATACATTATTTAGCGAAATTAAAGAAAAATATAATAATTACAAAGTAGGAATAGATATTTCCCATCATCAAGGAGACATCGACTATAAAAAAATAAAAGAAGCAGGAGTAGATTTTGTATTCATTAGAGTAGGAAGTCAAAAAGGAAAAAACGGGGAATATTATCTAGACAGCAAATTTAAAGAAAATATTAAAGGATTAAATCAAGAAAAAATACCAGTTGGAATATACTTTTTCTCATATGCTGATAATAATAAAGAAGCATTAAAACAAGCAAAATGGGTCATAAAACAAATAAAAGATTATAAAATAAGTCTGCCTGTAGTGTTCGATTGGGAAAATTGGACAAAATATAAAGAATATAATTTGAGTTTCTACCATTTAACCCAAATAGCTACAACATTCACTGATGAAATAGAAAAACACGGTTATGAAACCATGCTTTATAGTAGTAAATATTACCTAGAAAACATATGGCAAAATCCAAAACAAGATATATGGTTAGCCCATTATACAAATAAAACAGATTATAAAGGAAAATACAAAGTATGGCAAATATGCGATGACGGTAAAATAGATGGTATAAATGACAACTATGTAGACATAGATATATTATATGAATAGAAGGTTTTAAACCTTCTTTTATTGTATTTACTCCAAAAATAAGGTATAATTTATATGGTATGGTGATGACACATGTATTTAAAAGAAATAAAAGCCCAAGGTTTTAAATCATTTGCTGATAAAACAAATTTAGAATTTAACACAGGTATTAATGGCGTTGTCGGTCCAAACGGTTCAGGCAAAAGTAATGTCGTAGATGCCGTAAGATGGGTATTAGGTGAGCAGTCAGTAAAATCTTTGCGCGGTGACGGAACAATGACAGACGTCATTTTTTCTGGTAGTAAAACAAGAAACCCAATGAACGTTGCCTCTGTAACCATTGTTTTTAATAACGAAGATAAATATATGCCTCTTGCTTATGATGAAGTAGAAATAAAAAGAAGAGTGTATAAAGATGGAACCAACGAATACTTTTTAAATGGTGAAAAAGTAAGATTAAAAGATATTACCAATCTTTTATTAGATACTGGTATTGCCAAAGAAAGCTTCAATATAATTTCTCAAGGACAAATAGAGGCAATCATAAGTAGTAAACCAGAAAATAGAAGAGTAATTTTTGAAGAAGCATCCGGTGTTTTAAAATACAAAAGAAGAAAAGAGGAAGCAATTAGAAAACTAGATAAAACTCATGACAACAAAAATAGAATAAATGACATCATAAGAGAACTTGAAGAAAGAATAGAACCACTAAAAATAGAAAGTGAAAAAGCTTTAGAATACAATGATGCCAAAAGCAAATTAGAAAATTTAGATATCGCGCTAATAACTGAAGACATAACTAACCTAAATTTCGAATATAAAAGTAACAAAGAAAAACTAGAAAATTTAAATAAAGAAGTTCTAGAAATGATGACTACAACATCTTCAAATGAAGCAGAAATTGAAAAATATAAAACAAAAATAACCAAAATCGATGAAGAAATAAAAATAATGCAAGCTAAAGTAATT
Organism: Bacilli bacterium; assembly: GCA_017513865.1. Classification (GTDB taxonomy): domain Bacteria; phylum Bacillota_I; class Bacilli_A; order RF39; family UBA660; genus Coprosoma. The sequence goes on along the minus strand of JAFWMN010000008.1, from coordinate 181,027 downwards.
GAACTAACTGAAATATCTGAGAGCTTAAACAGTAAAAGACAAATACTTACCGAAAGAAAAAAATATGAAGTAGAAGACGCTAAACTACATGATAACATCGTCGAATTAAAAGAAAAAGAACTAAAAATTTCAAATGAAATAAACAGTTTAACTGAAGAAACAACATATATAAATAAAGAATTAAAAGAAATAAATGAAAAGAAAAATATTGAAACAAACGAAATAGAAAAAATAAAAAAAGAAAAAATAAAAGTACAAGAAAAACTGACAAATTTAATAAGACAAAAACACAATCTAGAAATAAAAATAGAATCTTTAAAAGAAAACATTGAAAATGGTGGATCACTACCACTACCAGTAAAAAGTGTTTTAAGTAACCCTAAATTAACAGGTATTCATGATACTATAGGAAATATAATAGAAACTGAAGAAGAATATTCAATGGCTATATCAACGGCTCTAGGGTACATGGCAAACAATATAATAGTTGATAACGAAAATAACGCCAAAGAAGCAATAAACTTCTTAAAAAATGTCGGTAGAGCAACTTTTTTCCCACTAAACATCATAAAACCAAAAAACATAGACGAAGAAATAGCAAATAAAATAGAAAATGAAAAAGGCTATATAGATATAGCTAGTAATCTAGTAAAATATGAAACAATATATAAAAATATTGTTTTAAATCAACTGGGAAATATCATAATAACTGACAATTTAGATAATGGAACAAAAATAGCAAAAAAAATAAATAATAAATACAGAATAGTTACTCTAGACGGTGAAATAATCCATGTCGGCGGATCAATGACTGGAGGTAAAAAAACCAAACAAAGAAATATCATATCTGATAAATATGATTTGGAAAACAACCTAAAATTAAAAGAAAAATTGCAAGATGAAATAAAAGAGCTAGAAAATAAAATTAATGAATTTGATTATTCAATAAAAAACCATGAGGATAAATTATACTTATACGATAAAGATATTTTATTAAAAAACGATGAAATAACAAACAAAACAAAACAAAAAGATGAAAAAGAAAAACAAAGAAAAGAAATAAATAGTAATATTAAAGGAACAAAAAATATAATCGAAGGTAATATTTCAAAAGAAGAAGAAGAAATATTAAATAAATACTATGCTTCATTAAAAACAAAAGAAACAGCAGTAAAAGAATTAGAAAATTTAATAAAAGAAAAAGAAAACTTAAATGAATCATTGGAAGAATATGAACTAACACTAAAAAAAGAAAACAGTACCTACAACTCAAAAACAAACGAATTAAAGGAATTAGAAATATCTGTAAATAGACTAGACGTTAAATTAGATAATTTATTAAATACTCTAACAGAAAACTATTCAATGACATATGATAAAGCTAAAGAAAACTATAAATTAGATATAGATTATAACAAAGCGAAAACTGAAGTCAACAAATTAAAGAAAATATTAAAAGATTTGGGTATTGTAAATTTAGCAGCCCCAGAAGAATATAACAACGTAAGTTCAAGATATGAATTTTTAACCAAACAAATTGATGATTTAAACAAAGCTGAAAACACATTACTAGAAATCATTGAAGAAATGGATAAAGTAATGATAAAAGAATTTAAAGAAAGTTTTGACAAAATTAATGAAAACTTTAAAATAACATTTACTGAATTATTTAATGGGGGAAAAGCCGAATTAAAATTAACCGAACCGAATAACATGTTAGAAACCGGTATTGAAATAATTGCCAGCCCACCAGGGAAAAAATTAACAAGTATAAATCTTTTATCAGGGGGTGAAAAAACCCTAACAGCCATAAGCTTGTTATTCGCCATTATAAAATCTAAACCATCACCATTCTGCGTTTTAGATGAAGTTGAAGCAGCCCTAGATGAGGCAAATGTTGACAAATTTGGTAAATATCTACAGAATTTAAAAACAAAATCACAATTTATAATAATTACTCATAAAAAGAAAACTATGGAATATGCTGATATTTTGTATGGTATTACCATGCAAGAATCCGGTGTAAGCAAACTTGTTTCAGTAAAATTAGAGGACATAAAATAATGTCAAATAAAGCTAAAATAATAAGCACAGATTTAATATGCTTAGAATGTGGAACAATCATAACTATACAACGAAAACAAAATCACAAAAGAAAAATATCACATATAGAAAACCTATGGTGCTATAAATGCGAAAAAGTAATAAAACACTATGAAGTACAAGATGTAGAAACTTTCTTAGAAACTGAAACAAATTCAAATGAAAAACAAAAAATAAAAAAATTAATTATAAAAAGAAAATAAGACTAAAAATTAGTCTTATTTTACTTTATAAATATATTCTGATATAATTACCAAGGTGATATTATGTTACAAATTAAAAACTTAAGCTTAAGATTCGGGAAAAGAGTACTTTTTGAAAACGTAAATTTAGAATTTAAAGAAAATAATTGCTACGGCGTTATCGGTGCTAACGGAGCTGGAAAATCAACATTTTTAAAAATATTAACGGGTGAAATAGACTCATCAACCGGTGAAATAATAAAAGATAAAAGTGAAAGAATATCATACCTAAAACAAAATCATAACTTATATGATGAATATACTGTAATCGATACAGTAATCCAAGGAAATGAAAAACTATACGCAATCATGAAAGAAAAAGAAGCACTATACATGAAAGAAGATTTCACTGACAAAGACGGTATTAGAGTAGCCAAATTAGAAGATGAATTTACCTCATTAAATGGTTGGGAAGCCGAAAGCGAAGCAGCAATACTACTCGCAGGATTAGGAATAAATAACGATCTGCATTATGAAAAAATGAGCGAATTAAAAGATAAAGAAAAAGTAAAAGTATTACTTGCTAATGCTCTTTTTGGAAACCCCGACATCTTACTTCTAGATGAACCAACAAACGGTCTTGATATAAAAAGTAAAATGTGGCTTGAAGAATTTCTAATCGATTACAAAGGAACCATAATATTAGTTTCACACGATAGACACTTTTTAAATAAAGTATGCACCTACATGGTTGATATTGACAGGGAAAGAATAAAGTTATGTGTTGGAAACTATGATTTTTGGTACCAATCTAATGAACTTATGCTAAAACAATTAAGAGACACAAATAAGAAAAAGGAAGAGAGAATAAAAGAATTAGAGTCATTTATAGCTAGATTTTCAGCTAATGCATCCAAGTCAAAACAAGCAACTTCAAGAAAAAAATTACTCGAAAAAATTACAATTGAAGAATTAAAACCATCAAGTAGAAAATATCCATATATAAACTTTGATACTGAAAATAGACTAGGGAAACAAGTAATATCTTTAAATAATATAAACATAAAATCAAATGACAAAGAAATAATAAAAAATATTAGACTTCATATAAATCAAGAAGATAAAATAGCTCTAATAGGCGAGAACGAAATAGCTAAAACAGCCTTACTAAGATTACTCGCCGGTGAAATAACCCCAGATAGTGGTGAGATTAAAATAGGAACAACCGTAAAAATATCATATTTTCCAAAAAATCATGACAATTATTTCAAAGGAAATGATAATCTAATAGAATGGTTAAGAAAATACTCAGAAAATAAAGAAGACGCTTTCATAAGAGGATTCTTAGGAAGAATGCTATTTTCGGGTGAAGAATCTTTAAAATCAATCTCCGTTCTTTCTGGGGGTGAAAAAGTTAGATGTATGTTTGCCAAAATGATGTTAAATGAAGGTAATGTACTCCTTCTAGATGAACCAACTAATCATCTTGACATTGAATCAATAACATCTTTAAATAATGGACTAAGAAAATTCAAAGGACCAATTGTTTTTTCAAGCTTTGATACTGAACTTATAAACACCATAGCTAATAGAATAATATACATAAAAGAAGACGGAACATATATAGATAAACAAATGACATACGAAGAATACCTAGAAAAATATGAAAAATAAAAACGCATAAAAGCGTTTTTTAAATTAATCTAATCTCATTTTCATTAAAAAATGGTTTCTTCTTGTTAATTTTATCATAAAACAAAATCCCATCCAGATGATCAACTTCATGCTGCAATGCAACAGATAAATCTTCACGCGCTCTAATTGAAATTTTATTTCCATCAGGATCATAACCAGTTATCGTAATTCTCGCATATCGTGGCACATGACCTTCAATATCTCTATTAACACTAAGACATCCCTCACCAGTTTCCAAAGCTACCATCTCTTCAGAATGGCTAATTATTTTAGGATTAACAATAACATAATTCTTAAATTTATCTTCTTCATATTCATGAACAATAACAATTATCCTTTTAAGTTCTCCAAGCTGCGGAAAAGCAAGTCCCATACCTGGTCTTAAATCATATTTCTCTGCATACTTTTCAATCTGACTATATTTTAAATGAGCTATTATTTGCTTAATAGTATCTTTATCTTCCTTAGATAAGGGAAGTTCTACCTCTTTACTTATTTTACGCAAAATTTTATGCGAATCATCTAAAATTTTCAAAGGTTTAAACATAACATACCTCCTGAAATAATTTTAACATATAATAATAAAAAAATCTTAAATAAACAAGATTTTTAAAACACTTTACATAAAACAAGGCTATTATATACTTAAAAAATAAAGTTGTCAAATAATAAAAAGAAGAGAAAACTCTTCTTAATTAAAAGCTCTAGTACCTATAATTATTACAAGTAATATAAACAATACTAAAATAATAGATGCACCATATCCAGAACCATAGCCATATCCTCCGCCATAGCTACCATAAGGATTGCCACAGCCATAGCCCTGATAACCTCCATAATAATACATATTTTACCTCCTATCTAATATATATTATGTTATGACAAGAAAACGTCCATTAAAAATACCTATTTTTCTTTTTTAATTTCATTTGCTTTAAAAATATGCTATGATAAATGTAATAGGAGAAAAATATGAAACAAAAAAACATAATCAAATTATTAAAAGATATCGACAAACCGCTTCTAATAGTTAGTATAGCGTTTTTTGTTTTTGGTCTTCTAAATATTGTTACAGCTTCAAGTAGAGCCGCAGTTGTAAATTATGATGTTTCAATATACTATTATTTCTACAAACAATTAGTATTTATAATTGCCGGCCTTATTGGAAGCATAGTCATCTTAAAAACTGACACTAAATACTATAAAATATTTATATACATGTTATTTGTAATAGCAGTATTACTAAACTTATGGGCCCTAACATCTAGAGAAATTGGTGGCTCAACAAACTGGATTGATCTTAAAATAATAAAGATACAACCAAGCGAATTATCAAAACCAATTATAATAATATTTTTAGCCTTATTATTTGAAAAATATTATAAAAAACTTAGAACTGTTAATATCAATCATTATGATATAATTGGTAGAATTTTAATAATTGCGTTAATCATTCCAGCGATTATAGTCTTACAAAAAGACTTAGGAACACTTTTAATAACTCTTTTCATTATTGCTATGATGTTCTTAGCTAGCCCAATATTAAAAACCGATAAATTTAAAACAATAATACTGATGATCGGTTTATTAATAGCTGGATTATTAGTAATATATATGGTCCGTGGATACATTTTAAATGATGCTAGAAAAAGCCGTTTTACCAGTTTCCTTGACCCTTGTGGCAATTATGAAAATGGAGGATATCAAGTATGTAATAGCTATATAGCAATTAATGATGGCGGAATATTTGGCCTCGGAATTGGTAAAAGTAAACAAAAATACTCATATATACCAGAGCCTCATACCGATTCCGCATTTGCTATTATTGCTGAAGAATATGGTATATATAGAACTGTATTTATTTTTATCGGTTATATAATAATTCTTCAAAGAATTCTATCAATATCTTCAAAAGCTTCAACCTTAAGAGGAAGATATATATGTCTAGGTGTATCTAGCTACATATTCGCCCATATTTTCATAAATCTTGGAGGAATGTTTGGTTTAATTCCTCTAACCGGAGTTCCCCTTCCGTTTTTATCATACGGAGGAAGTTTCACCCTATCTCTAATAGCCAGCCTTACTTTAGTGCAAAGAGTAAATATTGAAACAAAAAACCAAAAAATAAAAATAAAAAATTAAATAAAAAGGAAAAAAATAAATTACCCAGTATATTAATATATGAGGGTGATTTTTTTATGAAAAGAAAAAAAATAATAAATTTAATATTTAAAATAATCTTTGTTTTAATAACAGTACTAATCATACTATGGACAATAATAGATCAACCGAAAGAAGAAAACAAGGAAACAAAGAAAGAAATTATAAAAGAAAACAAAGAAGAAAATAAAGAAAAAGAAATAAAAAAAGAAAAAATAACTATTGATATAAAAGGGGCTATTGCAAATCCCGGAGTATACCAATTAACAACTGAAAACAATGTAAATGATGCTATTAATATGGCCGGTGGTTTAAGAAAAGATAGTGATACTAGTAATATAAACTTAAGCAAAAAATTAACAGATGAAATGGTAATAATAGTATATACAAAAAAAGAAATACAAGAAGAAAAAAATAAAAATGAAATAGTATGTCCACCATGCAATAACGCCTGCATAAAAGAAGAAGATGAAAAAGCCAAAATAATAACAGATAAAACCAACAATACAAAAATAAATATAAATACAGCAACTATGGAAGAACTACAAACACTAAATGGAATAGGGGAAGCAAAAGCCAAAGCAATTATCGAATATCGAAATAAAAACGAAAAATTCAAAACAATTGATGAAATAAAAAATGTAACTGGAATTGGAGAATCAGCCTTTGAAAAAATCAAGGATAGTATTACTGTTTAGTATAATAATGACAATCACATTTTTGTTAAGATTTATTAATCCAGAAAAAAGCATATATAATAAAAAAACAAAAGAAATATACGGAATAATCACCGAATGTAATAGTAAAGAAAATAAAACAACACTAATCATAAAAGCAAAAGAAAAAATATTAGTAAATATATATAAAAATTATAAATGTGAATTAGGTAAAACTATTTACATAAAAGGTAAAATAACAAAACCACAAAATAATACATTACCTTATCAATTCAATTATAAAAAATACCTATTAAGTAAAAATATAAAATATATTTTTATAGCTAAAAAGATAAAAGAAACAAATAATAAAATTAGCCTAAAGTATAAAATTAAAAATACACTAATCAAACACATTAACAATTATAAAAGTAAAGATTATTTAAATACTTTTATACTAGCAAATAATGAAATAGATGAAAAAACAAAAACAAGCTACATAAATAATGGAATAAGTCACTTGCTGACAATTTCCGGAGCACATATAGCAATAATTACAACACTTTTATATAAATTAATAAAAAAATTTATAAAAAATAAAAAAATAATATACATCATCATTTTTTACACACTTATTTTTTATTTATTTATAACAGGATATCCTCCATCACTTTTGAGAGCAGTACTATTATATACAGGAACTATGATTAAAAAAATCTTAAATTTAGAAATAAAAACAATATATTTATTATTAGTAGTATTACTAACACTACTTAATATAAATCCATATTACATTTACGATATTGGATATATACTAACATTCACAATATCAGGATATTTAATAGTTTTTAAAAATTTAATAAATAAATATCAAACCTATACCCAAAAAACACTAATAATAACTTTAATAGCTTTCATGACAAGCACGCCTTTTATAATAAACATAAACTTTAAAATAAACTTAATATCAATATTAATAAATCTAATTTTTATACCTATCATTTCATTTATATTATACCCCTTAACATTATTAACTCTATTTATAAAGCCATTAGATGGATTACTTTATAAAATAATAAAAACAACTGAAACATTATCTATAAAAATAGAAAAAATAGATATATTTAACATTAGTCTTTGTCACATAGAATCACTCTATATAATAATATACCTAATCATAGAATTCACGCTTCTAAAAATATGGGAAAGAAAAAGCAAAAATTATTTATGGATAATTTTAATCATTTTAATAATTCATCATAATATAAATATAATTAACAAAGAAATAAAAATAACCTATATAGATGTTAAACAAGGAGACAGTATATTAATAAAATTAAATAGAAAAAACATTCTTATAGATACAGGTGGATACTTAAAAAATGGAGAAAACCATGTCAAAAACAGAATCAATCCATACCTAAAATCTGAAGGGATAGAGAAAATAAAATTTTTGATAATTACGCATGGCGATTACGACCATATGGGTGAAGCAATAAATTTAGTAAATAGTTTTAAAGTAGAAAAAGTAATCTTTAATTGTGGAGCATTTAATGACTTGGAAAAAGAATTAATTAAAGTTTTAGATAAGAAACATATTAAATATTATTCATGTATTAAAGAATTAAATATAGATAAGAATAAATTATACTTTTTACAAACTGAAGAATACAATAATGAGAATGATAATAGTAATGTAATTTATACAGAGTTAAATGAATATAAATTTATGTTTATGGGAGATGCATCAGTGACTACTGAAAAAGAAATAATGAGTAAATATAATTTACCAAAAATAGATGTATTAAAAGTAGGTCATCATGGTAGTAAGACGAGTAGTAGTATAAATTTTATTAATGAAATAAGTCCTAAATATTCCATTATTAGTGTAGGTAAGAAAAATCACTATGGGCATCCAAATAAGGAAGTATTAGAGAATTTAGAAAACTCAAAAATATATAGAACAGATAAAGATGGAAGTATAATGTTTAAAATTAAAAATAGTAAACTCAAAATAAAAATTTGTGAACCATAAATGTGATATAATAATTTTAGGAGTTGAAATTATGATAGTAAAAAACAATTATAATGAGTGTTTAACTAATTTAGCTTGCTCCGTAAGAAAGTATTTCGGACTTGAATATAAACACAATACTTTGGATTATATAGATAAAATTTTAGAAGAAAAGCATCCTAAAAATATAGTAACAATATTATGTGATGGAATGGGTTCAAATATAATGGACAGAATGCTTGATAAAGATTCATTTTTAATAAAAAATAGAATTAAACCAATTACAACAGTTTTCCCAGCAACAACAGTAGCTGCAACAACATCAATGATGACAGGATTAAATCCAGTTGAAACAGGGATGCTTGGATGGGATATGTACTATAAAGATATTGATAAAACTATAACAGTTTTTATGAATTCTGAAAAAGGTGATTTTGAATATAAACCATTACAAGAAGCAATTGATTATAATAGTAAACATATGATTAGAAAAACAATAATGGATGAATTAAATGAAAAGAGTGATTATAAAGGATATACTTTACTTCCATTTGGAGAAAATGCTTATAAAGATTTAGATGACATGTATAAAATAATTGAAGATAAATGTAATGAAGAGGGAATGAAATATATTTATGCATATGATACTGATCCGGATCATACAATGCATGAAATAGGCTGTGATAAGCCTGAAATAAAATCAATAATTGAAGATATAAATAAAAGAGTAGAAGAATTAAGCGGTAAATTAAATGATACAATAATATTTGTAGTTGCAGATCATGGACATCATAATGTAGAAAATTTATTTATTAAAGATTACCCTGACATAGAAGAATGTTTACTTAGAAATACATCACTTGAACCTAGAGCAGTTAATTTCTTTATTAAACCGGATAAAAAAGATATATTTGAGAAACTATTTAATAAGTATTTTAGTAATGACTTTGATTTATATTCGATGGAAGAAGTTATTGAGTCAAAATTGTTTGGTGATGGAGTAGAAAATGAAATATTTAGAGATGCTTTAGGAGATTATCTTGCTATAGGTAAAACTGATAAGACATTATTATATGTTGGAAGCGAAGTGTTAAAATCACAGCATGCAGGGTATACAGAAGACGAGATATTAGTACCACTAATAGTTATTGATTGTAAATAGAATTATCTAAATAGATAGTTCTTTTTTGTATGTATTAACTACTCAATATCAGTTGTGAAGAATAATAGATATGGTCATCCCAATAAAGAAGTATTAAATAATTTAAATGAATCAAAAATATATAGAACAGACGAGGATGGTAGCATTATGTTTAAAATAAAAAATAATAAATTAAAAATTGCTCTGATAATAGAATAATTGCTAGAGAATATGAATTAGTATAAAAAAACAAGAATTAGTTATTCTTGTTTTTATGCGCATATATTAATGTTGAAATAATAAAGAGGCAAGTTGGAGAAATAAATACAAAAAATCTTAATAGTTCAATTAGTGCTGAGTCATAGTGTACTGAAATAAATAAGCCATATAAGTATAATAAAAGCCAAAAATTTAAGAAATATATAATAAACATGTGAATATACATATAAATGTATTTAAAAATTCCCTTGTTGTATTCAAATATTTTATATACGAACCTTTGTGAAAGAAAATGATAAGCAATTATCACTAAGCCTATTGCAGCTAGCAATATTGGAGCGGTATGTGTATCTCCCTGACAAGAATACGACCAGCCACCAGTATTTGTACATAAACTTGAAGTTGAATTTGGTATTAAACTACCATACATATTTAATAAATAAATGATGATAATTATGGATATTATAGATATCAAACATACTAGACATATATTTTTGATTATTTCATTTATGTTTTGCTCCCTAGTTAATGTATGTTTATCTATAGATTTAGAGATAAAAAATGGATATATTACTAATATTGGTATTAGCATTATTAATAAATACGTCATAAAATCACTCCCTTATTATCACGTATTATCATTATAACATATTTATTTCATAATTAATATAATATATGTATTCAATCTACTAAAAGATATTAAGAACTTACATAAGTTCTTTTTGTCATAGATAAAAAAACAGACAAATAAAAATAAAAAGAATATAATAATAAAAAATACATATAATAATATTATGAAAAAGTCCGCTACTGCAATAGCGTTTTAAAATAGATAGCATATGCTAAAAAAAACTCAATTTTTTTTGAGTTTTTTTTAATAAAATTTATTGACTTTTAAAAACTAATGTATATAATACATAAAAAAAACAAGGAGGAATTTCAATGACCAAAAAAATCCAATACGCTGCAGTTCCAATCGAAAGTTTAGAAATTCATTCCTCCTCAAAAAAATTAAGTATTAAAACATTTAAACCAGTATTTAAACTTTCAAAACTAAATCCATATCAAAAGTTTAAGATGAAAAATGTTATAGTTAAAATAGAACTAGACACAAACCCATACATCGAAGAAATAATAACAAAAAACAAAATAGGATTAAACAAAGAAGATAATTACAAAATATACCTAAAAGGAGACACAATATATAACTTATGTTCAAAAGAAGAAGCTTATCTAAAAATTACCGAACAATTGAATTACAAAGAAGAAATAAGCAGACTATTTAGAAATATCAAGTAAACCACAAGCATTATATCTAGGATCAACAAACAAATTATTTTTAATAGGAAAATATGTCAGCAAACCAAACAAAACATACAAAAATATTATTCCAACAATTCCAATCACAAAGCCATATTTAATATGGCTTTGTTTCATTATATAGTAACCAACAACTGAAACAAAATATATTGTAATAAATAAACAAATAATATTAAATAAAAAAGATGAAGACAAAACTAAATAAATAGGATAATAAACAATAATAAAAACTATAATTGAAAGAAAACACATAATAAAAACCGCAAAAACAAAATTATTAAAATAAATATCAAAATGTTTTAAAATCAAAAACTCTAAAAACTCCCATATTATAATCGCACATATCAACATCTTCATATGTTCCCAAATACTTTCATTTACAGGAAAAAATAAAGAAGTAAAAAAAGAGGGAAACCACACATATACAAAATGAGTAAAAAAACAAAAGAAAAAAATAATAAAAATACCAATCGTTTTAATTTTCTTCAAAGACAAAAAACCACCTCAAAAAAATATATGAAAAAAACAAAAAAATATTAAAAATAGAAACAAATGTTCTAAAAAAACCAATAAAATCAACATTTTTCGCATTTTTAAAAAGAAAAAAAAGGAAATGGAAAAAAAATCTAGAATATTAATATATAGAGGGGTATGATACCATGAAATCTTTAACACAAGAAAAAATAAATGAAATACGAAACAGTGTTAACATTGTCGATGTCATATCATCATATGTATCATTAACACCAAGAGGAAAGAATTACTTCGGAATTTGTCCTTTTCATGATGATACAAATCCAAGTATGAGCGTTAACAACGAAAAACAAATATACAAATGTTTTTCATGTGGTGCAACAGGAACAGTGTTTAAATTCTTAATGGATTACGAAAACATTACCTTCAGTGAAGCTGTAAAAAAAATTGCCGATATTGGTGGAGTACAAGTAGAAATATCTGAACCAAGAAAAATTAAGGATTATAAAACACAACACGATATTTATGATCTAAGTTTAAAATTTTACACAAACAACATAAACACCACTAAAGGAAAAGAAGCAAAAGAATATTTAAAAAACAGAAACATAAAAGACAGTATAATAAAAGAATTTGAAATTGGACTAGCCCTAGATGATAAAAACACATTATCAAATATTCTGAAAAAGAAATTTGAAATGAAAGAAATTTTAAAAAGTGGATTAGTTGGTAAAAATGACTACGGCATATATGATTTATTTTCAAACCGAATAATGTTCCCACTTTATGATTTAAATGGAAAAGTCGTAGCTTATAGCGGAAGAATTTATAAAACAAAAGATAATTCAAAATATATAAACACCAGAGAAACAGAAATATTTAAAAAAGGTGAATTATTATACAATTATCATCGTGCCCGCGACATTGCAAGACAAAAAAATCAAATAATCATTATGGAAGGATTCATGGATGTAATTAGAGCACACACCATAGATATTAAAAATGTAATTGCCACAATGGGAACAGCCGTTACAAAAAATCAAGCAAATTTAATAAAAAAAATGGCAAAAGAAGTAATCTTATGTTTTGATGGTGATGAAGCAGGGGCCAAAGCTACTAAAGCTTGTGCTGAAGAATTAAATAAAATAAATGTAACACCAAAAATAATAAGATTAGAAGAAAACCTAGACCCCGATGAATATATAATAAAATATGGAAAAGAATCCTTTGAAAGAAAACTAAATAATCCAATAAACATTATGGATTTCGAATTAGAATATCTAAAAGAAGGTAAAAATTTAGAAAATAGTAATGACAAAGCAACCTACATAAAAGAAATAATCAACGAAATAAACAAAATAGACGATGAAATTTTAAAAGAGGTAACAATTAAAAAAATAGTTAAAGAAACACAAATTGATGAAGATATATTAAGAAAACACATAACAAAAAAACCAAAAGAAATAAAAAAAGAAATAAAAAGTGAAAAACTTTCAAAATATGAAAAAGCTGAGAAATGTTTAATTTACTATATGTTAAAAAGTAAAGAAGTTATTAAAATGTATGATAAAAAAGTAACCTTCATGCCAACAGAAGAATATCGACTACTTGCTAGAGAAATAAGTGCTTATTATCATGAAAAAAAAGAAATAAATGAAGCCGATTTCATTGACTATATTGAAGGTGACGAAGAACTTACAAATACCATAAAAAAAGTAAATATACAAATGAAAAAAGAAACCTATACAATAGATGAAATTGAGGATTATATAAAAGTAATTAAAGAATATAATATTAATAATGCAATTGAAAGAATGCAAGCAAAAATGCGCGAAACAATTGATCCAATAAAAAAAGCTGAAATAGCTCAAAAAATAATAGATCTTAAAAAAGGAGTGTAAAAATGTTTGAAGAAATTAAAACGTTTGAAGAAAGAAAAAAAGAATTAATAGAATTAGGAAAAAAGAATGGAACAATAACATATGAACAACTAGCTGATAAACTTAAAAATTTAGAACTAGATGCTGACTCACTAGATGACCTATATAACGTCTTAAACGAAAATAACATACAAGTTGTGTCAGAAAATGATGACGACTCAGATGACGATGTAAAAAACGCCAATGATGAATTACTAACAAAAGACCTAACAATAAATGACCCAGTAAGAATGTATTTAAAAGAAATTGGACAAATAAAACTACTTACCACCGAAGAGGAATTAGAACTTGCTGATAGAATATCAGAAGGAGACGAAGAAGCGAAAGCCACCCTAGCTGAAGCTAACCTACGTCTAGTAGTAAGTATTGCCAAAAGATATGTTGGAAGAGGAATGCTTTTCTTAGATTTAATTCAAGAAGGTAACATTGGTTTAATGAAAGCAGTCGAAAAATTTGATGTAACAAAAGGATACAAATTTTCAACATATGCAACTTGGTGGATTAGACAAGCAATCACAAGATCAATCGCCGATCAAGCAAGAACAATAAGAGTTCCTGTTCACATGGTTGAAACAATAAATAAATTAGCTCGTATTGAAAGACAATTAACGCTAGAATTAAATAGAGAACCTACTGAAGAAGAATTATCAAAAAAAATGGGAACAAGTGTTGAAAAAATCAGAGATATATATAAAATAAGTCAAGAGCCGGTTAGTTTAGAAATACCAATCGGTGAAGAAGAAGATTCTCATTTAGGAGACTTTATTCCAGATGAAACCAACATGAGTCCAGAAGATTTCGCAATTAATGAGCTTTTAAAAGATGAAATATCCGAAGTTTTACTAACACTAACTGAAAGAGAAGAGAAAGTTATTAGACTAAGATTTGGACTCGAAGATGGCCGACCAAGAACCCTTGAAGAAGTTGGACAATTATTTGGTGTAACTAGAGAACGTATAAGACAAATAGAGGCCAAAGCTTTAAGAAAACTAAGACATCCATCACGAAGTAGAAAATTAAAAGATTATTTAGGTGATTAATATCAAAATAAAACCACGACTTTTAGAAATAAGTAATTTAATAAAACCAAATTCAAAAATAATTGATGTCGGTGCCGATCACGCATTATTAGATATATATCTAAATAAATACAAAAATTGTTCATGCCTAGCTATCGATATTTCTGAAAAATGCATTGAAAAAGCAAAAATGAATATAGAAAAATATAATGCTAATGTCCAAACAAAAGTAAATAACGGACTTGAAAATATAAAATTAAACGACGAAATAATAGTAATTTCCGGCATGGGAACTCAAAAAATAAAAAAAATACTTGACATAGATTTAAAAAATGACTTGCTAATAGTAAGTCACACCAAAATAGACGAATTAAAAGAATTTCTGTTAAACAAAAAGTATACAATAACAATCGAAAAAGAAATCTTTGATAGAAAAAAATATACAATTATATATGCAAAAAATAATCAAAACCGTTGATTATTTTTTTATGCAAAAAATGTCGGTCCCTTGTAATTACTAAAATTATTTTTACTATTATTTGTTTCAGCAGTAGAAGCCTTTTTAGATGTAGAAGAATTATCAATTTTTTTAAACTCACTCATAACTCTAAACATTGTTTTCGTGTTTCGCATAACAGGCGCCGCCTCTTTAATAATTGGTATTGCTTGATTAACAATATTTAAAGTTCTTTGAACCCCATTTAAAAACGAATTAAAAGAAAGACCACTACGATTAAATAAAGAAGGAAAAAAACCGGGAGAACCATTCACAGAATAAACATAATATGGATAATAATTCACAAGAAAACTCCTTTCTAAAATATTATATGAAATACATAAAAAAAGTTTTATTTTATCTACAAATATGGTATAATATAAAAGTAAAAGAATAGGAAGGTGCTTATATGAAAACAAGCTTGATATCAAACTTATTTAAAAACATATTTCATGGGCTTATATTTGTATTAAGTTTCTTTAAGTATTTCTTCCTAGGATTAATACGTTTTCCAATATTACTTCTCGAAATGATAAAATACTCAGGATTAGGAATCAAAAATATAATAATTAGAGAAAAAGAAGAAAAACCAACTGGGGATCAACTATTAATTGAAGCTAAAAAAGACGCACAAGCAAAAGAAAAACAAGAAGAAAAATTAAGAAATAAAGCATTAAAAACTAAGCAAAATGAAAAAGCTATAAAAGAAGTCGTAAATAATAACGATAAACTTTTAGAAGAAGAAAAGCCTAAAAAAACACCGTTTTCAAAGAAAATTAAAAATTTCTTAACTAGTGATTTGGGAGGTAAGAAAAAAGACATAAACCTTCCAGAATTAAAAATAAATTTTGATGGTGATGATGCTAAAAAATCAAAAACAAAACAAGCTTATGAATATTTGATAAAAGATCCTGACGGAAAAGTTATAAAAGGATATTATAATGCTTATTCAAAAGTAGAAGTGCATTCTTTCCTAGTTAGTGAAGGAAACAAAGTTTATAAAATTGAGACAAATAGCCTAATAAACTTACTACACGGCACACATGGAAAATCACATGATAAATTTAAAACTAAAGATCTAATATTTTTCCTAACTCAATTATCAACATATCTAAAAGCCGGAATTTCGCTAGCTGATGCATGTAAAATCCTAGTTAAACAATTCAACAACCCTAAATACAAAAGAATTTTAAGAACTATAGTTTATGATTTAACCGTAGGATTAAGCTTTAGTGAAGCATTAGCACGTCAAGAGGGAGCTTTCCCACCAATTCTTATAAACATGATAAAAACTGCAGAAATGACTGGTGAACTTCCAGAAACTTTAGATGACATGGAAGAATACTTTACTGAAATAGAAGCAACCAGAAAAGCCATGGTAACGGCTATGATGTATCCAGTAATAATTTTTGTTATCGCCATTGGCGTTGGAACATTTATCATGTTATATGTTGTTCCAAAATTTGTAGACATTTATAACAGTATGGATAATGCTTCAATACCAGGTATCACAAAAGCCGTGCTTGCCTTAAGTGAATTTTTGAAAAAATATATTATATATCTAGGAATTATTGTTGTGATAATTTTATTCTTATTTATATACCTATACAAAAACGTTAAAGCATTTAAACGAGCTATCCAATTTGCAATTATGAAAATGCCAGTATTTAAAAACGTCGTAATATATAATGAAGTAACAACATTTACCAAAACTTTTGCCTCTTTATTATCACACAACGTTTTTATAACCGACAGTATGGAAATATTAAATAAAATAACAAATAACGAGATATATAAAGAATTAATATATGATGCCATAAATAATGTTTCAAAAGGAAAACCAGTTTCATTAGCCTTTAAAGACCACTGGGCCTTTCCTATACCAGCATATGAAATGATAGTAACCGGAGAAAAAACAGGACAGCTACCAGAGATGATGAAAAAAGTATCATCATATTATCAAGATCTCCACAAAAACTCTGTTGCCAGAATAAAAACATTTATTGAGCCAGTGCTAATAATAATGTTAACTGGAATGGTTGGAGTTATTGTATTATCAATAGTTGTACCAATGTTCTCAATGTATAGTAACATCCAAGCTTAGGGGGAATGATATGAATATATTAATATGCACAATTATATTTGTAATAGGAACTATGCTTGGTTCCTTTTACAATGTTGTTGGTTATCGAATACCCAAAAACGAATCAATAATATATCCGCAAAGCCACTGCCCAAACTGTAATCACAGATTAAAGCCATATGAATTAATTCCAATAATATCATACATAATTCAAAAGGGAAGATGCCGAAAATGTAATGCTAAAATTTCTCCATTTTATATGATATTTGAATTTTTAACCGGCTTTCTATTCTTAATATCATATTTAACATTTGGGTTAACAACAAATTTAATAATCCCATTAACACTAATTTCAATGCTTATAATAATTACAATTAGTGATTACCTATATATGATTATTCCTGATAGCGTTCTAATAATATTTGCTACAGGAATACTAATAGAAATAGGAATACTGTATGGAATAGATAAAGCTTTAATATCAATATTAAATGGCGCACTAGCATTCATTGCCATGTTTCTATTAAAAAAATTTGGAGACTTCATATTTAAAAGAGAATCAATGGGCGGCGGGGATATAAAACTAATGTTTATTTTAGGAATGGTTTTATCTTTTCCAATTGCTTTATTATCAGTTTTTGTAGGATCATTAATTGGACTCCCAATATCATTAATAATGCTTAAAAAAGGGAGTGATCACATAATACCATTTGGGCCCTTCCTAGCTGCCGGGGCAATACTATTACTTTTAACTAAAGTAGATATAAACACAATAATAAATTTCTACAAATATTAAGCTAATTATCTAAAAGAAAAGAGGAATAATATGAAACCATTATTACTATGTATATTAGATGGCGTTGGAATAAACAATGAGCAATATGGTAATGCCGTAAAAACAGCCCATATGCCAAACTTTAAATATTTAATGGATAACTATCCTCACAGTAAATTAAATGCCAGTGAAGAAGCCGTAGGACTTCCCAAAGGACAAATGGGAAATAGTGAAGTAGGACATACGAATATTGGAACAGGTAGAGCCATAAAATCACCACTAAACATAATCACAGAAAAAATAAAAAATGGGGAAATAAAAAATAATCAAGAATTATTAAATTTAATAAATCATGTAAAAAAATATAACTCCAATCTTCATATCTGCGGTTTATTAAGTAATGGTGGAATACATTCACATATTGATCATTTAATGGCTATAATCGACATAATTAAAGATCAAAACATAAATGTCTACTACCACATTTTTACCGATGGCAGAGATACCAAACCAAATGAATCTTTAAAATTTATAAAACAGTTAGAAGATAAAATAAAAGAAACAAATTGTGGTAAAATTGCCACCATAAGCGGTAGATACTACGCTATGGATAGAGACAATAGATGGGATAGAATTAAAAAAACATATGATGAAATGACAAATATAACCAAAACATATGACATAAAAGAAAAGATTGAAAAATCTTATGAAGAAAATATAACAGATGAATTCATCGTTCCATTTAGTGTAACAAATACCACAATAAAAGATAATGATGGGGTTTTAGTTTTTAACTTTAGACCAGATAGATTAAGAGAATTATTTAGCGCCCTAACAAATCCAGAATTTGATAAATTTGAAAGAAAACAATTCAAAAATTTAAAATTAATTACCATGATGCCTGTTGATAAAAGTGTAAAATGCACAAACCTATTTAAACATCAAAAAATTAAAAACTATTTAGGTAAAATATTTGAAGAAAACAATCTAAAACAACTAAGAATAGCCGAAACTGAAAAATATGCTCACGTTACATACTTTTTCGACGGAGAAAACAAAGAAAAATTAAAAAATTGTGATCAAGTATTAATACCATCACAAAAAGTCAGTACCTATGATTTAAAACCCCAAATGAGCGCTTACGAAATAACTGATAATTTGTTAAAAATTATAAAAAATTATGATATAATAATTCTAAATTTTGCAAACGGAGATATGGTTGGTCATACCGGAAATTTCCAAGCTACTATAAAAGGCTTAGAAGTAATAGATGAATGTCTTGGAAAAATATACAAAAAAATTAGAGAATTAAACGGAATAATGATAATAACTGCGGATCATGGAAATTGTGATCAGATGATTGATAAAGAAGGGAAAATTATAACAGCGCACTCATTAAATAAAGTTCCATTTATCATAACAAATAAAAACATCAATCTAAAAGATGGCGCGCTCGCCGATATAGCCCCAACCATATTAACTATGTTAAATATAAAAGTACCAGAAGAAATGACAGGGAAAAATTTAATAAAGTAGGGAAAATATGAAAACAAATTATCAAATTATCATGGAAGATATTATAAAAAACTTAGAAAATAAGCCAAAACTTTTATTACACGCTTGCTGCGGTATATGTTCAAGTTCAGTACTAGAAAAACTAACAAATTACTTTAACATCACAATACTATATTATAATCCAAACATTTACCCAGAAGAAGAATACCAAAAAAGATATAAAACATTAAAAAAATTAATTAATAAAACAAATAATAAAATAGAAATAAAAGAAATTGGATATGATGCCGAAAAATTTGATGAAATTGTTAGAGGCTTAGAAACCGAAAAAGAAGGCGGAAAAAGATGTACTAAATGTTTTTACTTAAGATTAGAAGAGACAGCTAAAATCGCCAAAAAAGAAAAATATGATTACTTTTGTACAACCCTTTCAGTAAGTCCCCACAAAAATTCACAAACTCTAAACAAAATAGGGGAAATATTAGAAAAAAAATATAATATAAAATATCTATATTCTGATTTTAAGAAAAAAGAAGGATATAAAAGAAGTAATGAACTTGCTAAAAAATATAATTTATATAGACAAAATTATTGTGGATGCAAGTATTCAATAAATGAAAAATAGAAGTAAGAGGTAATAAAGTATGAGTAAGAAAAAAATAATGATTATAGGATTAATAACATTCGTAGGAATATGCCTTGTTGGCCTTTCAATATACTTCTTTTGGCCAGCAAAATTTGAATTAAAAAAAGGTAACTTAATACTAAATTATGGGGAAAAATATAAAGAACCAGGATTTAAAGTTACTAGATTTGGAAAAAATTACACAAAAAAAATCAAAACAAAAAACAATATTAATCACAAAAAGATTGGTAAATATGATGTAACTTACTCAGTTAAAATAAATAATATTACTTTCAAAAAAAATAGAGTAGTTAAAATTGCCGATACTGAAAAGCCAAAAATAGAGTTAAAAGGCGGCAAAACATTTGATGTTTGTCCTGAAACAAAATTCAAAGAAGAAGGCTTTAAAGTAACAGATAACTACGACAAAAATTTAGATAAAAAAGTTAAAATTAAAAAAGAAAAAGATAAAATAATTTATAGTGTCACTGATACATCAGGCAACAAAACAAAAATTATTAGAAAACTAATTTATCAAGATAAAACAAAACCAGAAATCACGTTAAACGGTGGAGATAATGCCACACTATATGTCGGAACCGCTTACAAAGAACAAGGCGCTAAAGCCATTGATAATTGTGATGGTGATCTTACAAAAGAAATAAAACAAACAGGTTCAGTAGATTCAAATAAAGTTGGAAAATATACGATAACATATACCGTAAAAGATAAAGCCGGAAATGAAACAACTTTAACAAGAACAGTAAACATTATAAATAAATCATCATTAAACGATGGCAAACCAAGAACAATATATTTAACTTTTGATGACGGTCCAAACAGTGGAACAACAAATATAATATTAGATATTTTAAAAGAAGAAGGTGTAAAAGCAACATTCTTCGTAACCTGCAAAGGACCAGATGAATTAATAAAAAGAGAGTATGACGAAGGACATACAGTTGCTCTTCATACCGCAACTCATGATTATAGTATAGTATATGCTTCAGATGAAAGTTATTACAATGATTTACAAACAGTACAAGATAGAGTAAAAAGAATAACTGGACAAACCTCAATGATAATTAGATTCCCAGGTGGAGCCTCAAATACTGTAAGTAGAAAATATTCGCCAGGAATAATGACCAGATTGACGCAAAGCACTCTAGCAAAAGGATACAAATACTATGACTGGAATATTTCCTCAGGCGATGCCGGTGGAACAAATACAGCAAGTGGTGTATACAATAATGTCATAAGTCAGCTGAGAAAACAACGAGCAAATATGGTGTTAATGCACGATATAAAACCTTATACAAGAGATGCTTTAAGACAAATCATTAAATATGGTAAAGAAAGTGGATATACATTTGAAAAAATAACAATGGATACCCCAATGATTACACAACGCGTCAATAATTAAGACGCGTTTTTTAAATAATATAATCACAGTAATAAAATAGAAAAATAAAAAATATAATGAGAAATAGCAAGAGGAGGATAACATGATAAAACTAATGAGATTTTGGAACAAAAAAGACATTTTAAATATAACAATATGCGTTATTTTTGTTGTTGGTGGTGTATGGCTAGATTTAAAAATGCCAGATTATATGTCAGAAATTACCATTTTAGTACAAACTGAAGGCAGTAAAATGAAAGATATATTAATAAATGGTGGATATATGTTATTATGTGCTTTAGGAAGTTTAACTTTTACTGTTGCCACAGGGTATCTAGCAGCCAATATTTCTTCAGAATTCTCAATGAAAATTAGAAAAGCAATTTTTGAAAAAGTTGGGAATTTAGGCATGGAAGAAGTAAAAAAATTCAAAACAAGTAGTCTAATCACCAGAACAACAAATGATGTAACACAAGTAGAAATGTTAATTGGACTAGGATTACACTTATTAATTAAGGCTCCAATAACCGCTGTATGGGCAGTTACCAAAATCCTAAACAAAAGCTGGGAGTGGAGTAGTATCACCGCAGTAGCCATTGTTATTCTTCTAAGTATAATTGCGGTATTAATAAAAATAGTTGTGCCAAGATTTAAAATTATTCAAAAACTCACTGATAAATTAAATGGTCTAACTAGAGAAAATTTAAATGGAATAAGAGTAGTAAGAGCTTTTAATGCCGAAAAATATGAAGAAAATAAATTTAAAAAAGTAAATGATGAATTAACCGAAGTACAATTATATAACCAAAAAAAATTTGCAATTCTATCACCAGTAATGTATCTTGTTTTACAAGGTGTTACATTAGCTATATACTTTTCTGGAGCATACATAATTAAAGGAGCTCTTTTAGCAGATAAATTAGCAATTTTTGGAAACATGGTTGTATTTAGTTCATATGCCATGCAAGTAATAATGTCATTTTTAATGCTTGCTGTAATCTTTATGATTTTGCCTAGAGCTGAAGTATCTGCAAACCGTATAAATGAAGTGTTAGATGCTAAATTAACAATAAAAGAAGGAACATTTGATAAAGAAACAAAAGAAAAAGGAATAGTAGAATTCAAAAACGTTTCATTTAAATATCCAAATGCTGATGAATACGTTATAAAAAACATATCATTTAAAGCCAACAAAGGAGAGACAATAGCATTTATAGGATCAACCGGTTCAGGCAAAAGCACCTTAATAAATTTAGTTCCTCGCTTCTATGATGCAACTGAAGGAGAAGTTTTAATCGATAATATAAATGTAAAAGATTATAAAACAGAAACTCTAATGAATAAATTAGGATATGTACCACAAAAAGCAATATTATTTAATGGAACTGTTAATTACAATATTTCATATGGAAAAAGTAGCAAAAAAATAACAAGAAACATCATCGAAAAAGCAATTGATATTGCTCAAGCAACCTCCTTTGTAACTAAAATGGATAAGTCATATAGCAGCGTAATTGCTCAATCAGGAACAAATATTTCCGGTGGGCAAAAACAAAGATTAGCCATCGCTCGTGCTATAGCAAGAGAACCAGAAATATATATATTTGACGATTCTTTTTCCGCACTAGATTATAAAACCGATGCCACATTAAGAAAAGAATTAAAAAAATATACAAAAGAAACAACTAGTTTAATTGTAGCTCAAAGAATTGGAACAATAATGAACGCCGATCAAATAATCGTTCTAGAAAAAGGAAAATGTGTTGGTAAAGGAACGCATCAAGAATTATTAAAAACATGCGAAGTATATAAACAGATAGCTTTGTCACAACTTTCAAAGGAGGAACTTGAAAATGCCTAAGACTGAGAATAAAGGACATGGCCCAATGAAAATTGTTGAAAAACCAAAAGATTTCAAAAATGCCATAAAAAAACTATCAACTGAAATAAAAAAATATAAAATATTACTCATAATCGCATGTGCTTTAGCTGCTCTTGGATCAATCCTATCAATTGCCGCACCAAGTAAATTATCAAAACTAACTGATGAAATTTCAGCAGGACTTATAATAAATCAAAAAAACATTCAAAAAATAACAATAAATGCCAGCAAAAATTTCAACGAAGAATATTTAAAAAACAACTTGCCAAAAATGTTAAATATACAACTAGATGATAATACAATTGCTAAAATAATGACATCTAAAGAAATAAAAAACGAGGAAAAAATAATTTTTAAAGAAATTATCTATAATATTAAAAATGAACAAGATCAAACAAAATCATTATACATGCTAGGAAAAATTCCAGAAAGCATTCAAAAAATTATTTTACCAACAAGTACATATAATAACTTCGAAATAACGTCTAAAGAAAAAATAGCTTTATTAAAGTCATTAAACAAAAACATACAAAATATAAAATTATCAGAAAATATGCAAAAAATAATGTTTGATGAAATTGAAATAAATAATACTAGAATAACATCCAAAGATCAATATGATTTTTTAAAAATAATGACCGGAGTCACTAAAGAAACAAAAGCAAATGAAATATACAAAAAATTAGATAAAGCTCCAAAAAAAATCAAAAAAGTGGTAAGTCCTGTAATGAATATAAATAAAATAAAAAATATTACACTATTCTTATTATGTTTATATCTATGTGGAGCTATATTCACATTTGTCCAAGCAATTATTATGAGCACTGTCTCAAACAGATTTGCCAATAATTTAAGAGGAAGAATATCGAAAAAAATAAATTTACTTCCACTTAAATATTTTGATAAACACCTAAGTGGCGACATATTATCTAGAGTTACTAACGACGTTGACACCATTGCTCAAACAATGAATCAATCACTCGCATCATTAATAAGTAGTATCACACTATTTATTGGAACAATAATCATGATGTTTGTGACCAATTGGACAATGGCTTTAACCGCAATAATATCAAGTCTAATTGGATTTATTGGGATGGCTTTAATACTTAAAAACTCCCAAAAGTATTTTAAACAAAGACAAGAACAGTTAGGAAATCTAAATGGACATATTGAGGAAATTTATTCAGGGTTAAATGTAGTAAAAGCATATAACGGAAAAGAAGAAGCTAACAAAAAATTCGATAAATATAATGCAAAAGTATGTGAAAGCAATAAAAAAAGTCAATTTATATCAGGCCTAATGCAACCAATTATGTTTTTCATAGGAAATTTTGGATACGTTGCTGTTTGTATAGTAGGTGCTTTACTAACAATGAATAATGTAATAACCTTCGGTGTTATAATAGCCTTCATAACTTACGTCAGATTATTCACATCACCACTATCACAAATAGCCCAAGCCATGACATCACTTCAATCGGCCGCTGCCGCATCTGAAAGAGTATTTGAATTTTTAGAAGAAAAAGAAATGGTAAAAGAAGAAACTAAAAAATATCTGGAAAAAACAAAAGTAAAAGGTGAAATATCTTTCGAAAATGTTGCATTTAGATATGATAATAATAAAAAACCAACAATTAAAAATTTCACAGCCAAAGCAAAACCAGGAGAAAAAATCGCTATAGTAGGACCAACAGGTGCGGGAAAAACAACAATGGTTAATCTATTAATGAAGTTTTATGACATAGAAAAAGGTGACATTAAAATTGATGGTGTAAGCACAAAAGATTTAACAAGAAAAAATATTCACGAATTATTCACAATGGTTCTGCAAGACACATGGCTCTTTGATGGAACAATTAAAGAAAACATTAAATTCAACAAAAAAAATATAACAGATAAAGAAATTGAAAAAATTTGTGAAGAAGTAGGACTAGATCACTTTATAAAAACATTAAACAAAGGTTATGAAACTCCATTATCAGATAATGACAGTATTTCTGCCGGTCAAAGGCAATTATTAACAATAGCTAGAGGAATGACCGAAAATTCACCATTCTTAATATTAGACGAAGCAACATCAAACGTCGATACCAGAACTGAAGAATTAGTAGCAAAAGCTATGGACAAATTAGCAAAAGGAAAAACCTCATTTATTATAGCCCATCGCCTTTCAACCATTAGAAATGCTGATTTAATACTCGTAATGAATGATGGAAATATAATAGAACAAGGAACTCATGAAAGTCTAATGAAAAAAAATGGTTTCTATACAAAATTATACAATGCTCAATTTGAAGAATAGAAAAAAATCTATTCTTTTTTAACACAAATATAGTTTGACAATAAATTAAAATAAGTTTATAATATTTATGTTCATGAAGGGGGGAGTATCATGAATAATAAAATAAACTATATAAAAAGCGCCAAAAAAGCTTTTGAAACATATGTTGAAAATCCAGAATACAACTATGAAACATGTGAAAAAATATACAATTTCATCAATAATTTTGATTCATTAAACGATGAAGAAAAAAAAGAACTAGAAAATTTCATAACAGATAACACATATGATACAATATATCTTGCAAATTTATATACAAATCCTATAAATAAAAAGAATTTAAAAAAACAATTAATTAGAATGATTCCAATTAGCCTATCAAAACCAACTGGAAACATATTTGAAGCAAATGGTGATTTTACCTTATATACTAATAGAACCATTGAAAAACAACCTATTAAAATAAAAACTTATCCGAAAAAAGCGGCATAAGTTTTTTTCTTTAACCATTTTTGATATAATATAGTTGGTGATAATCATGATATATTTACTATATGGAAATAAAGACTATGAGATAAACAAAGAAATTGAAAAAATCTGCCAAAACACCGATAAGATGAATATAAGTAAATATGATATAAATACTGACCAAGTAAAAAGTATTATAGACGATTGTGAAACATACTCACTATTTGCTGAAAATAAAATAATAATTGCTGATAATGCAAACATGTTTACTGCTGGAACAAATAAAGATAGTGATTTAATTGAAGAATATATAAACAACCCAAATCCTATGGCTACACTAATATTTATCGTACATAATGAAAATATTGATAAAAGAAAAAAAATAACAAAACAGATTACTAAAATCGGAAAAATTTTAGAATTTAATAGTGAAATAAACATTGAAGAATTCATTAAAAATTTATTAAAAGGATATACTATAAATCATCAAAATATAAAATTATTAATAGATAGAGTAGGTAGTAATCCATTAATAATTGAAAATGAAATAAATAAATTAAAATTATATAAAAACAAAGACAAAGAAATAACTGACGAAGACATACTAAAAGCAACATATAAAACAATCGAAACAGATATCTTTAAATTAATAGATAATATAGTAAAAAACAATAAAGATAAAGCAATAGAAATATATCAAGAAATGTTAAAGACAAATAAGGAACCACTAAAAATAGTAATTATGTTAGCAAATCAATTTAGAATCATGTATCAATCAAAAGAACTGATGAAAAAAGGATACAGTGAAAAAAATATAGCCGAAACTCTTCAAATACACCCTTATCGTGTTAAACTAGCTATTCAAAATAGTAAAGCTTATGACTCTAAAACACTATTAAAATTCATCAACGACCTTGCGGAAATCGATCTAAACATTAAAACTGGAAATGCCAATAAAGATTTAGCACTAGAATTATTTATACTTAAACTATAAAGGAGAAAGCATGAAAAAAACAATAATTTTTGATATGGATGGACTAATGTTCAATAGTGAACCCCTATGGGCTCAAGCGTTCATCAAAGCAACAAAAAAAGTAGGATATAATGTATCTGTAGAAATACAAAAGAAAACAATTGGAAGTAATGGAAAAACATTTGAAAAAATAATGAAAGAAAATGTAGACCCAAATTTTCCAACAGAAAAATTCAATGAAATATATTTTAAAACAATGATTGAATTAATTAACGAAAAAGGCGTAGAAAAGAAAAAAGGCCTCGATGAATTAATAAATTACTTAATTAAAAACAAATACAAAATTGCTATTGCTTCTTCAAGCCGAACAGATATCATTGAAGCCAATCTAAATAAAGCAAATATAAATAAAAATATATTTTCTGCAATAATAAGTGGAAATGATTTAAAAGATAGTAAACCAAATCCAGAAATTTTTATTAAAACATGCAAAAAATTAAATGAAAACCCTAATAACACCATCGTTTTAGAAGATTCAAACAATGGAATAATCGCTGCCTATAAAGCTGGATGCATCCCAATATTAATACCAGATACTGATAAAATAAAGAAAGAAACATTAAATATGGCAAAATATAAATTTAAAAATTTGATAGAAGTAATAGAATTACTAGAAACATAAAAAGCATATTATTAATATGCTTTTATCTATTATTAATTTTATCATAAATATTTTTTAAACTAGCCTCATATTTATTAGTATCTTTAGGTAAATAATACTTCTTGCCAACTAAATTATCAGGTAAATATTGCTGCTTAACATAACTTCCTTTATAATTATGCGGATACTTATAATCCTTAGAATTTGTTTTTAAATGACTAGGAACTTTTCCAACATTTCCCATTTCAATATCATTTATAGCTGAAGATAAAGCCATATAAGCGCTATTACTTTTTGGCGATAAAGCCATATCAACGACAATCGCAGCTAAAGGAATTCGCGCCTCTGGCAAGCCAACACGCTCAGCCGCACTAATTGCTGCAGCAAGTCTTGGACCAATCGCTGGGTTAGCAAGACCAATATCTTCATAAGCAATAACTGAAAGCCTCCTAAAAATAATATCTAAATCTTCAGCTATTAATAATCTTGCTAAATAATGAAGTGCCGCATTAACATCACTACCACGTATAGATTTTTGAAAAGCACTAATAACATCATAATAACCATCATCATTTTTATCAATATATAAACTTGGCTTATTATTTATAGTTTTAAGTGTTTCCATAGTAATTTTATGTCGATATGAAGAATAATAAGCAACCTCTAAAAAATTATAAGCATATCTTAAATCACCACCAGCAAGTAAAGCAATATAATTTATACACTCATCATCTATTTTTATTTTATCTAAATATGTACAAGCTTTTTTTAATGCCATACTTATATCAGAAATAGAAAGTAATTTAACTTCAAATAGTTGACATCTACTTCTAATTGCTGGATTTATCGAATGATATGGATTAGCAGTAGTAAGACCAATCAAAGTTATTAGACCATTTTCTAAATACGGCAACAATAAGTCCTGTTTATCTTTATTTAAACGATGAATTTCATCCATAATAAGAACTAAACCATCATTCTCTTTAGCTTTATAAATAACCGCATCTAAATCCTTTTTACTATTAATAACTGCATTCAAAAATTCATACTGTAAATCAAGCTCATTAATAATTGTATAAGCAAGCGTTGTTTTGCCAGTTCCACAAGGACCATATAAAATCATAGAAAATATTTTTTTGTTTTTAACTAAATTTCGAATAATTTTACCTTTACCTATCAGATGCTCTTGACCAACAATATCATCCAATTTAACTGGTCTAATAATATCTGCAAGTGGTCTCATATTAATCACCACATATATTATAACACAATTGCTTTATTTAAATAAAAAGTTTTGGTAAAATATAAATGGTGGTAACATGGATAAAAATATTGAAAACTTTATCAACTACTTATTATTTGAAAAAAAATACAGTGATAATACAATCAAATCATACAAACAAGACCTTACTGAATTTAATAACTATTTTAAAAACAAAAATATAAATAAAATAAATAAAAATGATATTGAATCATACATAGAAAATTTAAGTAAAAACTTAAATACAAGAAGTGTCTCTAGAAACATTAGTACCCTAAAAAGCTTATATAAGTATTTAATAAATAATAAAGAAATAAACAAAAATCCAATGGAAATGATAACAAATCCAAAATTAAAAAAGGCCTTACCAAAAGTTTTAAGTGAAGAAGAAATAAATAAATTATTAGATATAAATCCAAAAACAGAATTTGATTACCGAAATAAAGCGATGATCGAATTAATGTATAGTAGTGGACTTAGAGTAAGTGAATTAATTAACTTAAACATAACTGATATAGATTTAGATAATGAAACAGTTAGAATATTTGGAAAAGGTTCAAAAGAAAGAATAATACCTTTAAATGAATACACTGTTAGAGCCCTAGAAATATATATAAAAAATCACCGTAAAGAATTGTTTAAACATGGTGAAAATAACTATTTATTTTTAAATAATCATGGAAAGCAAATGACTAGACAAGGATTTTTTAAAATTATTAAAAACATTGCTAAAGAAAAAAATATAAAAACTGAATTTTCACCACACACCATAAGACATTCGTTTGCTACTCATTTATTAAAACACGGAGCTGATTTAAGAAGTATTCAAGAACTATTAGGTCACAGTGATATCTCATCAACCCAAATATATACCCACGTTACAAATGAAAAATTAAAGAAAAACTATGAAGAATTTCATCCGCATGGAAAGTAGGAAAAATATGGATTTAAAAAGTATAAAATGGAATAAAACAAACTACCAAGAATTTATAAATTATTTAAAAAAATTCCAAGATATAAATTATAAAACTTTTCATAGCAAAATAGTAGGGGAAACAAAATACAAAATTATAGGTATCAAAGTTCCCATATTAAAAAAAATAGCCAAAGAAATATCAAAAGGAGACTATATAAATTTCTTTAAAGAAAACAACCATAAATACTATGAAGAGGTAATTATTCACGGATTAATATTAGGATATATAAAAGTAGAAGAAGAAAAAACATTAGAATTATTAAATAATTTCATAAAGTACATCGATAATTGGGCTACTTGTGATACTACATGTTCCAATTTAAAAAAATTCAAAAAAATTAATATAAATAAATTGAATAAATATTTAAAGAGTAATAACCCATGGGAAGTTAGAGTAGGGGTAGTAATATTATTAAACCACTATATAGAAAAAGAAAATTTAGACTATATATTTGATATTTGTGACAAAACAAAAATAGACCATTATTATGTCAAAATGGCTATTTCATGGCTTATATCATTCTGCTATATAAAATACCCTGAAAAGACCATAAAATACCTAAAAAACAACAAATTAGATACATTCACCCAGAATAAAGCAATAAGTAAAATATGCGATTCATATAGAGTAGGGAAAGAAGAAAAAAACGAAATAAAAAAATTAAAAATATGATATAATAAGACAAAAGGTGAAATGAAATGGAAGAAATAATAATAGATACATTATTAGATATTATTAAAATAATACCTTTTCTATTAATAGCTTTTATAGTAATAGAATATACTGAGCATAAAATTAATGAAAAAGGAAATAAAATAATTAAAAAATCTGGTAAATTCGGACCTTTTTTTGGTAGCCTACTAGGAGCAATCCCACAATGTGGATTCTCTGTCATGGCCACTAATCTATATATAACCAGAATTATAAGTTTAGGAACATTAATATCAATATATTTATCAACAAGTGATGAAATGTTACTGATAATGATGGCCGAAAAAGCTCCAATTAAAACTATTATAAGTGTATTATTAATTAAAATACTAATAGGAATGATATGCGGTATTATAATTGATTTGAATATAAAGAAAAAGGAAAAAAATTATGAAATATGTAAACATGATCATTGTGATTGCGAAAATCATTTTATAAAATCAGCCATTAAACATACAATAAAAGTAGCGCTATATTTATTAATAATAACATTCTTAATAAATATAGGATTCCATTACGTAGGGGAAGAAAGAATTAAATTAATAATGAATCACAACAATTTATTAACCCCATTTATAACTAGCTTAATTGGGTTAATACCAAACTGTGGATCAAGTGTGATATTAACTGAATTATATTTAAATAATATTTTAACCTTAGCGCAAAGCATCGCTGGCCTACTGACAAATAGTGGGGTAGCCCTAATAGTACTATTTAAAACAAATAAAGATTTAAAAGAAAACTTTAAAATTGTTGGGATGCTATATGTGATAGGAACATTTTTTGGATTATTATTAGAAATAATAAAAATATAAAGTATGGAAATCATACTTTTTTTATTAAAATCCCCTATTAACAAAAAAAGGAAAGAAGACATATAAGCTATAATAAATAAACAAAAAAAGTAAATAAATATTACACATTATTTAAATCGAAATGAATAACTATACATAAAATATATCCTCGATAGCTTAGAATCAATCTTAATTTACCCCATAGAGATGCAAGAGAATAAAATATTTAAATAAAGTATATTATTAGTAGGGGAAAAACTGCTATTGATAAACATAACATAACATAATTTAAGGAAAAAATATAAAATTAATTAAAACAAATTAAAAATTATTTTTTTACATACAATTATAAAAAAATTAAATAATAATTAATAAAATATATAAATAAAATAACTGATAAAAAAAGAGAGTAGTAATAACTCATCTTTTTTCAATTTATAGAAGTTAACATAATATATATTATAGGATTATTAATTACCTACCTTACGAGATTGAATTTCAACAATTTTTGCCAAAACCTCAGCTGCATTATCTTCATTAATTTCACTATATCCCAATTCCTTCATTGCTTGAACTTTAGCTGAATTAATCTCCAACGTACGGCTCATTTTTTCCTCTAATTTCTGTTCAATTTGATCAACAAAGCGTTTATGCGTTGCCGCAATTTTAGACTTGCTTGCAGTACCACCATTATATAAATTTAATGCCGAAAACAAAATACTTTCAAAAATAAATTGTTCTGTTTCATCATAAACAAATTCATACGGTTTGGTATAACCAGCCGCTTTAGACATATATGCTAAAATAAATTTTAATTCCTTAGAACTTTCCATTGTTTGTAAATAATGATGTAAATAAAGCATAGAATTATAAGCATTATCATCTTGATCATCTTCAAGTCTTTCTTTAACTTCATCAATGATATTATGAAGAAGTTCTTTTTGCTTAATACCTAAACCACTAAATACCGCATCATTATCAGCTACATCACTTTTGTTAGAATTTTCAAACAAACTATTAATACGCATTTCAACATCCATAATATAATCCGTATCAACTTTTATATTTTCAAGTTCATCAGAAGTTTTGATTCCTAAAATATTAAGTAAAATAACTTTTTTATCTTTTGGCCATTTATTTAAATCATCTAACTCTAAATAATTATATATCATCTGCCTAGAAACCCCTAAGCATTTAGCAAGTTTGACTTTAGAAATACCAAGTTCTCTTAAAATCTCATTTAACCTTTCCATTCACACAACCCTCCTACTCTAATTTTATATTAACAAGTAAAAAATGTCAAGTAAAACGTAAAGTAAAATGTCAATAAAAAGTTGTAAAATGCAAGTAATTACAACAAAAAAAGCTAAACACCAAAAGCAAAATAAAAAATAGCAAAAACTATTTTTTATCTTTAAATACCTCTTTTATTATGCCCCCACCTAAACAAACATCACCATCATATAAAACACAGGCTTGTCCTTCAGTAACTGCCTTAACACCCTGTGGATATTTAATAAGTAAATTACCGCTATCAAGCATTGAAACAGAAACCTCATTGTCTGGTTGTCTATATCGAAATTTTGCCGTACAATTAGAAGGAAGTTCATCCAATAAATTAACCTCTTCAATTTCGCAAGCATAACTAAGTAAATACTTACTTTCATCGCCTAAAGCAACATATAAAATATTTTTATCTAAATCTTTAGAAACCACAAACATTCTTTCTTTTGTACCACCAATATTAAGACCACGTCTTTGTCCAATAGTATAATACATAAGACCTATATGTTTACCCAAAACCTCATCAGTATCAATATTTACAATATCTCCTGGTTTGTTAGGTAAATAATTCTTTAAAAAATCCTTAAAATTACGTTCTCCAATAAAACAAATACCCGTAGAATCTTTTTTATCAGCAGTAACCAAATCATATTCATGAGCAATCTTTCTAACTTCTTCTTTAGTTAACTCACCTACTGGAAATAAAACATTCTTAAATTTTTCTTTGGATACTTGTGAAAGAAAATATGATTGATCTTTATTTCTATCAATACCTCTTAAAAGTTTACCGTCTTTTATTCTAGCATAATGACCTGTCGCTATAAAATCTGCTCCTAGTTCCAAAGCTTTATCAATAAACATATCGAATTTAATATACTTATTACACATAACATCAGGATTAGGTGTTCTCCCCTTTTTTAACTCATTCAGAAAATAAGTAAAAACATAATCCCAATATTCTTTAACAAAATCAATTCTATGAAGAGGAATATTAAGTTTTTTACACACATTTAAAGCATCATTATAATCTTTTTCTTGCGGACATATATCATTCAAATTATTAGGATTACCCAAAATATCATTATTAATAGTACTATCCCAATTACGCATAAAAAGGCCTATTACCTCATAGCCCGCATCTAATAACTTAATAGCCGCAACGCTACTATCAACGCCACCGCTCATACCAACAACAACTTTCGCCATACAAATTCCTCCAAAAGTATTATACATAAAAAATGATAGAAAATCTATCATTTTAATAAATTAACTATAAACTTCATAAAGTAAGGTAAAACAAAAGATTCATATAAAGAAGTAATACTTAAAATAATGAAAGAAAAAAATAAAATAAATAAATATCTATTCATAAATAATCTAAAATCAAATGATTTTCTATCCTTCATACTAACAATCATTCTATATGAAATCATCAGTGCATAAGCTGAAATTAAAACATATATCAATAAATTAACAACCCGGTGAGGAACAACACAAATCAAAGAAAAAATAATCCCTTTAAATTTATAGTTAATTAATATACTACCAATACCAAAACCTAAAACAAATGCTTTAAAAAACAAAAAAGGTAAAATTAATAAAATACCAATAACTGAAATACCAAAAATCCAAATAATAAAGGCAAATCCTAAAGTAAAAACAAAATTGTTAAAAAAAGAAATATTCATATCACCAGAAAACTGTGTAAAAAAATTATTTAAATAAGTAGAAACAACATGTTTGTCTGCGGTATTTAAAATAGTTGAAAATAAAGCTCCCGCCCCCACTCCAACCAAAATTAAAACAAATAAAAAAACAAATAAATTATTATTAAAATATAATCTTTTTTTTAGCTTGTCCAAATGTTTATTCATTTTTATCCCTCAATAAAATATATGTTTTTTAAAATAAAATATTCCAAAAATAATAAAAATATATTATAATTAAATTGAGGTGAAAATAATGAACCCAATTGTTCAAAAAATCGCTATTTGGATTATGCTTATAGGAATAATTGCTTTTTTTATAGCAGGACTATTTGTATATATTTAAACACTGTACAGTGTTTTTATTTTGGTAAAAATTACTAGTTTTAATATGTTAAAAATAACTCATAATAATACTGTAGTCTGATAAATAATAGGAGATGATATGATGTTTTTTAAAAAAATTAAAAAACTAGTATGCCTCCTTCTTCTCGCATATTTTATTATTCCACAAAACATCCTCGCCTATTCAAATAAGATAATCGCCAGTGGTGAAAATATCGGAATAACTTTAAATGCAAACGGAATATTAATTGTTGGGACATATGAAATAAATAATGAATCGCCAGCCCAAAATGCAGGCATAAAAAAAGGTGACATTATAAAAAAAATAAATAGCAAAGAGATATACTCAATAAAAGAAATGGCCGAAAAAATAAATGAAACAAATTCAGATGAAATAGAAATAGAATATAAAAGAAATGATCAAATAAAAAAAACTAAACTAAAACTCTATAAAGATGAAAGTAACATATATAAAACCGGCCTATTTGTAAAAGATAGTATAACTGGAATTGGAACACTAACATTTATCGATCCCAAAACCAAAAAATTTGGAGCGTTAGGACACGAAATAAGAGAACAAGCAACTGAGAAAATATTTGAAATAAAAGAAGGAACAATATACAATTCAAATGTTACGGGAATAATTCCAAGCGATAATGGTAAACCTGGCGAAAAAAAAGCTGAATATAATAAAGATGAAATAAAGGGAAAAACTACAGAAAACACCACACAAGGAATTTTCGGAACATATACCGAAAACATCAATGATTTAAAAACCTATGAAGTAGCTACACCTGATAAAATAACAACCGGTCCAGCTAAAATAATAACAGTATTAAAAAACCATGAAACCAAAGAATATGATATAAATATTATTCAAGTAAATTCTGAAAAACAAAAAAACAAAAATTTTATATTTGAAATAACCGATAAAGAATTATTAAATAAAACAAATGGGATTATTCAAGGAATGAGTGGCTCACCTATTATAAAAGATAATATGATATTAGGTGCCATAACACATGTCGTTATAAATGATCCTCATAAAGGATATGGAATATTTATTACAAATATGCTAGAAGAAGCTGAAAATTAAAAGAGGGAATTACCCTCTTTTATCATATTTAACACATTTATTAACAATATAATTGATAATCTTTTGATCAGTATTTTTATCATAATGAAGACCATCAGGAATGCCAAAATCAATGTTATTATATGAATCACAATAAGTCAAATTCTTAATATTATCATCCAAAATATTAGAATACATTATATTGTTAAATTCCAATATTTTTTCCGTTGTTCTATACTGCTTAACTCCGTAATTGTTAATAACATTATCATCAATAGGATTAACAGACAAAAAATAAAAATCAACATTTGGATATTCCAAAGCTAAAAATTTATAAAAATCATAGTACATAGAAGCATGAGTTTTTGGCTCAATATCATCATTTAAATCATTAACTCCCATATTAACAACAACGCTATAATGATAATTATTATCAATATTATCAAGTTTTTCTTTTAACCTTAAATAAGCTTCATTTTTTAACCACGAAATTTTTGTTCCACTATAAGCAATAAAATTAAAATTAATAGGAATGCTTATTTTTTTCCCACGCTCATTTAAATAAGCCATTCGTGAATCCCCAACAATAATAACTTTATTATGAACAATATTTTCAATTTTATTATTAAAAAGATCACGGTTAGGATTATTATTAAGTACTAGTTTTTCATTATATATTTTGCCAACATAAAAACCAAAATATAGGAACAAAAAAACTAAAACAAAAAACATTAGTGAAACAATAACATAAAATAACTTTTTCACAAAATCACATACTTTCTCCTACGAATAAAAAACATAAATCAAAAATTGTTTTTACTAAAAAACTTATCATTATCAAGCAAAGAACCCCATTTATCTTTCATATATTTTTGTTCAAACATAAATCTATCATGTTTTTCCTTACTAGCCTCATATCCCCTACTCTTACTTTCATAATGAAACATCTCAACATTAGAAAGACAAACGTTATAATAGTTTTTTGACAAAAGTTTTAAATTCAAATCAACATCATTAAGTGCAACTTTTAAATTTTCATCAAAACCAGAAACATCATTAAATTTATGTTTGCTAACCATCATGCAAGCAGCAGTAACCGCACTATAATTATATGGCATTACAAGTCTTCCAAAAAGACCATTATCATTATAAGAAGAAGCAACATAAATATGACCAGCAGCTCCACCAAAACCCAGAACAACACCAGCGTGCTGCACCAACTTGTCAGGAAATAATAATTTAATACCAACACAACCAGAATGGTCTAACCTAGCATAACCGAGCATCCATTCAATAAAATCCGGAGTAATCACTTCAGTATCATTATTTAAAAATAATAGAT
Organism: Bacilli bacterium; assembly: GCA_017513865.1. Classification (GTDB taxonomy): domain Bacteria; phylum Bacillota_I; class Bacilli_A; order RF39; family UBA660; genus Coprosoma. Next base: position 143,445 of record JAFWMN010000008.1, on the reverse strand, counting down.
AATCACCAGTAGCTACTTTTGCCGCTTCATTATTAATATAAGCATAATTAAATTCACATTCTAAACGAATACTTTTAAAATTATCATATTTATTTTTATATTCGTCTATCATTTTAAAAGTATCATCTTCAGTGCTATTATTATCAACTAAAATAATTTCAAAATTTCTATAAGTACACTTATTATAAATGCTTTCTAGACATCTTCGAGTAATTTTGGCCTTATCTTTCATTGGAATGATAATACTCACTAATTCATTATTATTTGCATACTTCACAAGATAAGTACTAACTCTAGGATTATCTAAAACCACGCCATTTAATTTACGGCGTTTAAGCGCATCTTCCAAAGCTTTCTTACCAGCAACATAAGCATAACTTTTATTACCTAAATAACCTGCTGTACTAGTTGCAGTTTGTCTCCAATGATATAACACTTTTTCTATATGAGAAATTTTATTAGTTTTTTCCGTAACACGCAAAAATAAATCATAATCCTGAGAACCATCATACTCACTTCTAAAACCACCAAGCTCATCAACTAAAGATTTTCTAATACAACACAAATGACATATATAATTGACACACATAAAAGTATCAGGCGAATAATCCGGTTTAAAGTGAGGCTCCATATATCTCCCTTTAAAATCAATTTTATCTTCATCAGAATAGATTAAATCAAGATTTTTATCACGATTCAATTCCTTAGCTAGATAATATAAAGCATCCTTCTCTATCACATCATCGTTATCAACAAGAACTATAAAATCACCTGTAGCCATTTTAATCGCATCATTACTAGCTTTAGAAATATGACCATTTTCATTTCTAAATTTTAATTTAATTCTAGAATCTTTATCTTTATAATCATTTAAAGTATCAATAGTTTCCTTTAAAGAAGAACAGTCATCTACAATACAAATCTCAAAATTATCATAGCTTTGATTAAGCAAGCTATCTAAACATTCAGAAAGAAAAGCTCTAGAAACATTATATGTTGGCACAATAAAACTAAATAAAGGCTTATATTTTAAATCATCATACTTTAAAGTAATATTGTGCTGATTAAACCATTTTATGTATTCTTTCTGATTAACAAAAAGATTAGAAGTACTATTACCTCTTTTTAAAACCGCAAAAAAAGACTTAATATACTTTACTAAAACTCTAGGTGGTATCAAAAAATGATGCCTATACCAAGCAAAGTAAATACTTTTTTTAATCAAATAAAATACTTTAGCAAATTTAGAAAATATTTTTTTCATTAAAACACCTACTTAAATATTTTTTTATACTTATCTATTATAATTTTCCAAGTGTAATTATTTTGAACAATCTGTTTAGCCGTTTTGCTCATTATAGATCGATTTTTATTTAATGTTTTTGAATCATTTAAAATTTTCGTCAAAGATTTTTCGTCATCAAAATATAAACAAGCATCAGCCCCTACATCACGATTAAAACATACATCATATAAAATATTAATATCCGTTAAAGCCAAAGCTTCAATCAAACTAGGATTAGTCCCCCCTACTGAATGACCATGAATATATGAATAAGCATTTTTACGAATTATTGATAATTTTTGCTTATCGTAAACTCCATCAATAAAAATAATGTTTGAATTAGACTCACATCCAGTTTTTTGAAGCAAATCATTATAATAATTACTACTAGATAAATTAGATATAATAACCAATTTTTTAGAAGTGGTACTTTTCATATAACCATTTATAACCATTTCATAATTATTTTCAGGAACACATCTACCAACCATCAATAAATAATCATCTTTTTTTAAATTATAAGCATTTAAAACTTCCTGTTCATCAATCCCTTTAACATCAACATCATTATAACCATAAGCAATTACTTCTGTTTTTGAAGAAAGCTTAGGATATTTCCTGCAAACATATTCTTGTATACCTAAAGCATCACAAATAATTTTATCACAGTTATTAAGCATAAATCTTTCACTAAGTAAAAAGAATTTTTTAACTGGATAACTCCATTTACTACGCATCCATTCAAGACCATCAGGATTGACAAAAACCTTAATATTAAGTTTGTTAATAATTCGTTTTTTTATAGCTAAATAATTAAATAATTTTAAACCTAAAACATAAATATAAGCATTATCAATATTGTTATTTTCAATATATTTTAAATAAAAATTAAAAGACTTAATCGCATACAAAAACATTTTAATACTACCTTTATTTTTAATATAAATATAATCAACAAATAAATTACTCGAAATCTTAGTAGATTTCATATTAATGTCATCAGTAATCATTCCAACATGGAAAATTGTATTCTTATCATTATATTTATCAACTAAATTATCTGTAAAAGTCTCCCAGCCACCGTAATTAACATGATAACCGCGTGACCCAACTATAAAAATATGTTTCATATCAATAATTCCTTTCAAATATAATTATACTATAAAAACCACAAAAGAAAAACAGATAAATAAATTATCTGTAAACATTAATCTATTTTGTTACTTTTTTCTGATTTAGAATAAAATTTATTAATAAAAGTGGCTATAGAAGAAGGCCAAAATTTTTTAAACATAAATAAATCCTCTTTAGTTCGAATACCTTGCCTAATAATATCTGTTGTCGTTGTACTCTCATCAATACGATGACCCATAAGTTTTTTAGGAATATAAACAAATTTTCCTTTAATTTTAGAAAGTTTTTCCCATGCAAACCAATCAACATTACATGATAAATCACAAGTAAAAACTTCTTTAGGACACTTACTTTTATTAAAAGTAACAGCCGGACAGCATATAGAATTACCAAATCTTAAAGAATTTCGCTTCAAAGTTTTCAAACCAGAAAATTTCTTTATACTTAAGTTAAAAAGTAAAAAACGCTTAATTCTAAGATTTAAATTCGAATATTCTTTATTTTCTTTTCGAATCTCATAATAATCAGAAAAAATTATTAATGAATCATTATATTTTTTATAATTATCTACTACATTTTCAGCATAACTATCATCATAAATATCATCCTGATGAGCAATCGTTACAAGTTTACTATTAGAAGAGTTAAGAGCAAAATCAAAATCACCACCAATAGTTGTATGCTTCCCAACCTTAACTTCTAAATTATACTTTTTAGCTAATCCCCTAATAAAATCATTATCAGTCGTAGTTGCGATTAAAACATCACTTTTTATTGTTTGATTCAAAACCGATTTAATACACTCTTCCAAATACTCGCTTTCTTTATATGCTAAAACGACAAACGCATGAATATTATTCATTAAATTCTTTCTCCGCACACTCAAAGGCCGCTTTTATAACATCATCCATGTCATAATACCTATATTCAGCAAGTCGTCCACCAAAAATAACATTTTTCTCTTTAGAGGCAAGCTTTTTATACTCTTCAGCAAGTTTATTATTAACATCGTTATTAATAACATAATATGCTTCTTTTTCATAGGTCCAATCATCTGGATATTCATATGTTACTACAGTTTTAGGATTATCAGTTACAAATTCAAAATGCTTATGCTCAATTACTCTTGTATAATCAACTTCTCTCCCTGTATAATTAACAACAGCATTACCCTGAAAATTTTCAGTATCTAAAACTTTAGTATCGAATTTTAATGATCTATATTCAAGTCTACCTAACTTAAAATCAAAAAATTCATCCAACATACCTGTATAAACAATTTTTTTAGCTAATTTATTGTATTTTTCTTTTTCATCAAAATAATTAGAATTAAGTTCGACTTCTATTCCTTCTAACATTTTTTCAACTAATTTAGTATAACCACCTATAGGTATTCCTTGGTACCTATCATTAAAATAATTATTATCATAAATTAATCTAACAGGTAATCGCTTAATAATAAATGCTGGTAAATCCTTACAATTTTGATTCCATTGCTTTTCAGTATAGCCCTTAACAAGCTTTTCATAAATTGTTCTACCAATTAAACTAATAGCTTGTTCCTCTAAATTAGCGGGTTCCTTTCCATCCATTTCTTTTCTTTCTTCGTTAATGTGTCTAAGAGCATCTTCTGGAGTGAAAACATCATCCCATATCTTCGAAAAAGTATTCATATTAAAAGGCATGTTATAAATTTCATCTTTATATCTAGCAACAGGTGAATTAGTATATCTGTTAAATTCCACAAAAGAATTAACATAATCCCAAACATCTTTATAATCAGTATGGAAAATATGAGCACCATATTTATGAACATTTATGCCACAAGTATTTTCAGTATAAACATTACCAGCTATATGGCTACGTTTATCAATAACTAAAACCTTTTTACCTTTAGCATGAGCTAAATTAGCAAAAGTAGCTCCAAATAACCCTGCTCCAACAATTAAATAATCATACTTCATATTATTTCTCCTTTACTTTAAAAATATCACGATTCTTTTCATAATACTCTTTCATTGCACTAGTCTGCTTTCCAAAAGAAAAATGACCAACTAAAGTATTTTCTGAGACTATAATAGCTCTACTATCAGCCATTACATATTCACAAAGTTGTATCTCATCACGGCCCATATTATTCCCAGGTCCAACAACAAATCTTCCCATTTGTTCCCATAAATCCCTTGAAAACAAAATAGCACCTATACTAAAACGGATTGGACAAACAGAATAACTAAATGGTTCTTTTGAAAATTTTTCATCTAAAGCATCAATATCTCTAAGTTTTTTTTCTGATTCGCCCCACATAAATTTAGCAATATCAGGATTTACAACAATCTTTCCATCAGTATCCCAATTGTGTTGGGCACGCCCAAATTTCTCTTCATATTTTTGAAGTAAATTAGTCTTCTCAAGAACTCTAACATGAGCATAACCATTAATCGGAATTAAAGGAGTAATAAAACCAATACGATAAGGAGAATCGTTTTGAACTTTATCATAAGTTTTCAAAAGCACCTCAAAAAAATGTTTAGTAACAAAAATATCTTCATCTAATTTAAAAATCATTTTAGCCTTATCAAATAAACTAATAGCAATATTTTGTACTAAAGTAACTTTGTTTTGTTTAACACTTAAATATGACCAATCATTTTCTAAAGCAATTGAATTTAATTTATCACTGTATAAACCAGAAGAAACAATACAAACATCAATATCTTTAGGTATATATTTCTTAATTCTACCAAAAACATCATCATATAAAAACTCTTTATATCCAGCTAAAATAATACATAATTTATCACTATCTTTTTTTCGGTTAACAAATTTATATTTTCCCTTAACCCTCTTTTTTCGGTTTATATCTTCCCGAAAACCTCTAAACCGTCTCACCGCATTAACAAGTGATTTATTTTTTGCTAACTTATCATATAAACTCATAAATGCCTCCTAAAATTTAATAATTTGAACATTAACCCCAATATTCTTTATTTTTTCATAAAAATTTAATACTTTTTCATCATCAACATGAGAAAACTCCATAATCTCTTTGCCAATAGCTCTATATTTAGAACTCGCCAAATTATGTATTTTAAAAATTTGAACCATTTCACAAGGATTGTTTTTTAAAAAATCTATAATTAAATTTTGATTTTCCAAAGTTAAAGTATACTCATTAGATAATGGAATTCGAAAAACAACAGGTTTCTTATTAGAAACTAAGCTAACATTTTTAAAATATAAATCAATATCACCTAATAAAATATCATGATTATTTTTTTTATCTAAAACTTTTATATCAATTATAAATTCTGAAACATATTTAAGTGCTATTTCAACAAGTTCAGTAGATACTTGCAAATTTGTTTCAATAGCAATATTAATATCGTTATCTTTTAATTTTTTTAAAAGTGGCTCTAATTTTTTTATTTGTAGTAATGGTTCACCACCAGAAAATGTTATCCCACCATCATTTAATCTAAAATAATCTTTATCTTTAATAATTTCATCATATAAATCTAGCGCTTCAATATCATAACCTATTATTCGTTTTTCATTTGTTTTTTCATCATAATACTCCGTAAAATCATAATCAATATTCTCCGGATTAGCGCACCAAGGACAACGCAAATTACAACCTTTCAAGAATACTACTGTTCTAATTCCCGGTCCATCATGTAAACAAAATCTTTGAATATTACTAACTCTTACCTTCATTTTTCAAAGCTCTTTCTATAAGTAAATCTTTATAAGCTAAAGGAAGTTCATTAAAATAAGCACTAAATCCCCAAACTCTTACAATTAAACCCTCATAATCCTTTGGATTAGCTTTAGCTTTAATCAAAGTATCACTACTAACAACATTCATCTGCATTTGGAAAAATCCCAAACCAATGCTAAGCATTAAAAAGTCAACCATTTTATCAAAATTATTCTCAATAAACGAAGGTACAATCATAAAATCGATAACATTCCCATTAAACCTATGACCACTGTAATCTAATTTAGAAGCAAATTGAATTAATTCTGTATAAGCAAGTGATGACTTATCTGAAGAAATATGGACACCAAAAGCTTCACCATCACACCTTCCATCAAAAGATGCTGCTTCATTACCTGATTTTATAATATATGTTGGAGCACTAAAACCAAATTTAAATTTTCCTCCCAAACGATTTGAAATTTTACTAATAATTTTATCAGCATAACTAGTAATTTCATTTGTTAGTGTAATAATTTCATCATCATCACAGCCAAAACGAACAGGCTGATTTTTAAGTTCACTTTTTAAATCATCATAACCTACAAAATTATTTTTTCTAAAATCATTAAACTCTTCTAAAGTATATTTTTTGTCATCAAATACTATTTTTTTAATATTATAAATACTATTTACTGTGTTTCCAAGCGAAACACCAGTTAATCCATAATTATTATAGATTGCTCCCCCATCACCAATATCAACAGATTTTTTATCACAACCATCAGTAAATAAAGATAAAACCGGTGATTTTTCCCAAATAATTTGGTTAATCTCATTAGTAAAATTAATAAGATATTCTTCAAGATATTCATTATATTTTCCCATAAATTTCTTAAAATTATTAATTTTAGACAAATCTTCAGTTTCAAGCATTCTTGTTAAAGGATGGATAAAAACAATCGAGTCAATATTATTTTGATCAATTGATTTACTTGCAATTAAAGGCTCCCAACAAGCCGAAGTGACATAATCATAAACATCTTTCTCATCATAACCAAATTCAATTAATTTAGGGATAATAACTTCATCATTAGAAAAAAGTGGACAACCAATACCCGTTTTAATAGAATCTAAAGATAACTTCATTAAATCACGTGGGACATCTTTACTAACCTTAAGCAAAACTTTAGGATCAGGAAGTTGTACCTCCTTAACTGCCTCAATAAATAAATACGTTAAGTCATTACAAAAGTATTTCTTATCATGCGTCATGCCACCGAGAACAATTATCTGACCAGTATCCCCAAGTAACACATTACTTTTCCACCAATACAGTTTGTGCAAAATATGAAGCATATCACAAATCATATTTTTAGCACTTTCTCTAGTAATTTTTTTACTTTTTATATCATTTAAATAATATTTTTCTAATATTCTGTCAAGTTCTCCAAGGCCCATAAGACCATGTCCACTTTGCCATAATAACTGATTAAAAAATAGGATACGCTGAATAGCTTCTTCAAAAGATTTAGGATAACCATTTTTAATATTTTCTAAATACTTAATAATTTTTTCTTTATCACTACGGTTACTGTGTCTTATAGCTAAAATCTCACGATCAAGGTACGTATATATAGCATCAACTGTAAGAAGTTCATCATCGAGGTAAGAGGATTTTTTTAATTTAGAAATTCTTTTTTTCATATCTAGAAGTGATTCATTTAAGACTCTAGAATAATCAATTGAAATATTATCAATCATTCGGCCATTACGATGCATAGTCTTAAAAACATCGATGTTATAAATAAATCTATCACTATCACTAATATTTATTTTAACCTTACTTAATAATTTTTTAGCTTGTTCGCCTTTACTTAAGCGGCCACTAGGGGCATAAAACAAGAAAAGAGATTTAACACCAAATACAAATGTTTTAAAAATATTTTTATACTTTCTATGATAACGAAAAACTAATATAACATGAGCAAGACGTGTTTTACTCGTATATTTTAAAACCAAATCTTTAATTTTTCGCATTATATCAACTCCTCATAAACCTATTTGTAACACCATAATAAACTTGTTTTAATAAATCTCTTAAAAATTCATCATTAAATAAAAGTAATAAACCAACATATACTACCCCACCAACAAACAACTCAAGTAAAGTATTCCAAATACTAACTGGTAAAAAGTGAGATACTATCATAATTACAATTAACATAAAAATTCCACATATAAAATTTTTGTATGATAATTCAAATATTTGAAATAAAGTAAATTCTCGCTTAAAATACCTTGATTGATATAAGAAAATACAAAATTCAGCGAGAAATGAAGCAATAGCAGCCCCTACTCCACCATATTTATTAATCAAGATTAAATTACATACAACATTTATCAAACACCCAAAAATAACTGATTTAGTAAAAATATTTTGTTTTCCAACTTGAACTAAATATTGAACACCAGTTATACCGTTTAAACCTATAGCAATTAAAATAGGAGATGTAAAAATAAGAATATTAGTTACTCCATCAAAACCTTTGCCATAATACCAAGGTACAAACTTATAAGCAACACCTATTAATCCAAACATCATAGGAATAGCAAATAACCATACAAATTTAAAAGACTTTTCTAAACAAAGATGTATCTCTTTTTCATCATTATTTGCATATGCATTAGCAATTCTTGAATTCATTACAGTTTGTAAAGCTCCAAGAATAATAACCCCAGCTCTAACAATTTTTTGAGCTTGCTCATAAAGACCAACTTCAACCATATTGTTTGTAAGTACACCAATCATTGTTTTATCTAAAACAGTATAAATCTGAATAGCGATCTGGGGCAAAAATAAAGCTAAAGTAGGTTTAATGTGTCTTTTAAAATTTAATTTGCCAATATCCACCTTTTCAATATATTTTGGAACATATAGCCATATAGAAAGATTTCCTATAAATTCAGCACCAGCATAAATTAAAAAGTATTTCCATAAATCATCATAAGTCTTAACAACTGTAAAAATTAAAACTAAACATAATAATTTGACAATTAAATTTCTAATAACCGTTTTATCAAATTCTTCAATACCTTGGAAAAACCAACTGATATCAAATATGTTTGCCACCAATTGAATCAATAAAATTTTATAATAAAAACTATATCTAACGCCTCTAACATAAACAAAATAAAATATTAAAGTAGAGATTATTAAGGTGACAAATCTAATAATTATTAGTTCCCAAAATACTTTACTTCTTTTGTCCTTTTTATTTTGAAAATAAGCAATTTCTCGTTGCCCATACATTGCAATACCTAAAGAACCAAACAATATAAAATAAGCTAAAATTGAAGTCGTATAACCGTAAATACCAATTTGCTTAGCCCCTAAAATCCTTGATAAATAAGGAGTTGTAACAAGAGGTAAAAAAATAGTAAGCATTTGATAAATTAAGTTATAAATATAATTTTTAGCTATACTATTTTTTTTCATTCGCTTTCCACCCCGGTCTATATAAACTATCCAATCCTAGTTTGCCATTTTTACCATCTTTAATTGCTTTGTTAATAAGCTTATAGCCAGCTACTTTATTTGGCCAAAGTAAAGTTATCATCGCATAATATTTTAATCTAAAATAAATTTTATAAGTATAATAATATCTTTTTGGAAAATCACGTTTTAAAAAATCAATACTATTCCTAACTCCATAGTATAATTTCCAATTAACACCATCTTTCCCATTATTAAGTGGTCCATCATGAACTATTTTTATTTTAGGTACACAGAAAATATCACCAACTAAAGATAAACGGTAACTGTGTTCAGTATCATCACAATAAATAAAATAATCCTTAATGGTAACCCCTACTTCTTTCATCTTAGAAACATTAATAAAAGTTCCAACATAAGTAAAGAGATTTAATTTAAAATACGCTTTCGCATACTCGCGTTTAGAAATAAAAGTTTGAATAGGAAAAAAACAAAGCCTCTTTAATCTTCTGCGATGAACAATATCGATTTTTCCTCTATTCATAACTGTTCCACAAATAGCTGAAATATTTTTGTCACTATTATTTAATAAAAAATTATTCGCAATTTCAAAACAATCAGCTTCTGGAAAAGCATCATCATCAGAAACCCATACATAATCTAAATCAAAAGCTAAAGCTTTTTTAAGTCCTTCATGAAAGCCACCAGAACCACCAGTATTTGTCTTTAAATGAATAATTTCTTTTTTAAAATTACCCTTCTTTTTAGACCATTTATCTAGAAACTCTTTTGTACCATCAGAAGAAGCATTATCAATAACAAATAATATCTCAGGCTTATACGTTTGTTTTTCATAACATTCCAATGCAATTTTTAACTTATCTAATCTATTAAAAGTAACTAATACGACACCAAATTTCATCGGTTCACCTCTTATTTTTATCCTCTAATTTTTTCTTTAAAATAGATATATCTTGAATTAAAGATCTTATTTTCTTATCTTGACTTGAATTAATTACCGTAGCCGATATATTGATTGCGACTAAAACAGCAATAAGTAAAGAAAAAACCATATTAGAACTTGTTTGAAAACCTAATAGTTTAGTAACACTAGCAAGTAATCCCGGCGCAAGTAAAAATATTAATAAAGCTAAAAAAAGCAATAACCAAACAATCGAATACTTTATATTAATTCTTTCTCTACGAACTAAATACAAAACAAAAATTATAATAAATATGCAAAAAATACCAGAATATAAAGACAAATTTGTACTCATTTCCTCTTCTCCAATCCAACCAAAATAATTGACAAAACAACATTAATCATATAATAAACATTTTTCCAAGCTGTAATACTAGATACCCCTGCTTCTCTTTTATTCATGCTAACAGGAACCTCTTTAACCTTATAACCACATCTTAAAATCTTGGTTGTTGATACTGGTTCAGGATACTCAGTTGGATAATCAGTAGCAAAAAATTCAATTAATTTACGATCAACTGCTCTAAAACCACTAGTTGTATCATAAACCCGTTTTCTAGTAACAAGTTTTATAAAAAAGGAAATAATTTTAATACCACATCTTCGTAATAAACTTGATTTAAACTCACTAGAATTATCATCAATAAACCTAGAACCAATTACCATATTAACCTCACCATTTATGATTGGTTCCACAATATTACTAATATGATTTATGTCGTGCTGGCCGTCACCATCAAATTGAACAGCAATATCATACCCTTTTTCTAAGGCATATTTATAGCCTGTCTGCACGGCTCCACCGATTCCTAAATTATGAACTAATGAAACATAAGGAATATTATTTTTAATACATATTTCTTCTGTTTTATCTTTTGAACCATCATTTATCACAATACAATCATATTTAAGTTGATTATGTTTATTATGTTCCGTAATCTTTTTATAAACTTTTAATATACTTTTTTCTTCATTATAAGCTGGGACAACCAATAAAATCTTCATAACATACTTCTCCTTACTACTATTAATTATACTAAAAATAAAGCAACATAGCAATTAAAAAGAAAAAGAAACTATCTTTTTCTTACCAATTTATATTAAAACCAAGATCACTTAAATAACCACGGTATTTTCTTCTCCACCATTTAGCAACCTTAGTTTCAGATATAAATTTAAACAAATATTGTCGCGTTATATCAATTATAAAACAAGCTAAATAAATAATAATAGCCACAGCAAATATTTTTATAAAAATTCTTCTTGAAGTAATGAATAAAGGAAAATTAAATATTTGATATAAATTACGTCTCATAAACAAATTATCATGAATCAAATAAGCTCCAAAAGCTGTAGATGAAAGTAAATTAACTATTTTATTAGAAAATTTCATGTGATAAAAAATCATAAAATAAGAGATGGCCTGTAAAACAACAATTGGATTATCGTACTTAAGAAAACCAATATACAAAATATTGCCAAAATAAGCCATAAAACCGCCTTGCTCAAGTAATTTAATACTAGTAATATGAATAGAAAAATTAAAAATTACTAAGATAAAAAATAAAAATATAAATATTAACTTACGCATTTCAAAAGAAAACTTTTTACCGAAATAAGATTCTTTAATTGGATATTTTCTAAAATAAGCTCCGACAAAATATAAAAATGTAAAACTAACAATTGAATAACCACCATTAACAGTAGCATCCATAGTTGCCTCTTGTTTAGTCAAAGTTGAAAGAACTGAAAAAAGTAAAAACATTACAAACAATATCTTTTTATGATCAGCTTTAGATAATTTATCTAAAAACATATTATAAAATGGTGAAAAAATATACATAATTATATAAACTCTCATAAACCAATAATTTTCCAAATCAAATGGAACAACATTTCTGACAACTGTAATAAGATCAGTAGTCGCAATACCCAAAAATATAAAAATTATAAATATTAAAATTTTATAAAAAATAATTGAATCGTTTAGTTTTAATAATTTAGACATCTTAAATTTCGATTCACACTGAAAATACCCAGAAAGTAAAACAAAAGAATTAACATGAATAGCAAAAACAGCACTAAAAAAATCATAAAATACTCTTATATTAGAAGCTGTTAAATTTCTATCTATCCCATAATAAAAAATATGCCATATAATTATCATCAACATTGAGATAATCCGCATAAGTTCAAAATTTGATTGACGTACTTTCACTTCACTCATAACCGCACCACCCTCTAAGATAATTATACATTAATTCATTAGCAAAGTAAATAAATAAAAAAAGAAAGAATAAATCTCTCTTACATACAAAAGCTTAGTAAAAATACAGAATACAAAGAGTATAATATACAAATTGAAATAATTGTCATAATAATAGTATCGTATTTTTTCATATCAAAAGTATTTTTAATTTTATCTGTTGAAATACTAAACATAATAAATGGAATAAGTATTGGTAAAAAATAACGGTTTTGAACACCATTTATACCCAAATCACCTACAGGTGTATATGAAATATATAATGCTGTCCATATAAGAACAATAATTCCTAAATTAAGTATAATACTTAATATTTTAAACTTTTTGTCCTGCTCAATATTGACATGCCTACTATCACGATAAGAGTCAGTTATTATAGCAAAAACAAATAAAAGTAAAAACATAATATAAATATTATTATCTTTAACCTCAATCTGTTTCATAACAAAAACATAAGAATAATTATACAAAGTAGCTTCACTAAATAGTTTATTAGCAAACAATTTGCCAGCCGTATCCTTTAATACTTTAATATATCCAACTGGATTCTTAATAATTGTAGAAACCTGACCAGAAACACTTGTATTTCCTCCTCGCATATCACCTAAATCAGAAACCGCCGAAGCTGCCGGTAATAAAAAGGTTGAAACTAATAATATAAAAATCAATATGACACCTATTCGATAAAACTTTGATTGCTTTTTAAATAAATATTTATCTTTAGGAATAAATAATAACAGCAATATTAAAGGAGCATATACTACCTTAATAAATGAAGCAATAATAACAGAAATAAGCAATATAAGAGCAGTTTTAAAATCTAATTTCTCATTTTTATTTTCCATTAAATTCAAATAATATGCTACAAATAAACATATAGCCGCAATTATAGGTGGATCATACGAAAATTGAGCACTTAAGAATATTATTGAAGGAAACAACCCAAATACTGACATAATTCTTTTGCCACGTGGAACTTTCTTTATTGCAAAATACATAACAATCGCATAGACAAAAAGCATTGAAAATTTAGTCAAAATAATTGTTAAAGATGTTCCAATACCAATTAATTGACATAGTTTCAAAACAAAGCCAGGAGCAATATAACCAACTTGATTATAAGTAATCAAAGGGGAATTAATATCTGTTCTAACTATTTCATCACTACTATCTAAATATTTGTTTTGTAATTCCCTCTCTTCAAATGTGCTAACACCATTATCAAAAGGCATTATTTCTGTCATATCATAATAACTTTGAGGCCATTCAGATACCCCATCAAATTCAAACAACCTATAAATTTCACTAAAATGAATTTGATCATCAAATGAAAAACTTGTCGTTGCTGGTTGTAATATGATAAACATAGAACCAAAAATAAGTATTAAAGATAAAAATAGTTTTTCAATTTTTCCACCAAACAAATTAGATTTAAAATATAAATATAATATTGAAAATACTAATAATGATAAAAATATAAAAATAGATAAATAAAAATTAAATCCTATTCTATTGTCAATTTTAACACTATTAATTTTAAAAGAATCTTGATCTTTAAAAAGTAAATCCAAATTATTTACATTACTTCTAAAACTAGTAACTGATTTATTTAATCTTAGTGTAAATGCTTCTTCAAGCTCCCCTACACTTTTTTTATTGTAATAATCTTTACTACCATATTTAATATTAAAAGCAAAATTTTTTTTAGTTTTATAATTTATAACAAGTTTGTTTATATATCCTTTATAAGATATTTTAATACTCTTTTCACTGCCATCTACCGAATGTAAAGCCCCATCAGAATCATAATTAAAACCCTCATATTTCATATCATTTAAAGGAATATCAATTAATTTTCTATCGGCAGAATTCAATTTCAAAATTTCAAAATTGTATATGAAAAAACTAGAAACAAAAGATATAAATAATAAAATAATTAATAATATAATACTATTTTTTTTCATTCATATCACCCCATATAAAAGGATAAATTGTAAATAAAAATGCAAATAAGAAAACTGGATACCATAAATAAAAATAATAATTATCTCTATAATAAGTAACAAACTTAAGCGTTCTACTATTATCATTTTTTAAACTAGCTTCCTTTGTAGCCTTTGACGTAATTAATTCTAAAGAATCACCATCCAAATCTTCAATAATTAACTTATAATTACCGACATCAAGTGGAGTAAATTCAAAATACATAGACGAAGCACTGTACTCTTCAACTTGATTATCAAATATAACATTATTGTCAGAATCAAGCATTTTAATATTTAAATTATCATATGTCGTTTCATAATTCAAAAAAAACAGTATTCTAAAAGTTCCATCTTCTACAATCTCAAAATCTTGCTCAACTTTAGAATCAAAAGTTTCTGAATACACTTTGTTTTTTACATTAAAATGAACATATTGAACCGTTTTCTTTAAAGGATGAATTAATAAAAAGAAAACAGAAAAAATACCAAAAATAATCAAAAAAACATAAATAATCTTAAAACACTTATTTTTCATTATCGTCAACCCCAAGCATAAAAGGATATAATTTACTTAAATTATTATTGTAATATTTATCATCATCTAAATTCCAAGAAGCCCTAAGAATATCTTTTTCAGATTCTAACATTTGATACAGCTGAATACGCTTATTATCTTTCTGATAAACATATAAATATGAAAGTAAAATATTTTGATAATTTTTACTAATTAATTTCAAACAAAAATCAATTGAACTAAGAACAAAATTAACATCATTCCTAAAACCACCAACTTCATCATATTTGCGTCGTGAAAACATCATAAATACATCGGACAAAGCACTATAATTATAAGGAACTAGTAGCCTTCCATATAACCCATAAGAATCGTTAAAATAATCTTTAAAAGCATCAGAATATATATATTTATTACTTAAAATCAATCCCGCACTTTTAATCATTTTACCATAATGGTATATCTTAGGACCAACAACTCCCACATTATCACGTGACGCATAACCAACCATTTCTTTTAAAATATCCGCATTTTTAATTGATATTTTTCCCGAAACAATAAGTATATACTCACCTTTTGCTAGAGAAATCAATTTATTAATATCAGTTTCACTACTAAAAATAACATTTTCATATCCACGCAATTCTTTATAGTTGACAATGATTTCTAAATTTTTATAATTAAGATCCTTAAATTTTCTAATATTTTTTATAGCAGATGACTTAGAATTATCGATCATTATTACTGATATCTTAGGCATAACTGGAAGGTTATAATGAACAATATAATGTGTTGTTTTAATAGGTACAGTTACATAACCATCAATTCCTTTTCGTTTTAAAGATTCTTCAACTGCTTTTTTACCATTTTCAATGGCGTAATTTTTATTGCCAATAGTATCAGCCGTTGATCCAGGAACTTTTCGCCAGTGATATAAAATCTCTGGGATATGATAAATATGTTTTGCTTTTTCAGTACATCTTAAAAACAAATCAAAATCTTGAGCCCCTACATATTCATGACGAAAACCGCCAACTTCATCTAATAATGACTTCTTGATAGCTGTAAAATGACATATATAATTACCACCATTAAATGAATATTCTGAAAAATCGGGTTTAAAATGTGGTTCACAGTAATTTCCATCCATATCTTGTTTATCTTCATCAGAATATATAAAATCAATATCCTTATATTTATTTATTGCCCAAGCTACTTGATATAATGCATCAACAGTTAAAATATCATCATCATCCATTAAAGCTACATAATCGCCAGTAACCATCTCTAAAGCGGTATTTGTAGCTTTAGAAATATGGCCATTTTCTTTACGATAATTAACCTTTATACGAGAATCTTTACTTTCATACTCTTTAAGTGTCTTAATAGTATCAGGATTTGTTGATTTATCATCAGCTAAACAAATTTCAAAGTTTTGATAACTTTGATTTAAAATAGATTCTAAACAATCTTTTAAATATTCAGGTTCAATATTATATACAGGTATAACAAAAGAAATTAAAGGTTTATAAGCAAGAGAAACTTCTTTAACATTAGTCTTGGTCTTAAGCCAAGTATTATACTCTTTAACAACAAAAGGATTCAAATATTCTCTTTTATTATTAATTTTTCTAATAAAAGAACAAAAATATTTTTTCCAATATTTAGGAGGAATCAAGAAGTGATGCCTTTGCCACATTAAAACAACAACATTTTTAAAAAAAGAAAAAATTTTCATATATCATAACTCCTCTGCAAATTTCTTTTCTAAACGTCTAAATATCATATAACCAATAAACAATACGCCTACACAAACTAAGAAAATTTTAAAAACAGTATGCATGTTTGGAAGAACTCCTTCATATAAAATTTGTCTATAGAAAGTAATAATTTCAAACATTGGATTTAACTTCAACACATTTAATAATTCAGGAGGAAGCATACTTGGAGCATAAAGAATCGGGCACAAATAAAACATTAACATCATAAAAATGTTTATTATATATTCAACATCCCTAATATATACTGTAATAGCTGAAAAAATAAATGCTAAACCCATCTGTAAAATATATTGTAATAAAGCAATTAATGGAAAAAGAACTATCGTTTTTGCAATACCAATACCACTAAAAATTAATGCTAATAAAACAATAATTTGTGTTATTAAAAAATTAATTAAATTACTTGTCAAAGTTGATATTGGAAGAATTTCCCTAGGAAAAAATACTTTTTTAATAATCCCACCATTGGTCACAATACAAGCCGCACTTTGAATAATAGTATTATTAAAAAAAGTCCAAGGCATAAGACCAACAATCAAATATACCGTATAATTTTCAATTTTATTACCCATTATATGTGGAAAAACTAAAGAATAAATTAAAAGCTGAAATAAAGGATTTAAAAAACTCCAAAGTATCCCTAAAAAAGATTTTTTATATTTACCTCTAAAATCTTTAAGAATAGATGTCTTTAAAAATTCTCTATAATTATATAAATTACTAAATAAAGTCATTTTATCACCTACCCACATTCCTTAATATACTCTTCTAATACATGCTCTGTTTCTCCATCCATTTTTATTTTACCTTCGCTAAGCCATACAGCCCTATCACATAAAAATTTAACAGATTCAGCAGAGTGTGATACAAAAACCATTGTTTTACCTTGATTTTTTAATTCTAACATTTTATTTAAACACTTATCTTGGAAACGTTGATCACCAACCGCTAAAATCTCATCAATAAGTAAAATTTCCGCATCAACATTTATTGCTACCGAAAACGCTAATCTCATATACATTCCAGAAGAATAAGTTCTAACAGGGGCATCAATGAAATCTCCAAGCTCTGAAAACTCTATAATATCATCAACTCTACTATCAATTTCCTTTTTAGAAAGACCAAAAATAGAAGCATTGAAATATATATTTTCTCTGCCAGAAAAATCCTGATGAAATCCAGCACCTAATTCTAATAAAGAAGTTAATTTACCATTTACAGAAATGTTCCCTTTTGAAGGATAAATAATTTTACTAATTAGTTTCAAAAGAGTACTTTTACCACTTCCGTTTACCCCTATTAAAGCCACTGTTTCACCCTTATTTATTTTTAAATTAATATTTTTTAATACATGAAAAACTTCTTTTTTATTATTTCTAAATCTAATAACTTTTTCCTTCAAAGTATTAGCTTTATCACCATAGATTACAAAGTCTTTACTAATGTTTTTTACTTCAATAACACAATCTTTGTTTTCCATTTTACCCTCCATTTTTATACCTAATATTAGTTTATCACAACTAATTTAAAAAATCTATAACTGTCAGTATTAGAAAACTGCATAACCCACAGAATATTATATCAAACTGGCAAAATAATGACAAATTATTAAAAAAAGAAAGTTATTATCTATTTTCGAAAAAACTTTCTAATTGTATTAACAATTTTCCATGACTTACTATTATATAATGCCTTTATTTGTCCTCTTAACTCAGATAACTCAAAATCCTTTTTCTTAATAGTATCCTCATCTTTTTTAAGCATTTGCCCCAATTTATTAATAACCTCTATTAAATCATCATTTTCCAAAACTTTCATTTCTAATTCCAAAACTATTTTTTTATTCTTTTCAAATTTTTTACTAATTATAATAAAAGGAACATCATCATAAAATAAATCATATTCATCTAATTTATACGTATTTAAAGTGTCATAATTATTAACTAATTTTCCATTTAAATATACACTTTTTAACAAGACAGCTTCAGTATGACAAGGCGCAATAATCAACTTATCAGAATTTACAGGAATTTTAGTATTTATAATATATTTATTACCATCGATAACATAATCTCCCTGCAGATCACAGTCCATATCAAAAGCGTTATCATCGCCAAAATATAATCGATATTTATTTATTTTTCGAATGTAATTATGTTTTTTCCAAGAAAACCACTCATTATTAAAAACCTTTTTGTTAATCCATTTAACTTTTAAACCTGTCTTTTGGATACAATAATTAAAAGAAAGTTGATCACGATGACTATAATTTTTAATCATATCAAACCAAAGATTCATTGTTTCGTCTACTACTTTATTAAAATTTCTTCTTATAAATACTGTACTTTCAATTAACCCAGTATTATCCTTAAAATCATTTTCCGCATAATATTTTAATAATCTTTCAACATTTTCTTTTGTCTCTTTACCAAGTTTAATACATTCATAACACTCTTCTTTTATACTATTTCGCATCCCATGTTTAAAAGCGACAAAAACATCATCTTTACCCATATAATAATTAATAAAATCATTTATGCTTTTTTTAAACGTAACTGCCGCATCCATCCACAATAATAAATCATATTTTTTTAAACATTCATGGCCTAATATTTTAATTTTCCTAGCTAATTTAACATTAGATAGATTTTCATCTTCAATATATATAACTTTCCATGTATCAGATTTAACATTTTTATTATTAGTAAAACAAAAATAATCAATATTTTTTTCTTTTTTAATACCCTTTAAATTATCATAATTTCCAGTTATACAAGTATATACACAAATTTTATTCATAAAGTCACCACTCTTTCTAATATTATTTATCCTTAATTATCGGTGAAAATAATAAAACTTCATTTATATTATCCTGTTTTTTTAAAGAAACATTGATGTCAATTCCATCAATAATAAGTCTATTAATATAATTAATTAATTCAACATTTAATGTATCAACATCTATTATCTTACCATTAGGCTTATTTAATTTTTTATCTAATTTTTTATGAATAAATTCTATTGGATCACTTTTTTTATATTTTTCCATTTTTTTATTATATTCTTCGCCCCATCTTTTAAAAAATATATCTAAATGTGATTTGCGAATAGCCAATTGTTCATCAGATTCACCAAAAGAAACGCGGCACTCATGAAAAACATACGTATCTATTAATACTTTAGCCTTAAATCCTTGCGCATGAGCTTTAAATTGATAATCGGTTTCTTCAGTATAACCCTTTCCAAAGACCTCGTCAAAAACGCCAGTTTTATTAATACATTCTTTAGAAATCATTAAACAATTACCAACAACTGTACAAGCATCAAACATCTTTCCTTTAAACTTTTTTTCAAACAAAGTATTTAATGATTGATAATTATACCCTGGAAGTAAAGGAAAAGAAATATTAGCAGCTTTACTAGAAATAGGACATAACAAGCCAATCTTTTTATCCTTTTGCATAGCCCTCATCATTTTCCCAACAGCATCCTTAGAAAGCAAACAATCGGAATTAAGCAATAAAATATAATCAGATTTAGCAATACTCATTCCATAATTACAAGATTTAACAAAACCTAAATTTTTTTTATTTTCAATAAGCCTAATATTAAAATATTGTTTGCTAATTTTTCTTAAATATAATGTCGTTTCCTTATCAGATTTATCATTTATTAAAATAACTTCACCAATATCGCATGCGTTAGTATTTTCATACACTGCAGTAATACACATCTTAACCCAATTAAGTGAATTATATATTGGAATAATAATATCACATTTCATAATATCACCCTCAAAACCCTTAACAATATTTTAACATTTATTAATAAATAATACAATTAACATTAAATAAACAAAAGAATTTCTTTTCATTATTTGAAAAAGAAATTCATATTTAAAATATATTATATCCTAAGTCCATATCAACATAACCAGAAACTCCATCAATTATGCCATCACTACAAAATTGCCAGAAAGAATAACCTCCAGTATATGAAGTATGACTCATCCGAGCAGAATTAAAAGTTACCGGTCCATTCCACTGAGCTACCCACTTGTCATATTTATCTAACTTAGAATCATTTAATTGATTATTTAACCAACTTAAACTAGCATATATTCCTACTCTATAGCCAGCATTTTCGACAGCAGAACCAAAAGCATCACAAATATTAACTAAAGTCTGGTTGCTAGGCATACCATGTCTTGCTTTATAACCATCAGCATCTTCCATGTCAAACCAAACATTAAGTACAAAATTATCGCTAGTTGCTTCAAGTAATCTCAAAACATGTTCAGCCTCACTTCTTGCTCCCGCTTCATCTAACGCATAAGAATAAATATAAACACCATAAGGAATATTATATTCTTCACATTTACTAACATTATAAATAAATGTAGCATCATCTTGATCAGTCAAATCACGACCATATCCAAGTCTAATAATCGCAAAATTAATATTTCCAGACAGTTTTTCCCAATCTATATAACCTTGATGAGAAGACACATCAATCCCATTAAACACCAAATCATCTTCATATTTAATAAAATTAAATAATTGACTGTCATTACCTAAAATACTACTTAAAATAACATTAGTTTTATTATTAGTATTACCACCATCAATTGTAATATACTTTGCATTTAATTTTGAACATATTAAATAAGAATCGCCATTAACATTTGAAATACTCCATAACTGACTATCTAAACCAGTATATCTATGAACAAAAACATTAGAATCATCAGCCGTTAAATAAACATTTGGATTAATTGAACTAGAAATTAAATAATAACCATTATTTAATTTTTTCATATTCCAAATTTGCGCGACTGAATTATTTTTGTCATATAAAGAAACATTACTACCATCCTTCATATAAGCATGATACACTTCAACAACTTTATTACTACCAAGCAAACTTTCTATAAGACAGTAGCCTTCACTACCATATATAAACGAATCCATTTCACTATATGGACCTTCCGTACCTTTTAAAACCAATTTAATCTCTAAAGCCTCGATTCTATAATTATATCCATTAGACCCAGCTATTTCACCGTTTTTAGCCCAGCCAAGCCAGCCCAATTTTTGTGAATGAACTCGGTAATAAATATCATAATTTTCATCCATTTCATCAGTAAGTGCAATCTTTAAAGCTTCAATATTTTTCTTACCATTAATTACGCCAGATACTTGACCATCACTCTTTAATTCATTTTCCCAGCCAAAGCCACTTATATATGAATTATAAGTAACCGAACCACTATACAAAGGATTTGATAAATAAATTTTAAGAGCTTCTACCCCAAGCCTTTGACCTATTGTTCCAGAAGTAGTTCCATCAGCAACATAACCTTGCCAGCCTATATTATGAACATATGAATTATATCTAATATAATCTTGATAATAAGCAGGTCCTTCTAGATCAAATGTTACATCTTTTTCTAAAAGTTTTATTTCAATAGCTTCTAAACGATAACTATATCCGCTTGTTCCGGCCATTTCATCGTTTTTAGCCCAACCAAGCCAGCCTAATTTTTGCACATGAACTCGGTAATAAATATCATACTTATCAGCAAGTTCACCTGTCAATCTAATTTGAAGAGCCTCTATTCTTTTACTAAGACCGGTTGTTCCGGAAAGTTCACCACTTTCTTTATAATCCTGCCAGCCTATACTTTGTACATGAGTACGATATTCTATATCTCCCTCATATTCATCAGTATTTAAAACTATTCTAATAGCCTCTATTCTTTTACTAAGACCTATTGTTCCAGAAAGCTCACCATCTTTTTTATAATCTTGCCAACCGATACTTTGTACATGTGTTTGATAACTAATAATATGTTGATAAAAACTTTCTTTATCATCAATAAACGAATCAGCCTTACTTAAAAGTTTTATTTCAATAGCCTCCATACGATAATCATAACCAACAGTGCCAGCTTTCTCATCGTTCATAGCCCAGCCAAGCCAGCCTAATTTTTGTACATGAACACGATAATAAACATCATAAATATCAGCTACCACACCTGTTAATCTAATTTGAATGGCTTCTATTCTTTTACTAAGACCTGTAGTCCCGGAAAGCTCATCATTACTTTTATAATCTTGCCAACCTATATCTTGCACATAAGTACGATATTCAGCACTTCCGTCACACTCACTATCCAAAACTATTTTAATAGCTTCGACTCTTTTACCAAGACCAATTGTCCCGGAAAGCTCACCGTCTTCCTTATAATCCTGCCAGCCTATGCTTTGTACATGTGTTTGATAACTAATAGAAGCGTCTGTAATTTCTTGGTTATTAACTCCAAGATTTCTATCAGAGCTTAAATTATTAACTGCTGACTCATCTATCAATATTTCTTCATTTGCAACTTCATCAACACTAACTATTTCAGTATTTTCAATAACACAATCATCAGACAATATTGAAACTTCTTCTTCAAAAGATACTGTTAAATCATCAGTAGAATTATCATCTGAATCATCCACTAAAATATTATCCGTAGTGTTATTTTCAATAGAATAATCATCAACAATGTTTTCATCTAGTGCTTTAACATTCCAAGAAAATACAAAAAATACAATTAAGAAAAATAAAACATATTTTTTGAAAGACTTTTTCATAAAATCACTTACCTTTAAAACAAAAAAATTATAACATAAAAACAAATAATCATCAACCTAAAAACAACAGCATTATATCAAAGCAAAACATAAAAATTAAAAAAAACAAGCCTCAAAGCTTGCTTTATAATTATTTATTATATTTAAAATATTTAGGGCTTTTTGATAAAACTTTATGTTTAGCATCTTTTTCAGAAGTAAGAGGTGTATTTATACCATATTCATCAAACATTCCTAACCAATCAATACCAAGTTCAGGATCATCCCAATATATCCCTCCCTCTAAATCAGGTGCATAATCATTATCAACTAAATATTGAAAAATTGTATTATCCTCTAAGCTTATAAATCCATGTGCAAAACCTCTTGGTACGAAAAGCAACCTATTGTTATCAGGTGTAAGTAAAACTGAAGTACTATTACCATAAGTTGGCGATCCTTCCCTAATATCAACAACAACATCAATTGCTGATCCATTAATAACCTCAACTATTTTAGCCTGACATTTAGGATCTTTTTGAAAATGTAAGCCTCTAACTACTCCTTTTAAACTTTTACTACGATTCGCTTGAACAATACCTTCAAATTTAATTCCCAATTTATTCAAATTTTTTTGAATAAAATAAGGACAAAAATAACCCCTATCATCGCCAAATTTATCGGGCTCTAATATAAAACAATCTTGTAAATTAGTTTCAATTAATTTTACCATAATTCCTCCTACTTTCTTAAAGTTTTTTGATATGCAGTTTTATATTCTCCATTTTTAATATCATTAATCCAGTCTTGGTTATCTAAATACCAATTAACTGTTTCTTTAATACCATCTTCAAAATTATAAGTAAGACTCCATCCAAGTTCTTCTTCTACTTTGGATGAATCAATCGCATATCTTAAATCATGCCCTTTTCTATCCTCTACAAAAGTAATTAAATCCTCTGGTTTACCCATTTGGCTTAAAATAGTTTTAACTACTTCCAAATTAGTTCTTTCAGAATGTCCACCTAAATTATAAACTTCTCCTTCTTTTCCTTCTCTAACAATTAAATCAACACCGATATTGTGATCAATTACATGAATCCAATCCCTAACATTGGCCCCTACTCCATAAACAGGAACAGGTTCATCGTTTAATGCTTTAGAAATAACAACCGGAATTAACTTTTCAGGAAATTGATATGGACCATAATTGTTTGAACATCTTGAAATAGTTACAGGAAGACCAAAAGTACGTTTGTATGCCATAACTAATAAATCAGCCGATGCTTTAGAAGTCGAATAAGGACTAGATGTATGAATTGGCGTTTCTTCTGTAAAGAGTAAATCTGGTCTATCTAAAGGAAGATCACCATAAACCTCATCAGTTGAAATTTGATGATATCTTTTAATACCATATTTTCTGCATGCATCTAATAACGCTAAAGTTCCTTTAATATTTGTGTCAATAAATATTTCTGGATTTTTAATACTATTATCTACATGACTTTCAGCCGCAAAGTTAATTACAACATCAAATTTTTCATCTTCAAATAATTTAAAGATAAAATTTCGATCAGTAATATCACCTTTAACAAATTTATAATTAGGCTTTCCTTCTAAATCTTTTATATTATTATAGTTTCCTGCGTAAGTTAAAGCATCTAAACAAACAAAATTATCTTCAGGATATTTATCTACTTCATAATGCATGAAATTACTACCGATAAAACCGGCTCCACCTGTTACTAATATTTTCATAAATTATCTCCTTAATATTTTAGTTTTTTTAAGTTCTTCACTATATCTATTAGTCGCATCTTCCCAAGAAGGAAGTCTATCAAAGCCATTTTCTTCAAGCTTATTTTTAGAAAGTCTAGAATTTCTAGGGCGATAAGCTTGAGTCATTCCCATAATATCTAAATATTCTTCAGTTGAAACATGATTAACAACTACATTTTTATTATTAATTTTAAAGATATATTCAGCAAATTCAGCCCAAGAAACATATCCTTCATTAGTGGCATTGTAAGTACCATATTTATCGGACTCAGCCATATCTACAAGTAATTTAGATAAATCAACAGTATATGTTGGACTTCCAATTTGATCATCTACAACATTTAATGTGTCAAACTTATCAGAAAGTTTAAGCATTGTACGAATAAAGTTATTACCATTTATTCCAAATACCCAAGAAATTCTTGTAATAAAATGATTAGGATTTCTTCTTACCTCTACCTCACCATCATATTTAGTTTGACCATAAACACTCATTGGATGAACTTCATCTTCTTCAGTATAAATGCCTTCTTTGGTCCCATCAAATACATAGTCAGTCGACATATATATTATTTTAGAACCTGTTTCAATAGAAGCATCAACTATATTTCTAGTGCCTAAAACATTAACTTTTTCACAAGCTTCTTTCATTTCTTCAGCCTTATCAACAGCAGTCCAAGCCGCACAGTGAAAAATAACATCAGGCCTGTAATCACCAATAACTTCAAAAACCTTATCTCTATCTGTTATATCCATTTCTTCTCTATCGAGAGCTAAAATATCGGTATATCCTCTTTTTAAAAGTTCTCTTTGAATATCATATCCAAGTTGTCCTCTATAACCTGTAATTAAAAATTTCATTTAACGTCTCCTTTTACTTGCTAATCTATTTAAATATTTTCCATAAGAATTTTTACTTAAAATTTTTGCTCTATCTTGAAGTTTTTCATCATCCATCCAACCATTACCATAAGCAATAGCTTCCGGACAACAAATAACAACATCTCTATTATTTTCAATTGTTCTAACCATATTTGAAGCATCTAATAAACTATCAAATGTACCTGTATCAAACCATGTATAACCATCACCTAAAAGACAAGCTCTTAAATCACCTTTTTGCAAGTACATGTCGTTTAAAGTAGTTATTTCAAGTTCACCACGATCAGAAGGTTTTACTTCCTTAGCCATATCACTTACACCTTTAGGATAAAAATAAAGGCCAGTAATAGCATAATCACTTTTAGGGTGTTGTGGTTTTTCTTCAACACTTAAAACATAAGTCCCAGATTCAGATTCTTCAATTTCCATAATTCCAAATCTTTCAGGATCCTTTACTTGATAACCAAAAATGGTAGCTTTATCATCTTTTGTATTATCAATAGCTTCTTTTAAAGCATTTTTTAGCCCACTACCATAAAAAATATTGTCACCTAAAACCATCGCGCAAGCTTCTTCACCGATAAATTCTTCACCGATTAAAAAGGCTTGAGCAAGTCCATCAGGACTAGGCTGAATAGCATAATTAATATTAATACCAAATTGTGAGCCATCATCAAGTAATCTTTTAAAATTATCTTGATCATCAGAAGTTGTAATAACTAAAATATCTTTAATACCTGCTTCCATTAAAACTGAAAGTGGATAGTAAATCATTGGTTTATCATAAACCGGAATTAATTGTTTACTAGTACCTTCCGTAATTGGATATAATCTAGTTCCAGAACCCCCTGCCAAAATTATTCCTTTCATTAATTTACCTCCTTAACAAATTATAAAAATATAAAATGCTACTATAATTTTAGCACAAATGCAAGTAAATATCAAATTGATAAAAAAAGAAAAAAGTCCATAAAGGACTAATAATTTTCAGCCATAATTTCAAAATAACTTTGTGGATGAGCACACACAGGACACATTTTAGGTGCTTCCTCTCCATAATGAACATGACCACAATTACGACAAATCCACATTTTTGGAGCCTCAGCTTTAAAAACTCTCTCCTCTTTAACAGCTTCTAATAATTTTCTATACCTTTCCTCATGATGTTTTTCAATTTCACCAACTTTTTCAAATAGAAAAGCAATTTTATCAAAGCCTTCTTCTTTAGCCACTGAAGCAAACTCTTTATACATTGTTGTATGTTCATAATTTTCACCATTTGCAGCCATTTCTAAAGCCTCAATAGTAGATACTTTTAAGCCATCTTTAACATCGCCACCATTTAATAATTTAAACCACATTTTAGCATGTTCTTTTTCATTATTAGCTGTTTCTTCAAAGATTGAAGAAATCTGTACATAACCTTCTTTTTTAGCCACTGAAGCAAAATAAGTATATTTATTTCTAGCTTGACTTTCACCAGCAAAAGCTTCTAATAAATTTGCTTCTGTTTTAGATCCTTTTAATTCCATTTTTATCATCCCTCCCTAGAATATTATTTAACAAATAAATTATATATTATTCATTTTTTTAAGTCAACATCTTAAAATGAATATATTATTTCAATAATTTTTTATTATAAAAAGCACTAACCTTAGCAAATTCTTCATCAACTTTTTTAAATCCATATTTTTCAAGAAGAGTTTGCTCATCTGAAAATAAATTAACCCCTAATCCT
Organism: Bacilli bacterium; assembly: GCA_017513865.1. GTDB lineage: Bacteria > Bacillota_I > Bacilli_A > RF39 > UBA660 > Coprosoma. The sequence continues at coordinate 115,283 of JAFWMN010000008.1, read as the reverse complement.
AATTTATCACCATCGATTTTCACCCCTAAAGAAGCAAGTGTTGTTGGATAAAAATCCATAACAGTAAAATTACGTTCTTTAGAATTCTTTTCTTCCGCCGCTGAGTTTATAAATAAGTTAAATACTGTTCGTTTATCAAAAACCTCATCTTCAAAGAAACCAGCTTGCATTGTTAAATGATCACCAACAATAACTATCGTAGTATTATCATAGAAATCCTGTTCTTTAATCCAATTAACAAAATCACTTAGCTGTTTGGAAGAACAATCAATCGCATTAGAATAATCATCTTCATATTTGTTTTCACATGTATCTTCAACAAAACCATTAGGAAAATGCGTCATTGTTGTAAGAGTCATAAAATTAAATGGTTTTCCCTTATTACTTAGATTTGTTATTTCTTCTTTAGCAATATCAAATAATTTAGAATCCTCAAATCCCCAATTTCTAAAATAATCTTTAGATATTTTCTTCTTTTTTATAGCTGTTTTATAATCATAAATATTATAGTTACCATGAGTTTTAAAATAAATACCGCGATTGCCAAAAGAAGCATTTGAACCTAATAATAATTCTTGATTATAACCCTCTTTTTCTAAAACATCTCCAAGCGAATAAACTCCAGGTAAATATTCTTTAAAATGAGAACTATTAGCGATTGATCCAGGAATTTTTAAAGGAATACCCGCTGTCTGTGCGACCATACCTGCTGCTGTCCAACCTAAACAATTTACCTGATAAGCACCGCCAAATTTATTAGAGTTAGAAAAATTTATATTTTCATTCATTAAATCTGTAAGATTAAAAAGTAGATTTCTATCTTCTAAACCTCCTAAATCTGAAGACATATATGAAGTTTCAAAAGATTCTACAAATATATATACTAGATTACGCTTTTCTGTAGGAAACTCAAGATTGACTTTTTTAGGGTCAACATAATTTTTTTCAATAAAAGTGGATTTCTGCATTTGATTTTTGATATAAGTAAAAAGACCTAGTTTATATAAATTAAAAATTAAGATTAATATTAATAATAAATATGTTAAAAAAACAAAAAATTTTCTAGACTTATTTTCATCAAATTTAAAATTAAAGCTTTTCTTAAAAACATCTATATCTATCAATATATTATGACCATTTACAAAATCATCAATTTTCTTAAACAAAAACAAAATAAAGAAAAACAATACTACAGTTGGAACAAAACCTTTTAAAAAATAATCAAATAATACTGAAGAACCAGATTTAGTTAAATTAAAATTTAAATGAAATATTATCTCATCAAAAGTAATTATATCATATGCCCTAAATGCCCAACCTATTGAGCAAATAATTAAACAAATTAAAAATATAAGTACATATTTAATTACTTTTTTCAGCACGTTTTCTAACCTTAACCCTTCTAATTCGAATTTTAAAATTACTTTTGACAAATGATAAAAATCTTGGTAAAAATAAAGCGATTAATGATGCCAATAACAAATATTTTGGGAAAACACTTATCGTAAACATCTTTTTAACTTCTAAATTACGAAAATCACTCTTTAAATATACAATCATCATAGTTAAAAAATTAATTAATATATTATAATTTATGTATTTTTTTATTTTTAAAAAAAGGCTTAATTCATCATCTTCTAAATTAAAAGACAAAAAAGCCGGAAAAAATAAACATATTACCTCAACCATCAAACCACCCTCACTGTATTCATATTAACACATTTACCGTTTTCTGTAAATAAAAGTAAACCTAAAAACCAAATTTAAGTATAAATATATAAACTTATATTTAAATACTGTATAATAAATAATAAGGTGATAAATATGGATAAAAATGAACTTACAAAAAAACAAGAAGAACTTAAACAATTACTATTTGAAAGTAATGATAAAGAATTTTATAAAAAATATAATAAAAAAGAAAGAAGAAAAAGACCGATTTTCACTAATATTATGTTATCACTTATGTTAGTACTAACCCTCATCTTTTCCTGCTTCTTAATTTTTGATTCAACAGATAGAATAAACGAGACATATGAAATAATAAATGCTTTATTAATAATTCTAATAGCTGTAAGTTTTGTCATAACCTTTCCAAAAAATAGAAAACAAAAATCAGGCAGTACAATTGTTACAAGTATGCTTATAATATTTACAATAATATTTAATACATTTTATTTACTCGATATGATAAAGCTACCAACACAAAAACACTTACCAGATTTTTATAACAAAAACCTAACCGAAGTAATAAAATGGACCGAAAGAAATAATATAAATCATAAAGAAACATTTGAATATAGCGATAATGTTAAAAAATATAATGTTATAAGCCAAACAAAAAAGCCAAAAACACTACTTAAAAACATAAAAGAAGTAGAATTTACTATATCAAATGGTCCAGATTATTCAAAAGAGGTAATCATTCCTGATATGACAGGATGGACTACCGATGAAGTATTAAAATTTGTTGATAAAAATTATTTAAATAATGTTCAAATAAATTTTGAAGAAAATAAAGAAATAAAAAATAATTTAATAATAAAACAATCGACAACTGGAAAAGCCAAAAGAAATGATAGTATTATATTTACTGCATCATTAGGTGATAAAGAAGCCTTATCACCTATTAACTTAAAAGAATTAAAAAACATAAAATTATTAAATGCAGAAGTTTATTTAGGAAAAAACGGCATACAATATGAATTAAAATATGAATTTTCAGATAAAATCCCAAGAGGAAGAATAATAAAAACAGAACCAATTAAAGGTACTAAAATAAAACCAGATGAAAAAGTAATACTAACTGTATCAAAAGGAAAAGAAATAACCGTACCAAACCTTAAAAATAAAACACTAAGTGAAGTAACAAATTGGATAACTCAAAATAATTTAGAAATTGAATATGCTGATAAATATGATAATGATATAAAAAAAGGACTAGTAATTAACACTAATTATAATATAGGTGATATTATTGAAGAAGGTACAAAGGTAATTGTGACCTTCTCAAAAGGAAAACTTGTAATGTCAAAATTCCAAGACTTAAACTCATTTAAAACATGGGCTGAAGCTTATGGAATAAAATATGAAATAAAAGAAGAATTTAATGACGAAATAGCTATTGATGATATTATTAAATTCTCAATAAATGAAAATGAAACAATAAACCCTGAAAATACAATTATTGCATACATTTCAAAAGGAAAAGCAATTAAAGTTCCAGATTTCATAGGTAAAACTAAAAATGAAATTCAAAAGGAATGTAATAGCTTAGGATTAACATGCACATATAATTATACAAAATCAGACAAGACTGAAGGAACAGCTATTAATCAAAGCATTCCAAAAGGTACAGAAATATCTAAAAAACAAATTATAACAATTGAAATAGCAAGTAAAAAAACAACAAACAAAAATTCAAATAACACAAACAATAATGTGCCTAATACCAATCCGAATACTAATCCAAATACTAATCAATGTAATGGTGAAGTATATACCGTAAAAGGATTAAATACAGTATTTAATGAATGCTCATCATTTAATGATTGTAAAACAAAAGTTCAAAATTACTTTAAAGCAAATTATAAAGGAGTAAATGTATATATTAAAGACGATGGTGGGTCATCAGGCTTATCATCTGGATCATTTGTATCAGGAACCGGTAATGGCTCAACCGTTGAATGTGGTAAAACATATACAATTACCCTTGCAAAATAGGAATATTAATTCCTATTTTTTTATTAAAAAAAGACATTTCTCAATGTCTTAAAATTTTTAACTAGCACTACTTTGGACTACATTTAAACCAACTGTAATTGTCTGAGTTTCACTAGCTGTATATTTAGTTAAATCAGTAGTATTTTGAAATTCAGCTGACACAACCATTGTCGTTGTTCCAGTATTTGCAGATAAAGTCATATCAGCAGGCATATATACTTTCCATATGATATTTCCTTTAGTAATTGTTTGCGCACTACTTACAGTATTACCGTCTACTGTTATACTATCAATTGCCGCATGAACACTTCCTTTATTAGCAATAGTAAGTGTATATGTAACACTATCCCCAGGCTGATAAAAATTAGCTGCCAAATCTACAGTTGGTACATAATTAGCATAACACGCCGTTCCTGAATATGTCATTGTCGCTGACGGACTTGTCCCTGTAGCTTTACCTTTTATTATTTGATAAGTATTCGTTTTAGTATTATCAAAACCTATACACCAGTTTGCATTAGTACTAGCTGTACCATTTATTTGCAACATCGTATTAAAAGCCGCAAACCCAATTACCATTATCGTTGTTATAGCAACTAAAACAAATATCAATATTGTTTTATAATCATATTTCTTTTTCATTAAATCCCTACTTTCTTATTCTACATTAATTGTACATTTTATATATTAAACTGTCAATAATTAAAATTGCAAAAATTAAAAATAGGAGGCACCTCCTATTTTATTATTAACTCTACCCTTTTTTCTCTTTTAGGATTAACCGATACTTTATAATTTTTAGAATTCATATTATGGTTCAAAGAAACCGAAGCAAACATATCAGTTAAATCTCCATAATCATCAACTTTATCAGTTTTAGTATGGATAATTATAGAATATGTACCATTAGGAAGTTCATTGATATCAATAGCCTTGTTAAACCAAACATAAGCTTTCGACAATTTATCTAAAGACGTAACTATATAACTACCAACATTAGTACATCCCAAATCAAACCTATATTGTTCAAATGTTAAGACATTTTCAAATATAATTTCTCTAGTAATTTTTGACGGATTATCATAAGCTATACCATAGTTATAAGAAATACCTGATACATTAAACTTATTATTATCAAAAGTAATCTCATCATAATCATTAATCATATTTCTAAAAGTTGGACTTTCAGAAGCCGTAATAACATTATTTCTAACAAATAATTGAACAGCTTTTGACTTTAATTTTTGAGAAACTCTAAATGTATAAGATTTTTCATTAATTACTCCCCTATGACTAAATGGTGAATTCATAATATTATTAAATAATTCTTTAGCATAATAATTATCAATTTCACTTAACATATAAACATCATAATCACCAGCTGGGAGTGAAGATAAATCAATACTTCCGTTAAACCAAGCACCACTATAATCATTATTATCAGATAAATCATAAGGTGTATTTTCGAGCCACCTATCAATAGCTACTTTATATTCAGAATCATCTAAAACATTTTTAAAAATAACAGAAAATTTAATATCATCATTCAAAGAATTACTAATTCCTTTTTGTATCAAATAACCTTTAATAGTAAATTTATTATCAAATTTTAACTCTTCTAAATAAAATTCACCATCCGTTTTTTCTATAGGTTTTTCAATCACATTAACACTAATTGTTTTAACTGTTTTTTGATTATGTCGATCACTAACTGTATAAGTAACACTATATTCACCTAACTCATTAAAATTAACATTAGAACTCTCGATAGAAACCTTATCTGTTATATCGCCATCTTCTTTATCAGTAGCGGAAACACCATCTAATAAATTTATTTCTTTACCAATAGTAACATTTTTATCTTTAACTTCAATTACAGGTTTTTCATTTAATACTACTGTTATCTTAACCGTTTTAGTCGTAGTTCCAACAGAATTACTAACACTATAAACTATACTATATTCTCCAGGTGTATTAGTATCAACACTGCCTTCATAAGTAATATTATTTGTTAAATTACCATTATTATCAGAAGCACTAACTCCATCCATATAATCAAATTCTTCAAATTGCAATACTTCTTTATCAGTGGCTTCAAGTGTTGGCTTAACCTCCCCTACCACTTGAACATTAACCGTTTTACTTACATGAAAATTACTGTTATCGGCTACTGTATAAGTTACATTATAATTACCTGCTTTACTAGTATCAACTGTTCCTGTATAAGTAACTTTACTAATCAAATTACCATTTTCAGCATCAGTTGCAGTTACCCCTTCCATATAATTAAAGACACTTCCTACATTAATTACTTTATCCGAAGCATTAATAACTGGTTGACTATTAGAAACATAGAAATTACTTGCAAGTACATAACCATATTTTGGACCATCAGATAAATCAGTATAAATTTTATAATAATCTTTACCACTTGAATTAATCTTATCAATAATATTTACTGAAAAGTCATATACTGGATCACTTCTTTTAGGATTTTTCATTGTATATAAATATGAACTAGTATCAGGATTTCTATATACCTCTGCTCCACTAACACCTTTTTTAGTAACACCAATTGTATTAGAATTAAAATCTTTGCCACCAAAATTCTTATCTCTATTAAAAGCATTTGAAGCCATTATTTCCCCCCAATAAGGATCAGTCGCATAATATATATTTTTACCACTAGACTTATTACCATAATGACTACCATTGTAATATTTGCCAGAAGCATTTTCATAAGAAGTAGAACTTTTAGAAGCATAATCCATTATAGAATCCCTTGGTGAATTATAAGAATAAGCACAGTCATAAGGACAACTATCAGCCGCACCATAACCAAATAAATTGTTTTTATTCATCGCAATTGAACTGGTACCCCACTTACTTTCATTTAAAGCTGCCGAAAAAGCAAGTAATGCATTAGTTCCATAGATTTCCTCAGCTTCTTTAAAATAAATACCAGTACCATACATTTTAGATTGCGCTGCTGTATATTTGCCAGCAATAACATTATCAAAATCCGATGCAGTGTAACCTGTGGTTGAACGAGATGTTAAATATAAATAATAAGCATAATGAGGTTTGTTAGGATTTATACTATGAGCATAACTTCCACTACGATAATCATCAAGCATGCTTGTTAAATTACTATAGAAATAATTACCATCAAAACTATAATACCAAACATCTTTCGCCATATATGATGGAGCTGTACCTAAATTAGTAAAATCATCATTATAACTTACTCCGCCATAAGTTGTAAAATGATGTATTAAATTACCAGAAGGTCCATAGTGTTTGTAATAAGTTCCGAGTGAGCTGTCATACAAAGTAACCCAAGAGCCCCCAGCCACCCAACAAGAAGTACCATTATAAGTAATCTTATACCAAGTATAATCAGAACCTTTATAAGTCTCTGTATAATTAAAATTATAACTACCAGTAAGAGTTGCTACTTTAGAAGAACCTGTAGAATGATCACTTCTTAAATTAACACCTGTACCATTAACATTAATCATATTACCACCTATTAAAGAAATAGGTGTCACAACTCCATTATTTATATCAGTCCAACCGGTAAAACCACTCATCATAATTTTAACTCTACCATTATCAGAATAACCTAAAACAGCCGCATCAATACCATATGATGAATTAATAGAAGTAAATTCTGATGTGGAATTATAATTTCTATAAAGAGAATATGTACTTTTACCACTAGGTTTAAACTTAAATATTGCGTATTTTGCATCAACTGGAACACCATCACGATAAATAGTTGCAACTAAACCACTAGAAGAATTTTGATTATTCATCGAAGAAAGAGCTGCAGAGTAGCTACTATATGTGCCAATAACCTGATTTCCCGATGACGAACTAACCATTTCAACCGAATATGAATTAGCCGCTTTTACACTATAAAAAGGGCAAGCACAAAAAACTATAGCTATTAAAAACCAAACTATTTTTTTCATAAAAACCCTCCTTATCTATACATAATAATTATATCAAAAATAATATATATTTATAAAGATATAAAACTCTTAAGTATACATATATTTACACAAAACACTAAATATGGTAATATATTTAAAGCAAGAAGGGATATTATGAGTAACGAAAAGGCAAAAGCAAAATTAAAAAAAGCTTTATTTAATCCCGATAACAAACTAGCTCTAATACCAAATTGGCTAAGTTTTTCAAGAGTTATCGGAAGTTATGCAATTCCAATAATGATATATACAGGCGCATCAGCAGCCGCAATATTTGGAACAATAAGTTTCATCGGTATATCAGATTTTTTAGATGGAAAAATAGCTAGAGCTCTTAAAATAGATTCTGAAGAAGGAGCCTTGGTTGATGCAGTTGCTGACAAATTCTTTTCAATAAACCTAATACTAGGTATATTACCAAAAGCGCCATTATTTCTTATAAATGGATTGTTAGAAAGTCAAATATCATATGTAAATGGTAAAGCATATGCTGAAGGAAAAGAGCCAAAAAGTTCACTACTTGGAAAAATAAAAATATGGCCACTATCAATTGGGTTAGGTTTAGGATATTTATCAATTGCCATGAAAAAACAAGGCGTTACAGCCGTTGATCCAAACAAAATAATGCTTGCAAGCAATTTATTTTGCGCTGCTACAATCCCCCTAGAAATAATTAATTTAAAAGAATATAAAAAAGAAGCAGACAAACCTAAAGAAACTAAAAATAATAATGAAGAAAAAACTAAAGTGAAAGAAAAAACCAAAGAAAACAAAAAAGAAAAAACAAAAACAAATAAAATAATACTTGATAAAGATGCCAATATACCTTTAATGGTATTTGAACCTAAAAAAGAAGAAGAAAACATCAAAGGAAAACAAAAAAGATTAAAATAATTAATCTTTTTTTGTTAAATAATTTTATAAAACTATAACATCACTTAGTTATACTCATAGTTTTCTCAAAAGGAACATACTCTCTTTCAAAATCTTCTTTAGGTAAAATAGAAATAGCCCAATGCTTAGGAGTAATACTCTTAACAAAATAACAATCAGCATCATATGCTTCATCTTTAAAACCATTACCATGAACAATCACTATTTTTTGTGAAAAAGGATTTTGTAATGCTTTTACTTCTTCAACACGAATGGCCTTATCAGGAATAGTATTACCTCTTTTATCAACATATGGAATATAATTATTTTCTAATTCTTCTTGACTTATATCATACCGTCCTGAAATTAATATTGTTCCAGCAGGCACTACTCTAGTCGGTTCAGCATCAGTAAAATATAAATCAAAAGCTTTCGCTGGAATTTCTCTTTCTTCATCTATTATCTCAATTAAAACAGGAGGTACTACTCGCCTATAATTTTCTCCTTCTTCATCAATCATTTTTTGCATATTTTCTACATCTTGCCAATCAGTCAAATAAACTCTCATAGACCTATCTTTTTCACCCATAATAACACCACCTTTCAATAAAAATTATATTAGTTTGAAAAATACCATATATCCTAAAAATAAAATATAAAGTAAGTATAAAATAACACCATTTACCATTTCAAATTTAGTTGATTTATATTTAACACCTACTGCCATCGTAGAAAGTATTCCACCAACTAAACCACCAATATGTGCCCAATTATCAATACCCATAAAAGTAAAACCAATAGCTAAATTAATAGCAATTAGCGGAATAATTTGTGATTTAACTACACTATCTAAATATACTCTATAATGAAAACCAAAATATAAAAGTGAACCAAGCATTCCAAAAATCGCCCCAGATGCTCCAACACTATAACTGTTACTAAAGAAAATAGAAAGCATACTACCCGCAAGACCACTCAATAAATATACTAACAAATATTTAAATTTTCCTAAAAAACTTTCAAGCTGCATACCTATAATATATAAAGCATAACAATTAAATACTAAATGAAGAGTATTTGCATGTAAAAATATTCCTGTAATCAATCTATAATATTCGCCATTTCTTATTGCTATTCTATTAACTGCAAAAATAGGCAAAATATTAAATATTTTACTAATAAGAAAAATTATAATATTAATTGCAACTAAACCATAAGTTATATATGGTTTTTTCATTTTAAAAACATCTTCATTCATTTTCGCATCTTCTTCGTTTTTTTTGTTAATATCATCCGTTATTTTAAGAAAAAGCTCAAAACCTTTTTCTTTAAAATTAGTATCCTTCATAATATCTGGAAAATAAGCTGTCACAAATCTATAATTATTTAAATCCTCGGTACTCTTAATATCAGCAAATTCAATGTTATTTTCCTTAAAATTCTCCATATTAACATTATCGCCTAAATTAACAAAAATACTTAAAGCCTTCATTTTCAAAGATAAAGTTTTTTTCTTTATAGATTTCATTAAAGTTTTTGTTTTAAGTAAATCAAATTTAAATTGTTCATCATTATGAATATAGCCAGAAACAATTCTAATAATTTTATAATCACTATTTAAATTTTCAAGCCATATTTCATTTTGAACACCTTTAATAATAACCGGATTATAACCTTTTTCTGTAATAAAATAATGAAGTAATTTCATAACAAGTTCTTCCTGTTTATCAATTACGATTTCATTCACTATAACCACCTACTTTTCAAATAATTTTAAAATATTCAAAAAACACTCTGGAAGTTCACTATCAAACTCCATATATTTTAAAGTTTTAGGATGAACAAATCCTAAAGTTTTAGCATGCAAACACTGACCAGAATTATCAATTAGTTTTCTATTACCATAAACAGGATCATTAACAACTGGATGACCAATATAATCCATATGAACTCTAATCTGATGTGTTCTACCAGTTTCAAGCCTTAATTCGATTAAAGTAACTTCATTAAATCTTTTTAAAACTTTAAAATGAGTAATTGCTTCTTTACCATTTGAAACAACCGCCATTTTTTTCCTATCATTTAATGATCGACCAATAGGAGCATCAACAGTTCCGCTATCATTTTTTATATTTCCCCAAACCAAAGCTATATATTTTCTAAAAGCTTTTTTAGAGGCAAGTTCTTTAGCTAAAAATTCATGGGTTTTATTATTTTTCGCAATCATAAGTAGTCCCGTCGTATATGCATCTATTCGATGAACAATCCCAGGTCTTACTTCTCCATTTAAATCACTTAGTTTAGTATGATATAAAAGGCCATTAACTAAAGTTCCATTATAATTACCCGGTGCTGGATGAACTACAACTCCATTTGCCTTATTTATAACAATAATATCTTCATCCTCATAAACAATATCCAAATCCATTTTCTCAGGAACAATAGAATCATCTAAAGGTTTATGATTAACTATTATTATATCACCTTTTTTAAGAATATAGCCGGCTTTTACATTTTTACCATTTACTAAAACTTCACCATTTTTAATAATTTTAGAAACTTGACTTCGACTTTCATCTAACTCTTTAGACAAATAATTATCAAGTCTAATTTCCTCATTTGCTTGAAATTCCATTTTTATCATCCCTTATACTTTTAATAATAATTAAAATAACTGAACAAACTATGCACATATCCGCAAAATTAAAAATTGGAAATGCATAACCAAATATATTAAAATCTAAATAATCTATAACTGCTCCTCTAAATAATCTATCAGTTAAATTTCCTAAAATACCACCTGTCAAGATACCATAAAATATATACTCATATTTATCCATATTTTTTTCTTTTTTAAGATAAAAATATAAAAATATTAAGACAAATATAGAAATTAATATAAGAAGTACTCTTTGCGAAAGTAAAATACTAAAAGCTGCACCTTCATTATAAACTAAAGTGATATTAAAAAAATTCTTAATTAAAATAATACTACTACCTATATCCAAAAACCTATACAAAAAAAACTTAATTATTTGATCAATACATAAACAAATTAATGAAATAATACAAGTTTTTTTCATAAAATCACCATCATAATTATATCAAAAATAAGCCTAATATTCAAAACAAAAAAAACAAGAAATTTTCTTGTTTTAAGAGTTTTCATACTTTTCTAAGACTTTATCGACACCTTTTATTCTAATTTTTCCACTATCAATTAGACTATTAACAGTTTCGACAGTAGTTATTCTATACTTTAAAAATAAATCTAAAGTTTCTAAATTAAACTCATTACTATCACTAGTATTTTTATATTTTAAAGAAAGATCTTCAAATTCATCTAAAACTTTAACTGCATCACCAGCTACTATTGATAATAATGGTGTGTTTTTTAAAATGGGTTCTCTGAATTTAGAATTATTAACAACCGAAACAGATGAAAAACTAGGAAGGGCTAGAAAATACATTACAAAAAAGACAATAATATAATTTTTAATAATGCCAACAATCATTCCCAAAATCTTAGATGGAATTCCAAGTATAATAGTAAAAGCCAAAACACTTTCAAACACTTTTGTTGTTTTTGAAATAACTTTTAAAATAATCATTAATATACTAAAAACAAAGAAAAAAGCCAAAAATTCATACAAGGCAATATTAAGAACTGTTACCCCTTTTATAAGTCCACCAAAAGGAAAAAAAGGAAATATTTTCATAAATATTAAACTTAACACATTTTTAAATAAAAAAGAAAAAATAATAACCAATATAACTCCAATAAAATTAATTAAACTTTGTGTAAACCCTTGTTTAAAACCTATCAATCCACCAGCTAAAATAAAAATTATTATTAATATATCAACTATACTCATATCCACCACCCTTTACACTAATTATAATACAAATAAAATCAAAAATAAAGCAATAACTTTTATACTCAACATAAATATGTTAAAATATGTATAGGTGATTTTATGAAAAAACCAGAAGTTAAAACTATCACTTTAAAAATAAGTGATAATACAAAAGAAAAAATGGAAGAATATTTTAAAGACAAACGAAGAATAAAAACTCCACCATATGCCGTTTTTCAAGCAGATGAAGCCGACACAGTAGTTACTTTATATGAATCAGGAAAAGTTGTCTTTCAAGGAATTAGTGCTGATATCGACGCTAATATATGGAAAGAAACTGAAAGACACTTAAACCCAAATAAAAAATTAGAAATTAAAGAAGCTGGAAAAGACAAAAAGAAACAAATAAAAAATGCCAAAGTTTATTATTCAAATTCTATAGGATCTGATGAAACCGGAACCGGTGATTATTTTGGGCCTATAGTTGTAACAGCTGCGTACGTTACTAAAGAAAATATTCCATTTTTAGAAAAATTAGGTGTTAAAGATTCTAAAAAAATGACCGATGAACATATTTTAAAAATAGTTCCACAAATAAAAAATAAAATACCTTATTCAAGTATGATATTAACCAATGAAGATTATAACAAAAATCACCAAGAAAATCTGAATATGAATAAAATTAAGGCCATTTTACACAACAAAGTATTACTTTCACTAACTGAAAAATATAAAAATTATGATTATATCGTAGTTGATCAATTTGCTGAAAGCTATACCTATTACCGATATTTAAATAACATTCCTAAAATACAAAGAAATATCACATTTTTAACTAAAGCTGAAGACCAATGTTTAGCTGTTGCTTGTGGAGCGATTATAAGTAGATATATATTAATACAAGAATTTGATAAACTTTCAAAAAAATATGGTATTAACATTCCAAAAGGTGCCGGTGAAAACGTCGATAAAATAGGTGTCGAAATAGCCAAAAAATACGGAATCGAAGAATTAAATAAAATTGCCAAATTAAGTTTTAAAAATACTGAAAAAATAAAAGAATTAATAAAATAGCCAGCATATAGCTGGCTTTTTAAGTCCAAAAGAGAAACCTTAACGAATTAAAACCTGATCTCCCAGGTGGGCATCACATTATAGATATTAGGATCCTTTGAATATCAAAGTCTTCAACACCATCAATAAATTAGATTCCCAATCGTTTACTTAGTAGGTTTTTCTTAACGGTATCTTCTTTTAGACAATTAAATTATAACACAAATTAATAAAAATTTCCATATATACACCATAACTTTACAAAAAAAACTCCAAAAGGAGTTTTATACTTATTGGTTACCCCTGTAGGATTCGAACCTACGAATAATGGAGTCAGAGTCCATCGCCTTACCGCTTGGCCAAGGGGCAATAACACAATAAGTATATCATATTTTTGTTATTTTGTTAATTAAAATATTTCTTTTCAAATTTAGGATATAGCACATCATCAATAACAGCTGAAGCACTATGTAATCCTACACCACGTTCTACTACCATAGCAACAATCTTATTAATTTCATCATCACATATTGTAATATCACCTATATTCCTAAGTGAAGAAACATTTGAAAATAATATAGCATTTCTAACAAATTCCTCATTAATTGGATTTGTTTCTATAATTCTAGTAAACCTAGAATTAAACAATCTCTGATTAACAGAATTCATTCTATTACTAAAGCCCGCTCCATTTTTTTCATAAATACCTTCAGCTACTAAAGTTACTTTAGAAAGATCAAATAACTTATTAACATTAAGTCGTATATTTGCTACTAAATAATTATTACATTTAGCAAAATTTAAAATACTTCCGTCCTTGCTATCCATAAATAATTTCTCTAGACCATCAAGTAAAATAATACCTCTTAAATCAGTAGAATCAAGTTTTTCAGCAAAAATCTTTAAAGCTTCTTCAATATGTTCATTACTAAGAACCCCACGATTTAATGATAAATCAACATGTGCAAAAGGTATTCGCATTTCTCTAGCAACAACATCACACATAAGTGTTTTACCAGTTCCAACATCACCTTTTAAAATAATATTTTGTTTGTTAAAATGACCATCATTCAAATTATGATTAACCGTTAAAATAAATTTCTTTAAAGGATCATCTTGCCCTACAACATCTTTACGTGCTCTATTATATACAGAGTTTAAATCCATAATTTCACCCCCTACAGGGAAGTATTATAGCAGAATAAATAATATAGTGCAAATTAAAAAAATCAGTACAATTACTGATTTTATTTATCATCATTCGTAGAAAGTATTTTATCATCTAAAAATTCGACTAACTTATCAAGTTTAATTTTAAATTCTTCTTTAGTGCTATTATCTTTAATTGTAAGAGTTTTAGTATTTATTTCTTCTTCACCAACAATAATAATAAATTTTGCATGAAGCCTATCAGCGTTTTTAAAATTACTCTTTAAATTACGATTATTATAATCCATTTCCGTATTAAAACCACTTAAACGTAAAACATTAACCAAGTTAAATGCCTTCAATACAGAATCCTTACCCATTGGAACAACATAAATTTCAGGGTCAGAATTAGAAGTAATATCAATGCCTTCCATCTCTAAAGCAAGAAGTAATCGTTCAATACCAATCGCAAAACCTACACCTGGAATATCTGGACCACCAATATTTTGAACTAAATTGTTGTATCTTCCTCCAGCACCTAACACATTTTGACTTCCAAAACCTTTAATATCAGCCTCAATTTCAAAAACAGTATGTGTATAATAATCAAGCCCACGAACAATATTAGGATTTTCCACATAATCAATACCCATTTCATCTAAGTATTTTTTAACCATATCAAAATGTCTAACACTTTCCTTATTAAGAAAATCGGTCATCTTTGGCGCTTTTTTCATAAATTCTTTGTCACAATCAACTTTACAATCTAAAATACGTAAAGGATTTTTTGAAAATCTGTTTTGACAGTCTTCACAAAGATCGTCTAAATATGGTTTAAAATGCGATATCAAAGATTTTCTATATGCCTCTCTTGATTCACTATCGCCTAAACTATTGATATTAACTTTGATACCTTTTAAACCAAGCATTTTAAAGAAGTTAACTAAAATACTAATTACTTCAGCATCCATAATAGGATCATAAGAACCAAACATTTCAACCCCAAATTGATAAAATTCTCTAAACCTGCCTGCTTGTGGTCTCTCATATCTAAACATTGGACCAAAATACCAAGCCTTAAGTGGTAAATTTTCTGCATATAGTTTATTTTCAATAAAACATCTAACAATTCCGGCTGTTCCTTCAGGACGCAAAGTTAAACTTCTATTACCACGATCTTTAAAATCATAAGTTTCTTTACTAACTATATCAGTAGTTTCCCCTACTCCTCTATGAAACAAATCACTAGATTCAAAAATAGGCGTTTCAAAATATTTAACATTATACTTGTCCATCAAAGCATTCATTAATTTTCTAAGATATAACATCTGATCAGCTTTCTTACCAAAAATATCATAAGTTCCTTTTGGCTTTTGCATAATATCACTTCCTATCACTATCTAAAATTATATTGTTTTTCAAATAAAAAGTCAATAAAAAAGGAAGCATTAAACTTCCTTACAATTATTTATTGGCGTTAAGCTTTTTTTCTCTTTTGAAATATACTACTAAACCGGTTGCTATTGCAGCAAGACCAACACCTAAAATAACAAGTGGTGTATTAGCAGCAGTAGCTGGAACTACGATTGGCGTACCACAATCCCAAGCACCATATAAGGTTAAATCATTATTAAGTGCAGTACCATTAGTCCATTTACCAGTTAAATCTTTTTTAGTATGCCATCCAATAAATTTACAATTTTCTTGTCTTGTAGTTAATCCTTTTTCTTGGTCATATTTTGTTCCTTTATCATAACAATTTTTACCAGGAGTAGGATCAGTTTTTGCTGGATCAGGAATTACATTACCAACAATAACATAATCTACACAAACTTGATCTTTATTTTTAACAGTAGCAGTTAATTTAGCAGTTTTGCTATCTTCATTAGGGAAAAGACCAACAACACTTTGGTAACTTCCACTTGGTGTATAAACATAAGCTTGTTTATTACCAGAAGCAGAAACTTTAACATTAACACTAGCAGTTTTATTAACAGCTGTAGCAGGAATTCTAATTAAGAATTTCTCATTAGCGTTAAAAGTTGTTTTGACATTACCACTAGTTGTCATTGCTTCTGCACCAGTAACACCAGTAACATCTACTTTATAAGAAGAAGCACCTTTAACAGTAGCAGTAAATTCTTCAGAAACATAATAATTTTTATCATCAGATAATTTCATATCTGCATCTTTAATAGCTATATCAACAGTAACATCAGTAACTGTTCCACTAGCTGATTTAGCTTCATTCGCTAAAGCAATAATTTTATTTCTAATTCCAGTAACAGATTCTGCACCAGTTGTAGTAAATTCTTCATTTAATTTTCTACCGCCTTCATTATCGGCTCTAAACCACCAAATTGCTCCTTGTGTAATATAACTAGCAACTTGTGAGTTTTGGTGAGAACTACTACCATGTTCTAATATATATCTTACACCAGCACTTGCAGCTTTACTTCTTGTATAAGAAACACCTGCAGGTGGCCATGTAACATCGGCACCATCATAACAATAAACAACAGTACCATCATCAAATTTAAGATTATAAACGTCTGTATTACCAATATATTTTGGAGAAGCACCAGTATGAGCAAGCTTCGCTGTATTAGATGCTGCACTGACAGTTCCCATGAAAACAAAAGTAATAGACATTAATAATACACAAAGTAAACTAAAAGTTTTCTTAAACATTTTCATTCTATTTTCCTCCCTATAATTATCTATAAATTAATTTCATACAACTATCAACATCATTAGACTTAACAGTTGTAGTATAACTATCAAAAATAGCAGCACCGAAGCTATCCTTATAAAGCTTACGTCTCATAGCCTCTCCTGCAGCAGCAAGAGTTAATCCAGCAAATGCAAATCCTACTGGGAATTGAGTATTATCACCTGTTTTTGGAAGTGCAGATGGTGTTGGATTACTTGGTGTAGGTTCTGGAGTTGGCTCTGGAGTTGGCTCAGGTTCTGGTTCTGGCTCAGGTTCTGGCTCAGGTTCTGGATCATCAAAAGGCTTATCAGATACATCTGTAGCATTTTCATCTTTAGATCTATCAAATTCTTCTTGAATAGTAGAATCTACACCAGAAGTAATAACTTCCATTCCTCCTGTATCATAAGTATGATCATCACCAGCAACATCAGTTACAAATGTATAATCCGCATACATTGGATTATTTGTTTTAAAATCTTCAATTATTTGAGTTTGATCACTAACACCTACTCCACCTAAAATTAATTTAATAGTATTAGTGTCTTGATCTAATAAAAATGCATATCCATCTTCACCAAGATCAATAACATTACCGCCAGCTGTATTAACGTGAACTTCAGCAACTTCATCTTCTCCATATTGTGAAATAATTTGGTCATGAACCTCTTGTAAATTTTCCTCTTCAACAGCACCGTCAACAGTAACAACACCGTCTTCAGTAATATCTGTAGAAAAATCAGTAGTTTCATTTTCTCCTTCAATTGATCCTGTTTCTGAAGTAGCTGATTCATCAACTGTGACTTCTGGAGCAACTTCTGGAGCAGGTGCTACATCTGTAGTAGCTGATTCATCGACTGTAACTTCTGGAGCAACTTCTTCAGTAGGTGCTTCATCTGTAGTAGCTGATTCATCAACTGTAACTTCTGGAGCAACTTCTGGAGCAGGTGCTACATCTGTAGTAGCTGGTTCATCGACTGTAACTTCTGGAGTAACAACTTCAACAGGTGCTACATCTGCAGTAGCTGGTTCAGCAGCTGAAGCTTCTACAACAATTGGAGTATCTTCAGCAGGAACTTCAACATCTGCCTCTTGTTCAATTCCTGGTTGACTCGTAGTATCAGTATTATATTCCTCAGCATATGCTTTGTTAGGTGTTCCACCAACAAGTGCAATAACTAAAGCACCAGCAGCGGCAGCAACTGCAGCTGAATGATTTTCACTATAAGCTGAAGCAGTAATTGAACGATTTTGACTTAAATTTTCTAAAAAGCTTTTGGCGTTATCAATAAAACCACGCATTCTTTTTCTAATAAGTCTTAATTTCATAAATTCTCCCTCTTTTCTATAAACTAGAGTCCCTTATTATTCAAAAAATAATAGTTACCCGTTTTCAGGTGCATATAATAGCACTAAATCCTTTATTTGTCAAATTAAAATGCCATTTTAAGCCCTAAAAATATTATTCAATAATATTATAACAAAAAAACTCAATATTTTCCATCAAATTTAACAAATTTTACCTTTGTTTACAAAAAAATCTATAAATTATAGATTCTTTACAATTTCTTTAAATTTATTTCCTCTTTCTTCAAAACTTTTAAACTGATCCCAGCTTGCACAAGCTGGACTAAGTAACACCGTATCCCCTTCTTTAGAAACTTTATAAGCTTCTATTGTAGCCTCTTCAATATTATCTTTAACTATCACTGGAATATCATTTTTTAAAGCAAAATTTTTAATACGTTCTTTAGTTTCACCATAACACACAATATAATAAACATGTTTCAAATATGGAATTAAATCATCAAAACTATGTCCTCTATCAAGACCACCTAGAATAAGAATAACATCATTATCAAATGATTTTAAAGCTGTAATAGTTGAAAAAACATTGGTTGATTTAGAATTATTATAAAACTCTCTACCATTAACATTTTTAACAAATTCATTACGATGTTCAACCCCAGAAAATTCGCCTAAAACTCTCATAATAACATCATTACTAATATCAAATTCTTTAGCTACCAAAATAGCCGCCATAAAATTTTCATAATTATGCATTCCTTTTAATTTAATATCTGATAATTTAAATTTATCTTTCCCATAAACAATATAATCATTTTTAATACATATATCCGCATCCCCTTGAGACGAAAAATATAACTTTTTAGAAACCAAACCTTTAGTTAAATTATAAGTTTCACTATCTCCTTTATTAATAATAGCTAAATCATCTTTAGTTTGATGATTAAAAATATTAAGTTTATTATTCTTATATTTTTCATATGTACCAAAATGATCTAAATGAACTTCAGACAAATTGGTCAATATAGCAATATCAGATTTAAATTTATCAAAATTAACAAGCTGATGACTAGAAATTTCAACAACCAAAATATCACCATCTTTAATATTAACTAACATATCGCATAAAGGAATACCAATATTTCCCGCTATATGAACAGGTAAGTTAGCTTCTTTTAAAATATTATAAATAATTGTCGTTGTTGTTGTTTTTCCATTTGAACCAGTAATTCCAATAATTTTAACTTCAGGTAAATATCTATAAGCAACTTCAAGTTCCGTAATTATTGGAATATTATATTTATTTGCTTTTAAAACTACCGGATGATCTAATTTTATTCCTGGATTTTTTATAACAACATCAAAACTATCATCAAATATTTCATCTTGCTTATCAGTGATAACAACAGAAACGCCTAGTTTTTCAAGGATTTCAATTTCTTTTTTATTATCATTTTTAATATCAGTTATTACTATATTATTCTTAGGCGCTAAAAGTTTAGCAACACTAACCCCACTTTTACCCATTCCAAGAATAAATATTTTCTTATTTTCAAACATCTATATCACCATTTTCATTATACATCAATACTTTATAATTATAAAGAAAAAAGGAATTAAAAATTCCTAAAACCTTTTCATAATTCTATCAAGCTCATCATTCAATTTAGATTTTATTATAACATCTGCAAAACCATCTTTTAAATAATGTAATTTTATAAATTCTTTATCATCATCTAACATTATTACAACAGGCACATTAAATTTTTTATCTTTCTTAAGTTCTTTTAAAACCTCATAAGCACTTATCGTATCAGTTTCATCATCTAATATAATTAAATTCAATTTATGCTTATTAGAAATCTTTTCAATAACATCACGCCCAAATAACGAACCGCTTACACTAATATCATATTTTTCTAAATAATTGGTTATTTTAGAAAGTTCTTTCGCATCATCATCAACAACCATTACTTTCTTATCTTTATGTAAAGTTTCTTCATACAAATCTAATTTTTTAGATATTTCTTTACTCTTATTTTCAACAATTTTCTGATCGATTGTTATACTAACCGTTGTTCCCTTACCTTCATCACTTCGAACAATTAAATTACCTCCCATTAAAGTAAATAATTTTTTAATTTCTCTTAAACTTAAAGATGTTTTATCACTTGATAAATTTATTTTAGATAAATCATCAATGTTCAAACTTAATATATTGTTAACTTCCTCAATGCTTATTCCTTTTCCAGAATCCGTAACAGTTATAATAAGTCTACAAATATCATATTTAATAATTGAGCTTATATCTAATGAAATATACCCTTCACTAGTATTTTTAATAGCATTTTCAATCACTGAATAAACTGCTTGCTTAAGTTTAATCGAATCCCCATATAAATACTCTGGAATATTATTGCTTATAGAATATTCAAATTTTACATTTTCATTCAAATTATTCTCAGATTGAAATTTTATTTCTTTAAATAAATTACTAACATTATATCTACTATCATACACCTTTAAAGTTTTTGTACTCATTGAAGATACATCTAAAGCATCATTAATTAAATAATCAAGTTCTTTAGCTTTATTATTAATTATTCTTGTTCCTTCATTTAATTCTTTTAAATCTTTAATAGTAAACATGTCATTACTTACATCAATAATGTCCTTAACCGGTCTTTTAATATCTTGAGTCATCCTAAATAAGAAATTAGAGGTATCTTCATTGCTCTTTTCAATTAATTTTTTATTTTTATATAACTCTTCCATCATCTGAACATCAGGATTTTCGATTGTAAAATACATAAGTACCGTTACAAAGGCAAAAGTAGAATTAATTAAAATTATTCCTGGGTTAATAGATCTTATAATAAAAACTAACACCATAGCAATAATTAGAACTAAAAGTGGTATATACTTTCTCTCACGAATATTATTAGTATTCTTAAATACTGAAAAAATTTCCAAAGTAATAAGTATGCCACCAACAACTAATAATAAATTAGTCGCCGGACCATAACTATATACATAACTTCCATCATTAAAATATGAAAGTGGAAGCGTAAGAGCAAAAATAATTAAAATAATAGAAAGTAAAAAACCAACTATTTTAAAATCACGGGAATGTTTTTTCAAAAAACTTCTGGCTTTACTATCTTGCCCAAAAGAAACAAAGAATATATATAAAGCAAAAACAAACTCCCATAAAAGTAAATATATAATAAATAACCTGTTACAAATATCACACATCAAATTATTAAAAGCATTAGTTCCATTCATTAAAACAAAATATGAACATGCAAGTTCTAACATAAGTCCGAAAACATTCATTCTAACTAAAATAGAATAAATTTTATTTTCTGTACTGTTTATTCTTTGCTTATTATAATAAACAAAAGCTAGCATGATACTATAAAATAACGAACAGCTTATAAAAGTAACACCAACAATCATTAAACCGCCTCCATTATAATTATATTATAATAAAAAGGCTTTTTCAAGCCTTTTTTTAATTAGTTTTAACGTTTTTTTTAGGTGACAATTCTTTGTTAGCCTCTTCTTTAAGTTTCATAACATCAATTTTACCAATGTTTGTACATGGAAGTTCAGAAACAACTTTAAAACCTATCGGTAATGAATACTCCTGAAGTTCCATTTCACAAAGAATACTTAAACGATCTATAACCTCATTGATAGAAGCATTTTCATCTTTAAGAACAACATATACATAAGGAAGTTCACCTTGAATAAAATTAACATCATTAACTCCTACTACCTTGCATTCTAAAACATCAAAATCTTTCATAATAACTTCCTCAATAAAACTTGGGAAAATTTTAAATCCATCATGTCTAACAATAATATCCTTCATACGGCCCACAATAAATAATTCACCATCTTCATTCATATAGCCCATATCACCACTGTGAACCCATATTCTACCATCATCATGACGTCTCATAACATTAGCTGTCTCAATTTCATTATTATAATAACCTTTCATAACATTAGGTCCAGAAATACAAATTTCACCAATTTTTTTATCATTCATATCTAAAGTCAAAGGTAATTCCTCAGTTGTTTCTGGATCAAATATCGAAATAATTGAATGTGGAAAAGGAATACCAACACTACCTAGTTCATTAGTTTCATTAGATGTACATCCACAAACAGCCGCACTAACTTCTGTCATTCCATAACCTTTAACAATTTTATATTCACAGTTATGAGCAGCCAAAAACTCATTTGTTTGCTTTTCTAATTCCAAATTCATTGAATCTCCACCAACAACAGGAGCAATTACATATGATAAATCTGCATCAGCAAGTTTTTCACTAGTTATAATTGTTCCATAATGAGAAGGGACACCAACCATATGATTAGGATGATATTTATTAAGTAAATCTGGCATCATTTCAGCTTCGAAAGCCGGAATAATAACAGTTTCGCTTTTACAAACTAAAGGTAAATGAAGGGCATTACCACAACCATAAGCAATAAAAAGTGGCATTATATCAAGCCAGTTGTGCTCACTTTTAAAATCATAACCTGCTTTAATACAATCAAATGCTGCATAATTAAGATTATTGTTAGTAAGAATTACTCCTTTAGGTTTACCTGTAGTACCACCAGTATGAACAATAACTGCTGGAAGATCACCATCACTATAAAATGATTGACGTGGAAGAATAAAATCCTTATGATGGCCAATAAATTTAGACCATTGAACACACTCGTCACTATATCCAAAAACGCTATTTTTAGATTTTAATTCATCAATAACCTCTTTAAAAGAATTAATAGTACATTTCATTTTTTTAGTGAAAAAACTTGATTTTTCTAAACTTAAACGTCGTTCAAAAGATTTTGCAAACATCAGCTTAAGTTGTTCCATTTTAGCCTCTTTACTCATAGATTCAGTTGGAGAAATATTTACGATTGTCTTAACCCCACATTTTTCTTTTAAATCAACAACTTTTGGTGAAGCCACATCGACAATAAATACTAATTCTGAATTAACTTCTTTAACATAATCTTCTATTCCCTCTTTACTTGTTCTTGGATCAATAAAATTTGATATAGCACCAATTTTATTAATAGCATAAAGTAAATAAATAGACTCGGGAATAGTAGGACATATAATAGAAACAATATCCCCTTTTTTTATTCCATGTTTTACTAATGCTGTTGCCGTTTTTTCAATACTATTAAAAAGGCTATGATAACTTGATACAGTGTCAAAATAATTTAAAGCTGGTCTATCTAGATTTTGAAAAGCATTTTGACATATATAGTCATACATTGACATAGATGGAAGTGAAGAATAGATGACTTCCTCACTATAAAATTTAAGCCATGGCCTGCTTATAGAAGCATAGGTAATTTTCTTGCTTTTTTCAGTATCAACTACTGGATTTTGAATTTCTGTCTCATTAATATGTAAATTTTTAATTGTCATTTAATAACCTCCTGATTTTAAAACATACTGCATGAATAATATACCACTGTTAAAAGTGTTTTGTCAAAAAAATAATAAAAAAATAAAAATTACTATTGAAAGCCTTTTTTAAATTTGCTATAATGTTTTTGTCATTTATTTGGCGAGATAGCTCAGTTGGCTAGAGCATGCGGTTCATACCCGCAGGGTCGAGGGTTCGAATCCCCCTCTCGCTACCATATAAAAAATAAAATTAGATTTTAAAATCTAATTTTTTTATAAATAAAATATGTTATAATAACACCTAAGGAGAAAAAAGTATGAAAAATAAACTAATTAAAAACAAATCATTTTTATGTATTATAGGATTAAGCTTAACACTATATTCCTCTATCACAGCATGTACCCCACAACATGAAACAGAAATAACATATAATGAAAATGTTACAGGAGAAATAAATCTAAATAATGAAGAAAACTATAGATTAATTAACAAAATAAAAACAATGAATTAATCATTGTTTTTTTAAAATAATCCAGAAATATTACCATCATTATCAATATTCATACCCTGATAAGCTGGTTTTTTAGAAAGGCCCGGCATAGTCATAATATCATCTAAATAAACAGTAATAAACCCTGCTCCATTATTAAGACGAACATTTTTAACCGTTAAATCTTTACCATCACCTAAAACATACTGCGTTTTAGCAATCGCAATCATTACTTTATCTAAATTAAAATTTTCTAGTCTTTTCATGTTTTCTAAGGCTTCATTAGTAAAACTAACGCTTTTGGCTCTATATATTTCTTTACACACTTTTTCAATTTTTTCCTTTATTGTTTCATTTACATCGTAAATAAAACTAAAATCTGTATTATTTTCTAGAATGTCAAGTAATGCTTTAGCTGTTTCTTTAGAACCTTCGCCACCAGCACTAAATCCATCACAAATAGTAAATGAAACACCTAAATTTTTGCAAAAATCTCTTAATTTTTCAATATCTTCTTCACTATCATCATTAAAATGATTTAAACAAACTAAAACATTATTAACATATTTTTGCATATTTTCGATATGTATTTTTAAATTATTAAGCCCTTTTTCAAAATTAGGCACATCCTTATTTAAAAAATCATATTTTAAACTTCTAATAGTTGCATTAACTAAAATAGCTGAAGGTTTTAAATTACCTACTCGACATTTAATATCCAAAAATTTTTCAGCGCCCAAATCAGCTCCAAATCCAGCTTCAGTTATAACATAATCAGCAATTCGTAAAGCTAAATCAGTTGCAATAATTGTATTACACCCGTGAGCAATATTCGCAAAAGGTCCACCATGAACTATCACTGGATTACCTTCTAAAGTTTGAACTAAATTTGGTTTAATCGCATCTTTAAGTAATATAGTCATCGCCTCTTCAACATGCAAATCCTTCGCATAAAGGGGCTTCCCATTCATATCATAACCAAATAAAATATTGGATATTCTAAACTTCAAATCATTTATATCCTTAGCCAAACATAAAATAGCCATAATTTCTGAAGCAGCCGTTATATTAAATGAATCATCACGTACACTTTTTAAATTGTTACTAACTTTAATATTACGCAAAGCTCTATCATTAACATCCATACATCTTTGAAAAGTAATACTATTTTTGTCAATATTAAGTTCATTTCCTTGAAATAAATGATTATCAATCGCTGCACATAATAAATTGTTCGCTGCTGTAACCGCATGTATATCCCCAGTAAAATGTAAATTAATATCCTCCATTGGAACTACCTGGGCATATCCACCACCAGTAGCCCCACCTTTAATGCCAAAAACCGGACCCAAAGAAGGCTCTCTAAGACAAGCTAAAGCATTCACTCCAAGTTTCTTTAAAGCATCATATACTCCTATAACCATTGTTGTTTTCCCTTCACCATAAGGAGTAGGATTAATTGATGTTACTAAAACCAGTTTTCCTTTTCGATCACCTAATGTTTTTAAAATATTTAAATCAATTTTTGCTTTATATTTTCCATAGTTTTCTAAATACTTATTATCAATATTTAAATCACCAGCTACATCTAAAATATTTCTCATTTCATATTCATGAGCAATTTCAATATCCGATTTCATTCCGATCACCAATAGTATTATATCAAATTTTGTAAAAAAAGTAATACAATTTTAATTGACAATAAATTTAAGTAGTGCTAAAATCAAATTGCTAGGAGAGATAAAATGAATAATAATGAATTATTTTTAATAGATCACGCTGATTCAATTGCTCTAATTGAATCAGATAGAATAAGATTTTTAACTGAAAATAATGGACAAAAGACATATGAATCAGTAGAAATTGAAGGACTTCCAAAAATACCAGTTATAGTATATCAAAAAACTACTAACAATAATGGCATATTAACTCATGAACTCAGTTACAAATTTTTAATACCTAATATTAACCTACCATCACTATTTACTGAAAGATATATAAATAACAATGGAAAAATTAGATATGAATCAATTCCAAATGTAAATAATAGTGATAGCCTAATTATTTTTGATAATGAAGGAATACACACCGTTAGTAAAATATTAAAAATAACAGATACAACCATAAAATATGTAACTAATCACAAAAGACAAATATATGAATTCGCTGGTAGAATTAAGAGTCAAATGGACACTCCTAAAACAAAAACTCTCAAATAGAGAGTTTTTTTACATCATATCATCTAATTTTTTAGTCATTGTATCTACTGACTGATTAAAAGTCCTCTTCATTGCCTTCATAATTGGCTTATTGTATTTTTGGTATGCAAGAGTAATCATACCACCCATAGCCATCATAGCCATGTCTCTAATTTTCAAATATATCACCTACCCATTAGAAATATGATGTGTATGCTTTCGCATACATTTTTAATATGTTTAAGAATTTTCAAATTTATACCTGATTTTATCTAAAAGTTTAGAATTTCTAATATATTCGTTATTATTATAAATAGCTTTTACAAATGCCTCGGGTTCACCGATAATTATTAATCTTCTTTTAGCTCTTGTAATTCCTGTATAAATTAATTTTTTGTAAAGCATTCTATTATAAGCTCTAGTAACTGGCATAACCACAACTTCAAATTCACTACCTTGACTTTTATGAATACTAATTATAAATCCGTGCTTAATAGAAGCAAAATCTTTAGGTGAATATTTAACTAAATTGCCATCAAAATCAACATATAATTCGTTTTTTCCACTTTTACTAGTATTGCCGTATTTTATATATTTAATAATACCAATATCGCCATTATAAATATTATCGTCGGGCATATTTACTAACTGAAGTATTTTATCATTTTCCCTAAAAATAACATCCCCATATTTTATTTCTCTTTTAACACTGTCAGCTGGGTTAAAAATTTCTTGAAGTTCTTTATTAAGTAAATCAATACCATTTTCCCCTTTATACATCGGTGCTAATAACTGAACTCTTTTATAGTCATAACCTTTATCTAAAATCTGCAAACATATATTTTTTAAATTTTTTTTAATATACTGACTAGAACACTTTAAAAAAGTATAATCACTATAAGTATTTAAGAAATTCTCACCAACTTCACCTTCCTTTATTTCTAAAGCAAGAGTATTTATATAAGAATCTTCATCTTGTCTATAAAGTAAGTCCAAATGAACAACATCTATACAATCACTTAGAATAAAATCTCTAAGTAATGTCCCTGGACCAACACTAGGAAGCTGATTATAGTCTCCTACCAAAATCATTTTAACATTTGATTTTAAGCCTTTAAGTAAACTATAAAACAAATTAATATCAATCATACTAGCTTCATCAACAATAACCATTTTAACATTTGATTTATTATCTTCATTAATCATAAATTCTAAAGTTTCTTTATTCCATTTTAAAAATCTATGGATAGTTGATGCTGGAAGACCTGTTGATTCACTCATTCTTTTACTAGCTCTACCCGTTGGTGCTAGCAAAACTAAATCATTTGTAAGTTCATCATAATCTAATTTATTAATCCTACCATATATATTAGCAATCGCATTTATAATGGTTGTTTTTCCTGTACCGGGACCACCAGTTATAATTAAAAAATTATTACTTATTGCTTTACTAATAGCCTCTCTTTGTTTGTCATTATATTTTATACCATATATATCCTCTAACTCATTTAAAAGATCATTAATATTAATATCTTTTTTATTTTTATTAACCATATTATATAAAGAATTAACTATAAAATCTTCAGCTAGCCAAATATCTTTTAAATAATAATCTTCACCATCAATATATATTTTATCTTCTAAAACAAGCTTTTCAAAAACAGTATCTAACTTATCATCAATATCAATACCTGAAAAATTTTTAACCGCATTTTTTATCATTGCTTTTTCTAAATAACTATCGCCATTTTGATATATCATACTTTTCATAACATAAAATACCAATGCCTCAAGTCTTCTTTCATCATCTTTTAAAATATTTAAATTAAAAGCAGCTTTATCAACTTTATTAAAAGTAATATCATTTAAATCATAAGTAATTCGGTAAATATTATCCTCTATTACTTTAATAGATGAACTTCGATAATAATTATAAATACTTAACGCTTCTCGCATATTAAAACCAAGTTCATTTAAATAAACAATAATTTGATGACTTTCCTCATATTTTTTCAAAGTATTAACAATTTTTAAAGCCTTTTTCTGGGTTAATTTGGGAACCAGATTTAAACATTCCGGCTCTTTTAATATTTTATCTAATGCATCATCACCTAATGTTTCAACTATCGTACCTGCAAGT
Source organism: Bacilli bacterium (assembly GCA_017513865.1). Taxonomy (GTDB): domain Bacteria; phylum Bacillota_I; class Bacilli_A; order RF39; family UBA660; genus Coprosoma. Next base: position 86,337 of record JAFWMN010000008.1, on the reverse strand, counting down.
TTTTCCCCAATACCCGGAAACAAATCACTAGATAAAAATTCAATTACCCCTTCTTTATCAGTGGGTTTTACTGTTTCATAATTACTTACCTGAAATTGGAAACCATATCTAGGATGATTAGTCCCTTCACCATAAAAAATATAAGTATCATCCTCATTTAAATCATAAAAATAACCTGTAAAAGTTATTGTTTTATTAACATAATCTAAAAGCTTTTCATCATTAGTTTCTCTAACTTTAAAAATACCAATAACATAACCCTTATCAGATTTATATATACTCCTTCTAAAATTACCTTTAATATAAGTTTCCATTTTACCACCTATAACATTATAACAAAAAAGAAACTCTATTTCTAGAGTTTCAAGTACATTTGTTCTATTTATGTTTTCCTTGTCCCATCTCATATGCGTTTACTAATTCCTCAACATCTACGCCACGTATACTAAGATATTCTCTTGCAGATATACCATCCATAATTGTTGTAGGCCCAGCGCTTGTAAGGAAAAGACAAGTTCCATCTTTTGTAACAACTAAACGACAGGTAATTCCATCTTGATTCATAACAGGCTCATCATATAAAAGATTTTCTGGTGCATAAATTTCATCAAAATCTGGTCTTTCAGTAGATGGCCTATCATCAACTTGCTCGATAGGTGCAGGAGCCCCAGCTCCTTGATCAGCTGAATTAATTCTAGAACTAATACTGTGTATACCTAAACCTATGCCAGTAACAAGAGCAATAGTCGCTCCAGCTACACCAAACATTTTTTTAATACTAGCGCTTCCCTCTCTATCAATACGTGCTCTAGTAGGAATAACACCTTTAGCTTTTTCAATATTACCAACAAGGCCCTGTTCAGCATATTGTCTATTTTGCTCTCTAACTTTATTAATTTCCTGTAATTCATCAGTAGTATGTTTTTTAAGATTATTCATACTCATAAGTTCAGCAGTAGTTTTCCCATAAAGTCCTTTATTATCCATAATATAAACCTCCCTTTATTTTCTATTTATAATCTAACATTTATCTAATATATTGTCAATTATTGCTTTACACTTACTTCACTTATTAAATAAGGATAACTGACTTCTTTAGTTTTAGCTAAAACTTCTTTAGATAAATATTTTTCATCACCCTTAGCTTTAATTAATAAATAATCACCAGTATGGCCGATTAAATAACCATCCCTATAAACCTCAGGGATGAATACTATATCACGGTTTATATTTTTATGCAAATTAGTGATTTCAAGCTCTTTAGAAAGGGCAAGTAATCTTTTTACCCTATCTTTTTTAATATTACCATTAACTTTATTTTTCATCTTACTAGCTACTGTTCCTTCCCTATCAGAATAAGGAAAAACATGAATTTTCGTAAAACCTATTTTTTTAATAGTATTTACCGTTTCTAAAAAATGTTTCTCTTCCTCTCCTGGAAAACCAACAATAACATCCGTAGTAATTGATATATTAGGTCTTATTTTCTTAAGCTTAGTTATTTTTTTAATAAAATAATCAGTATTATACTTTCTATTCATTAACTTAAGTATTTCATCAGAACCTGATTGTAATGGTATATGCATATGATCAACTAAAACATTATTTTTTTCGATCACATCTAAAACATCTTCATTTAATTCTGTTATTTCCACAGAAGAAATTCTAAGTCTTTTAAGGCCTTCTATTTTAACTAAATCATTGAGTAAATCAGCAAATTTGTAATTACCATCGTGATAGTTACCAGTATGAATTCCCGTTAAAACTATTTCTTTATGCCCATTTTTAACTAATGCTTTAGCTTCTGATAAAACATCTTCACGTTTTTTACATCTAACATGGCCTCTAACATAAGGAATAATACAATATGAACAATAATTATCACAACCATCTTGAATTTTAATATAAGCTCTTGTTAAATCAAAATTATCAAGTTTCATATCTTCAAAATTAGCTCTATCCATATCTTTAATATCAACTATTGTATCATTTTTATAATCTTTAATATAATTAATTATTTCTGTTTTATTTTGATTACCAATTATTATATCAGCATCAATATCTATAGCTTCTTTCTTATTTTGAATCATACATCCTACCACTATAAGTAAAGATTTAGGATAATTTTTTCTTAAACTTCTAATCAATTTTCTTGATTTATTATCTGCCGTATTAGTAACCGTGCAAGTATTAACAACTAAAATATCAGGATTATCATCTAAAGTATAACCATGGTTTTCTAATATATCAGCCATAACTTCACTTTCATACTCGTTAACTTTACATCCCAAAGTATATATCTTATATTTCATAATTTCACCACCTAAAAAAGCCCTAAGGCTTATAATTTGTTTCTAAACTCTTTAAGAGAATTTAAAAAATCAAGATTCTGTGTTTTCTCCTCATCAAAATAGTCCTTTTCATAAGCCTTGCTTATTATATCACGATTTTCCTTTTTTGATGAATTTTTATGACGAACCATATTTTTATTACTTTGAACCCCATATATTGGTGAAACAATATCTGAATTTTTAAAAGATGTAATCTTTTTAGGTTTTTCTATAACTTCAGATTTTTTTAATTTTTCTTCTTTTTTTGTTTCGCGTCTTCTATATGTTCTACTAGCTTCCTTAACACTCATATCAGCTTTTTCTTCAGCATTCTTTTCATACATATCAGCATCTGCTTTTAATTTTTCCGCATGTTCTAGTAATTCTTGATAACTAATAATCGCATTTTCTTCTTGTTCTTTTTCAAATTCATCAATGGCCGTCTCTGCTTCTTTTTGTTTTTCCAAATCAGCATTCATGCGATTAAAAACCCTAGAAAGCTCCTCTTTAGCTTCTTTTTGTTCGGTAGTAATTTCCTTATCATCAATTTCACTTACCATTATTTCATCATTATCATATCGATCATCTTCATCTATAGGTTTAACTTTTTGTCCTGTATGTCTAATGATAAAAGCAACAAGAATAATTAACAAAACAAAAATTGCGCCAATAACAACAATTACAATATCTGGTATTTCAAAAAGTAAATTCATAACTACTCACTCCAAAATTATTTAAAAATAGTTAACTTAATAACTATTGATTTCCCTATATACAGTTTACCATAACTACATATCTTTTTAAAGTATTTTTATGTATTTTTTTAAACAATATAGTTCTTAAAATTCTCTGTCATGAAAATTTCTTTATTAATATACCAAAAAGCATTACTGTCGTGTTTTAAGACATAATCTTTGCCCTCTTTAGTATTTGAATTTTTAATATTTTGAGCGGTTATGGTTGTCTCAACAATATTATTGCCAATAACCACCATAGTATCATAAATACCATCATTAACTGTTACCATACTTTGATTTTCTAAAGAAACAATTTTTAAAATCTCTCCACTATTAGGGTCACTTATACTAATATTATATTTATTCATACCATATCTTTTCCCAGTAACAACATTACCATCAGCATTAATAATATATTTTTCTATTTTTTCACCTTTTAAATAATCTAGAACATCATTAGTCGCAAAACTAAAAATTATATTTTCATCTTCAACTCCAAAGAGGCTTTCCGAACCATAACTAACTTCGTCAAGATATTTTGTTTTTTCATATTTATTATAAATTTTATAAATTCTATTAGAAACTTTTTTAGTGTCTACTTTATCATATATAGCAACAGTAATAGTTTTATCATTAAAATTAAAGCTTTTTAAAAAAACCCTGTTCTTTTTCATTACTCCTAACCACAAAACCAGTATAACAATTAAAAATAAAATAATATAATTGCGCTTTTCAATTATAAACTTCATACTATCACCATCATAATTTTAACAAAAAAAACATATAAAAACAATCTACCATAAAGTAGATTATTTTACTAAATCCTTATCTAATACATATTCATAAACCTTTTTAAGTTTTAATCCGATATTTTTAATATCACGTTCTTTAGCAATTTTATAACCAGCTTCGGTTAAATCAGGAAGTTCTCCTGTAATAATTTTACGTATTTTTAACGCGAATTCATCTACATCTTTAGCCTTATAAACATTAATTCCATCAGTAAGCCAATCATCATAAATCGGTATATCACTAACTAAAGTTTTTGTTTTCATAGCCAAAGCTTCTAATAAAACAATTCCTTCAGTTTCCTCTTTTGTAGGAAATATATATAAATCACAACCTGCATAAGCATCTTTTAAATCAATAGAATTAACATAACCAGGAAATTTAACATTACTAGGTTTATTTTTAATAGCTTTACTAATATTTTCTGGAATTAAAGCTGGAGCCGTATAACCAAACCAAATAAACTTATACTCTGGAAATCTTCTAGCAAGTTCAAGGAATTCTAAAATTCCCTTTCTTTCAATATAAAGTCCAACTGCCATAATAACTTTATCGTCTTTTTTATAACCATATTCTTTTCTAAATTTAGAAGGATTACAATTATTAAGATTAAAAAAATCTAAATCAATGCCATTAGAAATAGCGATAATTTCTTTGTCTAAATCGTATTTTTCAAGTAATTTTTTAGAATATTCGGTAGGCGTAATTAATAAATCAGCAGATCCATAACAACTTTTAAGCCACTGTTTAAATAAAGGTGAAACGGCATTTGAAAGTTTAAAAGAATTTCTGAAGTCTTCTTCAGTCGAATGAGCATGGAAAATTACCTTTTTACCCATCCTCTTACACTTTTTAGCTAAAAGTAAAGATTCTGGAAAAATTGTATTTATATGAACAATATCAAAATCATCATTAACATCTGTTGTATAAGGAACATGAACTAAATCTAATGCTTTTTTTTGATGAACAATTGCTCTTCCAACTCCACTTTTTTCTACATCTTTAAATTTACCAGTGTGCAATAAAACCTTCATGTATCCACCTAACCTTTTACATTAACTAGTATAACATCTTTTCCAATCTTGTCAATGTACTTCCACCCTATCAAATTACGTCCACCACTAAAAAATAAAAATTTGCGCTTTTGAACCACAAAATTTGTAAGCTTACCACTTCTATCAATTTCCGCATCGACAATTATCCCGATTTTTTTACCATCTACCAAATTGACAATATCTTTTGTCTGTAAATCAGAAAGCAACATCTTATCACCATTAAATTATATTAAATAAAAAATCATTTTATTAATTTTTTAATATTATTAAGCCCATTTTTTTCCAATCTAGAAACTTGCGCTTGACTTATTCCTATCTCTGATGCTAATTCCATTTGTGTTTTTCCTATCATATATCTCTGAATTAAAATATATCTTTCTTTTTCCCTTATTTTATTCAAAGCATCTTTTAAAGCTATTTTAGTTTCCGCATCATACAAATTATTATCCAAAGAAAGCTGATCAGCAAGATAAATAACATCACCGCCATCATTATAAATTGGCTCAAACATACTTACCGTATCTTTTAATGAATTTAAAGCATTAGTAACATCAAACTCATTAACCCCAAGTTCCAAAGCAATATCTTTTATAGACGGCTCCCTAATATTTTCATTTGTTAATCTCTCTTTAACTTTTAATGCTTTATATGCTAAATCTTTAATGCTTCGCGATATCCTAACACTATTATTATCTCTTAAATATCGTTTAACCTCACCTAAAATCATCGGAACAGCATAAGTACTAAATTTAACATCATGTGATAAATCAAAATTATCGATTGCCTTAATTAAACCAATACATCCTACTTGAAATAAATCATCCATATTATCACATCTACCAATAAAAGATTTTAAAATAGATAAAACTAATTTTAAATTACCATTAACCAATTTTTCTTTAGCTTCAATATCACCATTTTTATATCTTTTAAAAAGATTTACTTGTTCATTATAACTTAATACCTTTATATTCGCAGTATCCACGCCACATATATCAACTTTATGACGGGCCATATTTCTCCTTTCTAAAGTTATAATGGGTAAAATTTAAAAAAAATAAACAAAAATATCTTCCTAAGAAGATATTTTATATAATAAATAAATTGTAATTAATATAAATATTAAAATACATACAACAACTTTTTTATCACTGCTTTTTCTATAAATAAAATACAAATTAATTATAATTCCAGCAATTATAAACATAAAACTAAATAATTTATTTATAAAAAGAAAAATAATACCTATAAAAACAGCAATTATAAGAGGTGATAAATTAAAAATATAATTTTGTTTAATATTTTTTTTATTTATAAAATACAATATAAAAAATATTAAAATACTGATAATTATCAAACATAGTAAACTAAATAAAAATATTTGACCATAATTTGTTTCAACACTAGAACTAGTCATAAAAGTATTACCAAATGATGCATTATTATAATTATTAATACTTTCCTTAACTATAATATACTTATACAAAGTATTAAAAACACTAGTAAGTAATATAAAAATACTACTTAAAATTATATTTTTTTTCATCTCACATACTTTCAGGAAGCTGTTTAACATGCGTTCCGATTATCTCTGAAACTTCCATTACTGTCGCAAAAGAAGATGATTTACACTCATCCAAAATATCTTTTAAAATAGATACCTCAAATCTTGTAATTACTGTATACAAAACTTTTTTGCCCCCGTGAGAAATAAATCCATGACCCGAAATAACAGTTACTGTTCTTCCAAGTCTTTCCAATATTTTTTTAGAAATTTCCTTATCATTATCGGTAATTATAAGTATCGCTTTAGCACTGTTAAAGCCATCAGAAACAAAATCAATTACTTTATATGAAATAAAATAAGTTAAAAGTGAATATAAAGCTCTTTCAGGACCAAACACAAATATAGCCGAACCATATATAAATATATTAAAAATAAATACAACTTGGCCAACTGAAAGAATACCTTTTCGATTTACTAAAATAGCCACTGTTTCAGTGCCATCTAAACAGCCACCTTCTTTGATAACTAACCCAACACCAATACCTAAAGCAATACCTCCATATACTGTCGCAAGTAATGTATCATCAATTAAAGGATTTAACTTATCAAAAACCTCAAGCAAAACACTAAATAAAATCATTCCGTATCCCGTTTTAATCAGAAATTTTTTACCAATCAAATTATATCCTAAAATGATAAATGGTAAATTAAAAATAAATACTGTAAGTCCCAATGAACCACCACATAACCTGTTAAAAATAATTGAAATACCATTAATTCCACCATCAATCATTAAATTAGGAATTAAAATAAGTTCTAAAGAAGCTGCCGCAATTAATGAACCTATTGAAATAATAATAAGTGATAATAAGAATTTATATGTAATTATCGATTGTTTTTCTTCCATATAATACCTCCTATTATCATTATATATTAAATTAAAATATGAAACAAGAAAAAAGCTAATTCCTTTACAAGAATTAACTGTTAACTTTTTCTTTAGATAAAGAATGCTTTTTCACATTTTCTAAAGAATTATTAAAATTATAAGGTTCAAATTCAAAAATTGGCATATAAACATTTTCTATAGTATCGATTTTCTTGTCAAGATCATATAACGCTTCATCAACATCAAAAGAAGAATAACTATTTAAGAATTTAGTTTTACTTTTAAATTCAAATAAATTTTCATAAAGTCTATTTCCAGATTCCAATAAATTTACCATATTATTGTAAAAAGTTAATACATAATGGATAGGACGATCTAGCAATCTTATTCGCATTGAAAGTACTTCAAACTGATTATTAAAATTCGTTAAATCAACTTCTAGTTTATCTAAAGCATCTAATGCCCAATTTCGTTCATAAATACAATCATAACGATTATTTGTAAAATCAATCATATCATTTAAATAAGAAATTTTTAGATCAATCTCTGAAGTATCTAAATTATTTTTTATAAAATCTTCAGCTAATTTTTTTAAGTTACTTCTACACTTAACCGCATCTCTAAGCCACATTATAAACATGACATCGTACTTTTTAGGTTGTTCATCATAACTATCTAAAAGAGAAACCATTTTTTCTCCATCATCAACAACATAATCAAAAGCTTTAAAGACATTATGAAAACGTCTTTGCAATTTTAAATCTTCCTTTTCCATATATTTTTCCCCCCTAAAAATTACTACTATTATATATTTTCAATAAAAAAAGTCAAATTTTTAATTTAACTTTTATCTAATTGTTTAAGTTTTCTAATAACTTTTTTCTCGATTCTCGAAATATATGATTGACTAATACCTAAAATTTTAGCAACATCTTTCTGAGTCCTTTCCTCATGATTAAAAAGACCATACCTCATTATCATAATTTTTTTATCCCTATCATTTAATTTTTTTATTTCACTATAAACCAAGTTTTTTTCAGTTTCTTCTTCAAGACCTTTTGTAACAATATCTTCATCGGTTCCTAGTACATCTTCTAAATGAAGTTCATTTCCTTCAGCATCATAACTTAAACTATCTTCAAAACTCACCTCTCCTCTTCGTCTTTTATTTTTTCTCAAAAACATTAAAATTTCATTATCTATACACCTAGAAGCATAAGTTGCAAGTTTAATGTTTTTCCCTAATTTATATGTATTAACTCCCTTAATTAAACCAACACTTCCAATACTCACTAAATCTTCTAAATCAACACCGGTATTTTCATATTTTTTAGCCAAAAAAACAACTAACCTAAGATTGTGTTCAATTAATTTGGCTCGTGCAAAATCATCACCTTCTAATGCTAAAGTTACAAACTTAACTTCTTCCTCTTTAGATAAAGGCGCTGGAAGTTTATCCGCACTACCTATAAAATACACACCATTACTAAAAAACCTATTAAATAATTTTTTAATCCAATTAATCATTATATCCTCCCATCATTCCATTAAGTAAAACGTCTACTCCTAAAACACTCACATTTTTAAAACCCATATATACATTTTTAAATTCCCCTAAACCAATAACCTCTACTTTTCTAACCTTTATACACGAAAGTAAATTAACACCATCAACCGTATTATAAGGAACTAAAAATTTCTTGTTTCTAAATCTATTATCTATATTTGTAATAATTACTGGTCTACCTTTGAAAAATAAAGTATTTCCTGTATCTAAATAACCATTTAAATTAAGAATTTCTTTTCCTATATAAATATTTACTTTATATAAATTAACACCTTTATTTTTAAACATTTTTATTTGCTTAATATAAATATATAAAATAATTGGCGTGAATATAACTAAAAAAATAACATTTATTGAAATCCCTTTATGATAAAAAATAAGTCCCTTATGTTTATAACTAAATTCTAAATTTAAATAATACAAAAATCCACCAAGTATAATACTAACTATATAAAAAGAAAAAAAATTAACTAAAAAGTATTTTACATTTTTAAAGCCAAAACATATAAAACATATCAAAAATCCCAATAAGAATTTAACTATAAAAAGGTAAAAACTGTTAATATTAAAAAACAAAACCAATATTGATAAACTTCCTACAAAAGCCCCCAATATTATTCTAAATAATTTTACATTTCTCTTTAAAATAATATCTGTTGTCAAAAGAAGTAAAAAATCAAAGAAAAAATTTAAAAATAAAAGCCCGTCTATATATACTGTCATCACATCACCAGTTTAAGTATAAAAAAGACACTTTAAAAAAAGTGTCTAAATAACTTAAATTGTTACTCTTTATTTTTTGTTCTCTTTTCTTTCATTTTAATTAAATCATTTTTAAAAAACTTTAAAGTTGCGATTATTAAAATAGAAAACGGTAAAGCAATAATTATACCAATTATTCCAAAAAGTATGCCACCAATAAACACTGAAGAAATTACAATAAGCGGATGGACTTGATTAGTTTTTCCATAAACAAGAGGATTAATTACATAGCCATCAATTGAAGAGAATATCATAAATACGATACACGTTTTAACAAATAAGGCTGGACTAATAACAAAAGCTGTTATAGCAGCTATAATATTGGTTATAATTCCTCCAAAATAAGGAATTAAATTTCCAAAAGCTGCTAAACCACCTAAAAGAAGAGCATTAGGATGACCAATTATTGAATAAATAATTGTGTATTCAAAAAATGAAATAAATACAATTTTTATAAAACCAGATAAATATTTTTCCATTTCATCATCTAATGCTTTAATATAATTAAACATCTTTTCTGATTTCATGTGCAAATAATCTTTCAAAAATTCTCTTATCTTATCCATATCTACTAAAAAATAGATAAATAAAGCAAAAATGACAAATATTTTTGAAATATAATCTAAAGAAACACTTATAAAACTAATTGCCCCATTAGAAATATAAGTACCTACTTTTTCTAAAATATTATCAAAATTAACTGATAAAGAATCTTGAATATCTTTAAAATTAACATTATAATTCAATGAAAGTTCTTTTAAGAAAGTTACAATGCCATCAAACAAACTTCTCATCTGCGTTGTTAAAAGAGGGGTAATTAAAGAAATAAGAAGGGCTAAAATAGCTAGAACACTGAAAACAACAATGATAATTGCTAAAGCCTTAGGAATCTTTTTATTTGTAAGTTTTCTAACTAATGGATATATAGCGTAAGCCAAAACAAAAGCTATAAAAAATGGAAATAATATCTTAGCAGCAACCCCTAATATTCCAAACCAAAAGTCTTTAGTTTGATATATTAAATAAATTATAAAAACTAAAAGGGCTGCATTGATAAGTTTAAAATCAATTTTATTTTTAATCATTATTACCCTCCTTCTCTAACAATATAGTTGTTGGTCCACTATTTTTTATATTAACCAACATATCAGCTCCAAATTCACCAGTTTCGACATGTAAATATTTGCTTAATTCTTTATTAAACAAATCATAAAGCTTAGTAGCTTCTTCTGGCTTTAAAGCTTTAATATAACTAGGTCTATTACCTTTTTTTGTATCAGCATACAAAGTAAATTGGGATATGCTTAAAATTTCACCACCAACTTCTAAAATAGATTTATTCATAACACCATTATCATCATCAAAAATTCTTAAATTTATAATTTTATTTATTAAATAATCTATTTCTTTGAAGGAATCACCATAAGTAAAGCCAACCAACAAAACTAATCCTCTTTTTATTTTACCAACTATTTTACTATCTATACTAACACTAGAATCTAAACTTCTTTGAACTAAAACTCTCAATTTATAACCCTCACTACTTCTAATACACCATCAAGCATTTTTATGTCATTCATAATTTTTAAAAGCTTTTCTTTATTATTAACCAAAATTGTCATTTTAATCATATCTTCATCTTTAATATGCGTTATACTAAATCTCTTAACAGGAATTTCTTGATTTGTCACTTTAGAAACAACATCAATAAGTAAATTTTTAGAACTGTTAACTCGAATCATAATCGTTGTTGGAAGTTTATCATAAACTTCATTCCATTTAACTTCGATTAATCTTTCATCTAAATCAGCAACATTTGGACAAACCATTCTATGAACAGTTATTCCATATCCTTTGGTGATATAACCGACAATTCTATCACCGGGAATTGGTTTACAACACGAAGCTAAATTAACTTTAATATCATCTGTCCCATCAATAGATATAAGTGATTTATTATCAGATACTCTATTACTACCTTTAGTAGCTTTTTCTAAAATAAGTGATTCTTTATTCTCTTCTTTTGGTAAATATGAATTTATTACTGTAGAAGCAGACAATTTGCCACTACCTAAATTAAAATAAATTTCCCTTAAAGAGCCAACTTTTAAATCAGTAACTACTCTATTAATACTTTCATCATCAAAAAAATCATTTGAATTTATTTTCCTTTTTTTAAGTTCCCTAGAAAGAAGTTCCTCACCTTTTCTTAAATATTCTTCTCTATTAGTTTGATTAAAAAAATTTTTTATTTTATTTTTAGCTTGTGTCGTTTGAACAAAATTAAGCCACTCCCTAGAAGGACCTTCTGAATTGTTATTAGTAATAATTTTAACAACATCTTCATTTTCTAATTTATAATCCAAAGGAACAATATGTGAATTTACCAAAGCTCCTGTTGTTTTATTTCCGACATCAGTATGAACCTTATAAGCAAAATCAATTGGAGTTGACCCATTAGGAAGCTCGACAACATCCCCCAAAGGTGTAAATATATAAATCGTGTTTTGCAAGACATCTTCTTTAACAGAATTGACAAACTCTTCTGCCGTTTCTTCAGTATTTTTCAGATCCATAATTGATCTAAAAAATTGCAATTTTTGTTCCATTTCATTTTGCATAACCGTTTTAATAGACCCTTTTTCCTTATAAGACCAATGAGAAGCAATACCATATTCAGCAACTCTATCCATTTCAAAAGTTCTAATTTGAATTTCAAATAATAAACCATCTACACCAAAAACGGTCGTATGAAGCGACTGATACATATTTGTTTTAGGCATTGCGATATAATCTTTAAACCTTTTTGGCTTTGGTCTATATTTAGAATGAATTATTCCCAAAACTTGATAACATTCTTGTTCCGTTTCCACATAAATTCTAAGCGCAAGCAAATCATAAATATCACTAAACCTTTTACCTTTAGCTAGTTTTTTATAAATACTATAGATACTTTTTGATCTTCCTTTAATTTTATGCTTAATACCATGAGTATTTAATAAATCCGAAACACTTTCAATCATTTGCGCCACACTATTATCTCGTTCAGTTTTACTAGCATTTAATTTTTCGACAATGTCATAATACTCATCAGGTTTTAAATATCTTAAACAAAGTTCTTCTAAATCCTGTTTTATACTATTAATACCAAGTCTTCCTGCAATAGGTGTCAATATATCTAAAGTTTCTCTAGCAATTCTTTTTTGTTTTGCTTCACTATGAACATAAAGAGTCTGCATATTATTAAGTCTGTCAGCAAGTTTAATAATAATAACTCTTACGTCTTCTGAAAGACCGACAAGTATCTTTCTTTGATTATTAATAGTAGATTCATTATCTCTAGAAAAATTAAGTTTACTAATTTTAGTAACCCCATCTACTAAAAAAGCAATACTAGGACCAAACTGTTTTTTAATTTCATCAATTTTAACATTACAATCCTCAACAACATCATGAAGCAAAGCCGCTGACAAAGTTTCAAAATCAGCTTTAATGCGTGTTAAAATATAAGCTACATTTAAAGGGTGAACAATATAATCTTCACCCGATAATCTTTTTTGACCAAAATGTTTTTCATTCGCAAACTCATAAGCATCTTTTACAATAGATAACTCCTCTTTATCAGTAATATAGGTCTGAATTTTTTCATTAAGTTCATCGAATGTTAAATCTTTCATATGTTTACGCATTTAGAACACCTTCTTGCTCAAATAATTATTAAAATTCATCGAAATAAATTTTTCTGTTTTTTTCATTTATTTTTTCTTTAAAATAATCATCAATCATTTCATTATCTGCATTTAATATATCACTAACCATATCATTTAAAGATAAATCATGGCCGCTAATCCATTTATTTTCTTTTAAATAATTCCAAATATCTTCAATCTTTAAATATCCATAACCATACTCTGAAAGTTCCGAAAGTTTTGTTCTCAAAGCCGGTTTAAGTCTATTATAAAGTTCCTCAACTGAAGAAAATTCAAGTTCCATATTATCCCTCCATCTTTTATATAATTATTATATATTAATTTTAACACTTTTTAAAGTAAATAACTAGGCTTTATAATAAAACTATGTAAAACACATAAAATCTAATATGAAGAAAAGTAAATTCGTAAAATCTGTTGTTATCCTTACTATAGGCGGATTTATAACAAAAATAATTAGCCTGTTCATCAAAATAGTATTAGCTAGGCTCTTAAAAACCGAAGGAATGGGAATATATATGTTAATATCACCAACCTTCAATTTATTAATGGCTATAGCTAGTTTAGGCTTACCTGTTGCCATAAGCAAATTAGTTGCCGAAGAAACAAAAAATAATAAAAATTTAGTTTTTTCAGTAATTCCAATATCTTTGCTATTAAATATGATTATTATTCTTTTTCTATTAATAACATCTAAATACATAAGTATAAATTTATTAAATGAAAAAAGGTGCTATTACGGTCTTATAAGCATTGGTTTTGTCTTACCTTTCATAAGTATCTCAAGCATTTTAAGAGGATATTTTTTTGGTAAGCAAAAAATGATTCCCCATGTCCTTTCAAATATAACTGAAGATTTAGTAAGATTAATTTTTATTATCGTAGGCGTTCCCATATTTATAAAAAAAGGCCTAGAATTTGCTGCTGCATATGTCATTTTAGTAAATATTATTAGTGAACTTACATCAATCATAATACTATTCTTTTTCATCCCTAAAAATTTTAAAATAACTAAAAATGATATAAAACCAAACAAAAAAAATATAAAAGATGTTTTTTCTATAGGTCTTCCAACCACTGCAAGTAGAATAATTGGATCAGTAGGATTTTTTTTAGAACCAATAATCATAACGTTCTCTTTAACAAAAATTGGATATTCCCATAAATTTATCATAAATGAATATGGCTTAATTAGTGGATATATTATGCCACTAATTCTTTTACCCTCATTTTTTACACTAGCTATTTCCGAAGCCTTAATTCCTAGTATTAGTAAAGCTTATGTAGAAAAAAAATATTCATATATAAAACATAAAATAAATCAAGCAATTTTTTTATCTTTATTAATTGGAATTCCAGCAACAATAATATTTGAAATAATACCAAAACTACCAATGAAATTAATATATAATACTGTTGAAGGAATAGATTATTTAAAGGTTTTAGCACCAATTGCTTTACTCCATTATATCCAATCCCCACTAACAGCTACTCTCCAAGCTATGGGAAAAGCCAAAGAAGCCATGAACGGAACTATCGGAGGCACCATCATTAGAGTATTAAGCTTATTTCTTTTCTCACTATTACATATTAAAATGTGGAGTCTCATAATAGCTGTAAGCTTAAATATCATATTTGTTACTTTGCACCAAGCAAAAGAAATAAAAAAAGAAATAAAAAAAGCAAATAATAAATATT
This sequence comes from Bacilli bacterium, assembly GCA_017513865.1. Taxonomy (GTDB): domain Bacteria; phylum Bacillota_I; class Bacilli_A; order RF39; family UBA660; genus Coprosoma. Next base: position 71,293 of record JAFWMN010000008.1, on the reverse strand, counting down.
TGCTTAACGTTGAATATAATTGACAATAACTGAAACGCTTTTTACAATATTTGGTAATCCAGCAACATATTCATTATATTTTGCCGTTACATTTAAAGTAGCTGATTTGCCAGCATCCAAAAAATCTCCGACTTCAAGACCACTTACATAGAATAATATAACATCATCATCGTTGTTTTCTGGGAGTACATAAATACTAGACACTTTAGCATTTAAAGTTCCACAATTCTTAATAGTTAAATTATAAGTTATTTGGTCTCCAGGTTCTGAAAGCGTTACATTAAAAAGAACTTTTGTTGAAGTATATGTAGGTGGCGTTATTTCTCGTGCATTTCCAATTTTACTCTTTTCATACATATCTGTAAACCTTATATCCCAAGATCCATTATCACTTTCTTTTGGTTGCTTATCATATCTTGAACTACCACCATTTGAACGATTATTTTTACCATTATTATTACCATTGTTATTATTGTTGTTATTATTACTAGGATTTAACGTATTATCACTTAATTGCTTTTGAACATTGTTTGAAGCTACTGATTGAATAAATGAGGTATACCAAACCATTAATAAAGCTCCAACTACAACAAGGGCAACAACATATTTATTAGTGGTTTCTCTAGAATGTTTAATATGTCTTTTACCATTAATTTTTTCATTATGTTTTAAACTATTATGAGTCACTTTAGCTTCATCTAAAGACAAAACTTCAATTTCTTTTTTTGGTAAAGTACTATTTATTCCAATAAAAGCATCACTTAAATCTGCATCAATTTTTGAAACACCAGTATCAAAACCATCAATACCTGTATCACTCAATATGTTATCCGGTGCTACACTAGAACTTTCAAGCTCCGAACTCATAAAAAAATCGCTAGAAGGGTCAGTACAAATTTTAATATCTTGAGAAGAAAACGTCTGACTATCTTTTGTATTAAAAGATAAATCATCTACTATTTCTTCTTCATTTATATCATCTAAAATATAGTCAGATAAATTTTTACTTGGCTTATGATCAAATGGAAAAAATTTATTTTTACTATCCACATCATCACCCCTTACTATACAAAATCAGTATAACATAAACTATTTATTTAAGCAACAATAATATGTTCTAAAATTTACAAATTCTTCATATTTTTTTAATAAGGTGATAAAGTGCAAAGTATAAAAAATATTTTCAAAACTACAATATATTTATTATTATATCTAATTATTTTTAATACTATAATTACCATATTAAATTATTTTAATGTTTTAAATTATAAAATAATAAATATTTTAAAAATTATTGTTCCATCACTCACATTTACTATAAGTGGCTTTAAAATAGGTAAAATATCAATTAAAAACGGTTGGCTAGAAGGAATAAAACTATCTTCATTTGTCTCTTTAATTCTAATGATAATTTCAATAATTTTTAAATATTTTAGAAAAGAATATCTTATTTATCTTTTAATTATAATTTGTGCCTGTACATTCGGTAGTATATTAGGGATAAACAAAAAGAATACTTTAGTCTAAGTATTCTTTTAAAAACTCATCTTTGTATTCTAAAAATCTATCTTCCTCAATTGCTTTTCTTATATTTTCCATTATTCTAATTAAAAATCTAATATTATGAATAGAAAGAAGTCTACCACCTAAACCTTCACTAGCTACAAACAAATGACGCAAATAAGCTTTAGTATAATGTTTACAAGTATAACAATCACAAGACTCTTCAATTGGAGTAAAATCCTCACGATATTTTAAATTACGTAAATTTATTTTTCCATGACTAGTAAAAGCATTAGAATGTCTAGCAATTCTCGTTGGCAAAACACAATCAAACATATCAACACCACGTAACACACCCTCAAATAAATCTACAGGGTCCCCGACTCCCATTAAATATCGTGGCTTGTCTTCTGGTAAATATTTAATTGCCCAATCAATCATATTATACATAGTCTCTTTGTCTTCACCAACACTAGTTCCTCCAATAGAATAACCATCAAAATCCATTTTAACGGTCTCTACTGCACTAAATTTTCTAAGATCTTCAAAAGCTCCACCTTGAACAATACCAAATAAAGACTGCTTTTCATTATTAAATACATCTTTCCCTCTTTTTGCCCATCTTAAAGTTCTTTCAGTACTTTCTTTAGTATATTCATATGTTGCAGGATAAGGAATACATTCATCAAAACTCATGGCAATATCACTATCTAATTTATTCTGAATTTGAATAGATAATTCTGGTGTTAAAAATAAAGGTTTTCCATCAATATGACTCTTAAAATGAACCCCTTCCTCTGTAATATCTTTATTTTTATTTTTGGCAAGCGAAAATACTTGAAAACCACCACTATCAGTAAGTATTGGGCCATCATAATTCATAAATTTATGAAGACCACCAGCTTTAGCCACAATATCTTCACCTGGTCTTAACCATAAATGATAAGTATTTGATAAAATAACCGCACTATTTACTGCTTTTAATTCTTCAGGTGTAAGCATTTTAACATTAGCAAGAGTCCCCACAGGCATAAACATTGGCGTATCATAAGTTCCATAATTAGTTCTTAACTTACCAAGGCGCGCTCCTCCATCATTTTTAATTAATTCATATTTTATTTTCATCAAAATCAGTCCTCGTATAAATGATAAATTAAATTAAAATTTAAGTCAAGAAAAAAATCAATGCTACATATATTTCTGCATTGATTTCATCATTTGATTAACCTGTTTTTGACTAGGGGTCCTACCCATTCCAGCCATCATTGCCTTAATCATTTTTTCATTAATAGGTGGATTCTCTTTTAATTGCTTTTTAGTAAGCTTTCTAGCTATTAAAAAACCAACAATAACTCCAACTACTAAACCAATTAATACTTTTAATATATCTAAAAATAATGCCATAAATAACCTCCTAAAAATATTTTACTAAAAAATAGTACTAATTACAAGCTAATTATATGCATATATTTTTAAATTAAGCACGTTCCGAGATAATTTCTTGGGTTTGGGGAGCACTATGACTAGCATTAACATTATTAATAGCCGTTAAATAACTCACCCCCAATATCATAATAGTCAATGCGATAATAGATTTGCTTCTTAACATTTCCATAATCTTCCCTCCTTACAATCAAAGTTTAACACGAACATATTTTCGTGTCAATACCTTTTTCAAACAAATGTTTGACTTTTTTTAAAAAATGTGTTAAAATGTGTACAGAATATTTAAGGAGGGAAAAATGGAAAAATTAACGCGAAGACAAAATGACGTTTTAAACTTTGTCAAGAGCTATATTGTTTCACATGGATATCCACCAACTGTAAGGGAAATTGGTAAAGCCCTAAACATTTCATCACCAGCAACTATCCACGCTCATCTTTCAAATCTTGAAAGTAAAGGTTTCATAAAAAAAGAAGGATCAAAAAATAGAGCTATTGAACTTCTAGTAAAAAATGAATTTCAACCCGAAAATGAATTAGTTGCCGAAGTACCGTTATTAGGTAAAATTACTGCTGGATCTCCTATCGAAGCTATTGAAATGCCAGATGAATATTTTGCCTTACCTAGTTATTTACTTCCAAAAGGAAAAGAAGTTTTCACTTTAAAAGTGGAAGGATTAAGTATGATAAATGCTGGAATATTAGATGGTGACATAGTTATTGTTGAAAGAAAAAGCAATGCTAGAAATGGTGAAATAGTTGTTGCAATGACCGATGACAACGAAGTAACATTAAAAACATTTTATAAAGAAAAAAATCATTTTCGCCTTCAACCCGAAAATGATACAATGGACCCTATTATTTTAGATAATGTCGTTATTTTAGGAAAAGCCATAGGTTTATATAGAAAAATATAAAAACCTCAAATTGAGGTTTTTTTAATTTATATAATAAGTATTAGACATTAATAGTTCACCATTTAAATAAACTGCGGCAATAACACTTCCTTCATTAACATCTATTTTTGTAGTTTGATTACAATCTATAAAAGTTTTCCCACTATCTAAACTATATTTATATATATAATTCTCGCCTTTAGGGAAAGTAATTTCTAAGTTATCCCTATAATTAAATTTAATTCCAGGAATTACTTTAATTAACCTTTTTTTGGTATTAATATTTTTAAACACATCGACAGCTTTACAAGAAATTACATAATTACCAGGAAGAGAACCTAAAGAATTATCACATAAAACATCGACTTTTCCAGAATTATCATAAGCTGTAACTCCTTCATTAACATCATATATTACAGTTTCTAAATCCGTAATTGTTTTAGTTTCAACACTATTAAATTCTGGGATTTTTCGATCACACACTATAACTGCACGAGTTGCAATATTTTTACCATATCTATACTCAACTAAATAATCACCATCATACTTAGTATCAATGCTAAATACTTGCTCACCATTATCATAATATGTAGTTATAACTTTATTTGATGTTTTTTTACCATTTAGATAAACCGTTGCTCCTGGCTCGATATATTTTTCACCTAAAGTAACATAGGTCAAATAATCACCATTTATTACAACATTAGCTTGAGATTTTTGTATTTTTTTATAAGGTTCATATGTCTTTTTTTCATGTAAAAATTTAATTATTAAATAAAACAAAATAATTGATAATAAAATTATTATAAAAAAGATAATTAAATGAAAAACTTTAAACCTTTTTTGCATATTACCCCTCTTTAGTCATCATTTGTATTAACACTATATTGATATTTCCAATGAACAGGATTTTCATTATACTTACTTAAATCACCGTCTTTTAATAAACTAATATCACTAACCTCACAAACGACATCGCCATTTTTCGTTGTAAAAGTTTGATGAGTACACATTTTATGAATACATACTTCAAGGATTCCATTACCTGTTTTTGGATCAACTATACTACTAGGTAAATAACCATTTTCTTGTAAAAAACTAACAGAAACACATTTTGTTTCATTTAACATTATACTGTTTAAAGCATCAGGATTACTTATATAATAATCCTTTAACCCCTTTATAACTTGGTTTTTTTGCGTTTCCGAAAGACCGTCCTTACCTTTATTTAAAGCAACATCTATTATTGGTATCGTTATTAAAGAAATAATTGTTAAAACAACGATCACTCCAAGTAATTCTATTAAAGTAAAGCCTTTATTTTTCATAATATCACCTATAATTAGTATACCAAGAATTAATAATAAAATAAAAAAATAAAGTGTTTACATCACTTTACTTCTGAAACATCAAAATCTTTTAAATTGCCATCCTCAGAAACAATCTTATTTACTTTATCCTCAACCGTTTTAAGTTCTTCATCACATTCTTTAACAAGTTTCATTGCTTCTGTATATTTCTTAATAGATTCATCAAGTGGAACATCACCACTTTCTAAAGTAGCAACAATTTCTTCTAAATCTGAAAGTTTATCTTCAAATTTTTTTTCACTTTTAGCCATGCGTTTCCTCCTTTATCTCCAAAACTTTTGCTTTTATATTTCCATCGGTTACTTTTATCAAAACCGTATCATCCTTTTTAACATAGTTTATACTCTTCAAAGATTTATCATTTAAATAAGTAATACTATATCCTCTAGCTAAAACATTTAAAGGATTTAATAGTTCTAATTTTTCAATTACATTTTTAATTACATTCCTTTTATCCTTATATATCAATTCAGGATTCATTAAGATATAACTTTTTTTAAGTAAATTTAACCTTTCTTTTTTATCATCAAGGTTTTTAATTAACAAATCATTAATCTTACTATTAATTAAATCTAATTTTTGTTTTTTATTATCAAACATTATCATTGGATTTTTAATAACAAAAGAATTTTTTATTGAATCTAAATATAATTTTTGATAATTTACTTTTTTAATAATATTCTCATTAAGTCTTATAACTAAATTATTAATGTGACTCTTTAAATCCATAACATTAGGAACAGCAAGTTCAGCTGCCGCAGTTGGGGTTGGAGCTCTTAAATCAGCCACAAAATCAGCAATCGTAAAATCTACTTCATGACCAACCGCACTTATTATAGGTATAGAAGATTCATAAATAGCTCGAGCCACAACCTCTTCATTAAAAGCCCATAAATCTTCAATCGAACCACCGCCACGACCAACAATAAGAACATCAATATCATATTCATTAGCTTTTCTAATATTATTAGCAATACTCTCTTTCGCATTTTCTCCTTGAACTAAAGTTGGAAATAAAATAGTTTCTGTGCTTGGAAAACGTCTTTTAATAGTTGTAATTATATCTCTGACAGCCGCTCCTGTAGGCGCTGTTATAATTCCTACTCTTTTAGGAATCTTAGGTATTTTTTTCTTTTTAGCCTCATCAAACAAACCTTCGCTGGAAAGCTTTTTCTTAAGTTCTTCAAAAGCAATATATAAATTACCAATACCATCCTCTAGCATTTCATCTACATAAATTTGATAATTACCAGTTGCCTCGTACACACTAATTCGGCCAGTAACTAAAACTTTCATTCCATCAGCTGGCTTAAATAAAATTTTAGAGGCACTTCCTCTAAACATAATTGCGTTAATTTTACTGTTTTCATCTTTTAAAGAAAAATAGAAATGACCTGAAGTATGAGACTTAAAATTAGATATTTCCCCTTTTAAAAAAACAGTTTGTAAATTTTCATCACTATCAAATCTTGATTTTAAATAACGCGTAATCGCACTTATAGTTAAATATTTATCACTCATTATTCTTCCTCTTTACTATGATAAACTTTATCTAACACTCCATTAATCATTTTTCTAACCTTATCATCACTATATGCTTTAGCAAGTTCAATTGCCTCATTAATAGCCACTACTGGTGGAGTATCAGTATATAAAAGTTCAAATATTCCCATCCTTAAAATAGCAATATCCGTATTTCCTAATCTATCAATAGTCCAGCCATCTAAATACTTATTCGCCGTCACATCAATATCTTTTTTATAAGTAATTACTCCATAAACTATTTCTTTAACAAACTCATTATCAATATTAGTTACTTCTTTAATAACATCATCAATTTCATATTTCATTTTATTTTTATCATAAACTTCGATTTGATATAAAATTGTCATACATTTTTTTCTAAGTTCACTTCTGTTTTCCATAAAACCACCAATTACATTGTATCAAATCAAAAGTATTAAGTCCATATAAAAAGCATACCAAATTAGTATACTTTTTTTAAATATGCTTCCCCATATCCCCTTTTTAAATAGAAGATATACCAAAAATGCACATAAATCACTAAAATAATAAACAATGTCCATCCTATTATTGGAATAATTAAACTAATCACCCAAATATAAGGATATATATAATAATTATCAAAAGGAACACTTAATTTTTTACAAACCATGCACCCAATCTCAATATAAAATATAAAAAACATTATTAATCCAGGTACTATCCCACAAATAAAAGATAAAATCCAAAAATATTTATTAGAATACCAAGCTTCTTTATCATAAACATGAAGTTTTTTCCCAACATAAAAAGTATATAAACCCAAAGTCGAAATACTTAAAATTAAACAAACATACCAATACTTTCTCTTAAGTATATTCATATTACACTAACAAAAAAAGATAATAAATATCTTTTATTGACAAGAACCCTCTCCAGGATGAGCACCTTCAACATACTCTTTATCAATTAATTTACAAGATGATTTTGTCATAGAATCCTGTACATAGCCACCGAGTAATCTAACAACACTAACAACGATAACACTAATTACCGCGATAATTAATAAATATTCAACAAGGGCTTGACCTTTATTATTTAACTTCATATCCTAGCCTCCAATTATTTCTATATACATTATAATTTACTTTTAACAAAAAATCAAGTACTAATATTTATTTACAAACAAATATTAAAATGATATATTAAAATTGGTGATTCTATGAAAATAAAAGAAGCAAACACCTTTATAAAAAGGTTTAAAGGCTTAATGTTTTTAAGAGATTTTGACTATGTTTTAAAAATAAAATGTAATGGAGTTCACACTTTCTTTATGAAAACAAATATTGATATAATATTAACTGATAAAAACGATAAAATATTATATATTTATAAAAATGTAAAACCATGGAAAATAATTTTACCAAAAAAAAATGTTACATATACTTATGAAACAAAACCAAACTATTTAAATTTAAAGGTGGGTGAAAAAATAAAAAAGTAGGATAATTCCTACTCTGGATAAACACTCACTTGTTTTTTATCTCTTCCTAAACGTTCAAATTTAACAATACCAGTTATTTTAGCAAATAAAGTATCATCTTTACCAATTCCTACATTAACGCCAGGATATATTTTAGTTCCTCTTTGACGATATAAAATAGATCCACCACTAACAACTTCTCCGTCAGCAGCTTTTGCTCCAAGTCTTTTAGATTCTGAGTCTCTACCATTTTTAGTAGAACCTTGACCTTTTTTATGAGCAAATAATTGAATATCTAATTTTAACATGGTCATAAACTACACCTCCTCGATTTGTATATTTTTTTTATACTGTAATTTTAATTCTTTTAATAAATTTATCATATTTAAAATTAAAGCATCGACTTCTTTAGAATGTTTTAAAATATCTATTTCTATTAATCCTTTTTTTTGATTATATTTAATAGCTTCTTTATCGATACTTAAAATTCCATTTATACTAGTAATTACAATGCTAGAAAGAGCCGCACATACAATATCTTTACCGTACTCATCAAACATCGCATGACCTTTAATTTCAATATGGTCTTTATTTATAATAATCTTTGTCATTATTTTACTAACTTTGTAATTTCAACTTTAGTATATGGTTGACGATGTCCTTGAGTTCTACGATATTTTTTCTTTTGTCTATATTTATAGACTTTTATTTTTTTACTCTTTCCTTGTTTTAATACTTTAGCTTCTACTTTAGCGCCTTTTACTAAAGGTGTTCCTGTTGTACCACCAATCATTAAAACTTCATCGAAAGTAACTGTAGAATCTACTGGTGCATCTAATTTTTCAAGATATAAAACGCTGCCCTCTTCGACATAATATTGTTTACCGCCAGTACTAATTACCGCTTTCATATTAAACCTCCTTTATAATCTAAGACTCGCCATAAAGGTAATACTACAAAGTATTTTTTCAAAACCTTTTCTGCGCGGTTGTAGAGGAGCTCTACACAATTTAAGATTTTATCATGTTTTTGAAGGAAAGTCAAACATTTTCTTGATTATTCTTCTTTCGGTAACATATTCTTTTCCATTATAAAAAATATGTCTATAATCTCTTTTCATATTATCTAAATTCAATGATTTTATAAACTTAATTTTTTTAAAATTGAAATCATAAATATATCTTTCCAACAAAAATTTTTTAAAAATATTATTGTGATTTTTAATTTCATCTATTATTTTAAATAAAATAAAAATAAATATTAACATTAAAATTAAATTAAAATGTGCTTTAATCATAACAAAAAATATAGTTAAAAATGAAATATATATGGTAATCAAATGACTCTTTTTAAAACTTAAAAATCTATTTAATAAAATATTTACAACTTTAGAACCATCTAAAGGTATTACTGGAAGTAAATTAAAAAAAAGAATAGATGTGCTTAAGTTAAATATGTTTTCATTATAAAAGGCAAAAGTAAAGACAATCTGAAAAATAGGACCAAAAATCAAAATTAAAAATTCCTCAAATAAGGGTCTATTAATTTTTTCATTAAAAACAGTTAAAGCTCCAAACGGAAGCAAAATAATCTCATATACATTCCATTTAAAAATTAAAGCTAAAAAAACATGTCCACATTCATGAACAACAATTATTAAACTAAACAATAAAAAATCCTTAAAATGACCAGTAATAACTGAAACAAAAGCAGCAAAAAAATAAAAAGGATGGATTTTAAATATATTTTTTATAGTCAATTATTTTGCCATCCTTAGTAAAAACTAAAATAAAATTATCACCACTCGCTTCACCAACTATGTCACCTTTTTTTAAATAATCATACATACTAACTTTTATCATTTTTAAATTAGCATACCATGTTTCAACACCATCCGCGTCTTGTACAATAACAGTATCCCCATAACCTTCTTTATTTCCAATAAATATAACTATTCCACTATTGAGTAAAGGAACCGGATAATTCTCACTCACCTTAAGTCTAACCCCATCTTTATATTCTTCCTTACTTTCATATTCTATTTCTTCTTTAGAAACTAAAGAAACGTTATTATTTTTAGAAAAAGGTAAAATAACGCCAAAATATTTTTCATATAATTCATTTACTTTTGCAAATTTAAAATTATTTTGAAAAACCTTTTTATATATCAAACCCCTTAAATTAGAATTTGACTTTAAAATAATCATACATGATAAAGTAACTATAATACATATTAAAATTTTACTAAAAAAATTAAAAATTTTCCTTGCTTTCATAAAATCACCTATAATAATATATTATGATTTTTATAAGTTTAGAAGAAAAAAACTCATTTAAAATGAGTTAATAATGTGAACTTCTTTTAATATTAAATTTATCACTAATAAAGTTAGTTATCATTAAAAATAAAATTGCATAAATAATATTAAAAATTAAAGAACTATATATTCCCTTAAGAAGGATATGATAATCAAAACTAATATTACCAGTAATAAATATCAAAATATAAGAAATAAATCTAAATAATATAATCAAAATAACCGTAATAAGTACCAAATTTAAATAATTATCGGATAATACTAAAGTAAGTTTAGTAATTATAAAAGCCATAAATAAAAATAAAAATGCATAAAAAACTAAAGTGTCTGTATAAATTAAATCATATAAAAATCCAAACAAAAAGGTATATTTATAATAATCTTTTTTATTTCCATTAAAATAAGGATAAATAATAATTAATGAAACTAGTGAACAAAGTGGCAAAAACAAACTATTAATTGGTAAAAGATAAGAAATAATTCCATCTAGTAAAAATGAAAACACTAGAATAAATATTTTCATTTAACTTCCCTCTTTAATACTGTGACATAATCAATATCATCAAAATTAACCGCTGAATTAACTTCTACCACTTTAGATAAATCAAAATTATCTTTGGTTATTTTTTTCACCTTACCAATTAACAAACCACTTGGAAAAGTTGTTCCCATTCCTGTAGTAACAACATCCGCCCCTTCAGGAATATCCACATTTTGACTAATACCTTCAACTGTATAAGTGTTTGTTTTAGAATCATAGTTTGAAATTAATCCATAAACAAAATCTTCATTAATCGCTATTTTAACACTTATTTTATTATCCATATTATCATTTGAAAGAAGTTTAACAGTACTATAATGATTGCTTACCTTTATTATTCTTCCAATAAGTCCATTAGAATTAACTACTGCCATATTTTTTGAAATACCATCTTTCTTACCCTTATCAATAGTAACTTCCTCATACCAATAACCGACATTTCTAGAAACAATTGTCGCATTACAAGCTACTTTATTACTAAGTACAGTATTTAATTTTAAAGCATCTTTTAATTTTTTTACTTCATTTTCCAAATTCTTATTAGCTGCTTTAACTTTATCCATTTCATCAGTTTTCTTTTTTATTTTTTCATATTTTTTATATATATTGTTCTTTTTATGAATGTCATCTAGTTTATTTTTAATAACTTTAAAAGGTGTATTTACTACTCTTAAAACAGTTATTCCAGAATCTTTTATTATTCTTTCAGGCAAACTTAAATTACGATCTTTCTTTAAAGAAACCGCTAAAACAACCAAAGCAAGAGCAATTACAACTATAATTAAAATTAATAAATAACGTTTATCAAATTGCTTTTTTTTATTAAACATGTAAATCACCTAATAAAATTATAATATAAAAATAAACTAAATTCTACCATTTTCTAAAAAACTATAATAATTTTCCTTAGAAACAATAATATGATCTAAAATTTTTACGCCCATTAAGTTTCCTATTTCAATTAATCTATCTGTAACACCTATATCATCCCTACTTGGACTTACATCGCCACTAGGATGATTATGAACACATATTATAAAACATGCATTTAAATTATAAGCTTCTTTAAAAATGTCTCTCGGATGAACCAAAGAATGATTAACAGTTCCTATAAAAACAAGTTTATCTTTAATAATTCTTTTTTTAGCATCCAAATAAATACAATAAAATTCTTCTTGATTTATATTTATTCTATCTTTATAAAAATAATATACTTTTTCAGGATCATTTAGTTTAATTTTGTCAACAGTTTCAAACTTACTGCTCATTCTAATAGAAAGTTCTATCAAAGACAAAAGAGTGCATGCCTTAACTTTACCTATTCCTTCAATCTTAAGTAAATCATGATAAGTAAAATTTCTTAAATTTTTAATATTACCAGCCTTACTTATAATTAAAGAAGCTAAATTTTTAACTGAAATATTTCTGGTACCCGAATTTAAAATAATTGAAAGTAATTCTTCATTACTTAAACTTTTAGCCCCATATAGCATTAATCTTTCACGAGGTCTATCGTTTACCGGTATTTTTTTAATTTTTATATTTTCCATTTTCATACTCCTCATACTTAGAGAGTACTTGATTACAAATTACTTTTATCGATTCTTTATCATCAGTTTTTGCTAAAATATTATCATATTCTGAAAGTATCTTAATAAATTCACTATTACTAATCATTTTCTCTTTAATATAAGTATCATATCCTTTTTCTTTATAATAATTTTGAATTTTCAAAGCATTATTTTTATCCATACTAACACCTATATAAGTATAATACATATTATCCAAAACATTATAAATATAACTTGTAAATTCCCTCATGTTATTTTCCATATTTTCTTTATTAGAATATACCCCTCTTTGAACATAATATAACTTACTAGCCATACCTGAAACCATAATTCCATCATATGATTCATACTGATGAATAATAAAATAAGCCATTAATATTCCAATACATAAAGAAAACGAAATAGGAAGAAAATATTTTTTCATACTATCACCAAAAATATTTTAACTTAAAAAAATAAATAATTTTGTCGATATATTACCCTCTATATCATATATACTAAAAAAAATAAAAATTTCCTTTTGAAAATAAAAAAACTTTAGAAAAAATTCTAAAGTTTTGAATTTTAGATATTAGAGTAGGTAGACACAGGATGCTTATTTAGGATTTCCAGCAATACAGTATGCATAGCTACTAGAACCATTGACTAAACAGTACCACGAGTTACCAATAATGACGCTCACACCACCACCGGAACCAACAGTTACTTCCAAACCAGAAGCACTACAAACATAGTCTGAATCATCGTCACTACAAGCATTTATTTCAGTAAAAGCTGTATTTAATGTACCAACATTTAAATTATATATTGGCGTTGTTCCAGAAGAAAATTCATTATGCCATCCCGTTAAACAGTATTCTGTTCCTCCTTTTATAAAACATGCTTCAACTCCAGTTATAATGTTATTCTCTATTGTATATTTTAAACATGCATTTTTACCCGTAGCAGCACATGAATTATAAGTAGTTCCTAAATCAACACCTGATAGTTGATCTTCCTCACAAGAATACGATGTTCCCGAAGGCGGTGTTCCCCAACTAGCAATCCTAACATTACAATCTTCAAGAGAAGTAAAATAATATGGGTCATTAATATCCTCACAACTACTCCATGGATTTCCACCATTATAACGCTCAGTAGCACACCAAATTGGCGTAGAAGCAGCAGTATCATTCATATTCACACGATCTGTATTAATCGCATATTTTACTCCTGTAAATGCTGCCTCTGTTGTAACCATCGCATTACTTCCAGTGTTTTGGGCTGCTACTATTCCTACAGTTATTGATTGGGTTTCCTGTGCTGTATATGACTCCAAATCAGTTGTATTTTGAAACTCTGCTGATACTACCATTGTCGTTGTTCCTGTTGATGCTGCTAAAGTTGTACTTGCTGTCATATATACTTTCCATATGATATTTCCTTTTTGGATTATTTGATCACTTGTTACAGAAGTATTATCTACGGTTATACTTTCTATTACTGCATTTATACTTCCTTTATTTGCTATGGTAAGAGTATATTCTATCTTATCTCCTGGTTGATAGAATGTTGCTCCTAAACTAGCTACTGGTACATAATTTGTACTACATGCTGAGCCACTAAACCCTATTGAACCTGTTGGACTTGTTCCTGTAGATTTCCCTTTAGTTATTGTATAAGCACTTGTATTTCTGTTATCAAAACCTATACACCAATTAGGATTTGTACTTGCTGTACCATTTATCGTAAGTGTAGAATTAAATGCAGCAAAACCTACCACCATTATAAATGATATTGATATTAATACAAATAATAACATTGATTTATTATCTTTTACTTTTCTCATATTTACCCTACCTTCTATTTAAATATTATCAAAAACAACAAAAAAAACAAGCGACATTTTCCCTAAATCACTTGTTTTTACACACTTAGACAAAAAATTACCTTCACTTCATTTCAATTTTTTTATCATCTATATATTTATAATTTAATGCATTATCACTAGTAACCACGCTACCATCAATTTCATGTTCTAAATCTTTCCTAGCATTACCAGCAATCCTCCCACCCCGCTTTGCTACTTCAACATTTTCATTTAATCCTTTAGGCTTTTTTCTTTTAGCAATTTCTCTAGTTGCAAGTTCACCTAAATCTGCAAGTGCTACTTCAATATCAGTCATATTATCTCTTAAAGACTCTTTTCTAAGACCTTTAAATGATTTATATTCATGTGCAGTCATACCAGACCATTCTTTGTATATTTCATTAGTCAAAATTGCATATTCCTTAGATTCAGTTATTCCACCTTCTTTCCATATATCAGTGAGCCCTTTTCTATCTTGAATACCTTTAATTCTTTTAGCAATCCATTTTTCATCATAGCCTTTTAACCTATATAAATCTACCGCACGCTCAACTGTAAGTGATGGATCAAATGTTTCATCTATTCTTTCACTACCTAATTTAGCAAGCCACATTTTTATTGGCTCTGCATTCTTACTAGGTATTGATTCAATAATTCTAAACATACCTTCAATATCAACAACATCAGTCGTACGATATTTACCATCATGTGCTTTCAGTTTCAAAGCGTGACAACTTGTCACGGTTTCATTTCCTTCCACTTTTAAACGTTGTTTGAGTTTTCTCCAATAAGCTTGTTTATCTTTGCTTTCTGATATAGTACCTACTATATCAACAACACTAATAAAGTATTTTTCTTGTTCCTTATCCCAAACTGTTCTAATTGTTTCATTATTAAATATTTTATTTACCAAATGCATTTTATCTTGATTCATTTTTTTAACTCTCCTTTGATTTTTAACTCCTACATATCAATTATAACAAACATTTGTTCTTGTTTCAACATTTTTCCAATAAAAAAATCACTAATAAATAGTGATTTAAAAATTACTTCTTCTTCTAAGGAATGATGGTATTACTGTGTCTTCATCATCTAAACCAGCAATTGGATCTATATCATCAGAAGCATCTTTATCTTTTTCCATATCAAACCCTGTTGCAATTACTGTAACAATAATTTCATCTGTAAAATTCTCATTAATAACTGCACCAAATATTGTATTAATATCTGTATTGGCTGATTTTCTAATAGCTTCAACAGCTTCCTCAACCTCAAATAAAGTTAAATTAGGGCCACCAGTTACATTGATAATTGCATCTGTAGCTCCATCAATACTAGTTTCTAAAAGAGGACTTAATACTGCTTGATTAGCTGCTTCTATAGCTCTATCTTCACCAACACCAGCACCAATACCAATTAAAGCATTACCACGTTTTTCCATAACTGTTTTAACATCGGCAAAATCCAAGTTAATAAGTCCTGGACATGCAATTAAATCAGATATAGATTGAACACCGCGTCTTAAAACATTATCTACTTCTTTAAATGATTCAAGAAGTGGCGTTGATTTATCAATGATCTCTCTTAATCTATCATTTGGTACTACAATTAAAGTATCGACATGTTTTTTAAGTTCTTCAATTCCCGCTAAAGCTTGGTCCATTCTTTTTTTACCTTCAAATGAGAAAGGTTTAGTAACTATGCCAATTGTTAAAGCTCCGGCATTTTGGGCAATATCAGCTATTACTGGCGCAGCTCCAGTACCAGTTCCACCACCCATACCACATGTAATGAATACCATGTCAGCATCTTTTAAAGCTTCTTCAAGCTCAGCTTTAGATTCAAGGGCAGCTTCTTTACCAATTTGAGGATTTGCTCCTGCACCTAGACCATGAGTTAACTCTGCACCAATTTGAATCTTTTTTTCTGCTAAAGAATTGTTTAAAACTTGTGAATCAGTATTAGCAACAATAAACTCTACTCCTTCAACTGATTCCGTCATTCTATTTACGGCATTACAGCCACCGCCACCTATTCCTATTACTTTTATTTTTGCAAGTTGATCCATTTCTAATCCCATCATATGTAATTCCTCCTATTCGCCGAAAAAGTAACCAAATACTTTTCCTAAAACTGTCTCCTCATTGCTATTTTTATTTGGTGAAGAAAGCATTCCCATATCATCTTCACTAAGCATCGAATAATCCATTCCTTTTAATTTTAATGTGTTTAAGAAATAAATAATATTGCCTATTGCTGTACTGTATTTATTATTTCTAAGGCCAACTAGTTTAACATCGCCTTTTTTAGCGGATAACATAACATCATTTAATGCATATTCAAAATCACGCATGTTACTTACCCCACCTGTAACTATTATATACTGAATTTGTTTATTTGTTAAGCCCCCTAACTCATTTTTTGCTGTATTTAATATTTCTACTATTCTTGAATTAGCCACCTCAGCAGCATGATATTCACTTATTTTTACTGTTTTTCCTTCAACATTTTTAACTTCAAAATAGTCTGTTTTACTAGCATTTTTCTTATGAGCTAAAGCAAAATTTTCTTTTATTTTTCTAGCATCTTCCATGCTTATATGGTACATATATGACAAATCTTTATCGATATCTTTACCACCAGAGCCAATAATTTTAGTACTAACAGGTATTCCTTTATTATATAAAGAAATTGTTGTCATATCCCCACCGATATTAATAACCGCACTAATACTATCATCTAATTCTTTGCTTTTGAAACAGTTAATATCGCCAACACTTCCTAAAGAAATATCCGAAAGTTCAACACCAATACTTTCAATTACACTGGCAACTGAATAAACATTTTTTTTAGGTACTGTTATCATCATAGCTCTGCCCATTAATGTTTGACCAGGGAAATTTTTAGGATCCTTAATTACTGTTTTACCATTGATTTTAAAATCAATAGGAACAACTGTCACAAATTCTTCATTTAAAGCAAGTTCCTTCTTGATACCAGCTTTATAAGAATTTATCATGTCACTGCCTGTTATTAAATCAGAAGCCACCTTACATTCACCTTTTATAATTCTATAATCAGCAAAATGACAAGGAACAGTTGCGATAACCTTTCTAATTCTAACTCCAAGCATCGCTTCTGTTTCTTTTAAAGCTTTTATTATAGATTCTTTAGCTAAATTAGGTTCAACAATTAATCCTTTTTTTATTCCCTTAGAAGGTACACTTGTAGCAGCAAGTAAATTTAAGTGATTGTTATATAGTTCGCAAACAACTACTTTAATAGAGTCACTACCAATATCAATACTCGCATATACATGCTCCATAAATCCACCTCCTACGGTCTACCATTAATTATACTATAATTTTACTAAAATAAAAAGAAAATGTAAAGAAAATTAACTTTTTTTAATAAAAAAAGTTTATGAATTCATAAACTTTAACCTTTAACTTCAAAATATTCTCCAGAATCTAAATAAAGAATACCTTTTTTATTATCAAATGACTTTATAATTTCTAAATATTTATCAACCTTATCAAATCTTTCTAAAGTTAAATAAACATAATTACCATCATTCATCGTAAATAAAAATCTTTCATCATCAACTTCATTTGGATCATATTTTATTTCAGAAATTCTTTTAACTATATCATAGTTAAGATCAGCTATCTCATTTAAAAGCATCTCATATATTTTATCTGGAACATAATTTATTACCGTTGGTACTGGGAAATTATCATCAACTTCAGTTTTATCAGTTAATATCGTCTTTTCAGCCGGCAAATAATAAAACAATGGCAAATTTTCATCAACATCAATAATTACTTTTTTAAGACCTTTTCTTTGAACCTTAACTTTTTTAATATAAGAATCTTTTAAAAGTTTTTTACGGATACTAGTAGAAAAAGTTTTTAAACTACTAGGATAATTACTTAATCCAGCTTTCTCTATTATTTCATAATCGCTATAAAGAATATTACCTTTAACTACCACATTATTTATTTTAACATCAGTCAAAAAAGAAATCCCTAAAAGAATTATAATAACAGTAATAACAAACTTTAATAGTTTTTTCTTTTTTAATTTCCTTTTTTTTGCCATATATTTCCACCTTTTTATTTTAAAATTTCTTGTTCAAGTATTAAATCGACATTATCTTCTTCTTTTATTTTTTTCTTTATTATATCTATTAAATTAATAACATCCAAAGCCTTAGCGTTTCCTCTATTAACAATAAAATTAGCATGCTTTAAAGAAACTTCTGCATCGCCTACTCTAGTACCTTTAAGACCAGCTTTTTCTATTAATCTGCCTGCTGAATAACCTTCCCCATTTTTAAATACTGAACCTGCTGAAGGATATTCCAAAGGTTGTTTAGCTTTCCTAGTTTCTATTATTTCTCTAATTTCTTTTAATATTGTTTCTTTATCTCCGTATTCTAAACAAAATATAGCCTCTAAACAAACATAATTTGTATGCTTAAAAATAGAGTCACGATAACTAGTCTCTAACTCATTTTTAGTTAAAACCTTAACATTAAGATTATCATCCAAAACGGTTACACTTTCTAAAATATCACTTATTTCCTTACCATAAGCTCCTGCATTCATATAAATAGCTCCACCTATAGTACCAGGAATACCAGCTGCAAAAACTAAACCAGATAGTCCTTTATTTGCACACTCTAAAGCAAACTTAGGAAGACTGTATCCAGCCCCTACTTTTACAATATTATCATTAAACTCTATATTGTTAAAATATTTAAGATTTATTAAAACCCCATCATAACTTTCATCTAAAATTAAATTAGAACCGTTTCCAATAATTTTATATTTTTTTCCTTTAAGACTTTCCAAAAGTTCTTTTAACTCTAAAACATCTTTAGGAAAAACAATTTCTTTAATAAATCCATCTAATTTATAAGTTGTATAATCTTTAATTAAAGCATTACTTATCTTTTCCATCTACTAAACCTTTCAAATTTTTATATATTATATAAGCACTATCTTTAACTTGTAATTTACTCAAATTATTTTTCATTTCATTTAATTTATTATCATCATTGATTAATTCATCAATTTTTTTAATTAAAATACCTTTTTTCAAATCTTTCTCTTCAATCATCACGCCCGCATCTTTTTTTACTAAATCCAAAGCATTTATATATTGATGATTATTAGCTACAAAAGGTGACGGAATTATAATTGAAGGAACTTTTAAAGCAATAATCTCTGATAAAGTAGAAGCCCCAGCTCTCGTTACCATTAAATCCGTTTTCTTCATTATACTAGGAAGTCCTTCATAAAAAGGTAATATTTTAACGTTACTAGGATACTTGTTTTCCATCACCTTATCATAAGAGCCTTTACCTGTAATAAATAAAACTTCATAATCTTTTCCTTCAAATAAAGGTAGCTCCTCTTTCATATAATTACTTACTCTACCTGCTCCTAAAGATCCCATAACAATTAAAACTAATTTTTTATTATCAGATAATCCCAAATCTTTTTTGCTAGCCTCTTTTTTCTTTAAAGCATCTTCAGAGCAAGGATTACCAGTAAGTATTGTTTTATCTTTTGGAAGTAAATCTAAAGAAGAAGGAAAAGAAGCTCCAATTAAATCTGAATATTTAATTAAAAATTTATTGCTTTTTCCAGGTAAACTATTTTGTTCATGTAAAAATGTCTTATAACCTAATTTTTTTGCACTTACTATTACTGGAACTGTAACATAACCACCAACTCCAATAACAATATCAGGATTAAATTCCTTTATCATTTTTTTAGCATCACTAAAAGCTTTAAATAAACACTTAACTGTTTTAAAATTTTTAAATAAATTTTTTTTATTAAATCCATATATTTCAATAGACTTAAAAGGAATACCTTTTTCGGGAATAATATCTTTTTCCATTCTATTATGTGTTCCTATATATAAAAATTCACTGTCAGGTTCCATTTCTTTTATTTTATTTATGATAGCAAGAGCTGGATAAATATGTCCCCCAGTACCACCTGCACTAATTATTGCACGCATTATAATCACCTACACTTAATTATACCATAATTATTTAAATAATATGAAAAAAGGTACTAAAAGTACCTTTACTTGTCATATGTTTATATTTATACAAAAAATTGAAAAAATCTCTTTTTTATGTTATTATGTATATAGATGAGGGAAACCTCATATAATAAAAAAGGGAATACTTAACGCCACAATGTTGAGTACTCACCTCATGGGTGTGCACTTAATCTAGTCTAGATTGAGTGCTTTTCATTTTAAAATTCATTATCATTTTAATAATAGAATAATAAGTAGAATGATGATAATGATTAAAGATAAGATTAAAAAATCTTTCTTAGACATATCACCACCTCCTTTCGGAGGTAAGCACTCAAACTGTTAAATATTCCCTGCACAAATTATAACATATCGTCATTTATGATATCAAGCGAATAATGACACATTTCCTGCATTAAATTTCATTTTTTATATTATAAATTAAACTATTTTTATTTAAAAATTTATAACTAATCATCATAACTACAAAAATAGTAATAACCGATAAAATTAAACTAAAAAATAAAGTATCTAAATTTAAAATTATTTTATTAAAATCGAATATTTTTTTAATACCAGTATATAAATATTTATTAATTATAAATATAAATGGAATAGAATAAAACCATCCTTTAAAACCTATTATTAAACTTTCTAAAAATAAACTAAAAATTATTTTTTTAGATTCTAAACCAAAGCTTTGAAAACTAGCTAATTCTCTACTTCTATAACTTATATTAATTGATATAGTATTTATAACCGCAGAAATCATAACTAAGAATATAAAAAGAAGGATGCTATATAAAAAGATTTCAATTATTAAAACTAAATTATTTGTTATTTCTTTAGCTTTTTTAACATTAATATAAACTATATCAAGTTTGTTTTTTTTAATTATTTTATCTAAATAACTGTCAATTCCTCTATAATCTGTTTTTAAATATAAATTATTTATATATTCTGGGCACACCTTATTAAAATTAATTTCATCTAAATTAATAACTAAATTATTAGAATCTTTAAATCCAAAAGGTATTTTATTTGTTAATGAAAGATTACTTATCTTTATATCATCAAAATTAATTTCCTTTAAATTTTTAAAACGATTATAATTCAAATGCGTTAATCTATTATTTACTAAAGATACTTTGTTAACTTTATTAATAATATTATTTCCTCCAATATCAGTAATAGTAGTACTAATGTTTTTTTTATAATCATTTATAAAATTTTTCTTAGAAATATTAACATCCATATCACAAGATCTAAATATAATCTTTTGCTTAGAATCTAAATCATTAGATATTTTATTTAAATATTTACTATCACCATTTAAACTAATTTTTAAATCATATTCTGGCATAATTACAAATTTATTAATACATTCAAGTCCATATTTTAAAGTTAACGTAAATATGTTTATAGAAAAAATTAAAATAAAAACAGAAAGAATTATACTTTTATATTTATTTTTACTTCTTAAATAATTTATTTTAGTAAGCCATAAAACAAAATTACCAGTAATTTTAACACTGACATTATTAATATCATCTTTTTTCCTAAAAAGAGCCATAACATTATACTTTTTAATATTTCTTAATGGCAAAAATGAAGAAAAAAGAATAATCAAAAGCATAAATAAAAAAGGAATAAAAATAAAAGGAAAATAAATTTTCAAAAATAATTTGCCCCTAAAAATTTCATAAAGTAAATTATTAATAATTTTTAAAAAAATACAGTTTATAAAAAGAGAAAAAATAAAACCTATAATAAGACCGCAAAAACCAATTATTAAAGCTTCTTTAAAAAATAATTTATATAGTTCATTATTATTCATTCCAGCAAATTTAAATAAAACTATATCTTTATTTCTATTATTTAAATTAGCTTCAAAAGAATTATAGATTATAAAAAATATAATAATGCTTAAAACAAACGCCAAAAAATAAAGGATTTTTTTAAAAGTACTTAAAATGTTTTTGTTTTGTGATAGCCCATATAATGAAAGAAGGCTTTCGTTATAAGTTATACTAGTGCATTTACCATCACATATTTTACTCGTATTTTCATATACTTTGTATATATTTTTATAGGTAACATAATATCTTTTGTTTTTGTATTTTTTATTTAAAATAAAATCATAATCATTAACTTCACCATTAATAATTACATGATAATCCCCTATTTCACTTTTAACTTCATTAATTAAATATTCTCTTAAAGACGAAAATAATATTCCAACACTAATAAGTAAAATAGAACTTAAAATAATACCTATAATACTAAAAACATTTCTTTTTTTACTATTTAAAATATAACTATTTACGTATGTCATTTATAATCTTTCCGTCTTTCATAATTATATTTCGGTGACATCTTCTAGCTAATAAATCATCATGTGTTACCATGACAATAGTCTGTTTAAATTTTTTATTATAAAATTCTAAAAGTCTCATAACTTTCATACTATTTTTACTATCTAAATTACCTGTTGGTTCATCCGCAAATAATATTTTAGGTTTGTTTATTAAAGCTCTTCCAATAGCTACTCTTTGCTGAAGACCACCAGATAAATCATTAGGCATACTTTTTAATTTACTATTAATTCCTAAAACGCTGATAAGATTATTAAATCTTTTTTCACTAATAGTTCTCTTATCTAAAAATAAAGGAAGCAATATATTTTCTTTAACATTTAAATTAGGTATTAAATTATAAAATTGGTAAATAATTCCGATATTTTTTCTTCTAAAAATAGTTAAATCATCTAAAGATAATTTATAAATATTTTGATTATTAATAATAACTTCCCCACTAGAAGGTTTATCTAATCCAGCAAGTAAATGAATTAAAGTACTTTTACCGCACCCACTCTTACCAGTAATACAAACAAATTCACCCTTATTAATACTAAAATTAATGTTTTTTAAAGCCAAAAATTCGTTTTCACCTTTACCATATTTTTTACTTAAATTATTTACCCTTAAAATTTCCAAAAAATCACCTTCTTTAACAAATAATACTTGAAAAAATATGAGGAATATGCTATAAAATATTTAGAGGGTGCCACCAGGCAAACCTCAATTTGGTTTAGCCTAGTTAATAGCTAGGTTTTTTTATTTTTTTAGAGGTGTATCTTTTAGAATAACTAAAACGATAACAAGAATAATTAAGTATTCCATATTCCTCCATATGCATCACCCCCTTTAAAGAGGCTTACCTAGCTTGCGCCCTCATATATTAATATACTGGGCGCTTTTATTATTTCCTTTTAAAATAAAAAAACTTTATAAAAAATTATAAAGTTTAATCAATATTTATAAGTTCATATTTAGTAGATCCTAAACCAAGATCTTCAGCATATTCAGTTATATGCCTTCCTTCCTGCCTGTCTACTCTTTCCATCATTTTTGTATGACCTGGATCAGTAGAATTCCAAAGCATATCGATAAATGCTTGGTCATTAGCAACTGGGTCTAAGGAAGCAATAATTCCTAAATCACCCATAACAGGATCTCCTTGATGAGCATCACAATCACAGTCTACTGAAATTGCATTCATAACTGTAATATAAATAATTTGTTTACCATTATCTTTTAGATAATCACTAACTGCTTTAGCTGCTTCGGCCATAGATTCTATAAAGTCTCTTTGCTCATATTTTACGCTCCAGCACTTATCTGGATCATCAGTCTGACCGCATGAATGAATATAAGCTTTACCGTTTCTTGAAGCAATACCAATAGATTGATTTTTAAGATTGGCGCCAAATCCACCCATTGCATGACCTTTACCATGAGCTAAATTAATTATTGAATCATATTTTTCAAAATTCTTACCAACCAAATCATATTTTAAATGTTTACCATTTAAAACAGGAATTTTAAATTCACCGTCACCATCCATAATATCAACATCAGCAAAAGAAGTAAATCCATGTTCTTCAGCTACTTTTAAGTGTTCTTCAGCTGTATTTCGTTTACCGGGATAAGCAGTATTACATTCAATAATAGTTCCATTTAATTTTTGAACAAATGGACCAATTAAATATGCTTTTAAATATCCTTTAGAACCAGCTTCCCCAGTAGAAACTTTAACACCAACTTTGCCTTTTAATTCTACTCCCAAAGCCTCATAAATTTTCATTAAACTTTGAGGAGTAATTTCTTTTGTAAAATATACTTTTGACATAATTATCAACCCTTTCACTTTAATATTAACATAAACTTTTAAAAAAACAAATATTATTTATAGTCATCTAAAAAGCTTTTATAATTTCCATCTTTCTTTATTCCTAAAACGCAATTTAAATTAACATTATCCAACGCTTTAAATATATTATAATCGATATCACTATTACTTTTTTGTAATTCTTTGATTAATTTTTTCATTTCTTTTCTCTTACTATTTCCATCATCAAAATCATTTTTTTCTGTAAATTTACAAGCGCAATTTAAAAATTTAAGATCATTGTGTTTAGCCCAAGAAATAATTGATTTTTCTTTTATTAAATACATAGGCCTTATAAGTTCTAACCCCGGAAAATTTTCACTATAAAGTTTCGGCATCATTGTTTTAATTTCAGCACCATAGAAAAGAGAAAGTAACGTTGTTTCAATAACATCATCAAAATGATGACCTAAAGCTATTTTATTACATCCAAGTTCTTTGGCTTTATTATATAAATGTCCTCTACGCATCCTTGCGCACATATAGCAAGGACTTTCCGGATTAAGTTTATTTGCAACTTCAAAAATATCAGTATCAAATATCTGAACTTTCAAATTTAAAATTTTCGCATTTTTTATAATTAATTTTAAATTATCCTTACTATACCCAGGATTCATTATGACATACTCTATATCAAATTTAACTTTACCATGTTTTTGAAGTTCTTCCATACATTTAGCCAGCAAAAATGAATCTTTACCACCACTAATACATACCATAATTTTATCATTTTCATTTATTAAACTATAGTCTCTAACAGCTTTACTAAATTTACTCCATATATCTTTTCTATAAGTTTTAATAATACTTCTTTCTATTTCTTGATATTTTTCCATATATAACTCCCCACATAAGTATACCACGTTCAATAATAAAAAAATAGGTTTCCCTATTTTTCTTCACATGTACATTCAGAACCACAGTTGTTTTCTTCACCACATGTACATTCGCCATTACAAGTACATTCTTTATCATCTTGACAACCACAAGTACATTCAGGTGAACAATTACAGTTTTTTCCTTCCATCTTATTCCTCCCTATTAATAACTTTATTTACTTCTTATGTATAAATTCCTATCACAATAATTAAAAGAATTTTAACAAAACAATTATATCACATATAAATTATTAAAAAAAGATAATTATAAAAACCGTTTAAAAAACGGTTATTTTTAAATGGTGCCGCAACGGTGAATTGAACACCGATTAAAGCATTACCATTGCTTCGTAATACCATTATACTATTGCGGCATACATAAATTATATAATAATTATATAATTTTTTCAACAAAAAAAGTCTATTAAGACTTTTATTTACAAAATGGTGACCTGTACGGGATTTGAACCCATGAATGCGTGCGTGAAAGGCACGTGTGTTAACCGCTTCACCAACAGGCCAAAACTGGTGGGCCTGGTAGGACTTGAACCTACGACCCCACGCTTATCAAGCGTGTGCTCTAACCAACTGAGCTACAAGCCCAAATGTCATTTGACTTTTTAAGTATACCTTATTTTATGAATTTTGACAAGCATTTTTTACAAAAAAAATCAATTTAACACTATTTTTATAACAATTAGTATTTCATTTTTTTTATTTTCGTGATATACTTTATGAGAAGCAAATGACTCCTTAGCTCAGTTGGTAGAGCAACTGACTCTTAATCAGTGGGTCTAGGGTTCGAATCCCTAAGGGGTCACCAGTAAAAAAATAACGACTTATGTCGTTTTTATTTTTATAAAAAAGCTATTAAAAGATAGCTTACATCCCTAAAGTTTGTGATGGTGCCTCTTTCTGCATAGAATTAATAACTGCGTCATCAGAATAAACACCAGTTCCTGTATATAATTTAGCTTCCTCTATTAATTCAGGTTTTGCTGCACATAACTCTGCCACTGTTTCTGTTAATCTCTGTTTTACACCTTCAACATTATTAACATGTTCTAAATATCCTTTATTCGCCGCATTATTAGCATCCAATATACCCATAACTATTTTTCCTCCGCTTCAACCATTGCTTTTAATAATTTTTCTGAATCATTACTAAAATAAGCTTCATACAAAACATTTTCACCAATTACTTTACCAATTAAATTGGTTATAATAATTTCGTTAGTAAAAAAATTATTATCTACATCACCAACTAAATTATTAGTAAGTATTTCAGTATAGCCTTCGTTTAAAGCAATAAAAGTATTTTCTGAATTATTAAAGCCATAATAACTATCTTTAGCAGTAATAATTCCAAGAAGTGCATGCATAAGCCAATGTTTCGCATCACACTCTTCAAATCTTCCTACATTAATAACAATTTCATTATTAAATGGTTTATATTCACATGGAAGTTTAGCTAAATACATACTTTCCCTTTTTATCTTCAAGCTCTTAAGTCTGTCTTTCAAAGTCTCTAAACTAACGTCTTTAAACATATTATTAAAGATCGTTATTAATTCTAAAAGGTTATCTTTAACTTCTCCTGTAATACTTTGATTACCGTCAAGTATGACTTTGATTTCTTCAAGCATAATCTTAATCACCTACACAAATTATAGCACATCAATCTTTGTTTGTATATGATTTTGCCAAATTTTTTTGACACTTATTAGACACTTATGTTTACTAAATCTTTACTTTTTCCTTATTTTTCAAGAGTTTTCCACAACCAAAATGTGGAAAAACTTTTTTAATTTTTTTATGTGTCCTAAAATGATTATTTTTTTATAACAATTAATACCCCATTTAATTTACTTATAAATCTATATTTGGTAAAATAATAGTGGTGATATTATGATGAGAAAAACTTATGCAGAAATAGACTGCGATGTTTTAACAAACAATATAGAAAATATCAAAGAAAATTATAACTATGATTATTACATAGGAATTGTAAAAGCAAACGCCTATGGCCATGGAGATTACATTATAAATTCGTTAATTAAAGGCGGAATAAACTATCTAGCAGCTTCCTCTTTAGAAGAATGTCTAAATATAAGAAAAAGAAATAAAGATATTCCAATTTTATGTTTAGAAAAAATTGATAGTGAATATTTAAACATCTGCGAAAAAGAAAACATTACTATAACTATAACTGACATGAATTACTTTAATACCATAGACTTAAACAAAAAAATAAAAGCTCACATCAAAATTGACAGTGGCATGAATAGATTAGGTTTTAAAAACAAAAACGAAGTAAAAGAAGTATATGAAAAATTACTAGATAGTAAAATTACCCTAGAAGGAATATATACCCATTTTGGAACTAGCGGTATATGGGATAAACACTATGACGAAGCTATAGATAATTTTAAAGAAATAACTTCACTTATAGATTTAAATAAAATACCAATCGTTCATTTAGGCAGATCTCTTACGTTAGTAACCCACCCTAAAATAGATTTCGCAAACGGTATAAGGTTAGGAATTATTATGTATGGTTTTGACCAAAACATGAATGAACCAACAGGGTTAAGAAAAATTAAAAGAGATTTTTATCTAAAAAAACATAATATTTCCCCTATTACTTATAAAAATAATTTAAAATTAAAAACTGCTTTAACACTACACTCAACAGTTATGAGTATAAAAGATGTTAAAAAAGGTGAATATGTTGGATACGGTGCTAAATACATAGCTATAGAAGACATAAAAATAGCTATAATCCCTATTGGCTTTGCTGATGGAATACTCAAAAATAATGAAAACTTAACAGTAAGAATAAATAATAAAGAGTATAAAATAATTGGTGAAATCGGTATGGATATGATCTCCGTTAAAATTGATGATACTGTAAAATTAAATGACGATGTTATCATTTATGATGACATTAAAAAAAGAAGTAAAGAATTAGGTGTAAGTGCTTATACCCTACTAATTTCTATCACAAATAGAGTGCCTAGAATTTATAAAGAAAAAGGTAAAATTACTGAAATTAAATATTAAGGAGGAACATCATGGACTTTGAAGTAATAATAATTGGAAGTGATGCCAATGCTTACTATATGGCAAGGTGTGCCCATGAAGCTTATAACAGAAAAGTAAAACTTATATCAGTAAAACCAATGAGTTTTACTAATCATTCAAGCATAATAGATGCTACTTACGATAATAAATTATGGAATCAAAAAGATTTTCCCAAAATCATGAATGATTATGTCAAAAATATAGATGCTAAAAAAATAGTATGCATCGCAACTAATGAAACATATGCAAGATTCCTAGTAGCAAATAAAAATAAATTAGATAAAAGAATCGTTTTTAACTATGTTGATTTAGATTTTATAGATACACTTATGATGAAAGATAAATTTTATGAAACATATGGTAATTCAGGATTACTTCCAAAAACAATAATATATAATCTAAATGACAAATTAAATATTGATTTTGACTTCCCAGTTATTATAAAGCCAAGTAATGTTATCACCTTTAATCACATAGACTTCAAAGGAAAAAAGAAAATATATAAATTAAACAGTATGAAAGAAGTAAATGAAACAATCAATTATTTTAAAAACAGTGATTATAATGATACCTTAATTATTCAAGAATATATTCCTGGTGATGATAGTAGTCTATTTGATAGTGTTGTATACTGTAACACAAAAAGTAAATGTGAATTTATATCTTTCGCCCAAATTGGCCTTCAAGAACATACTGAAAATATGGTTGGTAATGCTGCTTGTTTAATTAATGGTTATAACACAAATGGCTATAATGAAAAAACAGTTTTAGAATTTAAAAACTTCATGGAAAAAATAAAATTCAAGGGGTTAGCTGAATTAGATATAAAATATGACTACAGAGATAAAAAATATAAAATATTAGAAATAAATGCTAGACAAGGAAGATGCAGTTACTATGTAAGTGCAGCTGGATATAACTTAGTAAAATGTGTCGTTGATGATTTAGTATACAATAAAACTAATGAATTTAAAATTGTTAAAGAAAACATTGGATTAACATACGTTCCTAAAGGAATTATCAAAAAATATGTTAAAAATGAAAAATTTAAAAAAGAAATTTTAAAATTATATAGAAAGAAAAAAGTGGTATACCCTCTTTTATATAAAAAAGATATGCCATTTAAAAGAATACTATTTTTAATAAGAAAACATTTTAGGTATTATAAAGATTATAAAAATGGCTACTGGAAAAGCTAGAAAGGTGATAATATGTGTGGATTTTGTGGATACGTAAACAAAAAAGATAAAGACCAAATAAAGAAAATGAATAATGCTATCGCTCATAGAGGACCAGATGATGAATCATACTATAAAGATGATAATATTGCTATGGGGTTTAGAAGATTATCAATTATCGATTTAAAAACTGGAAGACAACCGATGACCAATGAAGATGATTCTATGGTAATTACCTATAATGGTGAAATATATAACTTTAAAGAAATAAAAAAAGATTTAATAGAAAAAGGACATATTTTTAAAACAAACTCCGATACTGAAGTAATCTTGCACGGATACGAAGAATATAAAGAAAAAATACTAGATAGATTAAGAGGCATGTTTGCCTTCGTAATATGGGACAAAAAAAATGAAATATTATTTGGAGCTAGAGATCATTTCGGTCAAAAACCTTTCTACTATGCGAACATGAATGGAACATTTATGTATGCCTCAGAAATAAAAAGTCTCCTATATCATAAAGATTTTAAAAAAGAAGTTAACA
This sequence comes from Bacilli bacterium, assembly GCA_017513865.1. Classification (GTDB taxonomy): domain Bacteria; phylum Bacillota_I; class Bacilli_A; order RF39; family UBA660; genus Coprosoma. The sequence continues at coordinate 40,836 of JAFWMN010000008.1, read as the reverse complement.
AAAACGCCTTAAAACCTTATTTAACATTTCAAACTTCAGTATTAGATGAAACCTTTTTTAAAGGTGTATATAAATTAAGACCAGGACACTACTTTAAATATGATTACAAAATAAATAGATTACAAATTGAAAAATATTACGACATTAATTTTAAACCAATGGTCCAAGATTTAAATGAGCTCGTCGATAACATAGATAAAACTATTACTAAATCAATTGATTATCACATCATAAGTGATGTCCCAGTAGGAGCTTACCTATCAGGTGGAATTGATTCATCATATGTTGTAAGTTATTTAAAACCAGATAAAACATTCTCAGTAGGCTTTGACTATAAAGACTTTAATGAAGTACCAATGGCAAAAGATCTATCTGATATGTTAGGAATCCAAAATAAAAATGAATTAATAAATGCTGATGACTTTTTTGAAAGCATTGATAAAGTTCAATATTATGCCGATGAACCAACTGCTAATTTATCAGCAGTCCCTCTATACTTTTTATCAAAATTAGCTGCTAAAGATGTTAAAGTTGTTTTATCAGGAGAAGGGGCTGATGAATTATTTGGTGGATATACCTCATATGATGAAGACTCAAAATTAAAAAAATATCGTAAATTACCATTTTTTATAAGAAAGTTTATAAAAAAATTAGTATCCCCTTTCCCAAGTTTTCATGGAAAAAACTTTTTAACCAAAGGTGGATCAAAAATTGAAGAATACTATGTTGGAAATGCCTTTATTTTTGATAACAAAGAAGCCAACGACATCTTAAATCCAAACTATCAAAATGATACTACTTTCCAAGATATAACAAAACCATACTTTGATAAAGTAAAAGGCAGAGATGACGTAACTAAAATGCAATATTTAGATATGTATTTTTGGCTTCCAAATGACATTTTACTTAAAGCCGATAAAATGAGTATGGCAAATTCCTTAGAACTAAGAGTACCTATACTAGATAAAGAAGTATTTAAATTGGCTAAAACCATACCCACCGAACATAAAATATCTCATAATACAACTAAATATGCATTAAGAAAAGCTGCATCAAAAAGAATACCAGAAGAATGGTATAAAAGAAGAAAAAAAGGCTTTCCAGTACCAATCATTAAATGGTTTAGAGAAGAAAAATATTATAATATTGTAAAAGAAATATTTGAAGAAGATTTCACTAAAGATTTCTTTAATAGGGAAAAACTATTAAAGATGTTAGAAGAACACTATAAATCAAAGAAAAACCATTGTAGAAAACTATGGACTGTATATGTTTTTCTCGTGTGGTATAAAACATTTTTTATAGATTTTAAAACAGAGGCCTAAAAAACCTCTGTTTTTCCATACGATAAATTAATATTTACCATCTTATCATCATTTATAATACCATCTATAATTTGATTTTCGATTTTATCTCTTATTATTTTATCAATTTTTCTAGCCCCATATATTTCATAATTTGACAACTTTAAGATTTCATCATAAATATCTTTATTGATTTTAACACTAATTTTATCTTTATATTTCCTCTTTAAAACATCAAGTCTAATTTTTATTATTTCCCTTACATTATCTAAAGTAAGATAATTAAATAAAATAACATTGTCTACTCTATTCATAAAAGGAATAGAAAAATTTTCATTTAATTTGGTATTTTTGTTTATTATATTACTGAAACCAACACTATTATTTAAATAACCCAAATTAGAAGTCATTATAATTATAACATTATCAAAATTTACAATATCTCCATTACTACTTTTCATAATTCCTTCATCTAAAACACCTAAAAATAAATTAATAATATTACTATGTGCCTTTTCAATTTCATCTAAAATTAAAACAGAATTAGGCTTGTTTTTAATAGTATCTAGAATACTAATATCATCATATCCAACATACCCTGGAGGACTACCGATAATTTTACTAATACTATGAGCTTCTTTATATTCACTCATATCTAGTTTAATAACATTATCACCAACTAAATTTTCCCCAAATAATGTTGCTAAAGCTGTTTTTCCAACACCAGAAGGACCACAAAACAAAATAGAATAACACTTATCATTAAAACCTAATTTTATTTTTTTAGTAATATTTATCATCTCATTTATAGCTTTATCTTGACCCAATATCTTTTGCTTAAATAAATTATTAGTTTCCTTTATTACCATCTTTTTATCATTCAAAATTTCATAAACCGGAATTCCTGATTTAATACTAATCACTTCAGCCACATCCTTTTTTGTTACTCTTTTTTTCTTATGTTTATAAAAGTCTAATTCCAAGTTATTTATTATATCCATAAGTTTATATTCTTCTTTCTTTAATTTACTAGCTTCTTTAAAGTTGTTTTTTATAATAGCATAGCGTTTTTTACTAATTATCTCTTTTAACTCTTTTTTCTTAATTTTATACTCTATTACTTCACTACTTTCTTTTAAATTAACCATGGCCGACACTTCATCTAATATATCAATAGACCTATCAGGCTCATTCCGATCATATATATACTTATCCGATAAATCTATAATCAAAGTTATAATATCTGAGGATATAAATACATTATGAAAATCTTCATATATCTTTTTCAAATTCATTAAAATATCTTTAACTGATTCTTTGGAGGGCTTTTCGATTAAAACCTTTTGAAAACGCCTTTCCAAAGCCTTATCTTTTTCAATATATTTTTTATATTCCAAAGTAGTTGTTGCCCCAATACATCTAATTTTACCTCTAGCTAAAGCTGGTTTAAATATATTAGATGCATCAATTGCTCCTTCTGCCCCACCAGCACCAACTAAAGTATGAATCTCATCAACAAATAAAATAATATCTTCATTTTCCTCTATTTCTTTTAATATTTTATTCATTCTCTCTTCAAATTCACCACGGTATTTAGTACCAGCTACTGCTGATGCCATATCTAAACAAATTATTCTTTTATCTTTTAATGAAATTGGAACATCACCATTTACAATCATACTTGCAATAGCTTCAACGATAGCTGTCTTACCAACTCCAGCTTCGCCGATTAAAACGGGATTATTTTTACATCTTCTAGATAAAATTTCCAAAACTCTCTTTATTTCCTTATCTCTGCCAATTACTGGATCAATCTCACCGTTAATAGCTTGCTTATTTAAATTAGTGCCTAACTCTTCCAACAATAATTTCTTATTATTTTTTATATTTATTAATTTATAAGAAAAATCATTATATATCTCATCAATATCAATATTCATTCCAATTAGTATTCTAATCGCAACACCTTCACCTTCTTCAAGTAAACTTAAAAACAAATGATTTATTGTTACTAATCCATCATTATTTTCTTTCGCATCTGTTACCGCATTTTCTAAAATACGTTTTAATAAAGGTGTATATAAAAACCACTCGCTAGGTTTACTTCCCTTACCTAAAACTTTTATAACCTCTTCTTTAAACACATTATAATCTAAACCATATTTTTTTAATTTTAAAACAATTTCATCATTACTTTTTAAAATAGCAAGTAATAAATGTTCAGAAGATACATAAGGATGATGAAGATCATACATTTCTTTTTTTGCATTTACTAAAACCTTTCTAGCAGCCTCTTCAAAATTGCCAAACATATTTTTCTCCTTCCATTACATTCTATGAATATAATGTGATTATTTGAAAAAAATAAACAAATAAATTTAGACAAAAAAACTTTAGAAATTTTCTAAAGTTTATATTAAGCGTCAACCATCTATACATTACGTACAATACGCATTATAATCATCACTTACACTTGCATAACAATGCCAAGAAATACCATCATAAGCATCTAAATATCCATCATTCCTAGCGCCATAATAAGGACCGTATGTAGATTCTCGACAAAAATAATAATTTCCTCCACTACAAGCATTTGTACCAGTAAAAGCAGTATTTAAGACTTCTATATTTGAGTTATATACTGGCTTTGTCCCTAAAGAAGATTCATTTATCCAGCCTTTCATGCAATACTCAATTCCAGTTCTCATAAAGCATAATTCTACCCCAGTTATCGCATTGTTTTCTATGGTGTATCTTAAACATATGTTTTTTCCAGTAGCTACACAACTTTCATATGTTTGTCCTATATTTTGAAGAGTTGATATATTTTTATACAATTTATTTGTATTAACAGCATACACTTTCTGTGATATTTCCATTGCATTACTTCCATCATCTTGAATGGTATTTATCCCTACTGTAATTGTTTGACTTTCTTGAGCTGTATATGATGATAAATCTGTTGTGTTTTGAAATTCTGCTGATACTACCATTGTAGTCGTCCCTGTTGCTGCTGATAAGGTAGTACTCTCTGGCATATATACTTTCCATATTATATTTCCTTTGGTTATAGTTTGATTACTTGTTACTGAGTTTCCATCTACGGTTATACTTTCTATTACAGCTCCTATACTTCCTTTATTAGCTATCGTAAGTGTATATTCTATTTTATCTCCTGGTTGATAGAAAACTGCTCCTAGATTAGCCACTGGCTGATATGTAGATGAGCACGATGTCCCTCCATAGGTCATTGTTCCTGTTGGACTTGTTCCTGTTACTACTCCTTTTGTCACCTCATAAGTATTCGTCTTTGTATTATCAAACCCTATACACCAATTAGGATTGGTACTTGCTGTTCCATTTATTATTAGATTTGAGTTAAAGGCAGCAAAACCTACTACCATTATTAATGATATTATTAAAAGTACCACTATAACTAATGCTTTTCGATCTTTTATTTTTTTCATACATTCCTCTACTTTCCCATACTACATCAATTGTACCAATACTTATAATTTTGTCAATAATTTAATGAAAATATAAATATATAGTCTTTAATAAAGAATTAAAAAAATAAAAACCATAATGGTTTTTATTTATATAATTTATATAGTTTCAATACTTTCATTAATAAATTAAAATTGCTTATTTTAAGTTTATCAACCGTAAGAACATTATCAAAACCTTTTAAATTCGTTTTAATTAATTTACAATTAGAAATAATATCTAAAGTTGATTGAATATCAATAATATTTAAATGTTCAATTGTTTTATTTTGCTTAACCTCTTTATCAGGAATAAATTTTTGAACCTTTTCCATTGGTCTTAATAAATCTGGCTTTAAAGAAGAAATTTCATCATTGACAAATTTTTTCTTTGAAGAAGACTCATTTAAATTAGTAGGTTTATCTAAATCTAAAATAGTATTTTTATCTTTTTTAGGATTTATTATTTCATTTAAATAAGCAACATATTTGTTTTTAAGAATTTTTTTACTAAATGATTTTTTGTTTTTGTTAGGAACATCCAAGCTAATATTATTAGTCTTATTTAAATCTAATATAGTTTTTTTAATTCTTTTAGGTTTAACTACTTCATTTAAATATTTGACTTCTTTATCATTAAGAGAAACTTTAGTATAAGGCCTTTCTTCTTTTAAAGGAACATCTAAATTAATATTCCCTGTTTTATTTAAATCTAAAGTAGTGTTTTTATATTTTTTTGTTTTTACGATTTCATTTAAATAAGTAAAATCCTTATTTGTAAGTGAAATCTTTTTAAATGGTTTTTTGTCTTTCACTTTACCATTTAATTTAATACTTTTTATTTTTTCAGAATCAAGTTTAACATATCTAAATTTCCTTGGCTTTATTACTTCATTCAAATAAGTAAATACTTTACTTTCCAAAATAATTTTATTAAATGGAAGTTTAGTTTTAAATCGACCATTTAATTTAATACTTTTTATTTTATCTGAATCAAGCTTAATAAATTTAAATTTTCTTGGTTTTAATATTTCATTTAAATAACTAAATACATTACTATTTAAAGTAATAACACTATATAGTTTTGGTTTCTCATCCACCTGTAATCCAATAGATTCTATTTTATTAATATCAAACTTAAACGGTTTTAATTTAGGTTTACTAGTTGTTTTCATATCAGCCACATTAATAAAACCAACTTTTTCATTATTAATTTTAATAGTTTTAATTAATTTACTCTTCGCAAGTTTATTTACCTGATCTTCATCACTAGCAGAAAGTAATCCATGCTTTTTATCTAATGAATTAGCAAGTCTATTAATTAAACTAATTATCAAAATAGAGATAATTTGAAGAGCAAACATACCTACTAAAAGCTGCATTAAACTTAAAACATCGCTATTAGTATACAAAGCATTAGTTTTATAAACATTTATTTTGTTAGCTCTTATCGTAAGTAAAACCAAAACAAATAAAAACTGAATAACCCCAAAAGAAACAAAGTTTATAATTTTATTTACTCTAAGCATTTTCCTGCTAAAAATTGCGATCAAAGTAAGCATAGAGGTTGCCAAAACAACACCAAATAAAGTAATAAAATTAGGAAAATATAAAACCATAAATAATCCATCTATTAAATTATCAAATAACTTAAATAAAACGTCACCAAAAGCAAATAAAATAGAAAATATTATAACAAAATATAAAATAATGTACGTTTTTTTGCCATGCTTTTTCTGCAAAAAATAAATTATTACTGGTACAAATATAACTAACATAAAAAGAGGATGAGCTAAAATATTATCAAATAAAATTTTAATCTTATCCAAAAATGATAATTCTTCCATGTCATCACCTCTTTTTTTCTTTTATATTTTATCACATTATAAATTATAGTCAATTTCTATCTGCGAACAAATCTTCTAAATTTTATAAGTATTTTATTAACAAATTCTTTCCCAACAATTTCTGTAATAGTATTAGATTTATAAGCCATAAATAAATATATTAATACCCCTACTAATCCATAAATAAGTATATAAATAATTGACATAAATCTAGATACTGAATAATTAGGAATAAACAAATTTAAAATAGATAAACTTACAATCATAATAGAAGTACAAAGAGCAACTTTAATAAAAGTTTTAAAAGCTTTATAAAAACTAATTTTAGTTTTAGCTTTTACTCTGTACATTAAATAAACTGATTCAACTAAATCAATTAAAATATTCAAGGTAATTGTTGCAAAGTAAGCTTCAAAACCAATTTTATTAAATAAATGCATCATTGGAACATTAAATATAATTTTAAGAATTAATGAACCAAGTAACGCCGTTACTGTCGCTTTAGTATTAGTCATCGCTTGATTAGTATTAACTAAAACTGAACATATCGCAAGTGGTATTTGAGAAAATATAAGTAAACTAAATATTGAACTATTAAGCTCGTTATACCCATAAAAAACTGTCCAAACAGCTCTTGACATAAAACTCATGCCAACAGCTAAAGGAATAATAACTAAACAAAGTATTTGCAAAGCTTGATTAATTTTACTATTAACTTCTTTAATATTTTTAACCGCATAACTAGAAGCTATAGTTGGAATCAAACTAGTTATAATACCTGTTGATACAGCCATAACTATCATATTAAGTTTAGATCCCCATGTCGATATAACACTAATAACATTTTCCGCTATTTTAGTCGTATAACCCAAATCAACTAAACTTTTAACAACCGTAAATATATCCACATTTACAAATAAAGTTTCCAAAAGCGAAATAATAACAAAAGGCATCGCATAAAAAATAACTTTATTAACTAGTTTTTTATTAGTAAACACTTTTTCTTCAGGAAGTGGTTTTGCTCCCTTATTTAAATTTTTTGCATTTTTAATTTTTCCATGAACATAAAAGTACGCAGCGAGAGCCCCTACAGTAGCTGCAAAAACTGCAAAACCAACTGCTGTATTTAAAGGTAAATGTAATATTTTTAAACTGACAAAACTACCTAATAAAATGACAGCAACTCTAACAACTTGTTCTAAAACATCCGCAATTGAAGATACCTGCATAATTTTATGTCCTTGTAGATAACCTTTAGATACACTTAAATGTGGAACAACTAACACCGCTGTTGAAATAATTCTAATAACTAAAGTTACATCCTCAATTGTATTTCCACCTTTAACATCACCGATTATTAAATAAGCAATTTGTGGAGCAAATATAAATAATACTAAAAAAGAAATAATACATAGAATAGAAATAATTCTAAGACCTATTTTAAAAGTTCTTTCTTTAGTATTATAGTAACCCATCTCATTAAATTCTGAAACAACTTTACTCATGGCTACAGGAATACCAGAAGTAGCCAAATTTAAAAATATGTTATAAATCGCATAGGCATAGCTATATAAAGCTCCTCCTTGAGTTCCTATAATCGCATAAAAAGGGATTACATAAACTAACCCTATAACTTTACATAAAACAATTCCTATTGTTGATATAGCTGCTCCAGCTAAAAAGCCAGTTTTCTTCATCTAACCACCTACTCATATAAAATCAAAGCCGAAAAACAAAACACTTGTTCTTCGGAAAATACCCCTATAGCTACTGAAAATTTAATATCAAGAATTTTTGGTTCTTCATCTTCTACAAAATTATTAATCGCCTCTTCTAAATCTTTCTCATGAGATTCATCGAAAACTCTCACTTTCATTATATCACCAAAAGTAATATAACAAAAATTAATACTTAAAAATGTCAAATAAAGAGGAAATGTTTCCTCTTTAAATTATCTGACAAACCTTGTTCCTTTAGAAGGAATTTGTGGCATAATTGTTCTTGGATTTATTCTTCCTTGGTTAGCTGTATAAGAATTAGCCCCACTCCAAGTATTTCCATCAAATAAATTTAAATGTAAATGTCTAGCACCTGCACAAGCATCATTATCGCCACCAACTTGACCTAAAACTGTATTAGGTGTTACATTTTGCCACTGACTAACTGATACTGATGCCATATGCCAATAAGAAGTAACATAAGGATGTCCCCCTACATTATGAAGTACATAAACTATATTACTACCACAATTTCGGCCACCAACTTTATATGTTCCCCAAGGTTGAACTAGTACCACTTGTCCTGAAGCAACTGGATAAATAGGTCCTGTACAACCAGAACAATAAGAAAAATCTATTCCTTTATGATAACTATTATCATAACTTCTCCAACCAAAATCACTAGTTACATAACCATAACCAATAGGCATATAAGTACCATTAGTACTAGGAATTTTAATTCCTGTAACAGATCCAACACCACTAGTAGAACTAGCAATACTTCTACTAAGTCTAGTCATACATTGACTCATCGTTTCTGACATCTTACATTTTGTCATACTATTAATCATATTAATAGTAGCCTTATATTCTGTATCTTTATCAACCATCGTTTTATTTAAATCACTAATTTCTTCAGCAAGCTTTGCTTGAAGAAGGCTGAGTTCTTCTCTTTTTTTATTTAATTGCTCTTCTTTTCTAGTCAATTCTTGTTTTTTAGCCTCAAGTTTTTTAATATCATTACTATATTCATCAATTAACTGTTTATTATAGTCACCTAGCTGTTCAGCAACAGAAACTCGATAAATAAAATCTGTAAAATCCGTGGCTCCAAAAATATATTCAAGATAATTTGCTTCTCCATTAGTCACTTGAACATAACTCATAATATCTTTCATCTGAGCATCTTTTCTATCAATATCTTTTTGAAGTTCTTCCACTTGTTCAACTATTTGTTTAAGTTCGTTGTTGATATTTTCAATTTCTTTTTCCACAGCTGCTTTATCATTCAAAGCTTTTTCTTTCTCTTCAGCTTTCATATTTTTTTCTTGCTTAGCCGCATTATAAGCTTTTCTATTAGCCTCAGCTTCAGCTTTTAATTCACCCAATGTCTTTTCTCTAGCATATGTTGGTGTAACAAATATACTGAAAAGAAGTAAACTAATAAGTCCTACAGTATACAATACTTTTTTCATATAACCACCTTATCCTTTTAAGACCTTAACTGCATCTTTATATAAAGGCATATATTTTCTAATAGTTTCCCAAAATTTTCTAGAATGATCAAAATGAACAAAATGGCTGAGTTCATGAATAATTACATAATCAATTTCCTTTAAACTATATTTTATTAATTTAGAATTTAAAGTAATTGAATTATCTCTTTTATTACACACTCCCCATCTGGTCTTCATTTTTCTAATCTTAAGCTTAGGAAAAGGTATTTTTTCCTCAAACAAACTATAATTATAATCTAGTCGTTCAGAAAAAACCCTCATCATCTCCATTTTAAGCCATTTATCTAATATCTTTAAATCGCTGACATATACCTTACCATCACTTAATTTTACACTATCTGATGGTATTAACATTATATCATATTTTTGTCCTAAATAATAGAACTCTTCATCCATTTTTGCTTGTCGCTTTACTTTATTTAACGATTTTTTTAAAAAATCTTTTTCATTATTTAAAATATTTTTAATATAATGCTTTGTTGCCAAATAATTAGTAGTTACATAAATAGTTAAATCATCCCTAATTTTAATATATGTGTTTTTATTTCTCTTTTTAACAACCAAAACAGTATATACTTCACCATCTATTTTATAATCAAATGTCATTATACCACCACTTTAATTTTACCATATTTTATACAAAATAAAAAGAAACGCCAAAGCGTCTCTTATAATAATGTTAGTATTCCACAAGCTAGAAGCACAAGTAAGAATGCGATTAAAACAAATCTCCAAATATACTTCATCCACTTGCCATATGATACATCGAAATAACTTAAACCAGCTATTAAAATAACACTTGTTGGGAAAATCATCATTGCAACACCATATACTGATTGAATAAGTAATCCAGCTATTGATAAACTAGCAGAATCAAAACTAGTAACAAATTTAGAAATGTCATAAAGTAAATAATATAAATCATTAAAGAAGAAACCACTAAATAATGCACTAATGCCAGTAATGATAGGATTAAAACCATCATTTAATTCATATAATTTACCATTAATTGAATCTACTAAAGTTCCAGCACCTGATTGTAATGATTGATATAATACAGCTAAAATTACACTAGCAAGAGCCGCATAAATAGCTGTTGGCATCATTTTTTTCATACCAGCAATAAAGCTTTCAACATATTCATTGATATTTAATTTATAAACAAAAGCAATTACCATAGATGTAAAAATCATAAGACCAATAAATTCAACATTTCCCCAATATCCAAATTGGCTAATACCACCAAATAAATTTTCAAATATTGCAAATCCTTTAATTTTAACACCCATAACAGCTTCATGCATTTTGCTGAAAACATCAATATTAAAACTATAATACCAGTTATACATACCTAAAATAGCTACAATAAACATTAAAGTTAAAATAATTGATAAAGCTCTAGTACTAACCATTTTATTATCATTTACTTTCTTAATTGGTTTAGTAACAGCTAAAGCTTTAGTAGTTGTTTTTCTAGCCGGTTTCTTAGTAGTTTTTTTAGTTGTTTTACTAACGTTAGGTTTAGTCTTTTTAGGTTCTACCTTAGCTTTAATTTCTTTTTTAACCTCTTTTACTTCCATAGCTTTAGAAGCCTTTTTCTTAGCAGAATTAACAACAGTAAACACAAATAGAACTGTTAATAATACAAATAAAATTAACTTTGTCCATATTTGATTAGTCATATCTAAAGATAAAATATTTTTAGTATAACCTGTAACATTAAAACCTAAAGTTGAAACAATAGTACCTAAAAGCAAACTACCTACCGTTGCTGCTAAAACAGTAACTTTATCATAATTCATTTTAAATAAAGCAGCAGCAAAAAGTGGAACTAAAACAAATAATGGAATAACAAGTCCTGTAACAGATGATAGTACTACAAATAATACCATAGTAATAACTAAAAATTTAGTTTCACTACCATCAAACCTATTTACCCATTTATCAGTCAATTTTTCCAATGCACCAGTCTTTTCCATAACTCCATAAAGTCCACCAATAACTGCAAATATTACTGCATATAAAGCAAATGTAAGAACAGCATTAACTGGTGTATTTATTAAGTCACCAAGACCAACTGGACTAATGCCAGTAGTTGAAAGTTTTCCTCCCGAATAAGTGCCTACTGGAACTATCCAACTTAAAAATACAAAAATTAAGAAAGATATTCCAAGTACCTTAAGTATATTTCTTTTCATTTTTCTACCTCCCATTTTCATTATAGCAAAAAAACCTTGTAATATAAAGCTTTTTTACAAAAATTAACACATTTTCCTAAAAGAAACAAAAATGTTATAATAAAAAAGGTGATTTTATGAACACATTTCCCTACTCAAACACTAATAAAAGATATCATACATTAGATTATTTTTATAAACAAAAATTTGGATTTAAAGTATGTAAGATAAGCCTAAACGCTGGTTTTACTTGCCCTAACATTGATGGGACAAAAGGATATAATGGATGTATATACTGCTCTAAAATAGGCTCTGGTGAATATGGTGGAAACCCTAACGAAGATTTAATAACACAATTTAATAAAGTTAAAAAAACTATGAATAAAAAATGGCCCAATAGTAAATATATTGGATATTTCCAAGCTAGAACAAATACTTATGCCCCTGTGAATGAATTAAAAGAAAAATATGAAACAATATTAAACCTTCCAAATGTTGTTGGCCTATCCATTGCCACAAGACCTGATGCTATATCAGATGAATGTTTTGACTATTTAAAAAAATTAAATAAAAAAACATTTTTAACAGTAGAATTAGGTTTACAAACAATTCATGATAAAACATCAAAATTAATTAATAGATGTCATGATTTAAAATGCTTTGAAAAAACTTTAAAAAAATTAAAAGAAAATAATATCTTTACTGTTGTTCATATTATAAATGGACTTCCGCATGAAACAAAAGACATGATGATTGAAACTGTAAAATATTTAAATAAAATTGGTATTGATGGTATCAAAATTCACATGTTATCTATTTTAAAAGATACTCCATTGGAAACATATTATAAAAATAATAAATTTCATATTTTATCTGAAGAAGAATATGTTGACGTTATAACTGAACAATTAAGATATTTAAATCCTAAAATAGTTATTCAAAGATTAACCGGAGATCCTGTAAAAGAGGATTTAATAGAACCAAAATGGACTATAAAAAAAATAAATGTCTTAAATAATATTGATAAAAAAATGAATAAAGAAAATATTTATCAAGGAGACAAATTAAACCAGTAAAATACTGGTTTTTAAATACTTAATTTTACAATTTAAAAAATCTGAATAAATCAGATTTTATTTTCGGTCAATAAACCAATTGCTGCTAATATCACAACTACTACTAGATGGTGGCGGTGATGGTTTATCAAGTTTAATTAAAACTGGAACTTTAAAAGCTGAACCAAAAGCAATACAATTACCTGGTTGTAAAATTCTAAGTCTTTTTACTATTTCAGTTGTAATATTAGGCACCATATCTCTAATATATTCAATATCTCTTGGATGAAGCATTTTATATATTAAGAAATTATTACATTGTGAAATAGATGTTTCCGACAAATCAGAAGGCCTTTGTGAAATTAGTCCTAATAATACTCCATATTTTCTACCTTCTTTAGTTATTCGATCAAATATATTATAACCAATTAAATTAATATCATTATCATTTTGAACATATCGGTGAGCTTCCTCCAAAATAATATGAAAAGGAAGTGACGCTCTTTTATCTAAATTTTTAGCATAATCAAATAACAGTTTTGAATAAATTTTTGTTATAATTTTAGCAAATCTATCATCTACATAGTTAATATTAAAATTAATTATTTGTGCTTTTCTTCCATTAGCTCCTGTTAATAATTCTTTAATATAATTATCTCTAGTTATATATTGATCACACTCAAAATATCTAGCATAATCACCGTTAAGTAAAGTATGGAGTCTGACTTTAAGAACGTTATTCTGATCAAAAATTTTATCACTATTTAAAGCCCCTTCAGAAATTAAAGCAAAATCTAAAGCATCAGCTAAATCTTTTAAACCATACATAAATGTTCCATCTGGAAGCATAAGATCAACGCTTTCACTTAAGAACGACTGCATAAAATTAGTAAGTAATTCCATTTCCCTAATTTTACCAGTTTCATCAATAAGTAAACACTGTTTTAAACTTCTAGTGTAACCAGGCTGATAAATTTCAGTTTCTAAATTTAAATCAGCTGTATGATATGTTGATAAAATAGAAAAAACTTGGTCCCTTATTTGTGAAGAACTATGACCACTAGATAAAATATCTAATATTGCTCTTGCAATAATATCATTTTTAGCAGTCTTTACTTCGTCATCTTCTCTAACAAAAAGTCCAACAAATTTCAAGGCTTTTTCAATTATTGGAATTTGATTAGAACTTTCAGCGCCTAAAAGTAAAACAATATCATCTACAGATAAAAGCCATAAAGGAATTTTAAGAACTTCTGTCTCACTAAATTTAGTATTAGTTGTATAAGCTTTAAAACTAACTTCTGGAACATTTTTACTTATATCTTTAAAAGCACTATGATATTCACCATAAGCATCAAAAATAAATATTGAAGCTCTATAAGCTACAGTACTTTGTTTTTCAAAAATACTTTGAATAAGTTTAGCAACACCCCAAGATTTACCACTACCGGTAGAACCAAAAACAGCAAAATGACTAGCAAAAAAATCATTTATATTAAACCCAATTTTAACCCCAGGATAGATTGGACTTTCCCCTATATAAACATCTTCTTTTTCTTTATATTCTGGTACACTTATAATCATTGGAATTCTTTCCTTAGAAATAAGTTTTACTGAAGCCCCAAATGACGGTTTTTTAATAACTCCAAAGACAAACTCATTATTTTGAATTTCACCAACTAATTTAATATAAGCTATGCCGTCTTTAATATCAGATATTTCCCCAACAAGCATCTTAGTATTATCTTCCATAACCACATGCATGTTAACTAAACTTTGAAATTCATTTAAATTAATTGATAATTTAAGCAAAACCGTATCTTCTTCAATTCCAATTATTGTCCCTAACATATTCTTCACCTATTATAATTATAACACATAAGAAAAAAGAATCAATTATTTTGATTCTTAATTAACACTTTTTGTTTATCATAATCTTTATTTTTAATTAAATCTTTCATAACTGCCTTACTAAATAGATCTTTAGGGTGGTTATAAGTTTCTTCTGAAAAACGCATTATATCACCAACAGTAAAATAACATAATGGGTTATCCTTAAGAACGCTACCTACATTTTCATGCTTACTAAAATCATAAGGAAAATAAATATGGTAATTAAAAAAACACTTTTTTGAAGTTGAAAGAACATAAAATTGTAACATATTAACTTCCTCGTTATATCTACAAAAAGAAATAACTATATCTTCCCTATTTACTCCACTTTCATTTGAAAGATTTTCAATAAAAGTGTCTAATCTCATTGACACTAAAGCTTTAGAAAGAGCACAATGATCATCATTCTTTCCATTATCTGTTAAATATCCATAATTTTCATTCATAAATACCTCCATAATCATACAATAGATTTTCTAACAAAATATTTAACCCCTTTTTTTAAATATACTTTTATTTCACATTCATTTTTAAATTTAATAAAACCCAAACCTTTAATAACCAAATCACTATTATCAGAAATATTAATTTTATATAAATTTAATTCATTTAAATTATTATTTTCCTTATATATTCTAGTTACATTTAAATCATTAGACATATAAAGAATTATATTATTAAACTTAGGTATATCAACTTTTAAAAAATCTTCAATTATAATAGATTGATCATTTTTTATTTGATAAATTATTGGATTAATTTCTTTTTTAGGAATTATTTTTTTAAGCTCTTCTTTAGAAGAATTTAAAAGTATACTACCGTCATCAAGTAATCCCGGAGTATCAATTAACGTAAGGTCTTTATCAACTTTTTTTTCTAAAAAATCTAATGTCGTTGAAGGTAAGTTACTAGTAGTAATATCCGATTCATTAATAGAATAATTCTTTAAAATTTTATTTATTAAAGTTGACTTCCCGGAATTTGTAAGACCTACTACATAAACATTATTACTTGTCTTATGTTTATAAATTTTATCCATAAGTAAATCTAAATTATAATTATTTTTGCTTGAAATAAACATTTTATCTTTAATATTTAAATCACTTTTAATTTTATCTAAAAATTTTACTTCATTAACTGATCTCGGAATCAAATCCTTTTTAGTAATTACAAGCAGTATTGGATTATTTAAATTTAACCTATTAATATCAAACATATTTAAAAAATCTAACGTTAAAATTACAAGATCTTTTGTCTTATTAATTTTTTCAATTTTCTTTAAATAATCTGAATTAGATTTAGAACTAAAAATATATTCATTATAATAATTTATTTTAAAACATCTTTGACAATATTTATAATTTAAATTTTTAGTATAACCATCTAAAGAAGAATCTTCATTTTGTAAAACCGCTCCACACCCCAAACATTTATTCATAAAAATCATCCTTATGAAATAAACCTTTCTTTTCAAGTTCTTTTAACTTTTTGTTTTCTAAAAATCTATTTATTTTAGTCACAAAAAATTCTTCTTCGTGAAGAGGTTTCGTAAGTATTGTTGTGACCCCTACTTTATTTCCACATTTAACATCGGTCATAATTTGATCACCTATTAAAGCAACTTCAGATGGCTTATAATTATACTTTTTTATTAACTTTTTTAATTTAAAAGTATGTGGTTTTAAAGCCCAAGAAACGCCTTCAATCCCATAATATTCTGTAAACTTTTTAAGTCTAAACTCCGGACTATTAGTAAGAATAAATATTCTAAATCCTTTTTGTTTTAAACTAGTAAACAAATCTTTTGCTTTAGGTACTGGATCGCTTGATTTTGGAGGTATTATCGTATTATCTAAATCATATAAGATACATTTTATACCTTTACTTAATAATTTAGAATAATCAACAGTATAAATACTCTTCTGATACATATCAGGAATATAATCTTTCATAAAACACCTCCAACATTTATTATAATATCACATTTAATAACTTTCTTCAACAAACAAAAAGAAAAGAAAAATACTAATTTATATTAATATTTCCCTTAACCATATCTTTTAAATTTCTTATAAATAATTCTATGAAATTTATTTTAGAAATATCTTTATCAACGGTTAATTTAATAGTTCTGATAACCTTACCATTTAAAAATATTTTTAAATTCCCAACTTTATCACCTTTTTTAACTGGTGCTTTTAAACCATCAATATAAACTTTATAGTTAAAACCATCTAAGTCTTCTCCCTTTTTATTAATTACTGTAGCCTTTTCACTTGGGATAACATTGGCAAATTCTTCTATACCACTATCAACACGGTACTTTCCTAATATTTTTTTACCTTTAAGTACATCATCTACTTTATACTGAGCAAAAGCATAATCGAGCATTTCACTAATTTCTTTATTCCGCATTTTACTTGTAGGTTCACCCATAACAACAGCAATAATGCGCATTCCATTTTTTTTAGCTGTCGTTGTTATACAATAACCAGCTCCATCCGTAAAACCTGTTTTAAGCCCATCAACACCATCATAAAATTTAACTAATTTATTAGTATTGACAAGCCATATTTTTCTATCCGTATTTTCTCTTAAATAATCATCATAAACTGATGTATATTTGAAAACCTCTTCATGTTTAGAAAGTTCTTTAGCTATTAAAGCCATATCTCTTGCACTAGAATAATGATCAGCTGCATCAAGACCATGAGGATTTTTAAAATTAGTATTTTTAAGACCTAATTCTCTAGCTTTTTTATTCATATGATCTACAAAAACACTTTCACTACCGTAACTTGCTTCAGCTAAAGCAACTACTGCATCATTTCCACTAGCAATAGCCACACCTTTAAATAAATCTTTAACTGTCATTTTTTCACCAGTTTCCAAAAGTATTTGACTCCCACCCATTCCTGAGGCATTTTCTGAAACAGTAACTATCTGATTCCATTTTAAAACATTATTTTCAATTGCTTCTAAAATCAACAGCATGCTCATCATTTTAGTCATACTAGCTGGCACTAATTTTTCATCAGCATTTTTTTCATATAATATTTTTCCAGTGCTTGCCTCCATTAAAAACGCCGATTTAGCATTTGCTGCAAAACTTAAATCAGTAGCTCTAACTATAGGAATAAAAACAAATATCAAAAATACTATAATCATTTTTTTCATAACATCACCTATTAAAAAATATGTCAAAACATGTTTTTTATAACAAAAAAAAGTGACCTATGTCACTAATTTTTATTCACCATTATTTTCTACTTCATCCGTTATATACGCTTGATCATCTACTGTTCCTTCTTCTGTATCTCTGTTACAAGCCTCTTCAATTTCCAAAGCTTTTTCGTTAGGATCTGAAACATCATCAATTTCTTCATAAGTATATACAAACTGGTTTTGAATAAAATGAACACAAACTCCAGCAATTTTGCCTTCTTCAACTTTCATATTTTTAAACTCATTACTTTTTAAATATTTAGCCTCATAAAGTGTATTAATATCTATCCAATTTTGTGAAGCAAATCTATTTCCTGTATCATCTTTAACAATATATAAATTTTCTAAACCCCAAGATCTTGCCGCATCTACAATAGATTTTTTTTGTTCATCAGAAACACTATCACGAGAAAAATTCAAAATTTTCAAAATCGCCGGACCAGAAACTATTAAAACAACTGCTAAAATTCCTACAACTGCAACTAATTCTATTAAAGTAAAACCTTTATTCTTCATACTATCACCAATATAAATATATCATATTTATAAATACTAGTAAATAAAAAAGATTCTAAAAAGAATCTATATTAATTTTTACATAAGCTCCATTATTTAAACGACTACTAGCTTGAACAATAGTTCTAATCGCATTTGCAATCATTCCACGTTTGCCAATAACTTTGCCCATATCTTCAGAACTAACTAATACTTCAATAACAATTTGCTCTTCATCATCAAATTGTTTCACCGAAACCATATCAGGATTACTAACTAAACTTTTAACTAAAAATTCCGTTAAACTATCTAATTTCATAATTATTTACTCTCTTTTTTAGAAGTTTTTGCTTGATGAAATTTTTCATTAATTCCTTGACTTCTAAATAAACTTTTAACAGTATCTGTTGGAATCGCTCCATTATTTAGCCATTTTAAAGCAACATCCTCTTTAATACTAATTTCAGCCGGATTATGAGTTGGATTATAAGTACCAATTAATTCTATATATTTTCCATCTCTTTTAGTGCGTGAATCAGCTGCCACAATTCTATAATAAGGTTTTCTTTTCGCACCCATTCTAAGTAATCTTAATTTAACTGCCATAATTTCCCTCCATTTCACAATAACTATATCATAAAAGAAACCGTATGTCAACCTTTTCTAGTTAACACACTTTATTATATTCAGATATAAATATAATAATTAAAAAAACACCATATTTTAGTGTTTTTCCAAATAATTTTCATCAATTTCATCAATATCATTTAATGATTCATCAATATCACTATCACTAGTAAGTTCATCCCATGGTTCTTCATCCTCTTCAACCGCAATCTTCATTTTAGTCTCACCAACTATCTCAACCCCAAGTTCTTTTTCAATATCAAAAGAAATAATATTATTTTCCAACTTAACATCTAAACAAGTAGGCTGCTTTAAAGATCTAACAATTATGTCAGTATCATTAGATAAAGTGGCATCATCACGAACTTTAACATTAAATATATCATTATAACTAATATTTTTATTTATAACAGATGTTTTACTATCATTATCATAAGAATACCATATATTGATATCAAAAGATCCGTCCACTCCTACTTTATTTTCAACTTTATAACCTTTAAATTTATGATTTATTATCCAACATCCTAATATTGTTGATGGTTTATCCTGAACCTCAATAGAATAATTATTTTTAAAATATTTTTTACCTTTGCCAACAACTGCTTTAGTTACTATCTCCTTATAAAAGGCCATTATATCACCCCTCATTTTAAGATATGCATCTAATTAAAAAAAGTACACAAAAAAAGTAGTATTTAAACTACTTAATAAATTTTATAAAATTGCTCATTTTAGGATTAGAAAATATTTTTGCATAAATTCCAACCTTTTCCAATTCACTAAGTTCATTAATATCCTTAGCTTCACTAATATTAATGCGCTTAAAACTTTTAGCTTTAGTATTAGTAAAATAAAGTTTTATATTTCCCGAGGTCTTTTCATCATTAATTTCATCTTTAAAATTAATTTCAAAATTATATTCTGTTTTCTTACTATTAACATCAAAAACAATATCACCACTGCTTTTTTGAGAATCCTTACTATCAAAAGCATATGAATATTTATTTCCGTTTTTAATTAAAGTAAAAGTAACAATATTTCCTTTCATTTCCCCTTTAACAAATTCTTTTGTTTTTCTATCATTATATAAAGTCACTTCAAATTTTTCATTATCTTTAAAAAATTGCTTTAATTTTAGTAAAAAATTTTCCAATGATTTTTGAATTTTTTTGTTTGAAGTTCCTCTAAATTTAGCTAAAGCTGAAACAAATTCAGAATTTGATTTTAATGTGTTTACAAAAACTTCAGATACCTCATCATAATTACTATTATCAATCAAAAGTTTTGTTTCTGAAACATTAATCGTTTTATTTCCATAATCAAGTGTTGTTTTCTTTCCATATATTTTTTCCAAAGTAGCCACTTTATCAAAAGCTTGATTTAATCCATTTAATATTAACTTAACTTCTTTTGGCCTTATAAATTTAAATTTACTATCATTTTTTATTTTTATATACTTATCATATAAATCACTAGAATAAAGATACACATTATTCTTATCATTATAAAAATCTAATTTAATGAAATCTTCATCTTCGTATTTAGATGCCATATTTAGTTTAAGCAAACTATTTGCACTATCCATATTATAATCAAAAGAAAGAGTTATCTTATTAAATTCACTTAATAATTCATTATTATTGTTACTATTAATATTTGCTGAAAAATCAATTTTACCTTTAGAAATATCATAGTTATTATCACTTATATTATTAGTTATAGATGAGAAAAATTTATCAATAGTATTAGTAAAAATAGATTGTGGATTGCCATTAAAAAAAGTAAAAACTAAATATAAAGATATAACTAAAATTAAAAATATAGATATAATCCACAATAATTTAGACATTTTAGCTTTTGGATTATTTTTAACTAAATCCTCATAATTAAAAATTTTCCCCTCTTCATTTTTTGCTTCTTTATCTAAAAGCGTATCTTCTAAAATATAGTTAATTTTTGAAGAAACTTTATCGGCAAAATCATCTACCTTTTTCTTATTCATAACTATTCCTACTTCCTAAAATAACTATACCAAAATATTTAAAATTATTCAACTATTTCCCCATCCATACTAAATGATTGGACATTAGTTATTTTAACATTTACAATTTCTCCAACTTTATCTTTTGAGGCTTTTACATTAATAAGCTTCATTGTGTCAGTATAACCCATAAGTAATCCACCTTTAGAACTTTCACCCTCAAGTAGTACCTTTACTATTTTACCCATGTATTTTTGATTAGCTTCTAAAGCATATTTGTTAATAATATCATTTAGTTTATAAAGTCTTTTTTCCTTTACTTCTAAAGGAATATCATCCTTCATTTTACTAGCTGGTGTTCCTTCTCTAGGAGAAAATATAAAGGTAAAGGCGGAATCATATTTACATTCATTCACCACATCTAAAGTATCATTAAAATCATCATCCGTTTCTCCTGGGAAACCGACAATTATATCCGTTGTAACAGAAACATTTTTAATTTTATCTTTTATTTTATGAAATAATTCCAAATAAGATTCCTTAGTATATCTTCTACCCATAAGTTTTAATATTCTATTAGATCCAGATTGTAGTGGCAAATGAATATAAGGCATGATATTATCATATTTACTAATAACCTCAATCATTTCATCAGTAAAATCCCAAGGATGCGATGTCACAAAGAAAATGCGTGAAATACCCGTAGAAGCTACATCAGTAAGTAAATTGCTCATATCATAATTAATATCTAAATCTTTACCATAAGCATTAACATTTTGCCCAAGTAAAGTAACTTCTTTATAACCTGCTTCCTTTAATTTTTCGATCTCTCTTATTATATCTTTAGGATTTCGACTTCTTTGTTTTCCTCTAGTATAAGGCACTATACAGTATGTACAAAATTTATCACAACCATACATTATATTAACAAAAGCTTTATATTTACTATCTCTTTTAGCTGGGATATTTTCAATAATATCTCCTTCACAACTATAAACTTGTACTTCCATTTTTTTACTATTAATAGCTTTTTCTAAAATTAAAGGCAATTCATGAATGTTGTGTGTACCAAAAACCAAATCAAGAAATTTATACTTTTCTAAAATTAAAGAAACAACACCTTCTTCTTGAGCCATACACCCACATATGCCGGCTATTACATTAGGTCTTTCTTCTTTTAAATGTTTAATTCTTCCAAGCATACCAAATACTTTATTATGGGCATTTTCTCTAATCGCACAAGTATTAAGCAAAATTAAATCAGCCTCTTCCATAACAAGAGCTTCTTTAAAACTCATTTCCTCTAAAATAGCTTTAATATTCTCAGAATCATGAACATTCATTTGACAGCCATATGTTTTAATAAAATACGTTTTACCCAAACCTAGTTCTTTTAACTCATCATCTATTTTATATTCTTTAGTCAAGACTTTATTCTTGCTTCTAATCTTAGCTTTTTCTCTTTCGGGAATTAACATATAAATCACTTCTTTTCCTTTAAAAATAATACCATAATTAATTTGTTTATTCAAGCAAAAAGAAGTCCTTAGACTTCCAATATTGATACTAATATCATCGGTTTACACTCAGTTTGTTCATAAAAGTATTTTGAAACTTTATCTCTAATTCCAAGTTTAACTTTATTAAAATCAATGAAATTGCCTTTAGTATTTTCTTTAATAACATCAGCAGATATTTTTTGAGCTTCTTTTATAAGTTCCGTATTTTCTTTAACATATATAAACCCTCTAGTTAAAACTTCCGGACCAGCTAAAACTTCTTTAGATTCTCTATCAATAGTAGTTGTAATAATAACAATACCGTTAGTACTTAAAAGTTCTCTATCTTTTAAAACAAGTTCTCCAACATCTCCTGTACCTAAACCATCGACTAAAATATCATCAGTAGGTATCTTCATACCATTGTCTATTAGTTTTCCATCTTCAAAATAAGCAATTTCACCATTTAATCTAAGTAATACATTATCTTCATCCATGCCAACTTTCATTGCTACTTCCTTATTAGCAACCATATGACGATATTCACCGTTAACTGGCATATAATATTTTGGATTCATTAGATTTAACATTAACATCAGATCTTCAGAAGAAGCATGATAAGATAAATATTTACTTCGTGGAAGCTCGATAATATTAGCTCCCATTTTAGCTAAAATATCACATATCTTAGTAGCTGTTCTCTCCATACTATCATCAGCAGGACAAGCAAAAACAACAGTATCTTCATTAGTTATAGTTATAAATTTATCATAACCTCGAACTATCCTTGATAAATTAGAATAAGGTTTTTCTCTTTCATCAGAAATTATTACAACAATTTTATCATCATTAACATGGGAAATAGTTTTAATTCTTTTTTTATCAAAATCAACATAATTCATATCAATAGCTTTTAAAATTACGTTTTCTAATCTTTTACCTAAAATAACTACATTTCTATCAGTATTTTTAAGTTCATTAAATAATTCTTGAATTTTATAAAGTTGTGTTTGATAAACATTATATAGAATTCTACCTTCATTTCTATTTATTATTTCTCTAATTATATCACTTGTTCTATGATGAGGGGAAGTATACCCTTTTTTATCCGCATATAAAGATTCTGAAAGTAAACATAAAACACCTTGCTTTCCAACATAAGCAAGTTTACCAATATCTGTTTTATAATTACCAAGCATTGTTGAATCAAATAAAAAATTACCCGTATAAAATATTGCCCCATCAGGTGTATAAAGTACATAACCTACCGCATCAGGAACCGTATGTGTCAGTGATATTGGAAAAATACTACATTCCCCAAAATCCACCTTCCTATGTGGTTTTAATTCAATTAAGTTTTTAATATCTAAATTTTCCGAAACAAATTCATCTTTAATAACCTCTAAAGTAAATTTGGTTCCATAAATTTTAATTTCAGGAATGTCTTTAACTATTTCAGTTAAAGCCCCCATATTATTATCATGACCGTGAGTAATAAAAATACCCTTAACATTTTTTAAATTATTTTTTATATAATCATAATTTGGAATAATATAATCTACTCCAAGCATTTTGTCATCAGCATATTTAAGACCAGCATCAAAAACAAATATATCATTATTAACTTCTATAACATACATGTTTTTCGCACTTTCATTAAGTCCGCCAAGACCAAAAATTTTAATTTTACTCATTTTAACTCCTTTCTTTAATTTTTAAAAGCCGATAAAATTATAACAAAAAAATATATAAAAAGCAAATTAATAAACACCAAAAAAGGCTTTATATTGCCTTGTTTTTAGCTTCAATATATGGTTTTAAAATTTCATCGCGTTTAGCTATATAATTATCTATTTCATCTTTAGAAACACCATAATTCTCTTCTAGCTTTATTAAAGCAATTTCAAATCTTTCATCAATTATACTAATTGCTTCAGTTATATCTTCATCAATATCAAATAATTCCATAATTGCTTTATAACTATCAAAAATTTCACTGATTTTTAAAAACATATCTTCTTCTACAACATTATCATCAAGAATACTTGATTCTAATTCGCGTTCATCTTTATCTTCAATATCTTCAAAATTATAAAATTCTTCTATCCATTGCATAAATTACTCCTTATTAACAAAAATATTATTAATCTCTTTTTTAGGTAAAAGCATTTTTAAATCTTTAACAATATCTATTTCATATTCTAAAGAATCATCTAATAATTCTTCACCATCTATACACCAATTCTTATCGGGTTTTTTCCTAAACTTTATTTTTAAATAATCTGTCTTATAAAAGTAAAAACCAGGAACTTTAGTAATATCATTTTTTACCATAAGTAAACTTTTTACAATATCTTTTTTGGTTGTAATATTTGATAAAAGTACTTCAAACCTACTATCATCCATTTTAACATCTTGAAGCATTTTAATTCCACCCATTCTAGATGCATTACAAATAAGCAAAAATGAATAAAGACCAGTATACTCTTCACCATTTAAAGTATAAGTTATTTCAAAAAGCTTAGTTTTACTATTAAATATTTTAACAGCGTTCATTAAATAAGCTAAATAGCCCCACCTCTTTTTCTTATCACGTGGTGTATCATAAGCAATATTTACAAACTTACCAATACCAGCTACATAAACAAAAGGATTTTTATTTATTCGGCAAATATCAACTTGTTTAACTACGCCGCCCAAAATCATTTTAAGGTTTTGAACAGGATCTTTTCCCATACCAAACATCGCTCCTAAATCATTTGCCGTACCGAGTGGTATGTGAGAAACTATTAATTTATCTTTTCTTTTTAAATTACCAGTAACAATTTCATTAAAAGTTCCATCACCACCAAGAGAAATAACTAAATCTTTAAATTCAAGTTCACTAATTATTTTTTTAGCATGACCAGAATACTTTGTATAAAAAACTTCTGGTTCATATCCCTTTTTTAAGAGAATTTCTTTAAACGCTTTAATTAAAACTTTCTTATCTCTTTTACCACTATTAGGGTTACATATAAGCGCACATTTCTTCATAATAAGCACCTCAATATAATTATATATTAAATGTAAATATTAAGCAAACATTAAAATTATAAAAAAATTAATCCGAAGATTAATTTTATCTACTTTTGTCTTGATTCTCAATTATATCATTAGAATAATCATCATAAACAGGAATATTAATTCCATGAGTAAGATGATATCTATCAATAGACATTTGTCTAAGCTGTTCACGAGTATATAAATTAGGATTTAATTTTCCATTTCTTACATCGTCAACTAAATTCTCTGGAACATCTATAAAACCATCGGGTGTCGTATTATAATTAAGTCGCGCACGACCATCATCATCCATAACCTTTCCTGGGAATACCCTACTGGCCATCTTAAGCCTTACCCATTTAGGTTCCCAAAAAGATTGCGCAGCTGTTGGATCTGTATTTTTATCATCATATTCTTTTTTAGCCTTATTATATTCTTCCATTTGATCTTTTAGTAAATTATCATTTGCCGTATAAGAATCAATATTTACCCCTACGTGTTCATATTTCTCTGGATTATTCATATTAGTTTCATCCATATTTCCACCTACCTTCAAATATATTATATAATTATATATAGTTCATTTCAACTTGATACTTAATTTTTGACAATTTTTTACAAAAAAAAGGAATAAATCCTTTTATTTTACATCATCTTTATTAACTATTTTATTAATAACTTTTCCTGCGTTCCCACCTTCAAAAGCTCTTAATACCTCTAAAGGAATAGCAAATATAATTGTATTGGATTGATCACTTGATAAATCATTTAAAGTAGATAAAGTTCTTAAATGTAGTGATCCTGGTGACTTAGATAATAAAGTTGCTGCTTCAGCCAAGTTATTAGCAGCTTCAATTTCACCTTTAGATTTTGTAATAACTGCTAATTTTTCTCTTTCAGCTTCAGCCACTTTAGCAATAACTCTTTGCATCTCTTCAGGAAGTTTAATGTCTTTAAGTTCAACATTTTCAACTTTAATACCCCAAGGATCAGTAGCTTTATCAATTATGTCACATATTTCTGTAGATATTTTATCACGTTCAGAAAGTAACTCATCTAATGAAGTTGCACCAACTGCGTTACGCATCGTTGTTTGAGCAAGCTGTGAAACCGCATATTGAAAATTTTCAACGGCAATAACTGCTTTAGATGCATCGAAAACTCTATAATAAAGTACCGCATTAATTCTAATTGATACATTATCTTTAGTAATCGCATCTTGTTCAGCTACGTCAACTGCTTTAGTACGAATATCAATTTTTTGATAAGATTCAATTATTGGAAGAACAATATTCCAACCAGGATTTAATATTCTTCTAAATTTACCAAATCTAAATAATATTCCCCTCTCATACTCTGTAATTTGTCTGATCGAACATAATAAAATAATGATTATGAATATACATAAAAATATAAGCATCATATAACACTCCTTTCTTAACAAAAGTATATCATTAGTTATAATTAAAATCAATAAAAAAGAAATTAAATAATTTCTTCTTTTAACATTACTTAATAACATAATTTAATAAATCGTTTACAGTATCATCTAAAGTATGAATATAAACAAAGACACCTTCTAAAAAATCACTTTCAGTAAGCGGTTCTTCTTTTAAATCAACAAGTTCCCTATTCATTAATAACTCATGTTCTCTTCCTAATTTTTGATTTATAAGCATACAATTTGTAATCATTGATTTTAATTTATCAACAATTTCTTTTCGTTTATCATTAATACTAAGACTAGTATAAGATTCTATAAAGTCATCAAATTTCTTTTGTATTTCATTATCTTCCATATATTCCTCCATTATATTTTTCGGCCATTTATCTCAGGATTTTCTGCTGTATACTGATCAAATTCAGAATATAATTCATCAAGTAACTCTCGTTTTTTTTCATCTGTGAAATGTTTTGAATTTAAAATCTTTTTTTCCTGCTTTTCAAATTCATCTAAATCTTTATCAATTTCACTACTTGTCTTCCCTTGTATTGTTTGAGAAAGTTCATTAGAAGCACTAACTTCTTCATATTTGTTTTTACTTTGTTCATAATCATCTAAAACTTTTTGAGGAGATAAATCTTGTTTGATTTCTTCAGATTTAGCTTTTGATAAAACTACTTGTCTTAATACATTAACGATTTCTTGCTGTTGTTGTTTTGAAGCATTAGATTCTCCTGATAAACTATTCTCTTGCTTTGATTCAATATGTTCATCTTGTTTTTGACTTTCTTTTTTCCTCTCAGTTATTCCCTGAACTTCACTAACCCATACTTTATCAAGTTTATCTAATTCGTCTTTTAAAATGCCAGTATATTCACCACTACTTAGCCTAACTTCATCTATTTTTTGTTCTAATTCGGTAATTGTACTATCCAATTTATCTGAATGTATTCGCATACGAGCAGCTTCGCGTTTTATATTAGCAATAGCAGTAGAACACAAATTTATATCCATTTCTTTCGGACTTAAAGGATCTAACACCTCTGGTTCTTGCACATTTTCTTGTTTTTTTTCAGACAAATCCAATTCATTTAAACGATCATCAATAAGTTTAGAAATCTCATTATAGTATTCAGAAGCAAAACCACCTTTAGAAGCATATGCTTGCATATATAAAGAAAGCTGCTCGAAATCTAAAGAAGTTTTACAACTATCTAAAGCCTCCATTACTCTTTTGGTAACAGCATCAAAATGTTCTTTATCATGAAATATATCTGCTAATGCTAAAGAAGTTGATAATGATTCCGCAGTTATAGATAATTTATGATTTCTTAACCTTAATTCTTCAGCAAAATCTAATTCATAAGGTACCGCGTTATAAGCCGTCGTAAGTTTTGAACCACCTTTACCACCAGTTTCAAGAGACGATACAGCACCTTTTATTATTCTTGTTTCTTTTTTATCATCTAAATTAGCGTTTTTTTCTACAGCTGAATACATAAATTTATCAATATCATATATATTTCTATTAACCATTACATCAATTCTATCACACAATATTCTAGCATATGAAATAACATCATAACTAGCATTCATAGCATCTTGGCCGACAAGATTACTTACTTTATAATACATTTCTGATAATCTGCTAGCTCTAGAAAGAATTATTTCCTTTATATGAGCACACTTTTTATTCCACAAATCTTTAAGCTCTTTTAAAACAATTTCATTATGATTCTTGACGGTTTCCATATTTAATTCATCTTTAGGAAAATCGTATAAATCTTCATAAATCACGCTAAAAGAATCAAAATCTTCTTTAAATGTATCAGAATACAAACTGCTAATAGAATCAGGGTCAATTCTAGCATTTCTAAGATTTTCTTCATCCAAATCAAATCTACCCATTAATTCATCACTCAAAGCAAAAACTTCACGAATCGATTTTTCAAACATAAAGCTCGTCATTGAATAAATATCATCAGTCATAGAATCTAAAAAATCATTACCCATATTATCACCTCTAATTTATTGTTTCCATAAAATATAAACTAACTATGTTCATACAATATAAGTATAACACAAAAAAAAGAAATTAAATAATTTCTTCTTTAATATTAGAATTTTTTAAAACTTCTATTAATCTATCAATCTCTTCTTTGGTATTATAAAAATACAAACTAATTCTACAAGTATTCTTAATATTGATTTCATCTTTAAGTATCTTCGCGCAGTGATTTCCAGCTCTTACACATATATTATATTTATCTAAATAAATAGCCAAATCTTGTGGGAAAATATCTTTATAATTGAAAGTTACAATGCCACTTTCACTATTTTCATTATACATTTCTATTTCTGGTATTTCTTTTAATCTATTAACCAAATATTTTTTAAGTTCCATTTCATAATTATGAATATTGTCAAAACCTATCTTCTTTAAATAATTAATTACATATCCAAAACCTATTACCCCAGCAATATTAGGAGTTCCTGCTTCCAATCTATCTGGCATCGTTTTATAAACTCTTGTTCCATCAATATTAAAATCAGCATTCATACCTCCGCCAAATATAATAGGATCAATATCATTTAACAATTTTTGTTTT
Source organism: Bacilli bacterium (assembly GCA_017513865.1). GTDB lineage: Bacteria > Bacillota_I > Bacilli_A > RF39 > UBA660 > Coprosoma. The sequence goes on along the minus strand of JAFWMN010000008.1, from coordinate 10,912 downwards.
AAGTATAACACTCCAACTCCTGTTGGTCCGCACATCTTATGTGCTGAAAAAGCTAAAAAATCAATATCTAAATCCTCTACATCTATTTTTAAATGTGGAACACTTTGAGCCCCATCAATTAAAACTAAAATATTATTTTTATGAGCAAATTCAATTATTTCTTTAATAGGTCTAATATCGCCTACTACATTAGAGACATGTGCAATAGAAATAACTTTTGTTTTTGATGTTATAGATTTTTTAACATTATCTAATGTAACTTCATGATTATCATCAAGTTCAATATATTTTATTTTTAAACCATTTAGATCAGCAAGTTCAAACCATGGAAGAAGATTAGATGCATGTTCACTTTTTGTAAGTAAAACTTCATCTCCATCCTTTAATATGTTCTTAAAATAACCAAAAACTATTTTGTTAATGGAATCAGTCGTTCCACTTGTAAAAACTATTTGCTTTTCTGAAGAAGCATTAATAAGCTCCTTTACTATTTTTCTAGTTTCTTCGTACATCGAACTTGCTTTAATACTAATTTGATAATCTCCTCTATGAGCATTCGCACTATAAAAATTATAATAATCATTTATAGCTTCTGATAAAATTATAGGCTTTAATGTAGTAGCCCCATTATCAAAATAAATAACACCGGTACCTAAAATATTAAAGTCTTCTCTATTCATAGTATCACCTCCAATACTTATTAATTAACCCTTCTAAATATTCTTTATAATAATTTATACCCTTCATCAAAAATCCTCGTGTAAGTAAACTATCAGCATCTTTTTTATTGATACCTCTACTCATTAAATAAAATACTTCTTCAAAAGAAAATGTTCCAATAAGCGCGCTGTGATTAGCATTAACATCTTCTTCATCAATAAACAAATTAGGCTTTATTATGCATGCATTATCCGTCATATTAATTATTCTAGAGTCTTGATTAACTTCACACTTCTTAATATTATTAGGCACAAATGAAGAAACATTAAACTCTAATTTCCCATCCAAAATATTAACTCCATTATTTATTATGTTACTACTTGTTTTACATGCATTATGATAAACCAAATAATTATATTTTTCTTCCCTTTTACTAATTGTTTTTAAATTATAATTAACTTTCGCATTTTCTCCATCTAAATTAATTATTGTCATCTCATTAATACTTGAAACATCGATTATTTTCTCAATATTTAAAAAACTATCTTCTTCTAAATAATACTTATATTGAAATTTATATTCGCCATCACTTTTACTTTCATAAACATTCAAATGAACACCTGTTAAAATTTTTATGGTAATATCTAACTTATTAATAAAGTTTTCACAATCTATAACCAAATCTGTATTATCTGTTACTTTTATTTTAAGGTCTTGAACTCCTAAAAATTTACTATTATTATTTATAGAAAGTGATAACTTATCATCTTTGCTAGTTAAAGTAATATTATCATTACTTATTTTTAACTTATTCATTTGGTCCCTCTTTAATTATTTCTTCATAACCTTTTTGCTCTATTTCTAAGGCTAAACTTTCATCACCACTTTTAACAATTTTACCATTATTCATAATATGAATAAAATTTGGTTTTATATAATTTAAAAGTCTATGATAATGAGTAACAAGTAAAATAGCGGATTTTTCTTCTTTGTAATAATCCATCACACTTTTACCAACAATCTTTAAACTATCGACATCTAATCCAGAATCTATTTCATCTAATAAAACTAAACTAGGTTTTAATAAATACATCTGCAATATTTCATTTTTCTTTCTTTCCCCTCCAGAAAAACCATCATTAACACCTCGATGAATCATATCAGGATCCATGTGCAATTTTTTCGTAAGCTTTTCTAAATTTTTAATGAAAGCATATAATTTAAAGTTATCACCATCCCTACTTCTTAAAGCCGTTCTTAAAAAATCAGCGTTAGTAACCCCTTCAATTGCAAGTGGCATCTGCATACCTAAAAAAATACCTAATTTAGCTCTTTCATCAACGGGCATTTTATTAATAAGTTTGTCATTATAATATATTTTACCTTTTTTTATTTTATAATTTGGATCCCCCATAATAACCTTAGTCAATGTAGATTTACCTGTGCCATTTGGTCCCATAATTGCATGTATTTCTCCAGCTTTAATTTCCAAATTAAAATCCTTTAAAATAACTTTATTTTCCACAGTTACAGTTAAATTTACAATTTTTAATGTGTCCATTTGCATCACCTCTAATATTTTAACACTTTTTACTATTTTTTTGAATAAATAATATAAATTTATCTAATAATAAAATAGAATATTCGCAGATATTCACCAAAAAGAGTTATTTACTCTTTTTTTAATAAATGATATACTTACTATAGGAGATGAACACTGTGGATATATTTTGTAAAATTGTAAATGGAGAAATACCATCATATAAATTATATGAGGATGAAAAAGTAGTAGTATTTTTAGATATAAATCCAAATACTTTAGGGCATACTCTAATTGTTCCTAAAAATCACTTTTTAGACTTATATGATATTGATAATGACACCTTAACTCATATAATGGAAACAGCTAGAAAAATTGGAAAATTACTCGAAAAAAAATTAAATACTGATGGACTCACTATAGCCCAAAATAATGGTATAGCTGAAGAAGTAAAACACTACCATATGCATCTAATACCTCAATATAAAAACAAACCAAAAACTATTCCTGTTGAAGAAGTATTTAATATATTAACAAAATAACCTATAAATATAGGTTTTTTTATTTAAATAAACATTTTACATATTCAAAAAAACCAAATAAGCATATTATAAATTAGATAAGGGGGAAAAAAATGTTTAAAAAAAATTTTGGTATATCTTTTCCTATGAATAACTGTAGGTGTAATAATCCTATAATTGAACCTGCAATTAATAAATATGTAGAAAAAGAAATATGCCATGAAGTAAATCATATATGTCCAATTCATACTCACATCATTAACAAACATATCTATAATCATACATATACGCCAGAATACACCTGTTCAGAAGAAAATGAAATAATAAATAATGATCCGGGATGCTGCACAAAATTCATAAATAATGGCTTTTAGTCATTATTTTTATTCAAAAGTTTTATATAAATGCATTATTGAGTACAAAAACAGAAATTTAAAATTTATTGAAAAAGGTAACACAAATGATTTTCTTAATATAATCATAATGACCAATGTTTGTATAGAATAATAAATATGGAATGCAAAATATAATTAAAAAGCTAAAATAATTAAATTTTAGCTTTTATTAATTTAATTTTTCAAAACTAGTACCATTTTCTAAAGTTATAGTCTTATAATCACTTGAAATAGTATAAGTTTGAATTACTTTTTCATCATATACATATAAAGTAACAATGAGTTTGCCACTTCCCATTATATAAGTGCCTGAGTTGTATTCAGAATCATCAGTCAAAGAAAAGCACTTTCCATCACCAAATAAGATCAATTCAGAAGAATTATCACTATTCCAATAAACAGCATTAATATAATTGCTAGAGATCTTTTCTTCTTCCTTGGTAGTTTTTTCTTCTTCAATATCAGACTGCTCAGAATCATTTGTAGAACATTTAGTTTGCGTAGTACATTTAGCACAGCCTACTTTATCTTTATTCAAATTAAGATATAATAATGATCCTCCTAATATTAAAATAACAACAATCAATACCCCTATAATAATATTTTTCTTCATATTTCTCTCCTTTATTATTTTACACTTATATTATAGCATTTATTTTTTCTATATTTCATTTTTTATACTATCTATATAAAGCTTTACGTAAATTAAAAATCCTGAATAATTAATTCGAGGATTTTTATAACTCCTTAAAATGGCATTTTAAAATTACCATTTTTCATTTGTTTCATCATAACTTTCATTTGATCAAACTGTTTAAGTAATTTGTTAACTTCTTCTACAGATCTGCCACTTCCAGCAGCAATTCTTCTTTTTCTACTTGATTTAAGCATATCAGGATTTTTTCTTTCAGTTGGTGTCATTGATAAAATAATTGCTTCTATATGAGCAAGATCTTTAGGATCAATATTTACATTACTAAGGCCCATTTTTTTAGCACCAGGAATTAACTTAATTAAATTTTCAAGTGGACCTAATTTTTTTATTTGCTTAAATGAACTTAAAAAATCCTCTAAATCAAATTTCCCTTTTTGCAGTTTCTGGGCTGTTTTTAAAGCTTCATCTTCATCAATCACGCTTTCAGCTTTTTCAATCATGCCCATCAAATCGCCCATATCTAAAATACGATTAGCCATTCTTTCTGGATAAAAAGCTTCTAAGCCATCCATCTTTTCACTAACACCAATAAATTTAATTGGAATATTTGTCAAATGTCTTATTGATAAAGCTGCTCCTCCTTTAGTATCACCGTCTAATTTAGTTAAAATAGAACCAGTAATAGGTAAAACTTCATCAAATCCAGTAATCACATTAACCGCATCTTGTCCCATCATACTATCCAATACTAAAAGTATCTCATTTGGATCTACTGATTTATTAATATCTTGAAGTTCACCCATAAGTTCTTCATCTATATGAAGTCTTCCAGCCGTATCTATAAGTACATAGTTGTACCCATTTTCTTTCGCATATTCTACCGCATTTTTTGCAATTTCTACAGGATTACCTTTGCCTTCACTATATACGTCAATATTAAGTTCTTTTCCTATTTGTTTTAATTGATCTATGGCGGCTGGACGATAAACATCACAAGCTACCATCAAAGGTTTAAGACCATATTTTTTTCTTAAAAGTAAAGCTAGCTTACCAGTAGTTGTTGTTTTACCACTACCTTGAAGACCTACCATCATTAAAATAGTCATTGGTTTAACAACAATTAATGGTTCCGCTTCATTACCAAGTAAAGATACTAATTCATCTTTAACAATCTTAACAAAAACTTCCCCAGGTTTTAAGCTATTTTTAACTTCTTCACCAAGTGCTTTATCTTTAACATTATTAATAAACTCTTTAACTACCTTATAGTTAACATCAGCTTCAAGTAAAGCTAGTCTAATTTCTCTGGTTACTTCACCAATATTTTCTTCAGATATTCTTCCATAACCTTTTATTTTATTTAAAGCATTTTGAAGTCTATCGCCTAAGTTTTCAAACATTTATATCACCATTTATTCTATATCCATAGAAGGATTGTCTTTTGTAATTATTTGTTTATTAAAAGTTTTAGCACCTAAATATTTTATCATTAACTCTTCAAGCTCAGAAATAGCTTTATTTAAATCCTCTATTCTACTTGAATCAACACATTCCATAACAATAAATTCTGAAGTCGTATTATCATCAATTTGTGTTCTTTTACCATCACGCCAATTCAAGCAACGACAAACAGCTCCATAATTATCATAATAAGCAATTTCTCCTTCATAAGGAGGTTCTTCCTTATCAGATCCTATTGGTAAAAACTTTTCTCCACCTTTCATTGCCCCTAAATGAATATCACCATCTAATTTATCTCTATCTTCGGCTCCAATAGGAAGTGCATATTTGAGCGATATTGCATTAGTAATATCCACAGATGGAAAAATAGTTCCTACTGGATTATCATGTAAAATACGCTTAAGTAAATTTTCTAACGAGCATCTAACACCTTTTTTTGTCGGAAATTTTTGATAAGCTTCGCGCCAAACCTTAACAACTTCATTTTCTGAAATAACATCACTTGTCAAATACTTTTTAGCTTCTTTATTCGCACTATCTAAGATATTTTTTATCTCTAAAGCTTCACTTTCTCCTATTTCAATATTTTCTTTAACATTTTCTAAAACAAGAATACCAATTGCTGAATCAGGAAACAAATCCCAAAATTCTTTATTTACTATAAACTTTTTCATATTATCACCTATAACTTTCATTAAAATATTAACAGTATTTTCGCTTAAAGTCAACTAATTAATTTATTATAACTATTATCAAAAGCCTTTAAAAATTTATCAATTTCTTCTTTAGTAGTTTTTCTAGAAATACTGATCCTTAAACTACTAGAAGCCCTTTTCATATCACTGGTTAAAGCTAAAACACTTTTAGAATAATTACCAGTCGCACACGCACTTTGCGTTGAAATATAAATATCATCCTTTTCTAAACTATGCATAAACGTTTCAGGTTTAACCTCTATTACACTAAAATTTAAAATATGATAAATAGAATTTTCATTACTATTTATAAATACTTTTTCATATTTAGCTAATTTTTCTTTTAAATATAAATTTAACTCTTTTATTTTTTCTAAATCCTTATCAATATTCTCATAAGCAAGTCTTAAAGCTTTAGCCATACTAACAATAAGTTCTGTGGCTGGCGTCCCACTACGATAAATAGTTGTGCTTTTACCACCATGAATTAAAGGAGTAATATTTATATTTTCTTTTTTATATAGAACTCCAACACCTTTAAATCCAAAAAACTTATGTGCTGAAAAACTAGCGAAATCAACATCACTAAGATCAAATTTTATCTTACCAGTAGCCTGCGTAATATCCGTATGAAAAAATATTTTAGGATATTTTTTTAACATTTTACCAATTTCTTCAATCGGCTGTCTAATACCTACTTCACTATTTACCATACTAATAGTAACTAAGCATACATTATCAAGCATTCCCTCTAAAGCATTTATATCAACTACTCCATTAATTAAAGGCACATAATCAATAATAAAACCTTTTTCTTTTAAGTATTCTAAAGGAATATTTATAGATGAGTGTTCAAGTTCTGTTGTAATAATATGTTTGCCTCTATTTTTGTAGTTTTCCATCGCTTTTATAACCATATTATTAGCTTCACTAGCTCCCGAAGTATAAATAATTTCACTTGTCTTAACATTAAGAATTTCAGAAATCTTATTCGTAGAGGCATCAATTAATTTTTTAGCCTCTGTCCCAAATTTATGAAGAGAATTAGGATTTCCATAATATGAACTTGCCTTTATAAAACTATCCATAACTTCTTTATCCACTGGACTAGTCGCACTATAATCTAAATAAACCATTATTTCACCACCTATTTAATAATATCAAAACCACTACGTTTAAATAATTTTTCTAAATCATAATTAGAATAATAAATCATTGTCGGTCTACCGTGAGGACAATTAAATGGATTTTTACAAGATCTTAAATCATTAATTAACGCTTCCATTTCTTCCATTTCTATATTTGTATTAGCTTTTATAGCTTTTTTACAACTCATCATAGTAGCTACCTTTTCATTAAATTTTTCAATATCAAAATCCTTTTCAGTCGCAATTACTATTTCAATAATTTTTCTAATTGCTTCTTCAGCATCTCCTATTAACCAAGTCGGATGTTCTTTAACAATCACTGAATTAATACCAAATTCTTCTATTTTAAATTTCATATCTTTTAAAATATACATGTTTTCCTTTAAAATCATAAATTCATTATTAGATAGCTCAATAGTAATTGGAAATAGAAGAGGCGTACTAGAAATATTAGGTTTCCCCATCTCCTCCTTAAATTTTTCGTAATTGCACCTTTCTTTAGCTGCATGCTGATCTATAATATACATTCCTTTTTCATTTTGACATATTATATAAGTCCCATGAACAAGACCAACTGGATACATTTCCGGCATAAATTCCTCTTCACTATCGTTAACTACTTGAACTACATCCCCACTATTTTCATCTTCGTATATAAAGTCATTAACAATTATTTCTTCTGAAACATCTTCAGAAGTTACTTTTGAAGTTTTTCTTTCTAAATCAAATTTAATTTCTTCTCTCTTTGGTTTTTCTTTTTTAATGGATACTTCCGGAATTAAATTCCTGTTGGAAATTCCTGATATAACAACTCCTTTAATAAGTTCAAGCAAAGTATCTATTTTACTAAATTTAATATCCATTTTAGTTGGATGAATATTTACATCAATCACACTAGGATCAACATTTATACTTAAAACAGTAATCGGATATCTATTATCTGGTTTATACGAATGATAAGCATCATTAATAGTTCGATTAATTTCCATGTTTTTCACTACTCTACCATTTACAATAGTAACCATGTTGTTCCTATTAGACCTATGTACCTCAGGAAGAGAAATATATCCTTCGATTTCATAATCATCATTTTCCCCAGATACAAAAACCATTTTTTTGGCAACGTCATTACCATATATATTTTGAATAACCTTTAAAACATTAGATGAACCATCAGTTTTTAAAATAACATTATCATTATTTTGTAAAACAAATCTAATTTCAGGGTGAGATAAAGCTAGTTTATTCATATAATCAGTAATATTAGCAAGCTCAGTATATAAACTTTTCATATGTTTAAGCCTAGCTGGTGTATTATAAAAAAGTTCACTAACTGATATTATTGTACCTCCTCTAGCATCTCCTCTAGATACCTCTACAATTTTACCACCGTCTATTACAACATGCGTTCCAACATCTTTATCACAAGTTTTTAAATCAACTTTACTAACAGCTGCAATAGAAGCTAAAGCTTCCCCTCTAAAGCCTAAAGTATTAAGTCTAAATAAATCATCTTCGCTATCTATTTTACTAGTAGCGTGTCTAGAAAATGCTAAAACCGCATCATCTTTATCCATACCTTTACCATTATCAATAACCTTTATTTCTCTAGTTCCAGCATCCTCAAGTAAAACTTTAATCTCAGTTGCTCCTGCATCAATACTGTTTTCAACAAGTTCTTTAACCACTGATGCACATTTTTCGACTACTTCTCCAGCCGCAATTTTATTAGCTAAAAGTTCATCCATTACTTTAATAACTGACATATAATCACCTAATAAAATTATACACTATTTAAAAAAATATTCAAAAAAAACTTACATAGTAAGTCTTTTTTATTTATCGGCCAGTTTTTCTAATTCCTTGTCGATAAAAGCTTTATATTCATTATAGTCAGCGGTTTTCCAAAATTCAAACCACAATCCTTGATAAAAAATCTAGTCAAATATATTAAAATAGTGTATAATTTAAATGTGCTGGATTAGCTCAGCTGGTAGAGCAGCTGTCTCGTAATCAGCAGGTCGCAGGTTCGAGTCCTGTTTCCAGCACCACTTAAAAATAAAGCCTAAAAGGCTTTTTAATTTGACAAAATTTTAAAAAATATATAAGATAAATCTCCAGTAAGGAGCAATCATATGAAAATTATAAATACTGAATATGAAATTGAAAAAAAACTTCCCCAAATAAAAGAAGCTTTTGTAGAATTTTATGGCGAAGAATACCGCAGGTTCATCGAAGAAAGAATAAATAACACATTTATAATTACTCATATATCAAAACAACAATATGAAGAACAAAAAAGAGAATTAAGAAGAATTTACAGAATGATTGAATATGAAAACATATGCGATTTTTTAAAAGAATTAAACATTCAAAACATCCAATCATATGAAATTATTTTAAGACAATGGATAAATGATGAAATAAATACCGAAATTTTAAAAAATATATTTAAAGATCACTTAAAAAACATATATCCAAATATAAATAATGAAGAATTATCTGTAAAAGAAAAAAGAGAAATAGAAAAATACTTAAGAAAAATAAAAGCTAAGTTCAAAAAAACTAAAAGAAGTATAAAAAAAGAAAAAGAAAAATATATCGAAATAGAGCTTATGCAAAAATACACCGAAAACTTAATAAATAAATTAGATGAAAAATATTTAAAAATATGCCTTGAACAAATAGAAAAAAAACTAAGTAAAAATGAATATAATGAAATAAAAAATGAACTATCTAATTGTAAAAATTATACTGAAATTATAGATTTATGCGATAAAAAAATCTCTGAAAAAAAACATAAATATTTAAAAACATTAAAAAAAATATTAAACAGTGCTGAAAAAATAGAATACAATGAAGCTCTAACTGGAATAAACTCAAAAAACAAAATTGAAAATATGAATTTCTTAGAAAAATCTTTCGCAAATATATATAGATTAATTGAAAACAATTCAATAACTGTCCCAAATTTTATAGAAACAAATGAAAAAATCATATTATATTCAATTGTTATATATGACTTGAATAATTATAGCCATTACACAGATTCTACCATTATCCATGAATTAAATCACTGTATAGAAAGAAATATAATAGATGAGAATGACAAAGAAATTATAATAAAATGTGGATGGTCCAGAATAAATTATTCAAAACAAAATAACAAAATCTTAAAACTTAATAAAAGGAAATCAAAAAAAGAAAAATATAATTCCGTAATATTTACTGAAATAATAAATGAATTAATAACCCAAGATATAATGAAAATAATGCATGAAAACAACATATTTATAATTAATACAAAAGAAAATTCCAAAATAGAAAATGGAACATTATATGAAAAAATAAGTTTTATTGCTAAACCATTTTATGAAAAATATAAAAATATTATTGTCGAAAGTCGTATAAACAATACAAATAATTTGAAAGACACATTAGGAGAAAAGAATCTTGTTGAATTAAATAATCTAATAAATGATGCTTATAAACAAAAGAATATATATATAAGTGAAAATAGCCAATACTATAAAAACAAATTAAATGAAATTTTAACGAATATGGAAAATCATAAAAAACAAACAAAAGTCAAAAAAATATAACAAACAAAAAATATGTTGCCTGTCAAACAACATATTTTTGTGTGGTAATACTTCTCAAAATTATAAACAGTAGTGACAGCTATGTATATAATTTTTTATCAAGATCCCACCTACGTACGTATGCTTAATAGCTTGATACAATAAGAAGGAAGCCATTAAATTTACTATTATTTAATGTATATAATAAATATATATATTATTGATTATATATAATAAATATATATAATCATAATTA
>JAFWMN010000007.1 GCA_017513865.1 Bacilli bacterium | reverse complement strand
TACAAATTTTGACTAATTTTATAGATGAATTTTAAATAAGTTTATAAGTCCAGATGAATAATTTATCATATAAAATAAAAAAACGTCTTAAATTTGATTTTAAGACGTCAAATAATATGATTACTAATTAGGATTCATTATATAAAAATCCATGACTAATAATCATATATAAATTTATTATATATGTAATTAAATACTAAAACTAATAATTTATAAAATTAAAATTCAAACTAAAATCTAAATTAAAACAATATTTAAAATTATAAATGAATAACTTGTTAGGTTTAAATATAAAATGTCTTAAAATTGATTTTCAAGCTTAATAATTATAAATTAAATTTACAAACTAGAATTAAAAATCTGCAATTTAAATCAAATAAAAATTATTTAACAAATGTTCGTTTTATAAAAAAACACAAAATTTTAAAACTTTGCACATAATTTAGCTCTTAGCGAGATTTTAATCGAGCTTTAGAGATAATTTATGCAGCTTTGCTGTAAATTCGATTTTGTAAATCTGTAAATCAAATTTCATAAATTTAGTTAAAAATCTAAAATTTTAATAATTTATAAATTTATTAATTTTATTTTATATTTTTTTAATTATATTTTACTATAAGTTTATCTTCAGTAAATTTTTGTACTACCTATCTCCCACTTCTGCTCTATTTTTTTAAATTAAAAAAAATAGTAAAAAATCACTTATTCAAAAAAGAGCTCTACACCCTACTCCCTCTTGTTTTTTTACGGCAAGTAAAAAAGCAGGAATTATATATAAAAATCCTGCCTTATCGTCATCTATTTAAATTCTATCTCAAATTTTTTTGTCCAAGAGGGAGTATCTGTACCAGCTTCATCATTAGTCAACGTACACTCTAATATTTTTTCATTATCGTCTACGCTTATTCTTGAGACCTCAACACCTTGTGCAAATATTTCATAAACTGTATCCATTTCATAACCACCTTTAACATCAGATTTTCCAACTATGTTTCCACTATTATCTATCTTATATAATATATCTTTACCATTCGCATCATAAAAGTGACGCGCCAAAACATAATATACGCCTTTTTGCGTATTTACTGAAGTTGCCATTATTTCTGAAAGAGATTCATTTTCTCTTATTTTAGGAATTTTACATTTTCCTATAATTGATCCATCTAATGCATTCAATACTATAATCATGTCATTTTCTATGATATACGCTCTATTTGTTTGAAACCAATCTAATTTACAGTTGTATTCTACACCATCAAAAATGTCAGTCTGATATGTCCAAATAATATTAGAATTTAAATCAAAAGCTGTTACCTTCATATAACCAGATGTGCTTGAAGTATGGTTAAAATCTGAAACTAAACGTATTTTCTCAGAATTGGTTACTGTATTAACATTAACCTCATTTTGTTCTTTTTTATTACTATTTTTATTATTTATTACCTTATCCCATACAATAAAGCTTGCTAACCCTAAAATAATCAAAACCAATATCACAATTAAAACTTTTAAACTTTTTTTCATAAAAAATTCCTCCTTTTATTCTTTAGACTCTTGTAAAACACAATTTCGTTCGTAAAATTTACATTTTTTCATTATTTACACATAAAAGATTAATACCTACTAAATCTTTATTTTATATTAGCAATAAAACCTAACTTGATCTTCTCCATATGTTTCTTTCCATTTTGAAACAATTTTAAAGTAATACAATCCGACAATTTCAAGTAAACTATTTAATTCTTTTTGTGGTATTCTGCTACTATTATTAGCTAAAATGCATCCACCCGCTTTTGTAAGCCAAACTTTAGTAGAGTTAGAGGTAGGTTTTCCTTTTGAAATATGTACATGTATAGGTTCATTATTTTCATTTGACCAGAAATATATCTTGTATCCGCATAATTTCTAAAATACTAGGCAAATTTAAGACCCCCTTGTCTTGCGTATTTGAAGAATAGGTGAGCACCTTTTTCTACAGTTTCTCTAAATTCTTGAATTTCTTCGTCCGAATAATGTCCATCTTGTTCAACTATTTCGTAGCTTGGTAATTCAAAAATAACTGTATCAAATCCTTGTTCAGTTGGTCTTTCAAAAGAAACTCTAATATATTCTTCTCCATTTTTTTTCTTTCTAATATCGGAAAAAACAACAAGTGTTTCATCCGGATACTTAGCGAACTCATAAGTCATATATAATCACGCTCCTTAATGTATACTTTTACATTATTATAAGTTATTTTTTCATTAAAATCAATAATTATATAACTCTATAATTTTTTACTTTTTTGAAATGCAAGCAGCCTTCAAAGCATTGAAAAACTAAGATTTTAATGGGGTGTCATCAAAGTTTTGTACAAATAGGGGTAGGAATAATTATCCTGAAACACCAATAAAGCCCCTCCCACCAGTTTTTATGCTTATTTGAGCCTTATAGCTGTTTAGTATTTTTTATTCAATAATTTATATTATTCTATTATTTTTAGTTCTTATACTTAATTCTCACGAGCTTTCTATTTAAGCCACTTTTCAGACTTTTCCTTATAATTTATCCTTACTCATTTTTTTTCGTGTCTTTTTTTTAAAAAACTGGACCATAAAATTTTTAATTCATTTTTAGTCCTATCTCGAAATTTTCATAAAAAGCCCCAAAACCGCATAATGCCTAGAATAGTCATGTTTTACCGACAACAAACTATATTACCTTTTTATAAAAACGGCTTAAAATCGATTCTCGCAAGCCGTTATTTTAGGCGTTTTTGAGCATTTTTTGTAGTTACAATATTAGTACAATTTTTGACTAATTTTATAGATGAATTTTAAATAAGTTTATAAGTCCAGATGAATAATTTATCATATAAAATAAAAAAACGTCTTAAATTTGATTTTAAGACGTTAAAAAATATGATTACTAATTAGGATTCATTATACAAAAATCCATAATAAATATAAGTCAATTGTTAGCGAATAAAATGAGCTTTACAAACTTGTTGAGTTTAAATATAAAATGTCTTAAAATCGATTTTAAAGCTTAATAATTATAAATTAAATTTACAAATTGAAACTAAAATTTTGCAACTTAAACCAAACAAAAATTATTTAACAAATGTTCGTTTTTTGAATTTTAATGTTCGTTTAATAAAAAAATACAAAATTTATAAACTTTGCGCAAAATTGAATTTTATATCTGTAAATCAAAATTTGCTTTGCATAAGTCTCCTGTACAGCTCGTACCTCGCTAACAGTATACTTATCTCACACTTCTTCTCTATTTTTTCAAAAATTAAAAAATAGTAAAAAATTCGTTATTCAAAAAAGAGCCCTACACCCCTATTCCCTCTTGATTTTCTTCCAATTTTTCAATTTTAATTGTTTTTCTATCTTCCATTCTAGCACAAATTAAAAAGAATGTAAATTAGTATATCGCGCTCTTTTACAAAGATAAGCATTTCTGCATAAATTTTCTTTATAATTCACGTTGACAATTATGTAAAGTGATGATATAATAATTACATAGGAAGTCGAGTGCTTCTGAATGGAAAGTACTTTATTGTACAAATGGCGTCCTGCAAATTAGCATGTTTAACATGTTGAGCGTCTACTAGATAGAACCTTATCTTACTTAGTTAAGGGTCTATCTTTTTTTGCTTATTTTTATAATAAAAAACACAAGACTTAATAAAATCTTGTGTTTTTATTATTTATTGAAAACCCCCAGTTACACTGGGGGTTCCAGAAAGCTTTAGCGGTGAGAAAAAGTAATCTATAAAAAAACTCCTTATTTTGATATAATACATTAGGTTTCGACGCTAATATAAAAGTCAAAATAAGGAGGACATCAAAATGAAGTTTGACGACACAAGTAGTTTATCACATACAACGTGGGAATGCAAATATCACATAGTATTTGCACCAAAATTCAGAAGAAAAGCAATATATGGGAAAATAAAAAGAGACATAGGAATAATAATAAGATCATTGTGTGAAAGAAAAGGTGTGGAATTGATTGAAGCAGAGGCTTGTCCGGACCATATACACATATTGGTAAGTATACCACCAAAGATGAGTGTATCAAGTTTTATGGGATACGTAAAAGGAAAAAGTACACTGATGATATTTGAGAAGCATGCAAATTTAAAGTATAAATATGGCAATAGAGTATTTTGGTGTAGAGGATATTTTGTAAGCACAGTAGGAAAAAATAAGAAAGTTATACAAGAGTACATAAGAAATCAATTGAGAGAAGATATGGAAACCGACCAAATATCGATAAAAGAATATATTGACCCTTTTAAAGGGTAGCCGGTATTTGAATGCAAGCGTCGGAATCAAAGTAGCACTTAAGTGCTAGCTGGTAGGGAGACCTTATAGGTCGAAGAGAAAACCACCAGTTATACTGGTGGTTTTATTTTATATTTTAAAATTTATTCTTTTTATATTTCTTATAGCATATAACACTAATTGAAGCAAGCATTATAATTGCTATTACTGGGAAATATGCTCCTGTATTTGGTAGCTTTGTATTTCCATTATTATCGTTATTATCTATTGTTACAGTTATTGTCTTTGTTGTAATATTTCCAACTTTATCTTTGATGTATACAGTATATTCTCCGCTTTGACTAACTGCTATTTTATTACTTGAAAATCACTATTTTTGGGGCTTTTTTTGCCTGATTTTTTTACTTTTTTGAAATACGAACAGCCATCAAAGTATTGAAAAGCTGGGATTCTTGTGGGGGTGTCATCAAAGTTTTGTGCAAATAGGAGTAGGAATAATTATCCTGAAACCTCAATAAAACCCCTCCCACCAGTTTTTATGCTTATTTGAGCCTTATAGCTATTTAGTTATTTTTATTCAATAATTTATATTATTCTATTATTTTTAGTTCTTATACTTAATTCTCACGAGCTTTCTATTTAAGCCACTTTTCAGACTTTT
>JAFWMN010000015.1 GCA_017513865.1 Bacilli bacterium | reverse complement strand
TTGCCCGTATACTATACAAAATATTTACTACTTTTAGCTCTTACACTATAATATTACATACAACAACATTAAAATATTTTATGGATAATTCCGAATGTTTCTATATAAATAATCAATAAAATTAAAACAAAAAAATACCATTAAATACAAGTTATTTAATATTTAGAAATATAAAGGAAGAGCAAATAAAATTAAAAATTAATAGAAAATTATTTATTCCCCCTGATTCTTGAAAAGCACTGAAAATAAAAAATATTATTTCACATATAATAACTAAACAATTTTCTAGAAAATTATTCTAAAATATTATTAGAACTGACTAATATTGATGGAAACATAAAACTAATATTTTCTAAAAAATTTAAAAATAGTTCTAACCATAATATTAGATAAGGTAAAGTAATATTTAAAAATCTAAAGTTAATTTTTAATAGAGGTTGTTACAATGGCTAAAGTAAGAATAGGTGCTATAGAAAAAGAATTAATAGATAAAACTAAAATTTATAAAAAATTAACTGGAATTTCAACCGTAGAATTAATTGAAAGTTTATTAAGTGATTTTTTTAATGATACATTACTAACTAATGATTATTTAGAATTAGAGGAACCTTTTTATTTTGTCAATTATTCAATATTATATGAAGATGAAATTATTAAAGCAACATTAGAAAATCCATTAGGAACCATTTTAAATGGTCATAAAATAGAACCTGAAGACATTTATTTAGTTAATAAAATTCCAAATAATCTCGATACTTTTGAACCCGAATTTAATAAATTTTGTTATAAAAAGAACCCCAATAGACACAAAGGAATTTATGTTTTTCATAATTTTGAAGCGTTATCTGACAACCCTGATGAAGCTTTAGTTACTCATTCCATTTATTTATTTGAGTATAATGAAGATGAAAATACTTTAAATATTGAAGATATAACCTTTACAGATAATTTATCATATATTATAGATTTATCTACTCATAAAAAAGTATATGACTCAATAATTGAAGAAATTGAAGAGTATAATAAATGGATATTTGAAAAAGGTTTAGATCCTGAAGACCCTGAAAAGATTTGTTTAAATTATATTTATGTTTTTAGTTCAATGGAAGTTATAGAACCTTATGAAGATAAAGTAGCTATGAAAAATTATTTAATTAAGACAGGTTCTTATAATTCTGAAGATGAACTCAAAGGAATTAAAACTTTTGTAATAAAGAACAGAAAGTTAATTAAACCAACTGATTTATTAAAGGAAATGCTTAAAAATAAATAAAAAAGGAGTTTATTGCTATTAAATTTTAACCTTCATTAATGTAACAGGTGGTGTATTATCAACAAGTACCCCCCCCATATGCCTAAACAATTAATTTTAAGAAAATCTGAAAAAATAACTCATATTTTGTAGGATATATTTTAAAGAGTTACAATGAACTTCATATTATAATGTTTAATAAATTTAGTTACAATATATTATAACTATGGAGGTTAAATTATGACATGGAAAGATTATATTACTCCCGTTATAATCATCATTTGTATTATATTCATAATAATTCTTTTAAGTATAACACTCCCAATTTTATATAATTGGGTTTTTATCCCAAAATCTGTAACTGAAGTTCCAAGCAATATTGCCAGTACTTCAACTGCTTTAATTGTAGCATTAATTTCAATAATAACTCTTTTAATTACTAGAAGTCAAACTAATAAATCATTAAAACAAACAGAAATAACAATTACGGACAATAAAACATTTAATACAGAATCTCTTAAAAAAACAGATGCAATGATAAAAAACAACAGAGAATACAATGAAAAAACACTACAACTAACAAACAAATCACTTGAAAAAACAGACGCAATGATAAAAAACAACAGAGAATACAATGAAAAAACACTAAAATTAACAAATGAAACAATTAATCAAAGTGAAGAGATAATGTATATTCAATTAAGATTTGACTCCGCTGAAAAATCATTATTCATTTTTAGAAATAAATTAACTGATGCTCACATAATTTACAACGAGTTGATAGCAATAACTTCTAAAGATTATTTTTTTAATCCAAGAGGTTATTTGATAGCGCAATATACAAACTGGTTATTCGATTTAGAATTACTAGAACATTTACCTAGAGGTTTAATAAACAGATTAGATGCGGAATTTGAAAAAATTGGAAATATTAATCCGGTTTTAGATTTTGAAAAATATTTATCTTCAATAAATTCTTTTTCAGAACTAGATAATAAAAAATGTGAAAGAGAACTCCGATCACATTATGAGTTCAGTAAATTTATCAAAGAATTTAATGACAATTGCAAATCTGGGAGATTTATAGATAAATTTAAAGAATTATATATGAGCAATCTAAACGAAATGGAAATTGTTCAATTTATAATATTTACAAGAGAGGAAATTAAGAAAAGAAGCGTTGAAGATTTTATTTATGAAGAAAAACTATTAAAATTAGATATACGAAGAATGAAAAGGAAAATAAATGAAAATAAACTGAAAAATAACTAATAACACAATTAGAATATTGTTTAAATAATAAAATTCAATACTTATCATTGCTCTTGGGAAAAGTTTATTCTTAAAATAGACACTATATTAATAAGTATAATGAATAACTTTAAAAGCTTAAATTGAAGTAAATAAATACTCAAATAACTAATTCTTATTAAATGACATCCTTTGAAAATTTTTATTAATTGTGTGAAAATCATTGTAAAGACTTTAAAAATCGTAAAGTTAATTAATTAAATCATAATAACTCAAATTCATAAATATCTTCAATTAATGGACTCCAAATATGCATTGGAGCATATTTAATTTCTATAAATAATTTTATATTCATATTTTTATATCTAAAATATACAAAGGCAATATCTCCACTTAAATTCTCCAATTCAGAATCTCCAACAATATAATAAATCTTCTTTTCTAGTGTATATGCTTCACTCATTATTCCGGATATTTCTGGTACTTCAACATTACATTCATATCTGCCAATTAACTTATCATCCATATAAATTTTATTATGGATTAATTTAAATTCCGATTCATTAGGATTAACTATTCTAATCTTAAGGTCATTAGAATTTTTATAATATAATTGTTTATTAAATCTATGGAGACACCCTAACTTTATATTACATTTTTTAAACACATCATAAATTGTAATATCTTCCGATAAATCTGGTAAAAGATATTTAATGTCTTTGTATTCATTTAAAATAGCAATCCCATACATAAGTGGTAAAAATAAAATTTCAAGAACAAATGGTAAAAATAATGACTTGATAAACTCAATACCATAAATCCACAAATTAAATGTGAAAATTTGTGGAATAAGTCCAACAAAAACACAAAAAATCGCATTAACTTTGAAATTATCAATAAACATGTTTTTTAAAAATGAATCATCACTAGCCCATTTATAAGAGGTTATACATAAAATCAGGATTGAAAAAATTATTGTTAGAACAATAGTTACAACAGAATAATATTTCATCAAGCAGTTACCAAAAATCCTAAAAATTATTCCAGACCATAATGATGCCAATGCTAAAATAAAAATTATATACTTGTGAAAAAGTGATTTTAGAAAAGATTTTGTACTGTTTATTCTTAAAATAAAACCCAAAATTATCAAAATTCCAATTCCAATGACAAATAGAATATTTGGAATCAAATCTAGTGGAATTTCCATTAATAATTGATAAGTTGAATTATTAACTATCATGATATTAATTTAGTGATTTCACAATATATAATACTCTCTTTACTTTATACCTGAAATTAGATTTTTATCTATGGTTTTATGTTTTTACTTTTTCTTTTTACCTAGTTTAGAGATATTAATTATGTAAATTATTGTTATAGTTGAATTTGTTAATGTTATTAAGATTCATTGCTATTATTTAATAAATTTTCCATTTTTTTAATTTTAGTATACTCTTTTTTAGTCAACAGTATACTTTTTTATTGTAATTAGTATACCTGCCCAATTTTTTTATCATGTTTAGTATACTGTATCAAACTAAATAGTATACCTTTTAATTTTAAAATAAAGAAATTTCTGTTCTTATTTTTAACAATAACTTTATATATTATTAATTATAACATTATAATAGTCATTAATTGAGTGTTAATAAATATAATAGATTTATGACACTTTTTTATTGAACTTATTGTTAACAATATAATGAAGCTTCAAATTAAAAAAAATGAGTGTATTGAAAAATACCTCAATCAAAGAAAAAAAGAACTGGAGCTAATGAGCTCAACTACTCAGTTCAAAACAGTGGTGATTTACAAGAATTATCTAAAAAATTAAATATCAATTTAACAAGTGGAAAGTGAACTAAGAAAATTTAACGTGAAGACAAATAGTGAAAAAACATGATAAAATTATTAAAAAGAGTGATTATAATGGAAAGAAATATGAAACCTGTAAACTCAAGTAACTTAAAATCTGTTGGATATAATCCTATGACCGAAACATTAATAATTCAGTTCCATAGTGGACATATTTATGAATATTACCATGTTCCACAACATATATATGAAGGATTAATCTTCGCTCCATCTAAAGGAAAATACCATCACAGATATATTAAAAATTCCTATGCATACAATAGACTACAATAAAATTAAAAATTAATAAACAGCATTTGCTTTGTGAATGCTTTTCTTTTTCTATTTTTTCCAATATCCCTATAAAAAATCTAATTAAGAACTTTTATCAAAATTAGGAATATCTCTTTAGAGACAAACCTAAAAAAGGTTAACTTATGTAGAGTACCATTTATCCACATTAACTCTTTGAATTTGATTTTCATTAGCTATTTTTTCATAGCCCCCAGTAAATGCCACAACACAATCATCATGAATGGCTTCATTAGGATATGCTGTAATTTTTTCAAGAAATTCCATAGCCCATTTTTTTGTGAACCCTGTTCTATCCTTTCCAACCAGAAAAATTCCATTCTTTTGAATGTCAGCTGAAACTCTTCTTGCCCTATCGATTTTGTTTTCTCTTGAGTTACCAGTTCCTGTAGCGAATCCCCTTCGGTTAAGCTCATCGATAATCAATAACCCAAAGTTTTTACCTGTACTTCCGTCAAGTTCAATGTATTGAACATCTGACTTGTCACGTGCTGCAGTATTGAGAATTTCATTGATTAAGTTTCTTGATTCCAACTGAAACTCATATGAGTCCAGGATGTAAATGTTTCCGTTTAGATCTTTAGCAAGCATAACACCTGCTGTATAATCCGGATCACTGCCTCTCAATTTATCATCATCCAATACTTCTGTAGCTGCAAGATCCCAATATCTTATGACTCTAACGATTGGTATTTTCATGTATTCATCGTGAGAGATTATATGGAAGTCTGATTCATCGAATAGCTGACCTTTGACTGAGGCATACCAGTTACCGTTCATTAGCTGTTCTCTTGTAACTCTATCCAATCCCATAAGGTATTCTTCATAATCATTTCTGTCAAGATAGATATTGTCCAAATAGCTAGAGCTAATAAAGCGAATTTGTGATTTGTCTTGGATGTCAGTATCTATTTTTTCAATAAATCTTTCACGTACCCATTTGTTTCCACGTTTTCCAGGATTCGAAGATGCCATCAGTTGTGTTGGAAGCTTATTGTCTTTAGTCTTACGAACTCTTGACCTCATATAGATATACTTGAATCTTTCTAACTGTGTCAGCTCATCAATACCAATAAATTGATATTCCGAACCCTGATATGTATCAAGGTCATTGATGTTTCTCAAATATCCAAAGGTTAATGAATTTCCATTGGGAAATGTCCATGAATGTTCGGTTCCATCCCACTTTGGTTTGATGCTTTGATTATTTTGAATTTCCTTTCGATTTAACCATTGACTTGCCTTATGAATTAAAGCTCCTTTACGCTTCAGGTCAGATAATGTACGTCTCAAGATGAGGGCATGATATTCATTGGCATCATCCTGAACATAAAAGAGTGACCTCATCAAAAGACTTGTTGATTTGGAACCTCCTGCAGCACCACCAATCAATACTTCCTTTTCAGTGGCTAAAATCATTTCAGCCTGCTTTGGAAATGGATTGAATGGGATGTATGGATTTTCATATACACACTTCTGAAGAATAGCTTTATCCATAGCATCCAAATAAAATTCGTTGTTCTCATTGTACATTATTATCATCTATTTGTTTTGCAAGGATTTCTATTTCATTCATGATGTCTTTTTGTGAGATTTCAATTTTTTTATCTTCCAGCTCCAGCATACGGTTTTTGAATAGTCTGTCCATTTCATCCTTGAACAGTTTGTTTTTGGCTTCAAATGCTCTTACTGACAATTCCAGATATCTTATTTTCAGTTCTGTTAAATCAATTAAATATCTTGCCAAACTTTTTTCTGTGGCGTTGTATCTTACTTCCTGATCGAGTTTTTCAAAGTCGATTTCAAGGCCTACTGCATTTTTTGTAATCTTATCCAGATTTTCCAATCCAGTTTTGATGTCTGTGACTTGCTGCTGAAGTATTGTATCAATAGCTAAATCAATATTATCCTGGTGAATGTTATTGTCAGTGATTTGTTTTTGTGTAATGGCTCTGTTTGTCAGTGCTTCTCCATTTCGCTCTCTTGGGTCTTTATCCTTATCTGTTAAGTGATATTTCTTTTTGAATCTTGAAAATGTTGCCCTGCTTACTTCAAGATCATGTTCATCATCAAGCCATCTTCTCACACTTGCATCAGTAGCTCCTTGAGTTTTCATTACTTGAATCTCATCCAATAATGTTTCCAGAAAATCCCCTTTTGTTATGTTTAGATTTGCTTTGAATTTCCTGTAGGTATTGTCTGCTACTTCTCTGC
>JAFWMN010000001.1 GCA_017513865.1 Bacilli bacterium | reverse complement strand
GCTGCTCAAATGGATGGTGCTATCTTAGTTATTGCTGCTACAGATGGACCTATGGCACAAACTCGTGAACACATCTTATTATCACGTCAAGTTGGAGTACCTCGTATGGTTGTATTCTTAAACAAATGTGACATGGTAGATGACGAAGAATTATTAGACTTAGTTGAAATGGAAGTAAGAGAACTTCTAACTGAATATGGTTATGATGGAGACAACACTCCAATCATTAGAGGTTCAGCTTTAAAAGCTCTAGAAGGAGACGCTGCTTATCAAGAAAGTATTGCTAAATTATTAGATGCTGTTGATGAATGGATTGAAACTCCAGAAAGAGATAATGATAAACCATTCTTAATGCCAATTGAGGATGTATTCACTATCACAGGTCGTGGAACAGTTGTTACAGGACGTGTTGAAAGAGGACAACTAAAACTTAACGAAGAAGTTGAAATCGTTGGATTAAAACCAACTAAGAAAACTGTTGTTACTGGAATCGAAATGTTCAGAAAACAATTAGACTTTACTGAAGCAGGAGACAATACTGGACTATTACTTCGTGGTATCAACCGTGAAGACGTTGAACGTGGTCAAGTTATTGCTAAACCAGGATCAGTTACTCCACATACTAAGTTTAAAGCACAAGTTTATGTTTTAACTAAAGAAGAAGGTGGAAGACATACTCCATTCTTCAGTAACTATCGTCCACAATTCTACTTCAGAACAACAGACGTAACTGGTGTTATCGAATTACCTGAAGGTGTTGAAATGGTAATGCCTGGTGACAATGTTGAAATGACTGTAGAATTAATCGCACCAATCGCTATCGAAAATGGTACTAAATTCTCAATCCGTGAAGGTGGTAGAACAGTTGGTGCTGGTAACGTTTCAGAAGTTATTAAATAATTGACATATACCTGTAAAGAAGCATGTAATTGCTTCTTTTTTATTTGATAAGAATCAAATAATAGTGTTATAATATTATTGTAAGATAGGAGAGATAAAATGAAAAAAATAAAACTATTTGTAGTCATATTGCTAGCGTTTATTATAAGTGTGCCAAATGCTATGGCCGCATCAGCTAACAAAAAAACATCATTAAGTTCATTTTCTGATGATAAGAACCCGCTTTATTTATCAGATTATAATAATGAAACAATCACAATCACACCACCAGAAGGAGCTGCCGTTAGTGAATGGCAAAATAGCGAGGGAAGAAAGTATAAACTAGTAAAAATACCAGAAAATAAAGTTAGTGCTAGTGGCACGGCCATAAAAATAACTTATCCAAAAGTTGGAACATATGAAGGAAAAGATATTGGATTAAAAGCAACATATACAGTATATAAGTATCGCGCAGGAGCTAACCAATCGATAGGCGAAGAGGCTAATGGATACGTTGGAATTGTTGTTGCAATCCCATATAATTTTTCGGCAGTAGGAACTGGATTTTTTAATTCAGAATATGAAAAGATATCATATGATTTCTTCTACGTGAGTAATGATACATCAGTTGATGTAAAAAACACATATATGACATTTAATTCATTAAATTATTATGCAAGCATTGATAATAATGAAAGTATTTTCTTTGGTGAAGAAATGGCTAGTAGAATATCTAATGTATATACATATGAAAAAACCAACAATTTTAACATTTATCAAAACAACGGGACATCACCATCAGGAATAGCATATTCATTAGCTATATCTCCAATTTCTGAAGCTGGACCAACTCCACAAGATGATCCATTCTGTGATGCAGAAATTGGTAAAGAATGCTATTTATATAATTCAGCAAGTATAAAATATAATGGGAAACTAGAATATACCATTGGATCATATAATTCAACAACTGGGTTACCAAATAGTGCAATATGGTATGAGCCTTCATCTGCAATCATGAATGGTGAAAAACCAGTAGACCCAGTAAAATATATTAATAAAACAAACTCAAGAGTTAAAAAAGCCGAATATAAAATTGGTGACCAAGTCGTCTTTGAAGTTGATCAAAAAGTAAATACTTTAAAGAAAGATATTTTAGTTAGATATAATGCATTTAAAATGATTGACGAATTACCAGAAGAAGTTGATTATGTTAGTGCCAAATTATATGACAAAGATGGTAAAGAAGTAACTAAAGGAACAGCAACTTATGATGAAACAGCGCACAAAGTAACTTGGACCGCTAGTGATGAATTCTTAACATATATGCCATTAAAAGGTGAAACATATACATTAAAAGTAACTGCTAAGGTAAACAGTAAAATGAAAGATATTGCTACTAATAAAGCATATTCAATAATAAATAGTTATGAAACAAGAAAAGATTATGCGACAATTTATACAAACAAAGAAACTGTAACAGTTGTAACTGTGCCGCCAACCAAAGCTAATACAATTTTAATAGGTGTTGGTGCAACAGTAGTAGTCATTGTCTCTGGAATCTTAATATACTTATTTAGCTCTAAAAAGAAAAAAACAAATTAAAAAAGAACTTGATTAAATTCAAGTTCTTATTTTTTGTTAAAAATTCCGGTTATACTGAAAGAATTTTTATACATAAAGTATAAAGGATTATTAGTAATAAGTTCAAAATCACCAATATATTCGATTATATTAGAATGAAAGCTCATTTTAAAATCATTAAGACCTTTATATTTATTATTTAACTGATTTATATTACTAACCCCACCTAAATTAAGTCGTTTAAAACCTAATTTGGCATATCTACCAATTATTTTCCAAAATAGAAGCTGCTTGGCTCCAAACTTTTTGAATTTATTATCATAACCATCCATTACAACGTAAACTTCACTTTGCCATTTAATAACTAACGCTGAAGCAATAACAATACCATCAGGATTATTTTTTAAAAAGTCTGTAGCTTCAGCAAGTTGATTTCTATATTTAACCACATTTTTATCAACTTCTAGTTTTTTATTAATAAGCTTATCATTATTTTTTCCTTCATTTATAAGCAAATTACTAAGCTCTTCACTTTGATTAAAATAATAACTATATTTATCCTGAGTGTATTTCAAATATTCAGTAGTATCAAGCTTACTATAATAAAAATCAATCAAATCATCTTTTTCAAAGAAATTATATAAATCTTTAAAATAATCTAAATCTCTAGGATATTTATTCTTTGTCTGTAAATATAGTAAATCTAAATCTTCTTTGCTACCATGATATACTTTTATTCCATCACGTGTAGCCTTTCTTATTTTATTTCTTGTACTTTTATTCATATTACCAAACAACTGTACATAATTTAAATCTAAATTAACAATAGCTTCAAACCTAGGTTTCAAAGCCTCAAAATTGTTATTATAACCTAAATGAAAATAACCATATTTAGTAAGTCTTTGGAATGTAGTATCATATAAGTTATTGTTAAAAATCACATGTCCATTACTATCATAAACTTTTCTTATAATTAAAGGATTTATTTTAATAGCCACAATATCTTTTTTTCCTAGAAATTTTTTCAAAAGTTTAGTAAATTCACTAATTAATTCTTCATCATTATAATTAATTAAAAAACCTCTAGGAACAAAACCATATTTAAAACCATTAACTTTGCGCACAAGGATTAAGCTAGCAGCCTTAATTTCATCATTATCAACTAAGCCAATAAACATTGAATCATAACCTTGTTCATGCATTGTAAAAGCATAATTAATAGTTTGATAAATAGAAGATAATTGAAAACTTTTAGAAAAATCTAAAAATTCTGCATTTGTAAGGAATTTTATTTCCATAATCTACCTCCTTGCCACTATTAATTATATCATACTTTATACTATATTCTCAAGTAATCATTTGACAATAAAATAATAAAATGTTATCATCAATGGAAAAAAGGACTGATTAGATGGAAAAACTGCTGGATAAAGCCATAATAGGTTATAAATTAAATCATCCAAAAGAAAACATTGAAGAAGAAATAACAAGTATCATAATAGATGAAATTCAAAGTATAATAAATGGAATCAGAAAAGAAAATGATATTATTTTTTCTTTAATTCAAGATAATTTTTTTTCAGGAAAAATTAGAAATGAAATAAACAAAAAAACAAGTTTAAATATTGAGATAAAAGATATATTAAAAACCATATATGAAAATTATATTTCTAATTTAGATGATATAGATTTCTTTAATTTTTCGAAAAAATATGCGATTTTTAGAAAAGGAAATCAAGTATATATTATAAGTCATATAAATGTAAATGAATTAAAGTATATAGATAATATACAAAAAATAAGAGACAATAAAGATTTAAAAATAAATTTCTATGAAATATTCTCTAAAGGAAATTATAAAATTGATGATATAGAAATAGAAGTAGATTTTAAAGGAGATATAAAAGTTGAGAGCGAAAATGTTATATATGGTGAAATAAATAATCCCAATCATTTAAAAGAAACAAAAAATGTTAAATATTTAATGTATAAATTAACTCCAATCATAATAAAAATATTAGAAAAAGAAGATCAAGCATCAATAAATGTTATTCAAGATATTGACAATGACTTAATAGAAAAAAGCATAAAAGAATTAATGAAAATGTATATTAAAAAAATAGATGTAACCGAGGTATTAAAAGATAACGATTTTATAATTCCAAAAAGCACATATAGATTACTAACAAATATAAAATCTTTTAAATTAATGGATGATTTCCACGGAAATTTACTAGAAGGTAAAATAAAACTAGCCACTAATAGAGGATATCAAACAAGACCAGAAAAACCTCAACAAGACGCTGTATTAAGTATTGTAAAAAACGAAAACTGCTATTTAAACATGATTGCTGATGGTGCCGGGGGTTCAGAAAAAGGTGAAAAGGCCAGCAAATTACTTACTGAAGAAATAAAAAACTGGTTTGAAGTATTACCAGACGAAATATTAAATGATACGGAAATTATAATAGAACTATTAAAACAGAAAATAACCCAAATAGATTCTCTTATATATAAGAAATATAAAGGCAGTTGTACAACCTTAGTACTCGCTTTTACTATAAAGGATATAACCATAATTGCTAATATCGGTGATTCTACAGCTTATACATATGAAAATGATGAATTAATATGTTTAACAACACTAGATTCCGAATCTAGCGGCATGGATTATGAAGATGCCAGATTTAATCCCCTTAATAATGTTATTACAGCCGCTGTAGGTGCAGGATTTAATGATCCACTTCATATAAATATAATTCAAAACAAAGGTCAAAGAATTATTTTATCAAGCGATGGAATAACTGATTTAATATGTGAAAGAAGATTTAAATTATATTTTATAAATGGTGATAATCCAAAA
Organism: Bacilli bacterium; assembly: GCA_017513865.1. Classification (GTDB taxonomy): domain Bacteria; phylum Bacillota_I; class Bacilli_A; order RF39; family UBA660; genus Coprosoma. The sequence continues at coordinate 27,145 of JAFWMN010000001.1, read as the reverse complement.
CAAATGATAAATGATGCCTTAAGTAAAAAAGATACCGAATATTTAGAAAAAACCGAAGATAATATTTCAGTAATAACTATAGAATTGCCAAATACAAAAAATAAAACAAAAAAACTAGGATAACCTAGTTTTTTAAATGTTTAGTTCTTTACGTAAAGTTAAAATAAAACAAATAAAATAAATTGAAAAAACAATAAAGAAATATTAAAATAATAATGTAAGAAAATAGGAGGAAAATTATGAAAAAAAATATTATTATAGGAGTATTAATTCTAATCATTATAATTTTAGGAGGTTCAATTTTTTATTTAAACATGAATAAAGATAAGGTTGGATGTAATTGCAAAGAAACATGTCAAAAAACAGAAGATGTTAAAGAAAAAGAAACAGAAGAAACTGCTGAAAAAACACAAAAAACAGAATTTAAATATGGAAAATATGAATATGTAAGACCAACACAAGCAGGAGATTATAAAGACATCATTGAATTTATGGAAGATGGCACATACTTTGAAAAGATTTCTCATACAATGGGAACAATATTTTATGGAACATATAAAATAGATGGACAAAACATCACATTAAATCAAACATTTAGAATGAATAATGAAGTTGCCGGGGGAGCGAAAGAAGAAAAAACATATACTGTTAAACTCGAAGACGATAAAATAATAAAAGATGATGATAATGAAAAAATAACTTTGGTAAAAAACAATAATGCCGAAAATATAAAAGATACATTTATTAAATGGATTTTATATTCTGAGGAAGAATATGGCAAGTCACTTAGTAATAACTAAGTAAATCAAAAAGTTATTACAAAAAAAATATGTTGTTAAATATGTTTTAATATAAATGTATTATTGTAAATGAAAAATACAAATATTAAAGGAGGAAAAAATGAAAAAAAATATTATTATAGGAGTATTAATTCTAATCATTATAATTTTAGGTGGTTCAATTTTTTATTTAAACATGAATAAAGAAAAAATAGGATGTAAAAACACTTGTCAAAAAGAATCTTCACAAGTAGTAGAACAAGAAACAAAGAATAGTAAAGAGGCCCAAAAGGCAGAAAACATAAGCTTATTAAAAGGTAAATATAAATATAGTAAACATACTGGAGCAAAAGCAGCAACTGGTGCAGAAATAGATTTAAATGTAGAAATAAACATTATTAATGATACAGAAATGACGATTTCATCAGATGATACACTAAGTGAAATAGAGACTACAAAAGGAACTTATACCATAAATAATAACATATTAACATATGAAAGAGTTTATGTGAGTGAAGGAAATGAATGGACAAAATGCGGAGAAACTGAAAACAATAAGATAGTAGATTGTCATTCATACAGATTACTAAAACAAGAAAACTTTATAATTGATATGGCCAACAAGTCATTATATTCAACAAATTATGGTGGTGAAGGTGATGCATATATAGGACATGGACCATTAACATTAAAATATCAAGAGTAATTAAGTAAATCATAAGATTTACTTTTTTAATGATAAATAAAAAGTATTTGACATAAAATAAATAATAGTGTATAAATTAATTTGTGAAGGAGATGTTTCTGTGAGTAAAAAACTAGTTATAGTGGAATCCCCAACCAAAGTAAAATCAATTGGTAAATATCTAGGTAGTGATTATATAGTTTCATCAAGTAAAGGACATATTAGAGATTTATCAACTAAAGGAAAATATGGCTTAGGTGTTGACATTGAAGACCACTTTAAACCAAATTACATAACTATTAAAGGTAAAAAATCAGTTATTGATGAACTCAAAAAAGAAGCTAAAAAAGCTGATAAAGTATATCTTGCTACCGACTTAGATAGAGAAGGAGAAGCTATTGCTTGGCACCTATATGATGCATTAGGATTAAAAGACGACAGTTATAGTAGAGTAGTATTTAATGAAATAACTAAAGAAACTATTTTAAAAGCTATTAAGGAAGAAAGAAAAATTGACAAAAATTTAGTTAATAGTCAGGAAACAAGAAGAATATTAGATAGAATTATCGGTTTTAGATTATCAAAACTAATTCAATCAAAAACTGATGGTAGCAGTGCCGGAAGAGTGCAAAGTGTTGCTCTAAAACTAATTGTCGATAAAGAAAGAGAAATAAATGCTTTTAATCCTGAAGAATACTGGACTATAACCGCTGATTTTAAAGATTTTACTGCTGACTTATTTGAATATAAACACAAGAAAATAGAAGTTAAAACCGAACTAGAGGCTGATGAAATATTAAGCAAATTATCCAAAGCTTTTGAAATTGAAAGCGTCGATAAAAAATTAAAAAATAAAACATCAAAACCACCATTTACAACAAGTACCTTACAACAAGTAGCTTCAAACAAATTAAGATTTTCATCTAGAAAAACTATGCAAACAGCGCAAAAATTATACGAAGGTATTGATTTAGAAAACGAAACAGTAGGTTTAATAACTTATATGCGTACAGATTCTATTAGATTATCAAATGAGTTTATCGCATCTACTTATAAATTTATTGAAACAAAATATGGAAAAGAATATACTGGACCAGTTAAAATAAGTAAAAAAACCGAAAACGTTCAAGATGCTCACGAAGCTATTAGACCAACTAGTATAGCTAGAACACCAGAAAGCATTAAAAAATACTTATCAGATGACGAATATAAACTATATCGCATGATTTATTATAGAGCATTAGCTAGTATCATGGCTCCTGCTAAAGTAGAAGGCACAACCGTTATTTTAAATAATAATGATTATCAGTTTAAAGCAACCGGACAAATTATTGTCTTTGATGGTTATTTAAAGGTGTTTAGCGAATACGAAGAAACTAATGATATAATTCTTCCACCATTTGATGAATATAATTCAAAAATAATAGTGTCAAATGATATAACTAAAAAACAACACTTCACTGAACCTCCAGCAAGATACACAGAAGCTAAATTAATTAAAGAAATGGATGAACTTGGAATAGGTAGACCATCCACATATGCCACTATAATAGACAATATTAAAAAACGAGGCTATGTTAATCTAGTTGAAAGAAAATTTATCCCAACCGAAATTGGTTTTGAAGTAACCGATAAACTTCAAGAATTCTTTAACCATATAATTAATGTTAAATATACAGCCGATATGGAAACCGACCTAGATAAAATAGCTGAAGGCAAAGAAGTATGGTATGAAGTGTTGGAAAATTTTTATAAAGATTTTGAACCATCAGTAAAAGAGGCTTTCGACAAAATGCCTAAAAAAGAAGCTGAAGAAACCGGAGAAATATGTCCTGAATGTGGGCATCCATTAGTTATTAGAAAAGGCAAATATGGATCATTTACTGCTTGCAGTAATTTCCCAGAATGTAAATATATTAAACAAGAAAATAAAGAAACAAAAGAAATATGCGATTGTCCAAACTGTGATGGAAAGATAATTGAAAAGAAAACAAGAAAAGGGAAAATATTTTACGGATGTAATAATTATCCAAAATGCAAAACTGCATACTGGGATAAACCAACTGGTGAAAAATGCCCAGAATGTAAAAGTATGCTTACCGAAAAAAAAGGAAATATAAAATGTAGTAGCTGCGACTTCACTAAGTAGCAGCTTTTTAATTTGACATAACCAAATAATAATGTATAATAACACAAAAAAAGAGGAATTATTATGTATGAAGATAAAAGGGCCAATAGATATTCATTAAAAATTGCTGACATGGAATTAAACGAAACAGTAATACCGATAAATTATAATGGAGAAACAAAAGAAAAAATGCCTTTAACAGTAATTGATGACATGACAACAAAATTTGAAACAAAAGAAGATTTTAAAAAATTCTTGATGGATCTGGGATACGATTATGGTTATGTATTTATCGAATATAGAGCTAAAGGTGAGAGACATATAATAGATGCTGCTTATGGACCAGGATTAATTGCTAAAGAAAGCTCATTTAGAGAAAAAGAGTTAAACAGGGGAAAAGAAGAACCTAAAAGAAGTGAAAACATTATATTATTAGGCTATGAACTTATAGATATTGAAAGACATAATAAACCATTATGGAGTCATCTCCAAAAGTACATGTGGAAAGATTTAAAAGCAGCCATTTCAACCTATAACCACATGCTTGATATCGAAGCTGAACCAAGATACATATTAGAGTATCAATATGACATTATGAACTATCTAGGTGATTACACAGTATTTAGAAAAATAGTTCTTGGAATAGATGAATTTTATAAAAAAGAGTATAATGAAGACATAGTAGAAAAAAACATAAAACAAAAAGTTATGAAGAAAGGACGATAATATGACACAAAAAGCAAGAGGAATTTATTCCATAAAACACATTTCAAACGATGGACATGAAAGTATTTTGAGAGTGAAAGAAGGAAAGATTTTCAAAGAAAAATTTCCACTAACCACAATTGATGCTATAACAACCACCTGTGATAATATGGAAGGATTCCTTAAATTAGCTAGAAAACTTCACAAGCCAAAGAAAAATTCATATGATGATTGGTCAGATGGATACTGTTATATTGAATACAAACATGAAGGTGAAGTAAAAAGGATACCACTTGTTTTTAGTGACAACTTAATTTTAAGTGAATTATCTAAAAATTATGAAGGCCAAAGTGTTATGAAAGGTGAAAAAAATGTAACAATTTGGGCCCATAAAGCTATTAATATTAGAAGAAAAAATGAAGAATTATATGCATACTTGAAAAAACATGGATATATTAGTAGATATCTAGCCCCAATAATTGGCGAATATGTTTTCTTTACTGGTGAAAACTATCAAAACCCTGAAGAAGCAAATATTCGCTTAACAATGATCAAAACAAAATTAAGTGAATATAAAGCCTTTAGAGATTTAGTTGTCGGAATAGATATGCATCAAAAAGAAAAAGAAGCACGTGAAGAAAGACAAAAAGAAATAGAAAGATTAAAAGCTGTAAGAGAAACATTAGTAGAAGAATTTATAGAGCCAGAAATTGTTGAAAGAATTGAACCAGAAAAAGGAAGACAAATGAGTTTTTCTGATATTGGTTTTAAATTTTAGAAGTAATTATAATATTACTTCTTTTTTATGTTATAATTATGGTAGGTGGTAATATGGAAAATATTCAAAAATTTCTAAATTACTTAAAATATCAAAAAAATTTCTCAGATCATACTATAAAAAATTATGAAATAGATATAAAAGCTTTTTACACATTCATAAAAAACCAAGATATAAATACGGAAAATATAAGAAAATATTTAAAAGAACTATACGATAAAAAATATAAAAACAAAACCATATCTAGAAAAGTAAGTGCTTTAAAAAGCTACTTCAAATATCTAGAAAGTGAAGACATTATTAAAGAAAACCCCATGAGTATAATAAGTAATCCCAAAATTGAAAAAACTTTACCAAATTATCTAAACTATGATGACTTAGAAAAATTACTAAATTTTCCAGACCAAAACAAAAAAGAAGGATTAAGAGATGCTTTAATCCTAGAAATGTTATATTCGCTAGGTTGTAGAGTAAGTGAACTTACTAATATTAAAACAAAAGATATTGATTTTAAAGACCGAAAAATCCTAATCTTAGGTAAAGGAAACAAAGAAAGATATGTTTACTATGGCACTAAATGCGAAAACATACTAGAAAAATACTTAAAAAAAGAATCCCACGAATACTTATTAACAAATAAACACGGTAACAAATTAAATGAACGAATAGTCAGAAAAATTGTGGATGATAATGCAAGAAAAGCCGGCCTAGAAGTTCATGTAACCCCACACACTTTAAGACATACTTATGCAACACATCTATTAAATGATGGAGCTGATTTAAAAAGTGTAAGCGATTTACTAGGGCATGAAAATTTATCAACCACCCAAATTTACACACATATTTCAAACGAAAGATTAAGAGAAGTATATTTAAAAGCTCATCCAAGAGCTAGAAAATAGGAGGGTTTATGGAAAAATTTGTTTATTCACTTGATGAAAACATTGATAAGAAATTATTAGGAAAAAAAGGCGGTAATTTAAAACAATTATTTAGTATGGATATTCCTGTACCAAATAGTATAATCATCACCACAAATGCTCATAGTGATTATCGTGAAAATGGGAGAATAACTAGAGAATTTGAAAAACAAATACTAGAAGGATTAAAAATACTTGAATTAAAAAGCGGTAAAAAACTAGGTGATGTTGAAAATCCATTACTACTTTCGATAAGAGAAAGTACAAAAATTGAAGAATCTAAAACCGATGCCCTTATAAATATCGGTTTAAACGATAATATTGCGGCCAACTTAGCTGTTGATGAAAAGTCAGCCAAATTCATATATGACACATACCGTAAACTTATTATGATGTATGCTAAAATAGTTAAAGGTAAAAACCCTTCACCATTTGAAATTTTAATGGAAAAATACAAAGAAAAACGCAACGTTAAAAATGATTATGAATTAACTGCTGAAGACTTATTTCAAATAACAAGTGAATCAAAAAAAATATACCGCAAAATTACTGGCGAAAAATTCCCGAAAGATCCAGACCATCAATTACTTGAAGCCATAAGAACAATATATAAAAACTGGAAAGATATAAATGTTGCTATAGTAATCGAAGAAATGATTTTTGCTAATCTTAATGATAATTCTTATATCGGAATAGTTTTTTCCAAAGATCCAAAAACCGGTGAAGATAAATTATCTGGGGCGTTTTCTTACCAAGTTCAAGAAAAAAATGATAATGTAAAAACCATAGATACTTTATTAGAAAAAGATATAGAAGTTTATCAAAAATTAGAAGAATATGCCAAAAAATTGGAAACAAAATATCAAGATATTATAAGAATAAGCTTTATTGTTGAAAATGGAAAATTATATGTATTGGATTCTAAAAAAGCTAAAAAAACAACTTTAGCTAATTTAAACTTTATAGTTGAAAAAGTTGATAACGGAGTAATAACTAAAGAAAAAGCTATAAAAATGATTAAACCCAAAGAAATATATTCCCTAATATACGATAGCTTAAGTAATAAAAATTGTGTCCCACTTGCAAAAGGTAAATGCGCAATACCAGAAGCTATAACAGGGAAAATATGTTTAGATATTGAAAATATAAACACAGATGAAAAAAGCATTTTATTTAAAGAAAGACTAGTTCCAGAAGATATTAAATATATAAATAACATTGACAGTATTATTACTGCAGAAAATAATGATTTAAATGAATTAGTAGAAGAAATGGGTAGAATTCATGTTAAAGATCTTAATAACCTAAAAATAGATTTAAAAAACAAAATAGTAAAAATAGAAGATAAGATTTTTGAAGAAGGATCAATTTTAACTATTGATGGTAGGGAAGGACACGTATATGAAGGCGCCTTAGATATAACAAAACCATTACCAAACGATAATTTAAATAGAATATTAAAAATGGCTAAAGAAATTAAAAAAATAAATATTATAACAAATGAAATCCCTATAGAATCTTTAACCGACGGAATTGGAATTTTTAAAGTTGAAAACACACTGTTTGATAAAGAAAAAATTCTTTTCATAAGAAAAATACTATTATCTGAAACAACGCAGGAAAAAGTTAGAATATTAAAGGATTTATCACTTGTTCACATCAAAGATTTAGAAAAACTATTTAAAATTTCTAATGAAAAAACCTTAACAATAAAACTTTTGGATATATATTTAAGAGATTTCCTACCAAAAACAAATAAAGAAATACATGAATTAAGTGAGATTTTAAAAATAGACATTTTAACCTTAAAAGAAAGATTAAAAACATTAGAAAAAAATACTCCATTATTAGATTTAAAAGGTAGTAAACTTGCTTTTGAATATCCAGAAATTATTAAAATTGAAATAGAAACAATATTTAAAGCAATGATAAATGTAAAAAAAGATGGTTATAATATAAATCCAGAAATTATCTTACCCAAAGTAAATAGTATTGAAGAATTAAAATATTTAAAAGAAATAATTGATGAAGTAAAAGAAACAGTATTAAAAAACAACATTACATATAAAATTGGAACGATAATCGAAACTCCAAGAGATACAGTTCTAGCATCTTCATATGCTAAAGAAATAGATATATTAATATTTGATATGCCAAAATTAACAACTTTAACATTTGGCCCAGAAGAAATAAAAAATAATGTTCAAAATCCGTATGAAACACTTGATAAAGATGGCGTTGGCAGACTTATGACTGTAGTAAGTTCACTTTCGCACAAAATAAATCCAAATATTAAAATAGGCACATTTGGAAAGCAAAACGAAGATGAAGAAAGCATAACTTTCTTAAATAAAATAGGAATTGAAAATATATACATATTGCCTCATCAATTACCAGCAACCTTAATAGCTGCAGCTAGAAGTGAGATAAATGGAAATAAATGAAGTAGTTTTTCCAGATAGCCTTCCTAAATTAGATTTACACGGATATGATAGAGAAACAGCCAGAGTAGCTATTAACGATTTTATTGCAGATAATATTAAAATGGGTAACGAAATAATTACTATTGTCCATGGTATAGGTTCTGGCATTATAAAAGAAACTACGCATAAAACATTAACCAATAATAAAAAGGTTATAGACTTTAAAAGTTTCTATAATAATAGAGGCTGCACAATTGTTAAAATAAAATTGACAAAATAATATAAAAGTGTTATCATATACCCCGTATTTCAAAGGGGGAATATGTATGTATACAGAAACAAATGAAAGTCATCCTTATAGATCAATATTTATAAAAATAATTTTAGTTGTAGTTGCTTTATTTATATTAATGCTACTTTTCCCAACCAAAGGATTTGTGACAAACTATGTAGATAAAAAACTAGGAACTTCAAAAAATGGCAATTTTAATAGTAATTTAATTGCTATGGCAACGGCTGGTAGTGGTTATTTTACTGAATCTAGATTACCACAAAAAACTAATGAAGAAACTAAAATGACATTAAAAGAAATGTTAGACAAAAAGATGATTGTTAAGCTTACAGATAATAATGGAATTGCTTGTAGTTCAAAAAAATCATATGTATTAGTAAAAAGAGAAAAAGAAGAATATACAATGAAAGTTAACCTATCATGCGCTGATAAAACTGATTACATTATCTTACATATGGGATTAGACAGCAAACAATTTCCCAGTACCAGCACCGCAAGGTGCACATTCGTAAAAAATCTTGATGAAGCCTGGTCCTACGGAACATGGTCAAATTGGAGTAGTACAAAACCAGAAGGAACAGGTATTCAAGTGGAAACATCATCAAAAAAAATAAAAGCAGGAGTAAAGGGATATACAAAAGATCAAGTAGAAACAAGAAACGCAACCAAGTATATTTATAATGATGGAAGAGTATATTATGTATGTGCAAGTAAGTATGATAATAAAGGTGTTTATAAAACACCAACAACATGTACAAAAACAACCAAAATATATTACGAAGATCCTGTCTATAAAACAGTTACTTACTATAGATATCGTACAAGAACATTAATAAAAGGGAAAGCCGATACTAAAGAAGCAGACTGTGATGATAAAAATCTATTAAACGAAGGGTACATCAAATTAGAAAAAAACTAGATTTTACATCTAGTTTTATTTTGACGAAAATGCAAAGAACATGTCAAATTTAATCAAAAACATGTTAGTTCGTTTGATTTATAAAATCATATATGCTAATATAATAATAGGGAGATAGTCTAAAGAAGGGGAGATACGCCATGGAAGAAAAATACATGTTTGGTTATGAAAATGAAAACGAATTTAAAAAGTTAGAAAGCGCACTAAAAAAATACAACATGCTCGCTTTCAAAAAACTTTATTTTGAATATTATCCTAAGCTAAAATCTGGGGAGTTTTTAGGTACCCTAGTTAGCAACGAAAATGGCGTTAAAAACTATGAGGTTAAGCTTCCAACTGATGCCTTATTCGTTAAAGTTCATGGTGAAGTAAAATTACACTACAGAGTTAGCGAAGGAACAAACAACATAACTTTAGTAACTTTATCTCCAGAAGAAATACTAAGAGAAGGCCATAAATCTGAATTAGTTGCCTACAAAGGTGTAATGGTATCAAAAGAACACGAAGACAAAGATAAATTTAAAATAAACTTACTTAATATGATTAATAAAAACGAATAAAAAACATAAAATAATCTTGAAATAAAATGTTTATTGTGCTATTATATAGAAGTCAGCAAAAAAAAGTCTGGACCCTTAGCTCAGTTGGTTAGAGCATCCGGCTCATAACCGGACGGTCGATGGTTCGAGTCCATCAGGGTCCACCACTTAAATTGCGGGCGTGGCGAAATTGGTAGACGCACTAGACTTAGGATCTAGCGCCTTGCGGCATGGGGGTTCAAGTCCCTTCGCCCGCACCAAACTGACATTAAATTCGAACTTTTATTGTTTGAATTTTTTATTTATAATTGAAAATAATAAAAAAAGTGATAATACAAGAAAAATTTATAAAAGGTGAATTAAATATGGATTTAAATGAAAGATTAGAAGAAAAAGAAGCAATACAATCATTAAAGAAAAAAATAATTAAATTGCAAAAACAAAATCAAAAAATAAAAGAAAATATTGAACTTTTAATAGAGGAAATAACCGACTTAGAAAAAGCAATCGACACAACACCTCTCGGTGAATTTGGTGATGTAGGGCTATTAACTATAACGCACGATGACACAAAAGTAAGCATCCATTATAGTGGCAATACTGGCCATAACGATAAATATATTAATAAATGCTTAATTCTTTATGATTGGGTTCCTCTTGAAGAATTAAGAAAACTTTCTTCCTTTAAAGAAGAGGGCCATGTTGATTATGTTTATGTAGCTAGCTTTTTAATCGATGAATATGAAAAAACATATAGTAAAAATTATATAAAAAGCGATAATAAGAAACAAAAATCTTTAATAAAAAAATTCAATAAATAAAACATTCACAAACTGTGAATGTTTTTTAACAAGTAATAAAAAAAATATATAAAAAAAGAAAAAAATAGTGTATAATTAAATTGAAAATAGAAGAATAGAAAAGGAGTAGTTATGAAAAAAAACAAAAAGGTTATAATTGCTATAATTGCTATTATATTAATAGGGGGTATAAGTGTTTATTTATTAACAAATAAAAACGTTAACATATTCTCAAACGAGCCAAAAGTAAAAATAACAAAAAATGAATCTAGTACTATCGAATATGAAGATTTTGACAATGGTTTAGTTTCCTTAAAAATACCAAAAGGCTGGAAAACAGAAGTTGCCCCAACTGATTATATTCACTATACATTTAAGGTATATAGTCCAAACAATCCAGCCTACATGTTTATATTTAATTTAAAACAAGAAGGGTTCTTAAAAACTGAGAAGGCCAGAAGCACATATGCAAAATATTATCCAGATGCAGTATTTTCAAAATTATCACCAATTGACCCGCAGACAACAGAAGCTTTTTATAAAGTCTGGAACAGTAATGCTAAATTAGCAAATGAAATAGATTTTAAAAATGAGTTTTTTCCATATTTTAATGATTTCAATGTCATTGAAAATTTAGGGAATAATATTTTAGGTGGAGACATCATAAGAGCAACTTTCACCGATGCTAATGGAAAGAAAAATCAAGGATTATTCACCGCAAGTGTAAAATCTATCGGAACTTATTACATAAATACTGATGTATGGAACCCTTTCAGTGAAAGAGTTGATGTTTCACCACTAAATGTATATAACATAATAATTATGAGTACCCCTGATGAAGATTTTAATAATTGGCAAAGCATTTTAGATCACTGCTTAAGCACTATAAAATTTAGTGAAAAATTTGTGAATGGATTTAATAACGAAGAACAAACACTAGTATCCACTATCAAAGCCAATCAGAAAGTATATGATCAAATTTCTGATTCGATTATGTCATCATGGGAAGCTAGAAATAAATCATATGACATAATAAGCCAAAAACAAAGTGATGCTACCTTAGGTTACGAAAGAGTTTATGATACAGACACCAATGAAATATATAAAGCTCAAAATGGTTTTATGGATAACTATGACGGCACCAAATATAAAAAAATAACCGATGATATGTACAACCTGCCAACGGCTGGATATATTGAATAGGAGGAATTAAAATGAAAAAATATTTAAAAGAAATAATAATAGTTTTTGTACAAATAATCGCATTTTATGTATTACCACTTTATCCAAAAGAATACCCAATTATTGGTTTAAGAGTATTAACAATTTCAATAACTTTTATTTTATCGGTAATAGTAGGGTTGGTTATAAAAAAGAAAATAGGCGTTTTCTATCCTATTTTAGTTGCTATCCTCTTTATCCCAAGTGTTCTTATGTATTTTAATGAAACAGTTCTAATATATGCTGAATGGTATTTTATCACTTCGGCCACAGGGTTAATTATCGGAGCTATTATAAAGGAAATATATGAAGCTAGAAGAAATGACAAACTTCATAAATAATTTTTCTTATAATTCAGTAGTAATAATATCATACTTTATGATATGTTTAATAGTGTTAATATTAAACACTATTTTAAATGGAAAAGTAAACAAATTTTTAAGCATTAGAAAAGGAAGTTTACTTAACCCAATGACATATATTAGATTAATCACATCAGGTTTATGCCATAGTAATTGGACCCACTTTAGAAATAATTTTATTATGATTTTATTAGTTGGACCACTCCTAGAAGAAAAGTATGGCAGCATACCTTTACTTGAAATGCTTTTAATAACAACCGCTATTAGTAGTTTACTGCATCTATTTATATATGAAAATAGTGCAATAGGTGCTAGCGACAACGTTTATATGTTAGTTGTTCTATGTTCTATAGTAAATATAACCGAAGGCAAAATTCCGATAACACTAATTTTAATATTCTTATTTTACGTAGCTGATGAAATTATAAAACTATTAAAAAACAAAAAAGATAATGTATCACACGATAGCCATATAATAGGTGCAATATGTGGGTTTATCTTTGGCTATTTTATATTTTAAAAATAAAATAAATATGATATACTTTAGGTAGGAGGAATAGTATGTATTTAAATGAAAAAATATTAATTGGAAAGAGCAAAGATAAAGAATTAAGCATCTTGCCAAATATGGCCAATAGACATGGAATTATAACCGGGGCTAGTGGTACTGGTAAAACAGTTACCTCAAAAGTAATGGCCGAAAGCTTTTCGGATGCTGGAATACCTGTTTTTATGGCCGATGTTAAAGGGGATTTAAGTGGTACCTGCCTTGAAGGAAAAACTAGTGAAAAAATAGAAGAAAGAATTAAAGAACTTAAACTTAAAGATTTTGAGTTTAAAAGTTTCCCTGTTAGATTCTGGGATATATATGGTGAAGGTGGTCACCCAATAAGAACTACCATATCAAGAGTAGGACCAGACGTTCTTTCAATTATGTTAGGCCTTTCAGAAGTTCAAGAAGGTGTTTTAGATATCGTATTTAAAATTGCTGAAGACGAGGAACTTCAAATTGATGATTTAAAAGATTTAAGAATGATTTTAAAACACGTTGGTGATAATAGAAGTGATTATACAACTAAATATGGAAACATCACCCCACAAAGTATCGGAGTTATTCAAAGAAGTTTACTTGCGTTAGAAAAAGAAGGTGCTGATTACTTCTTTGGCAAACCAGATTTAGATATTAATGATTTTATGAAAACAGAAAGTGGCAAAGGATATATTAATATCTTAGATGCTACCAAATTATTCCAAAATCCTGATTTATATGCCGCATTTTTACTATGGCTTCTAGTAGAACTATTCCAAAACATGGAAGAAGTAGGAGACTTAGATAAACCAAAAATTGTTTTCTTCTTTGACGAAGCCCACTTATTATTCGAAAACATGCCAGAATATCGTTTAAAGAAAATAAATCAAGTAGTTAGATTAATTAGATCAAGGGGAATTGGTTTATACTTTGTTACTCATAATCCTACAGATGTTCCTGATAATATCCTTTCACAGTTAGGTAATAGAGTCCAGCACAACCTTCGTGCATATACACCTGCTGAACAAAAAGTAGTTAAAGCAGCCGCCCAAGCATTTAGAGTAAATGAAAAATTTGATACAGAAAAAGCTATACTAGAACTTGGAACCGGTGAAGCTTTAGTTTCTTTCCAAAATGAAAAAGGTGAGCCAGAAGTAGTTGAAAAAGTAACTATTCTACCACCACAAAGCGATATGGGAACTATTGATAATTTAACAAAAAACAAAATAATCAATAATAGCGAACTAGCTGGCAAATATGATGAAAGAGAAGAAAGTGAATCAGCCTATGAAATATTAAAAACTAAAATAGATGAAAGAGAAGCAGCTAAGAAAGCGGAAGAAGAAAGAAAAGTAAAAGAAAAAGAAGAAAAAGAATTAGCTAAAAAGAAAAGAGAAGAAGAAAAAGAAGCAGCTAGACTCGCTAGACAAAAACAAAAAGAAGAAGAAAATAGTCCTATGGGTCAAGCTAAAAAAATGGGAAAAAGAGTTATTCAAAATACTACATCAGGATTCATAAGAAGAATAGCTAATGCCATTGTTAAATCAGTAATGGGAAAAAAGAAATAAGGTGTTAAAAACACCTTATTATAATATCAAAATATAATATAATATGATATAATTAATTAGGTGATCGAAATGAAAATATATAATACTTTAACTAGAAAAATAGAAGAGTTTATTCCAAATGAGGAAGGAAAAGTAAAATTTTATACATGTGGACCTACTGTATATCATTATCAGCACATAGGCAACATGAGAAATTACATAGGACATGATATTTTAGATAAAACTTTAAGATATTTAGGCTATGACGTATATAGAGTTATGAATATAACAGACGTTGGACATTTAACTAGTGACTCTGATTCTGGTGACGATAAAATGGTCAAAAGCGCTAAAGCTCAAAATAAAACAGTTATGGACATTGCTAAATTTTATACTGATCAGTTTATGAATGATTTTAAACTTCTAAATAATAAAGTTCCAGAAGTAGTTGCTCCAGCCACTGATTATATAGATGATTATATAAAAATAATCCAAAAAATATTAGATAATGGTTATGCTTATATTGAAGGTGGAAATGTTTATTTTGATACTTCAAAATTAGATGATTATTATAAACTTACAAACCATAAAGAAGATGAAATGGTTGTTGGTATTAGAGAAGGCGTTGAATATGATAAAAATAAGCATAATCAAGCGGACTTTGTTTTATGGTTTACTAAATCAAAATTTGAAGATCAAGAATTAAAATGGGAAAGCCCTTGGGGCTATGGATATCCTGGATGGCACATTGAATGTACTGGAATAAATATCCACTACTGCGGAGAATATTTAGATATCCATGGTGGCGGAGTAGATAATATATTCCCACATCATACCAACGAAATTGCTCAAAGTGAAGCATACTTAGGTCATAAATGGTGTAATTACTGGTTCCATAATGAACATTTAATGGATGAATCAGGTAAAATGAGTAAAAGTAAAGGCGCTATTTTAACGGTAAGCCTATTAAAAGAAAAAGGATATAATCCATTAAGTTTTAGATATATGTGTTTATCTAGTCATTATAGAAAACAACTAGTTTTCAATTATGAATCATTAGATAATGCCTCACTTTCGTATGAAAAACTTTTAAACAAAATTAAAAACATAAAGGAAAATAAAAAAGGAATAGTAAACGAAGAAAATATTAAACCATTTAAAAACAAGTTTAAAGAAGCATTAGAAAATGATTTAAATACTTCACTTGCCATAACTACTTTATATGATGTTTTAAAAAGTAATCTAAATAATAATGAAAAACTATATTTAATAGAAGACTTTGATAAAGTATTAAGTTTAGATTTATTAAAAGAAAGTAGTATAACTGAAGAATTAAAAAAATATATCGAAGAAAAAATAGAAGAAAGAAACAAGGCTAAAAAAGAAAAAAATTACGAACTTGCTGATAAAATAAGAGAAGAACTTTTAGAAAAAAACATCATCATTAAAGATACTAGAGAAGGAACTAAATACGAAGTAAAATGAATGGAATAATAGTTATAAATAAACCAAAAGGAATAACTAGTAGAGATGTCGTTAATAAAATAAGTAAAATATTAAATACTAAAAAAATAGGCCACAACGGCACATTAGATCCACTAGCAACAGGGGTTCTTATTATATGCATAGGTAAATATACTAAATTAAATGAATTACTATCCAGTAAAGAAAAAGAATATATTGCTGAAATAACTTTAGGTGTAAAAACAGACACTTTAGATATAGAAGGTAAAGTGTTAGAAAAAAAAGAAGAAATATTAGATATAGAAAAATTAAAAGATACTATTACTAATTTTCAAAAAACTTATATGCAAATAGTTCCTATATATTCAGCTGTTAAAGTAGATGGTAAAAAATTATATGAGTATGCTAGAGAAGGAAAGAAAGTAGAACTTCCAAAAAAAGAGGTAACCATTAAATCTATAGAGCTTTTAGACCATGATAAAAATAAATTTAAAATAAAAGCATTAGTCAGTAAAGGAACTTATATCAGAAGTTTAATTAAAGATATATTAGATGAAATGCATATTATTGGAACAATGAGTAACCTAAAAAGAACTAAACAAGGAAATTTTAATATTGAAGACGCTTTCACTATAGAAGACATTAAAAAAGGTAATTATAAACTTTTAAAAATAAAAGATGTTTTAGATATTCCCATTATTATAGTTGATGATACCTTAAAAACAAGAATAATAAATGGCGTAAAACTAAAAGAAAACTATCCGGATAAAGTTCTTTTTATAGATAAAGATGGAAATGAACTTGCAATTTACAAAAAAGAAAAAGATGAAATGAAAGTAGATGTTATGCTAGTATAAACCACCAATGGTGGTTTTAATTTGAAATAAAATAAAAAATATGATAGACTTATACTCGAAATAAAAAGGAAGCGAAAAACTATGAAAAAATATTTAAAATATTTATTAGTATTATTAATTATCCCTATAACACTATTACTTGTAAATTTTAATAATACAAATAAAATAAACAAAGAAAATAAAGAAATAAAAGAAATTACCCAAGAAAAAGAAAATAGTACCGAAGTTTTAAGAAAAAAATTTAATAATAATGATATTGTAGGTTCCATTTCCTTAGACGGATTAAACATAAATGAAGCTATATTACACTATAGTGATAATGACTATTATTTAACTCACGATAACTACGGAAATTATGACAAATATGGAAGCGTCTACATGGATTTTAGATGTAATAAAGATAGTAAAAAATTATTAATATTTGGTCATAACTACTATAATTCAGATACCCCATTTAGTAAACTAGAAAATTATTATGAAAAATCATTTTATGATAAAAATCCATATATAAATATAATCTTAGAAAATGAAAAAAGAAAATATCAAATATTTTCCGTTTATATTGAAACTAAAGACTTCACCTATATGAATTTAAAAATAGATGAAAACAAATACAATGAAGACCTAATAAAATATAAAAGTAAGTCATTTTACGAAACAGGTGTAAGTATATCTAATGATGATGAGATATTGATACTGCAAACATGTAGTAATAATCCAAAATATAAAAAGTTTAAAAACAAATTTTTATTAATAATTGCCAAAAAAATAGAAGCCTAAAAAGGCTTTTTTTTAATATAAACATATAATATAAAAAAACCAAAATCGACAAAACTAGAACTATTAAAATAGAATATTTTTTACTATTACCTATCATAATACAAATGATAATAAAAAAAATACCAAAATTACTTTAAAAATATTGACAAAAATCAAAAAATCTATATAATAAAAGCCAATTTCGTTAAATCAGGTAAACTATTTTATGGGTTTTAGTGATTTTACTACAAAAAGAAATTGTTTAATTGGTTTAATAAAAGAACAGGGAGGTTTGAAATGAAAAATTCAAAAAAGAAAGGAAGAGTATTATTATCACTTTTTGCAGTTATACTTACAGTGCTAAGTATTTTTGGCATTACTAATTTAGTTAACGCTGATGATGATAATACACCAAAACACTTCAAAAGACTAACATCAAATGACGATGGAACGTATAAACTAGCGCTTGACGTCACAGGTGCTTCAGATCCAGAACATGAAGTAGCTTCAGATGTTAATGTTGTTATCGTTTATGACTTATCAGAAAGTATGAGCCACACAGCTACAGGTACTGATGGATACACCCGTGGTGACTTAGCCGAGGATGTAGTACATGATTTTGTATCTAATTTAGCAGGATATCAAGATTCTAATCGTCCAGAAAACATCCAAATGGCACTTGTAACATTTTCTAAAACAGCATCTACTGAAGAAAACTGGACAACAGAATTAGATGACATCATTAGAAAATTTGATGACAATGGTAAAGATGGTACAACAAATTTTGCTTATAATGGTTATGGAACCAACTGGGAACAAGGATTATTTAGAGCAAACAATCTTGTAACATCTCTCGTAAATAGTGGTGATGACGACCCAACATTTGTAATATTTGTTACAGACGGGGCTCCTACAGCTCGTAACACAGATGGTAATCCATCTACTAGTCCAACAAATCAGACAGCAGAAAGCTTAAGACAGTATTATGCTGCAGCATTACCTTATGCTAAAGCTATTCAAGGAAGGGAAAATACTACACTATATGGTTTATATATTTATGCCAATAGTAATGAACCAGATCTTCTTGACGATTTAATGTGCAATTCATTTAGAGCAGATGGTGAGGAAAGAGCAATTGGTAGTGGAACTAGTGTAGAACCAAATTCAAACTATTATAATGCAGGAAATACAGCCGCTTTAGAGGCAGCTATAGATGATATCTTCCATCAAGTTGTTCAAGCAATGGGAATTACTAATGTTAAAATTAGTGATGGAACAACTTCTGCTGTAAAAGCTAAAACAAAAACAGTTAATTTACTTAGAGTTGATGAGTCATCATACCAATATTGGCTCTCAATGGAAGTTAATTTAGAAAATGGAAAATATGTAAACAATGATTTAGGATATAAAATCACTTTCAATAAAAATAGTGATGAAACATATACTGGTTCATGGACTGATGATAAAGGAACTCACACAATTGATGGAGTAATTGAAACAGATCCAAATGATAAAACACTTCCAGAAGAAAACCGTAAAAAAGTATTCAAAATGGAGTGGGATGGACCTAATGCATTTTATGATAAAGCTGCTCCAGAAGCATCTTTAGTAACTGATGAAGATGGAAGTCAATCAGTAGACTGGGATATATCTAGTTTAGGAGTTTTATTAAATGGTGTTACATACACAGTTACCTTTGATGCATGGCCAACACAATATACTTATGATTTAATTGCTGACTTAGAAAATGGAACAGTTCAGTATAGTGATTTATCAAGTTCTCCAAGTAACACTTCAGAATACGCTGGACTTGATCAATACATATCTAAAGATTTAGAAGGAAAATACTTTTTAAGAACAAATACTGAAGCTGAATTAACATATACTGACACAAGAGAAGAAAATCCAAGTCCTAAAACTAAAGGATATGAAAACCCAGATCCTGTTAAAACTAATGTTGATGAAATTGGTATTAACAAAAAATGGGAAAATGATCTTGATGTAGAACAAGGAAGAGCCATCAAAATTATCGTAAATAGAGATAATGGAGATGAAAAAGAAGAATTCTATGATGCTCAATTAGATTTTAATAATCAGTATAAAGTTGATGGTATTAAAATTGCTACCGGACTTATGCGTCTTGATGAAAAAGAAGACGGAACTGGAACAATTGAAGTTCTTGAATCTGGACATGATTATACATTTGCTGAATTAAACCCAGATTATTATAAATGGGAATTATTTGCTGAAACAGTTCATCCAATGCTTATTAATGGTGAATTAAAAGAACTAATTTTATTAGATGACGCTGTTACTGAAATTCATAAAATAGGCGATGAAATTGATCCTAAATATATTGCTCCAGATGAAATGAATACAAATGATTACTACAATGATGGTACAAATAAATACATTAAATTAGATGGTAAAGTTTATTTAGTAGCAAAAACAACAAGCCCAACAATTGAAGCATATAACTACCGTAGAAGTAACTTAAATATTGCTAAAGATGTTAATGGTGCTGCTGATGCTTCTGAAGAATTTGAACTAAATATTACTGTAACAGATCCAGGATTAAGTACAGGAGAAAGTCTATGGTTCTCAGTGCAAGAAAATGGTGAAATAATTAAAGATTTAAGTAGTATGATAACCTCTAGTGGATGGACTCCTGAAGAAAATGGATCAGGATTCTACTATGGAGCTAGTGGTACAACCTTAACTATAAAATTAAAAGTGGGACAAAATTTACGTTTCACAAACTTAACTACTAAAGCAACTTATGAAATAACTGAATCAGATAAAGATGGATTTATCTTTACTGATGCAAATGGTAGTGCAGTTTATGGAGCGGGAGAAAATGAAGAAACTTTAGATTATGTTAAAGGAACCGATTATAAAGTTGAAAAAACAGGCAAAAAAGTAACTAAAGTAACCGGTGATATTACTTTAACTAACTCAACATATACTGTTGAAGTTGAAAACACATATGAATCTTATAGCGTAGATATCGTTAAAAAATGGGATGACCATGACGATTATGATGGCTTAAGAGATGATATAGAAATTCAAGTTAAACAAGATGGAAATAATTATGGTGATCCTGTAACTATCACTGAAGATAGTGTAAATAGTGAAGATTCAAATGAATGGGATTACACAATTTCTAAAGTAACTATTAATGGAGAAGAAACAAACCTTCCAAGATTCAAAGCTGATGGTTCTGAATACACTTACTCAGTAACTGAAGCTGATATTGATGGCTATACTACTTCTGAAGAAGAACCAGTAGTAGGTAAAGGTAAAGTAACTTATACATTTATAAATACGCACATACCTAAAACAGAAATAAAAGCAACCAAAGAGTGGGATGATGCTGGTAACCAAGATGGTAAGCGTAAAGCTGTAACCTTTAAACTATATAAGAAAGTTAACGGTTCTGATGTTGCTGTAGAAGGCGCTGAAGAAAAAACAATCGCTGCCGATGCTACAGGAGATGCTTTAACTGTAACTTGGGAAGATTTAGATGTATTTGATACAGATAATTCAGAGATTAATTATACTGTTAAAGAAGAGACAGCCCTAGAAGGTTATGAAACTCCAGAAGTAACTGGAAATATGACCGATGGCTATACTATTAAAAACTCTCATAAACCTGAGGAAACTAAAGTAACTGCAACTAAAGAGTGGGATGATGCTGGTAACCAAGACGGCATGCGTAAAGCAGTAACCTTTAAACTATATAAGAAAGTTAATGGCGAGGACGTTGCTGTAGAAGGTGCTGAAGAAAAAACAATCGCTGCCGATGCTACAGGAGATGCATTAACTGTAACATGGACTGGACTTGCTAAAAACGAAAACGGTTCAGCAATTATGTACACAGTTAAAGAAGAAACAGTATTAGAAGGTTATGATGAACCAGTTGTAACTGAAACAGCTAAAAACGAATTTAATATTAAAAACTCACACACCCCAGAAGATACTGAAATAAAAGCAACCAAAGAGTGGGACGATGCTGGTAACCAAGATGGCATGCGTAAAGCTGTAACATTTAAACTATATAAGAAAGTAAATGGACAGGATGTAGCTGTAGAAGGCGCTGAAGAAAAAACTATCGCTGCAGATGCTACGGGAGATGCTTTAACTGTAACATGGACTGAATTAGATAAATATGAAGGCGGTTCAGCAATTAACTACACAGTTAAAGAAGAAACAGTATTAGAAGGTTATGACACTCCAGAAGTAACTGGAAACATGACCGATGGCTTTACTATCAAAAACTCACACAAACCAGAAGAAACTAAAGTAAAGGCAACCAAAGAGTGGGACGATGCTGGTAACCAAGATGGTAAGCGTAAAGCTGTAACCTTTAAACTATATAAGAAAGTTAATGGCGAGGACGTTGCTGTAGAAGGCGCTGAAGAAAAAACTATCGCTGCTGATGCTACAGGAGATGCTTTAACTGTAACTTGGACAGGACTAGATAAAAACGAAAATGGATCAGCTATTAACTATACAGTTAAAGAAGAAACAGTCCTAGAAGGTTATGACACTCCAGTTATAACTGGAAACATGACCGACGGCTTTACTATTAAAAACTCTCATACACCTGAAAAAACAGAAATAAAGGCAACTAAAGAGTGGGATGATGCAAATAACATCGATGGTAAGCGTAAAGCTGTAACATTTAAACTATATAAGAAAGTAAATGGACAGGATGTAGCTATAGAAGGCGCTGAAGAAAAAACTATCGCAGCTGATGCTACAGGAGATGCTTTAACAGTAACATGGACTGGACTAGATAAATGTGAAGGTGGTTCAGAAATCAACTACACAGTTAAAGAAGAAACAATATTAGCTGGTTATAAAACTCCAGAAGTAACTGGTAATAAAGAAACAGGCTTTACTATTAAAAACTCTTATGAACCAGGCTCAACTAACATCAAAATAACTAAAGAATGGAAAGATGTAAGTGCAGATGGCATAACAAATATCTACGGACATAATGATGAAATTAAAGTTCAATTAAGCTGTAAATCAAGTAAAGCTGACTACTGTACAAATAAAAAGTACACTTTAAATGAAGGTAATGACTGGACAGTAACAGAAGACGGCTTACCAAAATATAGAGATGGTGAGTTACTAACATACGATGTTACTGAAGAAACAACCGTAAATAACTATGAATCTTCTAAAACAGAGATTGAAACTATTTCTGATTTAGATAGTGAAAATACTTTTGAAGTAAAAATTACAAACACTTATAAACCAAATCCTATATCAATTTCTGGTCAAAAACATTGGGAAGATGATGACGATAACGATGTTGTTAGACCAAGCTCAATAACTGTAAATTTATATGATGGTATTAATGAAGAGGCTATACAAACAAAAGAAGTAACTGCTGATAACGACTGGAAATATGAATTTACAAAATTACCAGAAACAGATAATAATGGTAACAAAATCAATTATTATGTTGATGAAGTTATAGATGGTAAAGTATATACTAAAGAACTAAGTGAAGAAAACTTTGATATAACTAACTATCACTTATCTGAAACAGTAACATTCACAGTTATTAAACACTGGGATGATGAAGAAAACTTTGAAGGTTTAAGACCAAGATCAATCACAGTTAAATTATTAGCTGATGGAGCAGTTATTAAAACTGCAGAGTTAAATGAAGGAAACGAATGGACTTATGTCTTCGATAATGATGGAAATGGTTACAAGAAATATAAACGCGTTGGTAATGAAAAAGTAGCTATTGATTATACTATTGAAGAAGAGAAAAATAATTATTATAATATGACAAGCGAGCTCACTGAAGGAGATCCTGAAGTAATAGACGTAGCCATAAATGATAATGTAACCGCACCTCAGACAAACACCAACAATACATATGATATAACTAACCACCGTGATATAGAATATATTACAATACAAGGTGAAAAAATTTGGAATGACCAAGATGACTATGATAGAATAAGACCAGAATTTATAAATGTTAAATTATTTGCTAACGGCATTTATCAAAGATCATTTGTAATTTCAAAAGAAAGTGGATGGAAATATATCCTATATGGATTATTAAAATATCAAAATGGTGAAGAAATAAAATACACTATTGAAGAAGAACCAGTAGAAGGATATACTACCGTTATTGATGGATACAATTTAACTAATACTCATGAAGTTGTTATTGAAGTATTCCCTCCAAAAACAGGTGGTAAAACAAGTACTACTCATCCATTATTCACAGTTATAATGATTGTAAATATGTTAGGTGCTGCTGTAATAACAGCTAAAAATAATTAAATATTAGGCTATTTAAAATAGCCTTTTATTTTTTATATTTTTTCTTGCATTTTTCTCTAAACTAGTGTATATTATTAATGTACTTATTTCTTGGATTAAAAGAACTCCATCTTCTATTCTAGGATTTAAGCGAATTCATTAAAAAAGGAGGAATTTAAAATGGCTTTATCAAAAGATGAAAAAGCAAAAATAGTTAAAAAATATGCTAAAAAAGCTGGAGATACTGGTTCAGCTGAAGTGCAAATCGCAATTTTAACTAAAGAAATAAATGATCTTACTGAACATTTAAAAGAACACAAACACGATTTCCACTCAAGAAGAGGACTACTTAAAAAAGTAGGACACAGAAGAAGTTTACTTAACTATCTTATGAAAAAAGATGTTACTAGATATCGTGAAATCGTTAAGTCATTAGGACTAAGAAAATAGTAGACACTTTTTTTACAGTGTCTTTTTTTTGGAGGTATATATATGAAAAAAACATTTGAAACAGAATTTAGAGGAAGAAAATTAGTAGTAGAAGTTGGTGAAGTTGCTAAACAAGCTGATGGCGCAGTACTAGTAAGATATGGCGACACCGTTGTTTTGTCAACCGTAGTTGCATCTAAAAAAGCCAATCTACTGTCAGACTTTTTCCCATTAATGGTTTTATATCAAGAAAAATTATATTCTGTAGGGAAAATTCCTGGTGGATTTATTAAAAGAGAAGGTAGACCAAGTGAAGCTGCTACACTAGCCGCTAGAATGATTGATCGCCCAATGAGACCACTTTTCCCAGAAGACTTTAAAAATGAAGTTCAAATAGTAAATACAGTATTATCAGTAGAACCTGATATTTCACCAGAAATTACAGCTTTATTTGCTTCATCGCTAGCCACTATGATAAGTAAAATCCCGTTTAATGGTCCAGTAGCTGGCGTTAAAGTAGGAAAAGTAGATGGTAAATTTATAATTAACCCAACTACTATAGAAGCTGAAAAATCAGATATTGATTTAACTGTCGCTGGAACTATGGATGCTATTAATATGGTTGAATCATCAGCAAAAGAAGCTTCAGAAGAAGACATGCTAGAAGCATTAATGTTTGGTCATGAAGCTATTAAAGAACTAATTGAATTTGAAAACAAAATAATAAGTGAAATCGGTGAAGAAAAAATGGAATATGAAAAACTAGAAATCACCGAGGAACTTAAGAAAGAAGTAACTAATTTAATTGAAAAAGATGTTGATAGTGCCTTAAGAATAAAAGATAAATTAGAAAAATATGCTAAACTAGATGAAATAAAAGAAAACCTACTTGAAAAATATAAAGAAGAAAATGAAGATTTAAAACCAGAAGACCTAGCTGAATTATTAACCAAAATATCACTAATTTATGGCGAAGTAGAATATTCATTATTTAGACACATCATAACTAATGAAAAAATAAGACCAGATGGTAGAAAGATGGATGAAATAAGACCACTTTCCGCATCAATTGACTTTTTACCAAGAACGCACGGATCAGCCTTATTTACAAGAGGGCAAACTCAAAGCTTATCAGTAACAACACTAGGCGCTTTAGGTGAACACCAAATTTTAGACGGTCTCGGTTTAGAAGACTCTAAAAGATTTATGCTTCACTATAATTTCCCACAATTTTCAGTAGGCGAAACTGGAAGATATGGTGCTCCCGGTAGAAGAGAAATTGGCCATGGAGCTTTAGGAGAAAAGGCCTTACTTCAAGTAATTCCAAACGAAGAAGAATTTCCTTATACAATTAGAGTAGTATCAGAAATATTAGAAAGTAATGGATCATCTTCACAAGCAAGTATTTGTGCTGGATGCATGAGCTTAATGGCTGCCGGCGTACCTATAAAAGCTCCAGTAGCTGGAATTGCTATGGGTTTAATTTCAAACGATAAAGATTATATAATCTTAACTGATATTCAAGGTATGGAAGATCACTTAGGGGATATGGACTTTAAAGTAGCTGGAACCAAAGAAGGAATATGCGCCTTACAAATGGACATCAAAATAAAAGGTATAACTAAAGAAATACTAAAAGAAGCTTTAGAACAAGCTAAAAAAGCTAGACTTCAAATATTAGATGTAATAACAGATACAATTAAGGAACCAAGAAAAGAAGTAAGTAAATATGCACCAAAAGTATATACATTTAATATTGATCCAGAAAAAATTAGAGATGTTATTGGTAAAGGTGGCGAAATGATTACTAAAATTATCTTAGAATGCAGTAACGTAAATAGTGTTAATGATGTTAATGCGGTTAAAGTAGATCTTGAAGATGATGGAAGAGTAATTATTTACCACACTGATAAAGAAGTAATAGAGGCAACAGCTGAAAGAATTAAAAATATTACTAGAGAAGTTGAAACAAATAAAATATATAATGGCACAGTAACTAAAGTAGAAGATTTTGGATGTTTTGTTGAACTATGGCCAGGTTGCGAAGGCTTAGTTCACGTATCACAATTAGATGCCAAAAGAGTAGAAAAACCAAGCGATATGGTTAAAGTAGGCGACGAAATTATTGTTAAATCGCTAGGCTATGATAATAGAGGAAGATTAAATCTTTCAAGAAAGCAAGCTATTGCTCCTGAAAAGAAAAAAGCAGACAAACCAAAAAAAGACGAGTAAAAAACTCGTTTTTTTCATTCAACAATTTTCGTTCTTAAGTAAAGACAAAGAAAAATTACTTAATTAAAAAAGTTGTTTTTCATATCTTTTTTTGATACAATTAAAATAGTAATAATAGATAAGAATAACAAAGGTGATAATATGTATAGAGCCAGAAGAAATAGAAAAATAATAATAGGTAGTTTGCTCATATTATTACTTATGATTTCAGTAGGA
Organism: Bacilli bacterium; assembly: GCA_017513865.1. GTDB lineage: Bacteria > Bacillota_I > Bacilli_A > RF39 > UBA660 > Coprosoma. The sequence continues at coordinate 264 of JAFWMN010000001.1, read as the reverse complement.
TATGCAGCATTCCAAACAAGCCTAACAATAAGAGGGACAAGTAGAATAACAAGTAATTGGGATGTAAGAATAACAAATGTAACAACCGGAGTTGCAACCGGAGATGCTGAAAACGTAAGTACCCCAACATGGACAGACTTAACTGCCTATATGGAAGCGAATCTATATGATAAAGGATCAGCGATGGATTACGATGTAACGATATCAAATAGAGGAACATTCGATGCCAAATTAGATAATATAATAACAACGCCAAGTAGTAAT
>JAFWMN010000014.1 GCA_017513865.1 Bacilli bacterium | reverse complement strand
ACCGTAAAAGACGTGGCGAAAAGCGGAGCCGTAAGGCGGAAGCGTATTGAGTGCGGTTTTTACGGTCTTGTTACGCAGTTACAAGACCTTTGCCTATGCCCGCAAGGGCATAGGCAAAACAGCTTACACCCCGAATTGTAAGAAGAGGAAGGCATAAATTTGAACGATAGTTATTGATTTGATAGGGTTTAGATATTGAAATTTTAGAGAAAAAATGATGTTTTTTATGTCTAGCTACCAAAACAGCTACCAAAATTTATGCTATAATTTAATTTAGATTTATGTTTTGCATGAAAATAGGAGTACATAATAATTAGAAAGTGATACTTAGGAAATGTTTTTTTTAAAAAATAGAATTTATGGGAGTTACACTTATGATGGTACAACTTATAATATCCCAGTCCGAGAAAATTTAATAGAAGATTCTAAGAAAATTTTGAATTCTAAAGAAACTGAAGAAATAATTATTGAGTATAAAAAGTATTCTTGGAATATTAATAAAAAAATAAGGATAAACAATAGTAAAGAGAAAAAAATCTTGGCTTGGAAAGATATTTTTTTCGTTATAAAAGATAAGTTATTTGATATTAGTAAAAAAATAGTTATTTTAGACTCTATTTTTAGTAAAGCTAAGTTATATGATAACATTATTGTGAATAGAACAATTAAAGGTAAAGAATTTAAGTGGATAAAATCTTGCTTTGAAGAATTTGAAAAAGATAATAGTAAAAATACTTTTTCAAAAGATGATTTCTGTAGTACTTATAGTAATCCTAATTTCAGTATAGTACCGCCGAAAAAAAAATTAGGATATTTAGTAATATTAGTGCCTAAAAATTCTAAAGCAGTGTATTTAGATTTTGGAAAAAATAGATGGCGCATAGAAAGAGAAATATTATTACAAAAAGGTAGTAAATTTGAGTTTGTAGATGTTAAAAAATTTAATGATGATATTTCTACTGATAAAATTTTTACTAATAAAAAAATTTTTACTAATAAAAAAATTTTTATGGTCAGGTTATTACCTTAAATTTTAAAACGAGAGTTGTATAGATTTGATAGGGTTTAAATAACGAAATTTTAGAGATAAGATGATATTCTTTATAGTTAGCTACCAAAATACATAGTATTAATACTATGTATTTTTTAAAAAAATTGTAGTACAATATAAATATAACCCAATGGGCGCTATGTGTATATAAAAAAGAGCTTGCATCAACAAGCTCTCTGTAGCCGTATTAAGAACGGTAACCAAATAATTCTAGTTAATAACTGTCATTACTCGGGTAAAGTGGGACAGTTATTTTTTGTTGTTCTTATCATTGAGCTTTAACACTAATATTGCAAATGCAATCATTAACGGTTCTGTATAATCTACGGTGGAGGGAATAATTCCTTCATCGTTTTTTTTGCAACAAAAAAGTCATGAAATCGACTAAAATGAAGTTACCACACCACACATTTAGGAGATTACATGACCCACTCTGATTCTATCACACTT